>CAZAQN010000221.1:0-2501 GCA_964487345.1 uncultured Occallatibacter sp. | reverse complement strand
CATGAGAGATTGCCTGGGCCACCCGGGTGTTCAGAAGCATTCGATTCGGCAACCCCGTGAGAAAGTCGTGGTGAGCGGAGTGCGTCAGCTTCTCTTCCAATGTCCGCGTGGCAGTTACGTCGCGAAATACAATAACCGCTCCGGTAACTCGCCCTTCACGGTCACGTATCGGTGCGACGGAGTCTTCGATGAAGACTTCGTTCCCGTCCCGGCGAACAAGAACGCAATTCGCCGGGAGCTTTCCCACCCGATTTTGCGAAGTCGCCTTGGCCATCGGATCCATAATGGCTTTACGGGTAACGCCATCCACCATCCTGAAAGTCTCGGCCATTACCCGTCCGACAGCCTCGTCAAGCAGCCATCCGGTCATCCTTTCTGCAACGGGATTGAGGAAGGTAATGTTGCCCGATGTGTCAGTGCAAATCACGGCATCGCCCATGGAATTTAACGTGACTTGGGCCCGTTCCTTCTCAACGAACAGGACTTCTTCGATCATCTTGCGCTCGGCTGAATTGAGCAGGGCTCGCATCAGCTCGCGCGCCTCAATCTGGCCCTTAATCAGATAGTCTTGCGCGCCGTCTTGAAGGGCCAAAACCGCAGTCTCCTCATCCTTGGCGCTGGCCAGCAACACAATCGAGACGCGAGGCGCTGCTGCGCGCACCCGTCGGACCACATCCAGTCCGGAAGGCTCCGCCATTCCCATATCCAGCAAGACGATGTCAACCGAATGCCTCGTGAGATATCTCTCGGCGTCGCGCATGGATTCAACATGAGTCACCTCAAAGAGGCATGCGATCGAGTCATTGAACATCGCCCGGATCAGACGAGCTTCTTCAGTGTCGTTTTCGATCAGAAGGATTGTTTTGGCTGGTCTTCCCGCCATTCATCGCACCCCTGCCCGGCTAACCTTACTCGTTAGAATTCAAAAGGACGCAAACACTTGATTCTTGCTTTCCAGGAATACGCCTGTACGCTGCAATCCGAAATTGCCGGACCCATGAGAGACCGATCGAAATCGCCGCGCGTAAGGTAATCGATTCACTCTCTGGTCGAACCCGCCGAAGTCGCAATGCATCTCGCGGACTGTAGGATTAAGCCGTGAATAACAGGCACGCCACATCTGCAATCGAGAGATCGGGGAACATGAGTATTGTGCTGGGAGTTCTTTCATACACTGTTAGCGTCGCCGATAGCGATCTATTGAATCCGTGCTCTCCAACTTGATTTCTAAAGAACAAGTGCGGCTCCATTGCGCATCTACTCTAACTAGATGCGGGAGAATATCCGATAGCCTTACATTCACTAAGAAGAAAGTCTGTTCACTTTTGCACACGCCTGGTTATATGTGGTGAAACCCTCGGCACACGAAGGGCTTTCCAGCCGTTTTTCGGCCCCCCGATCCTAACTACGCTTTCACTCTAAGGGGAGTCAATCCGAGAATGGCTCTTTGTCGATGCGGCACGATCAATTCGAGAAATCGAATTTGCTGCAGCCACTCAAGGAGACCTATGGATGCATCCAATGACATGCGGTTTCTCGAAGAGAGAACCTGGGCCCCGCATCATAGGTTGACGTGATGGCACGATCGTCTCGGCATTGACTAAGCCGGCTTAGTAATTAGTTAGCTAATAATGCGAATGTACTATTCGCTCAAGAACTGCCGACGAGATCGCGGCTACGACAAAACTGGTGTCGATGTGACTTGAATCCGCACTAAGCTCAATGGCACAGTTACCGTGGTTTCGCGCTAGTTGCCTTAAGGATGCGGATGCAGAGATAACTGTGGCCGTCGTCACGAGATCGGGAGTAAGCTTCCTACGGAAGTGTTCTGAATGAAAGGTGTAGTTGATCAGAAGCAACAAGCGATCCAGGATGCAATGGAGCTTTGATCAAGAGCGGACAGCGGAGGAGTCATGCAAAGGAACCAATGTGAAGAGGGACTCGGACTAGATAAGGCTTACATGGAAAAAACTCGGATATGGATAAGTGCGGAAGCTGACAAGCGGGTTGCGATCGGTGTCAACAGAGCGGTCGGTGTGAATGAATGGCATGATATTGCGCGTCGCGCCGATGACGCAAAGACAGGACACAGGGTCGCGCTTGGGGAATATATCGATCACACAATTAATTGCCCCAGGTGTAGAACTCGTGCGATTCAATAGGTCTTTTGCATGGACCGTAACTCCAAAGCTAGGCTTATAGACGCTCAACACCGGGCAACGCTTTGCCCGTGTCTCTTCTCGTCCGGTCGTCCGATTCGTTGCTGTAATGTGACCCGCTCCGTCTACCGCTATTGGGAAGGTCGCTTGGATAGCGGCGACCTTGTTTCACATACGAGCGTTCAACGTGAGATTCGGAGAGGAAATTGCCCTTGATCGAGGCGCATCTTTCTTTAGGAATCGCTCCGCAAACAGGACAACTGAAATCTAGCGAAGGACTATGCTCGGCCATTCCCATCTTTTACCGCGGTTCGACAGAATAATGATGGTCAATTCTGAACG
>CAZAQN010000220.1:0-2537 GCA_964487345.1 uncultured Occallatibacter sp. | reverse complement strand
AAAAAGAAAATCTCTACCCGAGCAGCGGGCGCGAATTCCGCATGGCGGACGATGTCCTCGCCAGCTACATCCGGCAGTACATTCAATCGCAGCCGGCGCAGCATGTCAGTTTTGCCTGGCAGGGCGGCGAGCCGACGCTGCTGGGGATTCCGTTCTTCGAGCGCGTCGTCGAGTTGCAGAAACAATATGCGAACGGAAAAAGCATCGACAACGCATTCCAAACCAATGGCACACTTCTCGACGATGCCTGGGGCGAATTCCTGGCGCGCAACAAGTTTCTGATCGGAATCTCGATCGATGGGCCGGAGGATATTCACGACACATATCGCGTGGACAAGGGCGGCCAGCCGACCTTTGACCGCGTGATGCGCGGCCTTGGCATACTCAAGAAACATGGCGTTGAGTTCAACACGCTAACCGTCATCAATCGCCTGAACTCTTATCGTCCGCGTGAAGTCTACCGCTTTCTTAAGGAAATCGGCAGCAAGTATCTGCAATTCATCCCAGTCGTTGAGCAACTGGCAAAGGAGCCCGACCCCAACGGGCTGGTTTTGTTGAAGCCATATTCCAGGCAAGAGTCGTCGGTCTCGGAGTGGTCGGTCGAGCCGTTGCAGTTTGGACGATTCCTGCAGCAGGTCTTCGACGATTGGGTGATTCAGGATGTCGGCGACGTCTTTGTGCAGGTCTTCGACGTTGCGCTGGAGTCGTGGGCTGGCCTTCCGCAGAGCCTTTGCGTTTTTGCTCCGCAGTGTGGCAAGGCGCTGGCGGTAGAGCACAACGGAGATGTGTACTCCTGCGATCACTTCGTCTATCCCGACAATCGGCTTGGCAATCTTATGCAGAAGTCGCTGGCAAGCCTGGTGGAGTCGCCGCAGCAGACACGTTTCGGCAATCACAAGGCGGCCGGGCTTCCCTCCGATTGCACTGAATGCGATGTGCGCTTCGCCTGCAACGGCGAGTGCCCGAAGCACCGCTTTACGACGACGGCATCGGGCGAGTACGGCCTGAACTACCTATGCGCGGGGTACAAGCATTTCTTTCATCACATCGATCCGTATATGCGATTCATGGCCGAGGAACTCAAGCGCAACGGCGCGCCTGCGCGGGTGATGGATTGGGCGAGAACGCGCAGAGCCGGAACTGCGGCGGTTGCTACAAAGCCGCGTCCTGTTTTCGTATCAGCGTGACGTTTGGATCGTCGGCGAACAAAACGAAAAAGTAGTTTTCAGAACTTGATCGATTTTTGGAGAGTGCTCAATGAATTTCTCGCAACGCGTAGGACTGCTGCTGAGCGGAACAGTGGCTTTGAATTTTTGGAGTCCCGGATGGGCCAAGGACAAGGACGCGACAGCTACTGGGCCTACCGTGCCGGTGCACGAAGCCCCTGCCCAGTCCTGGCCGGAACCACCGAAAGCGCCAGCCGGGGCGCCGAACGTTGTTTTGATCTTGATCGACGACGTGGGCTTTGGCGCGACCTCGGCCTTTGGCGGTCCAATTTACACGCCAAACTTCGAGCACCTTGCGGATTCGGGCTTGCGTTACAACTCGTTCCACATGAACTCACTTTGCTCGCCCACGCGCGCGGCGTTGCTTACGGGCCGGAATAACCACCAGGTCGGCTTCGGCTCGATCGCGGAGTGGTCCGCTCCATTTCCCGGCTATAACACGGTGCTGCCCAAGAGCGCCGCGACGATTGCCGAAGTGCTCAAAGAGAACGGCTACAGCACGTCAGCCTACGGCAAGTGGCACAACACGCCGATGTGGCAGGTGAGCCCAGCGGGACCATTCGACCGCTGGCCCACGGGTCTCGGCTTCGAGCATTTCTACGGATTTATCCAGGCGGCCGACAGCCAGTACTACCCGCGCATCTATCGCGACACCACGCCGGCCGAGCCCTCGAAGACACCCAAAGAGGGATACCATTTCACAACCGACATCACCGATGAAGCCATCACCTGGCTGCATCAGCATGATGCGGTTGCGCACGAAAAGCCCTTCTTCATCTACTACGCCACCGGCGCCACGCACGAGCCGCACCACGTTCCGCAGATTTGGATCGACCACTATAAGGGCCGCTTCGACAAAGGCTGGGACGTGATTCGCCAGGAAGCTTTCGACCAGCAGAAAAAGCTCGGCGTGATTCCGGCAAACGCGGAACTGACGCCGCGGCCCGATGGGCTCCCGGCCTGGGATTCTCTGACGTCGGAGCAAAAGAAACTGCTGGCGCACGAGGCCGAAGTTTACGCCGGGTACGCGGAGCAGACGGACTTCGAAGTTGGACGCTTGCTCGATGCAATTCGCGAACAAGGCCGGGCAGACAACACCGTGGTCTTGTGGATCTTCGGCGACAACGGCGCGAGCGCCGAGGGCGGACTCGAAGGCCACGATGCGCGCGACGTCAACGGCGGTCCTAAGACCATCGAAGCGCGCGAAGACATCTCGGACCTACTAGGCAGCGAACTGTTCATGAATCACTACGCGGCAGCGTGGGCCTGGGCTCTGAGCTCGCCCTTCCAGGGGACGAAGCAGGACGCTTC
>CAZAQN010000219.1:0-2589 GCA_964487345.1 uncultured Occallatibacter sp. | reverse complement strand
CTTAATTTTGCGCAAGAAATTGATTGGTTCGTTGAAGGACAGATCGAGGGACACTGGCCGACTTTTGGTTACCTATCCGTGGCCTCGGCCTTTGCATTGAGCGATGAGAGGACAGCCTTCTAGAGACCGTGTTCTATCAGAAACTCACGCATTGCGATGGCAATCTCCTCCAAGTGAGTCTCAAGCGCGAAGTGTCCTGTTGGCAGGAATTTGACAGTAGCGGTCGGGATGTCTTTCTTGAACGCTTCTGCTCCTGCAGGGATGAAGTAGGGATCGAACTTGCCCCATATTGCGAGGAGTGGAGGTTTCGCGGTTCGAAAGTACTCCTGGAATTTGGGGTACAGTTTCACATTGTTGGCGTAGTCGAGGAAGAGATCGAGTTGGATATCGACATTGCCGGGACGCGCCAACAAGGCAGCATCCAGAGTGTAGCCTTCCGGTTTGATCAGGTCAGGGTCCGGGATTCCAACGGAATACTCGTGACGCATTCCTTCGAGGGTCAGGCCGGCGCGAATTGCATTCCGATGTTCTAAGGTGGGCTCTCGCCAGTAGCGTTGAATCGGCTGCCACGCATCGCCCAGACCTTCTTCATAGGCATTGCCATTCTGAGAGACGATGCCGGTCAAACGCTCGGGAGCCATCAATGCCAGGCGGAAGCCAGTCGGCGCTCCGTAATCGAAAACGTACATTGCGTAGCGGGTAAGTTTCAGCGCCTGAACGAAGGCAAAGATTGTCTTTGCCACTGCGTCGAAGGTGTATTTGTAGCCGATCTCCGCAGGAACTTCAGTGAAGCCAAAGCCCGGCAGGTCTGGGGCGATCACCCGATAGTGGTCGGCAAGCCGCGGAATCAACTCCCGATACTGAAACGATGACGTGGGAAATCCATGGAGCAACAGGATGACCGGAGCGTTTGCAGGCCCTGCCTCGCGATAGAACACATGAACCCCGTCAGCCTCGATGCGATGGTGAGACGTCAGCGGAATATTTGGTACCTCGTTCATACACTTCTCCCTCGAAATGTTGGTTGCTGGATTGAAATCGAACAAAGCCATCTTGCGACGAAAAGCGTCGAGGCCCACAACGGCGGATGCGAGGAAACTGCGGCGATCAAAGCTCAACGACCACCTTACCTTTGCTGCCCTTGGCCACGGCATCGTAGGCGCGAGCAATATCGTTTCGTCCAAACTGCTCTTCAGACAGCAGCGGCTTCAGTCGAAGCTGCTCCGCGAGCCCTGCTGCCCTCTGAAGAATGTGCCCGTGATTGGAGCGCCCGACTCCCGTCAGCAGCGGCAGCAGAGTGAACACCCCGGAGTATGTGGCCGCACGAAAAGACAGCGGCGCAAGCGAGTGGGAGCCCCAGCCAAGACAACTGACGACATGACCCGTGTAGCGTTTGACGGATGCGAACGAGGCATCCGTCACCGCGCCGCCGAGGGTGTCATAGACAATATCGAAGCCTTCGCCGCCGGTGTATTCAGCAACATACTCGTCGACCGCCGCATTCCTATCAATTGCAATCGCGCCCGCTGCCTCGACAATCGATCGCTTGTCGTCTGATACGGTGGCAAATACTTTTGCGCCGTATGCCAGGGCAATCTGCACCGCGGCATACCCAACACCGCCCGCGCCCGCATGCACCAATACAGTCTGCTCGGCCCGCACACCCGCGCGATCCACCAGACCCTCCCACGCTGTAATCGTAACCAGCGGTAGCGCGGCAGACTGCCGCATGGTGAGCGTCTTCGGTTTAAGCGCCAGCAGCGCTGCATCCGCAACAACAAACTCCGCCAGCGTTCCCTGCAACCCGCCGACCCCGCCGACCATTCCAAAAACCTCGTAGCCTGGCCGAAACGCCGTTACGCCGGCGCCTGCCGTCACCACCACGCCCGCCATGTCCAGTCCCAGCACGGCCGGGAGCGGCTGCTTCGCGTGTCCACCTTCTCCCGCGCGAATCTTGGTGTCGAGTGGGTTCACTCCGCTCGCCAGGATCTTCACCAGCACCTCATCGCACCCAGGCTGGGGGGTCGGGATTTCTACCTCGCGAAATGGTCCGCCAGTACTTTCGACGACATATGCCTTCATTGCTTCTCCTTCACGTCATGCGCCACATTTGCCGGCGTTGACCAGAACAAAGCCACTAAATCTTCAGCCAGCGGGTAGGCCGTCGTTGTTCATATCCGTAACCGAGGTGGTTACGCCGGGCCCATCCATGTGAATTGCCTGAGGATTTTGAAAAGACTGAGCGAAGGCAACTGCAACCGACGAAGGCGTAGCGGCACAAATCAGCCACCAGGATGAGATGGAGCCCGGAAACGTTCCTAGTCTATAGCAGGTATTGCGGGCACTAGGATTGGCTAACATGAGCTCTTAAGAAATCAGCCCCGATAAACGCCCGCGCGCGGATTTCAGCACGCCGGATATTACTGCATGAGTAACCCCCATAGGAGGGTGGGTGGGTATAGGGGGTAGGGGGAAGGGAACAGGGAACAGGGAGTAGACCCACACAGGTGTCTTCCGCTTGGAGACTAGGCGGCCGGATTTGGGCGGATCGATCGGAAAACATGCTTGTCTTGATGGTGCGCTCTTGCG
>CAZAQN010000218.1:0-2593 GCA_964487345.1 uncultured Occallatibacter sp. | reverse complement strand
GTCGAATCGATGCGCAACGGAACGGTCATTTCGCCCAAAGCGGCAACGTTCGCCAGCGTGGCCAAAGTGGAAGCACCGGACGATCGGACAGTCGTGTTTCACCTGAAACACGCGGATAACTTTCTGCTGCGCAACCTGGCAACGGGTGCGATCGGGATCATGCCCGAGGGCAGCGGGCGCGATTTTTGGCGTCATCCCGTGGGCACTGGGCCTTTCCGCTTCGTGAGCCAGCAGATTGACCAGGATGTGGTGGTCGAGCGGAATCCGATCAGTTGGTCTGCCCCGCCGAAGATCGAGCGTGTTCGTTTCGCTGTGGTCCCGGATGCAATCACCCAGGCGCTCGAATTGGAAAAAGGATCCGCCGATCTGGCAGTCAATTCCTTGCCGATGGATGCGCTGCCGGTACTGGCGCAGCGGCCGGAGCTGCAAATCTCCGATAGTCCCGGGACGCAGATCCAGTACCTTGCATTCAACATACGCGATCCGCTCTTGAAGCAAGCCTTGGTGCGGAAGGCCGTTGCCTGCGCCATCGATCGGAAACTCATTATCTCAACATTGCTGCACGGTCATGCTCGGCCTGCGCAGAGCCTGCTGCCCGCCAATCATTGGGCGTGGACAGACGCGGTGGAGCGATATGACTTCGACCCAGCACGGGCAGAGCAATTGCTGGATCAGGCAGGGCTCCCGCGTGCAGGCAATGGAGTTCGTTTTCACCTGACGATGAAGACGAGCACAGATGAAGATACACGACTGCTTGCCGCGGTGTTGCAGCAGCAGTTGGCCAAGGTTGGCATCGTTCTCGATCAGCGCAGCTATGAGTTCGCCACGTTTTATTCAGACGTCACGCGCGGCGCCTTTCAGATGTACTCCATGCGATGGATCGGGGGCAACGAACAGCCGGATATCTTCGGCTACGCGTTTTCGACGGCCCGATTTTCACCGAAGGGCGCCAACCGCGGGCACTACTCAAATGCGCAACTCGACGCTCTGCTGGATGATGCTTCCGCCAACAGCGACAATGATCGGCGGCGTGCAGACTA
Organism: uncultured Occallatibacter sp.; assembly: GCA_964487345.1. Classification (GTDB taxonomy): domain Bacteria; phylum Acidobacteriota; class Terriglobia; order Terriglobales; family Acidobacteriaceae; genus Telmatobacter. The sequence goes on along the minus strand of CAZAQN010000218.1, from coordinate 1,553 downwards.
TGTGGAAGCGCAGCAGATCCTGGCTCACGATCTGCCCGCCCTAAATCTCTGGTACAAGGACACGGTGGTTGTCCACAACCGCCGCCTGACGCAGGTTACACCGACGCCTTCGGGTAGCTACACGTTCCTGGAGACGGCAGAGCTGGCCCGCTGACGCGGCAAGCTTGGACATCCGCCCTGTTTTTCCTGGGCCAATCGAACGACTTCCTCAATCAATGAAACAGGCTGGAACGGCCACGAATACAAAGGCAATAACGGTTGCCAGAAAGCGGTTCAACCTTTTGACACGCTGACTCGTCTACCAAGACAAGGCGAAAGGACACTCCCGGCGGCATTTATTCGCAGTCGCAGGAGACGAGACGTATGAAGAGCAAGACAATATTTGGAGGCTACGCGCGAAGGACGGAATGGGTTGGCGTGCTGACGCTTACATTGGCAGGCGCGCTTCTCTTTTCCCAGCCAGCGCCCGGACGGTTCGTCGGCACGATCACGGCGATCAACGGCGACACCCTAACCGTGAAGCCGGACAACGGCGAGGTACGGCACGTGCAGCTTCCGTCGACTGCTGTGCTGAAGCGCGTTGAACCAGGGCAAAAGGATCTGAGCGCGGCGGAGACGATTCAACTGACCGATATCGAGACCGGAGATCGCGTGCTGGTGCGGCTCGATCCAAACGCGACGGGAGATACCCCACAGGCCGCGCAGATTGTCACCATCAAGCAGGCTGATGTCGCGAAGAAGCAGCAGCAGGAGCGCGAGGACTGGGCACGGAGCGGTGTCGGTGGACTTGTGAAGAGCGTTGATCCCACGGCTGGCGTCATTGTAGTGACCAGCGGCTCCGGCGCGACCATGAAGATCATTAAGGTACACGTGAGCACGTCGAGCGTGTTGAAGCGGTATGCACCGGCGTCGGTTCGCTTCGATCTGGCGCAACCTGGGCCGATCGATGCGATCCAGGCCGGTGACCAACTGCGCGCACGCGGAACAAAGAATGCGGATGGCACCGAGATCGATGCGACAGAAGTGGTGTCGGGCAGTTTCCGCAACATCTCTGGCACCATTGCGTCGCTGGACGTAGCAAGTTCCACAGTCTCTGTGAAAGACCTGTTAACCAAAAAGCAGGTCACGATTCACATCACGCCCGATGCGCAGATGCACACAATGCCGGAGATGATGGCGCGAGGTTTGGCTGCACGGTTGAAGGGCACAGCATCTGCCAATGGCGGTGCGGGGCCAGTTTCGGCTCCAGGCACGGCTCCGGGTTCTGGCACCGGCGGCGGACAGCAGCGTAGCTGGGGCGGCAACGGACAGATGGGTGGACAAGGGGCCGGGCAAGGCAGGGGCGGTGACATGCAGCAGATGCTGAATCGCACGCCTGTAATTCATTTCGCTGACCTGAAAAAGGGCGATGCGGTGATGGTGGTTTCGACCGCCGGAAGCTCTGACGTCACAGCCATCGCTTTGCTGACCGGCGTGGAGCCGTTGCTTGAGGCGCCGGAGGCAAGCCGCAACCTGCTCTCGAACTGGAGCATGGGATCGGGCGGCGGGGGCGA
>CAZAQN010000217.1:0-2602 GCA_964487345.1 uncultured Occallatibacter sp. | reverse complement strand
AACATCGAGCAAGCAGGAGGCGGGCCGTTCGCATGGTTCACTTCCCATCGGCAATGCGCTCAAATCTCTTGAGCGCTCACTGACCCAGGAATTTACGCCGTGTCATGGGACATTGTCTACAGGAAGATATCCAAGCCGGTTACTGTGGATTCTTTGGCATTAAGCGACCTTGCAATCGGTCTTATTGGCGCGCATTGCCGATAAAAAGAACGCGCCCATCCGGCGTAAACACATGCCGAACAGGCGCGATGACCAAAGGTTACTTCTCAAGTTCGATCTTGCGACGGTTCACCCGAACAACCCCAGTAGTATGCGAGATCGGGAAAGCCGCTAAAACTATTGGTTATCGCTGCTCTTGGTTACGTCCTTCACAGCATCGAGAAATGACTTAGACCCTGGGGTGCGGTGAATCCGTCCATTGAACACATCGTCCCAGGTGATGTAGGGGTAAAGATTGTGCGCTTTGGCCTGCTCCTCGAACTCAGCTTTCAGTTCAGCCAGCTTCTCAGGGTTCTGTTTGGCTAAGTCGACTCGCTCCGTATAGTCATCGTTCAGGTTGTAAAGCTCCCAGGCGTTTTCATCGAATGGCTGTTTACTCGCCGCGTTTCCGGTGATAAGGCTGTTGGGGTACGCTAATTCAGCTTTCCACCCGTGATCGTAAATCGACCTTGAACCGAAGATGTAGTAATACTGCACCGTGTGACGGGTAGGCGCTTTGGCATCGTCGATCGAGTATGCCAATGAAGTTCCCTCGATCGGTTGCTGCTTGATTCCCTTGATCTCCTCGGGCGCCTTGACGCCCACAAGATCGAGTGTCGTGGGAAGAATGTCGATGACATGGCTATACTGGGTGCGGATTCCGCCTTTATCCTTGATACCTTTCGGCCAGGAGACGATGAGCGGATTGTGCGTGCCGCCTTCACTGTTCGCATCCTGCTTCCAGTACTTGAATGGAGTGTTCGCGGCCTGTGCCCAGCCAAGCGGATAATTTCCATTGGTGGCAGCGCCCGTGCCGATCTCTCCAATCTTATTCAGGTTGTAGTTAATGTTTTCTTCATAGGTTGCGGGCTTGCGCACAAAGCCCTGATCGACGGTTCCGTTCAAGGTGCCTTCTTTGCTTGCTCCGTTGTCGCCGATCATCACATAGATGAGGGTGTTATCCAGTTGGTGGATTTCTTTCAAGTGATTGATCAGGCGGCCAATTTCAAAATCCGTATAACTCAGATAGCCCGCGTAGACCTCCATGAAGCGCGCATAAAGCTTCTTCTCTTCCGGTGACAACTGATCCCAGGCCTTGATATCCGGGTTGCGATCGGGAAGCTTCGCATCGGCAGGGATAACTCCGAGTTTCTTCTGACGTTCAAAAACCTCCTCGCGATAAACGTCCCAGCCTGCGTCGAATTTGCCCTTGTATTGATCGCTCCAGTATCTATCTACCTGGTGCGGGGCATGAGTGGCGCCGGGCGCGTAGTAGAGGAAGAATGGCTTGTCTGGGGCAGCTTTCTTCTGGCGATCGATATAAAAGATCGCCTTATCGGTGATCTGATCGCTGAGGTGACGCCCATCGGGACGGACGTGTGCCTGATCTTCCACTAAGTCAGGCTTGTATTGGTCGGTTTGCGAACCCAGGAATCCGAAGAAGTGGTCAAAGCCCTTTCCGGTTGGCCAACGATCGAACGGGCCTGCATCGGTCGCGTCTTCATCGGGAGTTACACCGTATTTGCCAACCGCGAATGTGTTGTAACCATCCTGCCGAAGGATCTCTGCAATGGTTCCGGCCGTGGAAGGAACCCTGCCGTCCCAGCCGGGAAATCCAGCGGACATCACAGTGTGCGAAAATCCCGACTCGTGCACGGATGCGCTGTTACGGCCAGTCAGCAGCGCTGCGCGGGTTGGGGCGCAGATGGCGCACGTGTGGAAGTTCGTATAACGCAGACCATTGCTTGCCAGACTGTCGAATGTGGGAGTCGAAATGGGCCCACCGAATGTGCCGGCAGCGCCAAAGCCCACATCGTCGATCAGAATCCAAACTACGTTTGGGGCGCCGGCCGGCGCTTTCGCAGGCTCCGGCCACCATTCTTTTGACTCGGCGAGAGTTCTACCGACGACTCCTTGATACGGCTGCGCCTCTTGCGCATGCAGCGAGAGTCTCGCGCTCGTCGCAAGAATTAACGTCGACGTCAATGCCTTCAGTACGTTCTTCTCTTTCATAAATCTCCTGTTGGTTTCAATCGCTCAGAGATAACTCGGTGACCTGATGCCCAGTGAGTTCGGCAGTCAGTCCGCTGCTTTGCGCGGACTGACTGCAATCAAACCGCTGAGTGTGAAGGATCGTGTTGAGGTAGAGCCGAAACATGCCGGCAACGCTACTTGCTATTGCTGCTCTGGGCCGCCGCCGCTGCCGCTGCCGCTTTTTGCCGGTCAAGATACCACTGGGGCAGATAGGTGTGGTGAACGCCTCCGCTAGCAAAATCGTCGAAGGTGAGGTAAGGGGCGAGATGATGCGCCTTGGCCTGCTCGTCGTATTCGGCCTTCAACTGCGCCAGCTTTTCCGGATACTTCTTGGCCAGATCGATGCGCTCGGTCGGATCGTCGTTCAGGT
>CAZAQN010000216.1:0-2622 GCA_964487345.1 uncultured Occallatibacter sp. | reverse complement strand
GCGCTCTCCGTTAACCCTCTGGTGCTTTTGCGCGAGGAGTGAAGACATGAACTGGATACCGAATATCTTCCGTCGCGGCAAGCTTTACAACGATCTCTCCGAGGAAATTCGCCTGCACATCGAAGAGCGCGCCGAGCAGTTGATGCATGAAGGCATGACTCCGGCAGAGGCACAACGGACAGCGCGCCTGGCCTTCGGGAATCGCGCAGCACTCGAAGAGCGCAGTCGCGAGGTGTGGCAGTGGCCGACATTGGAATCGATAGCCGCCGATGTGCGGCTGGCCGTGCGGCAGCTGCGCCGTTCGCCGGGATTCGCGATTGCCGCTGTCCTGACTCTTGCGCTGGCCATCGGCGCCAACTCCGTGGTGTTCGGCATATTGAATGCACTCTTCCTGCGGCCTCTCAATGTGCCGCATCCGCAAAGCCTCTACACTCTCGAACGAGGTGGATATAAGGAACAGTCTACGTCGTATCCCGACTATCTCGATCTGCGCGATCGCAATCGCAGCTTCGATGGCCTGACGGCGTACATCCTTGTGCCGGTTGGGTTGGACACAGGCAAAAATCCATCCGAGTCCTGGGGCTACGAGGTGACGGGGAATTACTTCGATGCGATGGGGATCCAACCATTTCTGGGCCGCTTCTTCCACGACGCGGACGAACACGGGCCGAACAGCGCTCCGTATCTTGTGATTAGCTACGATTATTGGCACAGCCATTTTCAGGATGACCGCGCGGTGGTGGGGCGTGTGGTTCTGGTGAACAAGCATCCTTTCACGATCCTCGGCGTAGCGCCGCCCAGGTTCAGCGGAACATTACTCTTCTTCTTTCCCGACTTCTGGGCGCCGATGGTGCAGCAGGAACAGATCCAGGGGCTGAAGGTGCTGGACTCGCGCGGACAACGCGACCTGTTTATGGTGCTGGGGCATGTGAAGGCGGGCGTGACGCCGGTACAGGCGATTGGCGACCTGAATTCAGTTGGTTCTTACCTCGAGAGGACCTATCCCAAAACGGATGCGTACATGAATTATTCCCTGGCGCGACCAAGTCTCGCCGGCGACATGCTTGGACGTCCCGTGAAGGGATTCATCGCGGGAGTTATGCTGCTGGCCGGCTTGATTCTGTTGGCGGCATGCGCCAACCTCGGCAGCCTGTTCGCCGCGCGCGCTGCCGACCGTTCCCGCGAAGTGGCTCTGCGTCTCGCGCTGGGATCGACGCGCAGGCGTATTCTGCGCGGAATCTTTACCGAAGCCTTGCTGATTTCACTTCTCGGCGGGGGTTTGGGATTGTTTGGCAGCGTCGGGCTGTTGCGGCAGTTGAGCGCGTGGTATCCGATTCCCCAATATCCGATGCATCTTCCCGTGTACGCGGACGCAAACGTCTATCTGGCTGCTCTGCTGCTGGCGCTGGTCAGCGGATTCTTGTTTGGAGCCGTGCCGGTAAGACAAATCCTTCGCACCAATCCTTACGAAGTGGTCAAAGCGGGAGCGGCGGGCATTGTTGCAGGCAGCGGCGGACGGCGGATTACACTCCGGGACGTGCTGCTCGTGGTGCAGATTGCTATCTGTGCGGTGCTGGTGACTTCGTCGCTGGTTGCCGTGCAGGGGCTGGTGCGCTCAATGCACAGCAACTTCGGATTTGAATCGCGCAACGCCATGCTTGTCGATACCTCTCTGCGCATGGCTGGCTACAGCGACGACGGCATGCAGGCCATGCAAAGGCGCATGATCGAAGCTCTTGAGAAATTGCCCGGCGTGCGGTCGGTGGGACTCGTCAGTCAAATCCCGCTGGGCGGAGGCGGAGCGACCGAGGATGTCTTCACCGATCAAACAACGGACCTGCGAACAACGAATTCAGCCGCGAACGTCCAGGTGTACAAAATATCTCCCGATTACTTCCATGCTGCAGAAACATCCGTATTGGCCGGCCGGAGTTTCTCATGGCAGGACGACAAAAACTCGACGCGCGTGGCCATCGTGAATGCGTTTCTTGCTCGCAGGATCTTCGGCTCGGTCACCAACGCGGTCGGCAGATATATCAAGATCGAGGACGGAACGCGCGTGCAGGTGGCCGGTGTCGTAGAGGACGGGAAATACTATCAATTGACCGAAGATCCGCGGCCGGCGATATTTCTTCCCTTCCTTCAATCCCCCACCAACCTGATGTGCCTGGTCGCGCGCTCGGAGCGGGACCCGCTGCAGTTGACGGGAGAAATCCGGAACAGCCTGCGCGACCTCGATCCGAGTCTGCCCCTCACCATCCTGACATGGACCCAGGGCATGGACATCGCCTTGTTCCCTTCGCGTGTGGCTACAGTGGCTCTGGGTGTGCTGGGCGCGATGGGCGCGATGCTCTCGCTCACCGGCATCTTCGGCATGGCTGCCTACTCGGTGAGCAAGCGGCTGAGAGAACTCGGCATTCGCATTGCTCTCGGTGCACAACGCAAAGAAGTGCTGCGGGCCGCGTTGGGGCGTGCATTGAAGCTGCTGGCCATTGGTTCGGCCGCTGGGTTAGTCCTGGGCCTTCTGGCAACCAAGGTGCTGGCGTTCATCGTGTACCAGGCAACGCCCCGCGATCCGTTGGTCCTGGCCGGCGTAGTTCTGGCAATGGCTGCGCTGGGATT
>CAZAQN010000215.1:0-2689 GCA_964487345.1 uncultured Occallatibacter sp. | reverse complement strand
ACTTCGTTTCCGGCTATCACTGGCTGGATGGGGTGGGCCCGAAGAAGGACCGGCCGACAGTTCTCGACCGGGCGTGGAATACGCTCGAGACAAACCAATTCGGCACCAACGAATTCATCACCTGGGCACGGCAAGTGGGCACCGAGCCGCTGTTCGGACTTAACTTTGGCACCGCCTCCGCGGAGGACGCAGCCGCACTCGTCGAATATTGCAATGTGCCGAAAGGGACGAAGTGGAGCGAGCTACGGCGCTCGCATGGATATGAGCAGCCGCATAACGTGAAGTACTGGTGCGTGGGCAACGAGATGGACGGACCCTGGCAGATTGGCCACATGCCGGCACGCGAATATGGAATCAAAGCCACCGACGCCGCCCGGCAGATGCGCGCTCTCGACCCCACGATTAAGCTGGTTGCCTGCGGTTCGAGCGGGCCCTTCATGCCCACATATATCGACTGGGATCGCACGGTGCTCGAAGAATGCTATGAGGTGGTCGATGGCATTTCCCTGCATCGCTATTGGGGAAACACCGAAGAGACGAACCACCAGAGCTCGACCTATCTCGCCATGAACCTGGCAATGGACCGCCAGATCGAGGAGATCGTCGCCGTTTGCGACACGGTGCGCGCGCGCAATCGATCGAGTAAGCAGTTATTTCTGTCCTTCGACGAATGGAACGTGTGGTATCGCGCCCGCAGCGGCGACGCCACGGACGGGCACGGAAAAACAGCGCCGCACCTTTTGGAAGAACCCTACAACCTGGAAGACGCGCTGCTCGTCGGCGGCCTTGCCAATTCGCTGATTCGGCATTCGGATCGCGTGAAGCTGGCCTGCCTTGCGCAGCTCGTCAACGTGATTGCGCCGATCATGACCAACGAGAACGGCATCCTGCGCAACACCATCTACTATCCGTATTCCTGGGCGCTCAAATACGCGCACGGCCGCGCTTTGAGCATTGCACCGGAAGGTCCCGCCTATGAGGTTGCTTCGCTCGGGCGGCCGATTGAAAGCATCGGCCTACCTGCTCCGGGATTCGGAGACGTGGAGTATCTCGACGTGGTGGCTGTTCTCGACGACGGAAAGAAAACCGCCAACCTCTTCGTGCTGAATCGGGATCTTGAAAAAGCGCAGGAACTGGAGATTAACTGGCACGATCTGACGCCCAAAAGCGTGAATGCATTCGAAACCATTACCGGAGCTGATTTGAAAGCCGTGAATACTTTTGATGATCCAAAGCGCGTGGTGCCGCAGACACTGGAAAAGCCCACGGTTGGCTCGAAGATGAGGTTGAAGCTTCCGGCGCGGTCGTATTCCGTTCTGTCGCTCGCCCTGTGATGGTTGTGCACTCGGGCTCGTCAAGGAAAGGACTATGATGGACTGATTCCACGCACCTGCTTGAAGAAGATGGTTCGTTTCCAGTCCATTCTTTCGTTGCTTTCGATCGGCATCGGCGTATTGCCCGTGATCGGCGCTGCCCAGGATCATCCGATCGCGATCCGAAATGTGCACACCGGCGCCGCGGCACTTCGTCAGCAAGGGCGGCTGACGATTCTGGACATCGAATTTCGTCCCGGGCACACGCGCCGCATTGCTCTGACCCATCCAAGCGATTCTCGCCAAGGCACCAATGCCCCGTTCGCAGCCCAATGGATCGCAGAGAGCCCCGATCACTTCCTGATCTTCACCGACACATTCGCCTCCGATCCAGGAGACATAAAGGGCCATTGCGCCGCGAGCAAGATTGGCGAGCGTTTTGTGCATGTTGTCGCTCTCGGCGCCATTCCGCACGAAACTTTATCGGTGCTCGCTGGGAGCTGCCTTCTCGACGTGGAACCATCCGCGGGTAGCCCCGAGTGGATCGCGAAGAAGGATTCCACAGGGTTCGTCGGGAGGCTGCGGCTACGCTTTGAGGGCAACACCCAGCCAACCGCGGCATACTATGTCGCACCGGATGGTGCGGTGACCCGCCCGGATATCTACCCGGATTCGCCGAAGACTCGGTGATTCTGTTTCAGACTTTGACGAGCTGAGCGGTCAGTGTCACGACGGCTTCAACGCAATCTCCCCGCACCTCAGTCCATTGACAGACTCAGCTGGTGCCGCACGTCGGCGCCGCGAATCCAGAAGATGACATCGGTCGCGATGTTGGAGGCATGGTCCGCGATGCGTTCGAGGCTGCGCGAGACCATCAGGCCATTCATCGCCTGCTGCGTATACATGGGCCGCTCCTGGATGAGCTTGAGCAGGTCGGCGTGGGCGCGCCGGTTCATCCGGTCGATCTCGTCGTCCATTTCGCGCACTGTATCCGCGAGCCGCGCGTCGCCTTCGAGCAAGGACTGGATGGCGGTGCGAATCATCCTGCCGGAATATTCACCCATGGCAGCGTAGTCGACCGGCAGATCGACTTCCTCGCTCTTGATAATGTCCCGGGTACGGCGCGAAATGCCCATCGACTGGTCGCCGATGCGTTCGAGGTCGCCGTTAATCTTGATGACCGCCAGGATGAAGCGCAGATCGATGGCCATCGGCTGCTCCTTGGCCAGCAGCTCGTACGCCATCTCGTCCAGTTCCCGCTGCGCGGTGTTAATGGCCGTTTCGTTCTGCTTTACATACTGGCACAGGCCCTGATCCCGATTCAGATAGGCGTCCACCGCGGACTCAACCGCCAGCTGGGCAAGCGCAGCCATGGC
>CAZAQN010000214.1:0-2711 GCA_964487345.1 uncultured Occallatibacter sp. | reverse complement strand
AAGAGCGCATCACCTCAAGGTCGTCGAGGAATTCCTCGACAGAGCAGTAGGCTGGTAGCACCTGCGCCAGCTTGTCCTGACCCTGCGCAAGCGTGAAAGGCATCACGGGCAACAGCCCACTCGATCGCGGCTCGCTCGCCTCTTCCAGGGTCCGCTGAATGCGCGCCTTCAGGCAGATCACGAACCGTCGATAGTACTCGAATTCATATTGCGCGCCGAAGACCTGCGCCTCCGGCGTGTGGACCTGCGCCACGTAAGCCTTCAGACGATGAAGCAACGTGTCGCTGATGGGACTTTGCTGCGCGCTTGTGGTTACAAGATCGATGAGGTTGTCGAGTTGGCTCTGGTAATAGAGAAGCAGGTGCCCCCGCGCCAGCCGAATCGCATCGCGTGTGACTTCGGGTGTAACAAAGGGATTGCCGTCGCGGTCGCCGCCGATCCACGAACCAAAATGCAACACAAGGGGCAGCTCATGCGGCTCTATTTCGAGCCCGTAGGAGGCGCGCAGTGCTTCCGCAATTTCGCGATAAAGGCTCGGCAGCGTAGCGAAAATCGAGACATCGTAATAGTCGAGCCCCATCTTCACTTCGTCATAGACGGAGGGCCGCCGCGAGCGGACTTCGTCGGTCTGCCACAAGCTCGTAATCTCGGCGCGGAGCAGTTCCTGCAGGCGCTCCAGTTCCTGCTCCGGTTGGGGAATGCGGTCGAGGTTGGTGAGAAATTCGCCGATGCGCCGCCGCTTCACCATCACCGAACGCCGCGCGGCCTCGGTCGGGTGTGCCGTGAAAACCGGTACAATCAGCACGCGTTTCAGCCAATCCATGGCCTCCTCGGCGCTGATGCCGACGCGCTTCATCTCGCACAGCGTTCCGGCCAGCGAACCGCGCTGGCGGCCTGCTTCCCCGCTCAATTGCAGCGCGATGCGGCGGCGCTTGCGGTGATTCGTTTCTGCCAGATTGATCAGTTCGAAATAGAACGCGAAGGCACGCGTGAGAAGAATGGCGCGCTCGACAGGCAAAGAGTGCACCAGCTCAAGAGCCTTCGCCCCGTGCAGTGCAGCCTCTTCATCTTTGCCATGTGCTTCCGCATCGCGGCGGCGAATGGTCCCTTGGCGCAGCGCCTCGACGTGCGCGAAGAGGTCCTCGCCCGCCTGCTCGCGCAAGACTTCGCCCAGCAGCGTGCCCAGCGAGCGCACATCGCGGCGCAGGGGCGCTTCTTTCAGGTCGCCGGAGCGCGCTTCCAACTCAGCCAGCCGCTGCGACCAGCTCTCTGGGCTCCATAAAAGAGTCATCGTCTTTTGATTATGCACGAGGGGGTTTTGCTCCCGTCTCAAGACAGCGCGCCTTGTTCCTCAAGTAGCACCGTCAGCTCTCCCCACTCGGCTGTGAGCGTGGCAAGCTGCGCGCGCAACTCCGCGGCCAGATCCGAGAGACCCTGCGTTTCTGTCGCAGAGACAAAGACGCTCAATTGTTGCTCCGTGTGCTCGATTGAAGCCTCAATCCGTGGGATCTCTTCTTCGAGAAAAGCGCAGCGCTCCTCCATTTGCTTCTGCTTGATCGGATTCAGGCGGCGCGCCCTGTTGCCAGTCGCAGGAGCAGGTGTCGGATGCTCATCGATATCATCGGGGCCGCCTTCAATGACGATTGTCGTGCCGCTCTCGACCGACCGCGCCTTCGCGACGGGCTGCGGCTTCGTCGCCACTTGCGGAATCGCATCGGCGAGGGCTAGCTGCTCTTTCTTGCGGCGATAATCCTCATACGTTCCCTCGTACGCGGTGATCGCGCCGTTCTCCACTTCAAGCACACGCGTCGCGAGGCGGTCGATGAAGTAGCGGTCGTGGGAGACAAACACGACTGTTCCCGAGAAGGCCGCGAGCGCTTCGAGCAATACGTCTTTCGCGCGCATGTCGAGGTGATTCGTCGGTTCGTCCAACAGAAGGAAATTCGATGGTGAAACGAGAATGCGTGCCAGCGCGAAGCGATTGCGCTCGCCGCCCGAAAGCACGCCGAGCTTCTTGAACACGTCGTCGCCCGAAAACAGAAAACAGCCGAGGAGCGAACGCAGCGCCGATTCCGGCACTTTGATCGCCGCACGGCTGATATCGTCCAACATGCGCGCATCGCCGTCGAGCACTTTGTACTGATCCTGCGCGAAATACTCGCTGACCACATTGTGGCCGAGGCGGACGGAGCCGGTGGTCGGAGCTTCCGCACCGTTGAGCAGCTTGATCAGCGTCGATTTGCCCGCGCCATTCACGCCGACCAGCGCCACACGGTCGCCTCTCTCAATGGAGAAGCGCGCATTGCAGAACACTTGCTTCGCACCGTAACTTTTCGAGAGCCCTTCCGCCTCAACCACCATGCGCCCTGAGGGCGGAGGCTGCGGAAACTTGAAGTGGATGACTGGCTCTTCCTCGGGAACCTCGATGCGCTCGATTTTTTCGAGTTCCTTGATGCGCGACTGCACCTGCTTGGCCTTGGTGGCCTGGGCGCGAAAGCGATTGATGAACGCTTCGAGGTGTTCGATCTGCTCGCGCTGATTCTTGTAGGCAGCCACGAGCTGCGCGCGTCGCTCTTCCTTTTGCGAAAGATACTTTGTGTAATTGCCCTGGTAGATGGTGAGGCGCTTGTTCCATATCTCCACCGTGCGGTCGATGGTGACGTCGAGAAAGTAGCGATCGTGCGAGATGAGAATGTAGCCGAAGGGATAGC
>CAZAQN010000213.1:0-2742 GCA_964487345.1 uncultured Occallatibacter sp. | reverse complement strand
TTCTTGTTGTTGACGATTCGCCGACCATGGTGATGAGCCTGAAGACCACTCTGACGATGAGGGGCTTTCAGGTCGAGACCGCGGGCAACGGCCGTGCAGCATTGGACAAGCTGCAATCGGGACTCAAGCCCAACCTGGTGCTCACCGATATCAATATGCCGGTGATGGGAGGGATGGAGTTGATCCGGAACATCCGTGCTTTGCCGGACCTGAGATTCGTACCCATCCTGACGCTGACCACGGAGACCGAGGCCGGCAAGCGCGAAGAAGGCAAGCGGGCCGGAGCGACGGGATGGCTTGTGAAGCCGTTGTCGGGGAATGACCTGATTGCCGTGATCGGGAAAGTGTTGCCAGGAGCATAGACGATGGGGTCAGCGACTCTACGAGCGATTCAGGAAGACTCCGCCGCGCAACCGGAGTTGTGGGACGAGGGGGAGACTGACCCGCATCGTGAGAAGCGGCTCCGGCGGATACGGAACCGGCTTGTCCTGGAGGCTTTGCTCCACCTGGTTTTGCTGGGGCTGTTCTCGCTCGCCGTCTCCGTCTTGATGGGGTCTGTGCTCGCGCCTTACAAGTGGTCCTTCGCGACGTGCATTGCGCTGTTCCTAGCGATTCCGGAATTCGCGATCAAGCGGTGGAACTGGAGCCAGGCGCGTGGAGCCGTGTCGGAGATGCGGGCCTTCGGCGGCCTGAATTTCAAACAGATTTCGAGACTGCTCATGGGCCGAAAGACAATTCAAGCCGATGTGCTGGACGCTCGGCTTTACATCGACGTAATGCATGACCAGATTGGCGACTCGCTCGCGGAATCCGAGCGCGAGGTCATGAAAGTAATCGAGGAGATCGGGATTCTGAGCGGGCATGCCAATGAACAAAGGGAGCACATTGGCCGGTCGATCCAAAGCGGAAAGGCATTGACGGAGAGCACCCATGCGCGTGTCGAGCGTAACAAAGAAACGGTTGGTGCACTCGAGGTCCAGTTGGCGGAGGAAATGGCAGAGATGCGCGCCAATTTCGCCAGGATTGAGGGCCTTGCAGGCGAGGTGCACGAACTTACGCCATTGATTAAAGTAATCACCTCGATTGCCCAGCAAACCAGCCTCTTGGCTCTGAACGCAGAGATTGAAGCAGCGCGTGCAGGGAGCGCCGGCCGCGGCTTTGGTGTGGTTGCCTACGAAGTGAGGAAACTCTCGGTGAGCTCGACGCAGGCGGCGTCGGATATCTCGGAAAAAATCAACTCGACCTGGAGGAGAGTGAATGTGGAGATGGCGGATGCCAAGGCGTCGCTCGAGCGGCATGAGAAGGATCGAGGGATGCAACTGCTGGTGGAAGGCCTCGAAGAGATGCAGCACGAGTTCTCGAAGAACAGCGACCTGTTGCTCGATGTGATCTCCGGAGTGGATGCGAGCTACCAGGAATGCGTAACGCGGCTTTCCAAAGCATTGGGCCATATCCAGTTCCAAGACGTGATGCGACAGAGAATGGAGCACGTTCAAGAGGCATTGATGGAGATGTGTGCGCATTTGGAACAGCTAGCCGAGACGCCAAATGATCCCAACTGGGACGGGAGTTTGGAGCAAACTTTCAAGTCGCTGTTGGATGCGCATCTCGGAACCTACAGGATGGCCAGTCAGACAATGACTCATTTTGCAGTCGCCGGTGGAAGCGCGCGAGGCGATCACAGCCGTCCCGCCATTGAGCTTTTCTAACTCGGTGCATTGGAATTTGCTGATTCCTGCCGTGCCGCGATGGGTAGGTGATTGCTCGAATGTTCTGTGAAGGATTGCGGATATCCGCAATGGGCTCGATTTGAAGTGGGCGATTTGCAGGCGATGGTCAACCGCCGGCGGTCGACAGGAAGGGAGCTGGACGTGGCCATCATTCAGGAGCAAAGCGAAAAGACGAGTTGCTTGCGGCTGCAGGGCTCAATCGATATCTCCTTGGCAGAGGAACTGAAGAAGACCCTCATCGATGCGCTGAAAGCGGGGGACGAGATACGGGTCATGTTGGGAGATGCCACTTATCTCGATGTGACCGCGATCCAGTTGTTGTGGGCGGCGGAACGGGAGGCCCGCCGGGCTGGGGTGAGGTGGGTATTCGTCGATTCGCTTCCCGAGGCAATTCGGGCCGCTTTGCGGGACGCGGGTTTCGAAGAGTCGCTTCTGGCCGGAAGCTCAACGCACTCGGCAGGAGAAGCCGCTTGAACACTCCAGATAATACCGAGCTCTTCAAGCAAAGCTTTCGTGAAGAGGCCCGCGAGATCCTTGTCGATCTGGAGTCGGCGCTTCTGGAGTTGAACGAGCGCCACGGCGACATCGAACTGGTGAGCCGGGTCTTTCGCGGATTGCACACCATCAAAGGCTCGGGAGCCATGTTCGGCTTCGAAGAACTGGCTGCATTTACCCACAATCTTGAGACAGCTTTTGACGCAGTGCGCAATGGTCGGGTTGAGATCACTGGCGAACTCATCGATGTGACTCTCGGCGCTTTGGACCAGATCAGATGCATGCTAGAAGCTAAAGAGAGTGCCGAACCGGCAGGGGCCGCGTCTCGAGAACATCTGCTCGCCAGAGTCCGGCAAGTGACTGGAATCGCCGAGGGCGCGATGCCCGAACCGAAGGTACCGGCCGTGGCGCCGCCGGTTCGCGGCGAGATGAAACCTGTCCGCGAGTGGCGCGTGCAATTTACTCCTGGACCCGATTTTCTGTTAAACGGCTCTAACCCCTTGCTCCTAATCCAGGA
>CAZAQN010000212.1:0-2795 GCA_964487345.1 uncultured Occallatibacter sp. | reverse complement strand
GGCATGGCATCGGCACAGAAAAAGGCGGCTCGCACCACCAACGAGGGCGCGGTGGGCACCTATATCCATGCCGGCGGCAAAATCGGCGTGCTGCTCGAAGTCAACTGCGAGAGCGACTTCGTGGCCCGCACCGAGGACTTCCAGGAATTGCTTAAGGACATCGCGATGCACATCGCCGCGAGCGACCCGCGCTACATCAAGCCCGAAGACGTGACCACCGAAGACCTCGAACGCGAGAAGGAAATCTATCGCGCGCAAGCTGCCGCCACCGGCAAGCCCGCACCGGTCATCGAGAAGATCGTCGATGGCAAGATGGCGAAGTTTTACGAAGAGGTCTGTCTCCTCGAGCAGCCCTTCATCAAGGAGCAGTCCATCTCCGTCAAGGAGCTCATCGCGCAAAAGGTCGGCAAGCTCGGCGAAAACCTGACCGTCCGTCGCTTCGCCCGCTTCAAGGTAGGCGCACCCGAGTGGACAGTTGCCCAAACCAAAGCCGTAGAATCCGCCGGCGAGTAATTCTCAACAGGGCGAGTAATTAACCGCCCAGGGTGCCCGATCCCTGCGCGCCGTTTGCGCATGGGTGGGGAACCGAAGAAGCTCGCAGCAAGAATCAAAAGCCCGGAGCATCCGCTCCGGGCTTTCATGCATTATTGACGATGCTTGTTGCGGGTATCGGGAGCAGGTGTAGACGTCTACGATGAGTGCAGTTAATTTACCGAAGGCATTTCGGCATGATCGACGATAAGAAAGGTGATCGGACCGTGCGATTGAACCAGCTTGAGCCCAAGCTGGTCGTAGATGGCTGTCTCGAGCGGCGGCCAGGGATTGGTCTCGTCGATCCCGCGGTCGCTCGACTTCACTTGATAGGTTTTGAGATCAAAATCGTACTTGCCAGTTAGCCCGGTCTTGTCGCGCACGGGAACGCCGAATTGACCCGACAGCATTTCGGCGATATCGGCCGATGTTGCTTGGTGCGCAATGTATTCAAAACCACGGCGACTATCGCCCTGTTGGTAGATCGGCGGAACCTCACGGTTACCGAACCTCCGGACTTCATCGGCGGTTGGAGGCGCGCCGGTCGCTCGTAGTCTTCCTCGCTTGGCGACAACGAGATCGTAGGTGGCGGAGTCGCGATCTACCCAATGCATTTTGAGATTGAACCGTTCTCGGAGGAGAACCTGCATCATGTGTTGCTGCTCAAGCACTCGCTGTTCTTTGGAGAGTTTGGCTAGCCTCTCGTCCGTGGCTTCATCGGCTCTTGCCTGGACGTTGAACGTGGCGTGTTGCAGCTCAGTCGGGAGATGATCGAGTCCAACCACCCTGTGGCCTTCAATCGGATAGGCCCAGAGCACCAGATTCCAGAAACTGTTGTTTTCAAGCGAAAGGTGGCTGGAGTCGACTGGCGAGAATTCTCCTCTGACAATAAAGCCGTTTTCTACATCCGGGTTAGTCTGCCGAATGGAGGCGACCTCAAAGGTAAGAGTGGGCGTATACACCGGAGCTTGCCCGCGGAGGACATGCGCCAGACTAAGAAAAAGGATTGCAACCAAGTGAGTGCAAATGGACTTTAACATCGGGAAGGCATTTGGACTCTGGATGGGAACCATTGTGCACGACGAGGCGGCGTTTGTGAAGAAGAGCGTGTGGCTCCTTCTAAAGGAATCACCGTTGCGTTACGCCGCGATCGAAGGCCCCGAGCATCCGCTCCGGGCTTTTTGCGCTTATCAATCTATCCTAGATCTTTACGCCGGAGCCGGGACAGCTTCAATTCTTAAGGCCGGAGAAGCTTCGCCGACCGTCAGCCGCTCAATCGTCACTACCGTGATGTCGTCCGATTGGCCAAAGCGAACCGCCGTCTCAACAATTGCCGCAGCAGGCTCTGTGGAGATCGCTTTGGCGCGATCGAAGCCGAACAGTTCACCTTTCTGGTTCTGAGCTTCGACCACACCGTCCGAGTAAAAAGTGAGGCGGCTTCCGCGCCCGAGTTCGAAGCTCGCGGTTTCGTATTGTCCGCCGCCCTCAACGCCGAGGGGCAGTGCGCCAGCGAGTTCGATTTCCCGGCCGTCAAGGTAGGGGGATAAGTGCCCGGCGTTGGCAATGGTGACATGGCCATCGCCGGCGATGCGGGCGGCGAGGGCAGTGGCGAATCCGCCGAAGGCTCGCCCCACCAGGCGATCGTGAAGTCTGCGAAGCATGATAACTGGGTTGTCGGTGTCCTCAGCCGTTGCGCGGATCGACCCGACAAGCATGGAAACCAGCATCGCGGCGGGAAGGCCCTTCCCAGCAACATCGCCAATCACAACAAGCAGTCCGCCGTCGCCGACAGGGAGGATCTGGAAGAAATCGCCTCCAACTTGTTGTGCCGGCTGGTAGACGGACTCCACCGCAAAGCCAGGAAAAGATTCGCCCCTTTCAGGCAGGATGAGCTGCTGGACTTGGCGAGCGGCGGCCATTTCGCCTTCCAGCCTGGCCATCTCCGTGTGGGCACGGATATGCCGCCGCCCTTCGCTGATAAAGACAAAAACAAAACCCGCATAGCCCAGAAAGATGCCGGCAACGGTGGCCAGGCCATCAAATGTGAGCCGATGGTGCAAGCGTTCAGTTTCAGCAGCTCCCATTTGAACGGGCTGCGGCGCGTCCGGAAGCCAATTCGTCAACAATCCCATGAGGACAAACTGCAGCGCGAACAACGGCAGAAACGCTTTCCAGAACTGCCCGCGCAGGGTTACGCCGGTGAAGGCATAGCAGACAGCGAACAAACCGGACAGCACAACAGCCACCGCAAACCGCAGCGGAGG
>CAZAQN010000211.1:0-2814 GCA_964487345.1 uncultured Occallatibacter sp. | reverse complement strand
CCGCTGTTGTTTTTCAAGCCGCCCTCATCGCTGCTGGAACCGGGTGGAGTAGTCGAGATGCCTGCGGTTTCAGAGCGCGTGGATTTTGAAGGCGAGCTGGCGCTGGTGATGGGGCGGCGCGTGACTAAGCTGAAGGCCGATGCGAACTGGCGGACGTTCGTCCGTGGCTATACGCTGGCCAACGATGTGACTGCGCGGGATCTTCAGAAAAAAGATGGGCAATGGACGCGCGCGAAGGGATTCGATACGTTTTGCCCGGTGGGACCGCTGGTAAGCGACGAGGTCGATCCTGAAGCGGGGCTGGCGATTGAGACGCGGGTCAACGGCGAACTGCGGCAGCAGGGATCGACGAAGGATTTCATCTTTGGGATTCCGGAACTGCTGCGGTACATCACGGCGGCGATTACGCTCGAGCCGGGCGACCTGGTGCTGACGGGCACGCCGGCCGGGGTGGGGCCGGTGGTTGCGGGCGATCGGGTGGATGTGGCGGCGCATGGGCTGGGCGTGCTGACAAATACGTTTGCTGCGGAATGAAGCTCGGACTCAATTCGGCCCGCCAGACGGTGCTGGCACCGAGAGGTATCATCTCTTGTCGTTTGAGTCCAACCCGAGGGAGATTGGGATCGGACTGTCGGGTGGTGGATCTTCGTCGCCTGAGTTCTCGTCTTCTGAATTGCTGTGACTCGCCTTATGTTGAAGCGCGAAGGGAAGAGCAAGGGCACCGAAAAGAAGCAGAGCATCGAGCAGGTAAACGGCGATTCGAAAGGGGTGGTTGGTCAGGTCCCGCGCGTAGAGCACGTTGCCGGATTGGTTGTCGAAGATCGCGACCACTCGGAGCGAGGTACCAGAGTAAACGTTGCCGGAAGGATGCTCAAGGTACGTGAACCTGTAGGTCGAGCCAATTCTAACTACTCTGGCTGCGCGCCCATCCAGAGCCAGCGCGTAACCACCGGTCAACTGGCAGCTCGTTGCGCAGATGTATTCCGTGAAGCTCTTGCCGTCAACCTTGGCGACCAAATGGACAATGCCTTCGATGGACTTGCGCGGGGCATTGGCGTTGGGTGAGAACGACAGCGCTGCACCTACAAGACAGAAAACGCCAAGGAGTCCGGTCAGTGAGGGTTCACCCGATTTTTCAGGCTTCCAGTCGTTTCGTCGATCTCGGAGATTGAGAAATGTCACCCACCCGCAAACGACCATTGCAGCAAAGGTTGCAATCCATGCCACGCCGTCCAGGTCGTTGAGGAAAGCCATATCGAAATCTTATCCACCATTTCACATGATTCCCGTCAGAAAGTAGGAAGAATGGTCTTCAACGGACCAATGAGGTCAATCAATCGACTCGATCGGGTTCCTGAGGTCGAAACGTTGAGGAGTGCGGACGCATCCAAAGAAGCGGTACACTGAAAGCCAAGCGCGCGTCCGCTTGTATGCGGACTCACCTTCCCCAGGAGGAAATATGCCGCAGAATTTGCTGGAACAGTTGCGGAAGTTTACGACCGTCGTTGCCGATACCGGCGACATTGAAGCGATGGAAAAGTTCAAGCCCACCGATGCAACCACCAATCCCTCATTGATTACAACCGCGGCGCAGATGCCGCAGTACCAGCCGATCGTGGACGGCGTGCTGATGGATGCGCGCAAGGAATTGGGCGAAAGCGCGACCGACCAGGATGTGGCAAATCTCGCATTTAAGCGGCTGGCGGTGGCATTCGGCAAGAAGATTCTGGCCATTGTGCCGGGACGGGTCTCGACAGAAGTGGACGCGCGGCTTTCCTACGACACCCACAAGACCATCGAGATGGCGCGCGAGATTATTGGGCAGTACGATCAGGCGGGCATCAAGCGCGAGCATGTGCTGATCAAGATTGCCTCGACGTGGGAGGGCATACGGGCGGCCGAGGTGCTGGAGCGCGAAGGCATTCACTGCAATCTGACCTTGCTGTTTGGAATACATCAGGCGATTGCTTGTGCAGAGGCCGGCGTTACGCTGATTTCGCCGTTTGTGGGGAGAATTCTAGATTGGTACAAGAAGGATACGGGGAAGGATTTTCATGGCGCCGACGATCCCGGCGTGCAGTCGGTGACGAAGATTTACAACTACTTCAAGAAGTTTGGCTACAAGACAGTGGTGATGGGCGCGAGCTTCCGCAATATTGGTGAGATTACGGAACTGGCCGGATGCGATCTGCTGACGATTTCGCCGCAACTGCTGGCGGAGCTTGAATCGACCGAGGCCGATCTGCCGCGCAAGCTCGATCCTGAGAAAGCGAAGACTCTGCAGATTGAAAAGATCTCCATCGACAAGGCGACCTTTGACCGCATGCACAACGAAGATCGCATGGCGCATGACAAGTTGAAGGAAGGGATCGAGGGCTTTTCGTCGGCGCTGGAGAAGCTGGAAGGATTGCTCGCGAGCCGGCTTGCGGCGCTGGAGTCGCGTGCGCCGGCAGTTGCGTAAACCCGGCGAAGAGATTCTTTTCTTGAAAGGGCAGCCCAAATTGGGCTGCCCTTTCCCTTTTTTGCGACGGTGGCATCCGAAAGGTAATCTTCGGGGTCAATTCAGGGCATCAGCGAACGCGACTATCCCGATAAACTCCGTGTTACACAAAGTGAGTTCGAGGCTTTTTCAAAGCTTGCTGGACGCGTGATCGCTTTGGAGAGGAAGCCTGAAGAGGCCTTGCGGGTACCGGGCACAGCTCCGGACTGCACACGTTGCACCGAGCCGCCCTATCGGCCCGGCGTTGTGCGCAGTCACGGGAGGCATGTATGCAAACCGAAGCTCATCCGCTCGAATCTTTTTTCCGGCAGGCT
>CAZAQN010000210.1:0-2862 GCA_964487345.1 uncultured Occallatibacter sp. | reverse complement strand
TCGGCAGCGCCTCGCTCAACATGAACTCCATCGAGAAATACGCAATTGTCGACACACCCGAATGCGGATGCGCCTTTTGAAACCACGCCTCCGACTCTTCGGCTTCCGTTTTCTCGCGGTGGAGATCAGCGAGAAGTTTTTGAAATCCTGGGTCGGAGCTAACAGTTTGCAGTTTTTCCTGGGAGACGGTTTGCAGCAGAACCCAAGGATTGTGGGTCAGTTCCCAGAGTTCAGGATCGAGTTGCTCCCACAGCTGGTCCGCCGAGTGATTGAACGACCACCTCAGGTCCAAGGCAAGGTCGGTAAGAGCGTCTGAAACGGCTGTATCGAGTGGACGATCGACGTTTGTCGAGCTGCTCATAAACAAACTCCTCTGATGGCTTCCGTCTTTGGGCTCGATCGGCTCAGGAGGCCTGGGCGCCGTGAGTCAGCGTTGCCGAAACAATGGTTTGGGCTTCTTGCTGGATCTGCCTCAAATGGTCCTGACCGAGAAAACTCTCGGCGTAAATCTTGTAGATTTCCTCCGTACCCGAAGGACGGGCTGCAAACCAGCCATCCTTGGCAATCACTTTGATCCCTCCAATTGGATTCCCGTCTCCGGGAGCGGTTGTCAGGATCTTTTCGATCGGCTGACCGGCAACTTCAGTCGCGTGAATGTCGGATGGGGACAATTTAGCCAGAGCGGCTTTTTGTTCTGGCGTAGCGGGAGCATCGATGCGTTCGTACACGGGATCTCCCAACTCTTGTGTGAGCTCACGATAAATCTCACCTGGGTCCTTGCCTGTGCGCGCCGTAATTTCTGCTGACAATAGACAAGGAATGATTCCGTCCTTATCAGTGGTCCAGACAGTGCCATCGCGCCGGAGAAACGAGGCGCCGGCGCTTTCCTCGCCGCCAAAACCTAAGCGTCCTGCGAGCAATCCATCGACAAAAAACTTAAAGCCCACCGGAACTTCATAAAGCCGCCGCCCCAGGCGAGCGCTGACGCGATCAATCATGCTGCTGCTCACTACGGTCTTGCCGACGGCGACGTCCGCGCTCCAATTGGGCCGGTTCGCGAACAGATAGCTGACGCACACGGAAAGATAGTGATTCGGAGGCAGCAACCCACTCCCCTTGGTCACGATGCCGTGACGGTCGTGATCGGTATCGCTGGCGAACGCAATATCGAACTTGTCTTTCAACGCGATGAGTCTCTCCATCGCATAAGGCGAGGAAGGATCCATGCGAATCTTTCCGTCCCAATCCACGCTCATGAAGCGAAATGTGGGATCTACAGATTGGTTGACGATCGTCAGATCGAGACCATACTGCTCGGCAATCCGCGGCCAATAATCGATGCCCGCTCCCCCGAGCGGATCCACGCCAAGCTTGATTTTCGAGTCGCGCACTACATTCATGTCGACAACATTGTTGAGATCGCCGACATAGTTGCTCAAAAAGTCGTGTTTGTGCGTTGTGGGTGCAAGTAGCGCTTTCGAAAACAGCGTGCGCTTCACACCATCGAGGCCGTGCTCAAGAAAAGCATTGGCTTTCGATTCGATCCACGAAGTCACGTTCGAATCCGCCGGACCTCCATGCGGAGGGTCGTATTTAAAGCCCCCGTCATCGGGAGGATTGTGAGACGGCGTGATGACGATGCCGTCGGCAAGCCCTGACTTTCGCGCGCGGTTGTAAAGCAGAATCGCGTGGGAGACGGCTGGGGTCGGGGTGTATGCCGTGCCTTCGGAGATCATGACTTCGACGTTATTGGCCGCAAGTACCTCCAGTGCGCTCGCAAACGCCGGCTCGGACAGAGCGTGGGTATCCATCCCAAGGAACAGCGGCCCGTCAATCTTTTGGAGTTTGCGGTAATCACAAATTGCCTGAGTGATGGCCAGGATATGCCACTCGTTGAAGGCCACGTCGAAGGCAGATCCGCGATGGCCGGACGTACCGAAGGCAACCCGCTGTTTGGGATCGCTCGGATCGGGCCGTAGCTCGTAATAAGTTGTGATGAGTTTTGGGACGTTCACAAGAATCGATGGGTCGGCCGGCTTTCCAGCAGCAGGACTAATTGTCACGCAGCACCTCGTTACTGTCCGTCAGGAGAATCGCGCTCGATCGAGGTTCGAGCCGAAAACCGAGTTGGCCCTGCAGGGAAGGCTCTTTCCCCGGGTCGCAGAGATCGTCAGGGGCGGGTCGTGACGTATCGACCGCCAAACGCCAGATCTTTCCGGGCGGCAAGCCAGGAAGGTAAAAATCAACCGATCTATTGTCGGCGTTAAACAGGAGAAACAAGTCGGGTTCTGTCTGACCCAGAATTAAGCACGCGAAAGATTTCTGCCACTGGTTCGCCCATTCAGGAGCGGCGCCGTTTGGCGCGAACCACTTGATGTCTGCATCGGTGTAGAAATGTTCGGTTCGTAAAACAGGATGGGCGCGGCGAAGGGCGATCATTCCGCGAGTGAAGCGGTAGATCTCTTGGTGCTTTTCGAGCAGGCTCCAATCAAACCAGCTCACCTCGTTATCCTGGCAGTAGGCGTTGTTATTGCCGCGCTGGGTTCGGCGAAACTCATCCCCGCCAAGCAACATGGGAACACCGCGAGAGATAAACAGGGTTAACAGAAAATTTTTGATCAAACGGATCCTGATGCTCTCGACAGCTGGATCCTGGCTCGGCCCTTCCACGCCGCAATTGTCGCTGTCGTTGGCATCGGTTCCGTCGCGGCTGAACTCGCCATTTTCATCATTGTGCTTCTGCTTGTAACTGACCAGGTCGTTCAATGTGAAGCCGTCATGACAGGTGACAAAGTTGAGGCTGCTGTCGGGGCCCTTGCCTGAGCTTTGGTACAAATCCGAGCTTCCACAGATTCGGCTTGC
>CAZAQN010000209.1:1647-2865 GCA_964487345.1 uncultured Occallatibacter sp. | reverse complement strand
GGCTTCGGGCTTGCGCTTCTTCGTCACTCGCGCCATTAGCTACACCCCCGCCGCTTTCTTTTTTATCGGTACGATACGATTTTGATCCTGATTTTTTTCCGCCCTTACAGTGTTGTTTTCGCGTTTTTCGCTAAAATCGCCATTTCGTGGCGTCGTTACTGGGGATTCCGCACCCCGACACCCCCCCGACAACGGCCCGACTTGGGGCCGACTTGCCCCCGACTTCTCGCCTTCTGACCCCGACTTCTTGACATCGTAGTTGCAGAGCCACGGCAGAACCCGCTTGGAGGGTTCCGCCTGGCGCTCGAAGAACAGCTCGTAAACGAAGCTTTGCCCCCGGCCGCCGCGATGCACGATCAGGTATTCGAGTTCCTCCAGCCGGTGGAGATGGAGTTTCAGTTGCGTATCGCCCCAGTGCGTGTACTCGCGCACCTCGCGGCGGGAGAAGCGGAACTCGCCGCGCTCGATGTTCTGCCGTTGGCTGGCCTCGGTCACCATGTCGTCGATCAGCAGCAGCAAGCGCCGCGTTTGTGGCCGTAGATCGTCCAAGGAACGCCCCAGCACTTCGGTGATTAGCTCCTGCGCCAACTTAATGTCGTCGTCGGTGGCCTCGATGTACTCCAGCGTGGTGCCGTTGCGCGTTTGGGTTTTCACCTGGCGCTGATACTGGTGCATGAGCGTGATGGCCTGGATCAAGGTTAGATACTTCATGTGATCGCGGCGGCTGCGCGTCATTGAATCGGGGAAGGTCAGCTCCGGGGCGCGTTCGTTCACTACCGCGATGCGCCGCAACAGCCGCTGGGCGTTGCGATGAAGGTTCCGGATGTCGGCGCGTTCGCGCTTTTTGAACAGCCCCTCCAAGGTCTGCGCCTCGCGTTGCATTTTGTGGATGGCTTGCGTTTGCTCCCGGTCCTCGTTCACCGCCAGCACCATGCAGCGGTTCAACAACTCGTCGTCCATGTCGATCGCGGTCGTGGTCAGGAAGATCATTACCGGGCCTTCCACCTTGTACTCGTGCGTAATCAGCCGGCCGCTGTTCGGGTCCTTGCCGGTCGAGGCGATAGTCAGCACGCCTTCCGATTGCAACAGCTTCAACGCATAAGAGGCGCGTTGCGCTCCTTCCTCTTCTGCGATGGCCAGGATTTTGTTTTTTAGATCGGTCTCGCCCATATAGAACAGCGACTGCCCCGTCATGGCCGAGTACTGCACCCGGTGTTC
>CAZAQN010000209.1:0-1547 GCA_964487345.1 uncultured Occallatibacter sp. | reverse complement strand
CCCAGCTCGTCGGCGGCTTGCTTGGCAAAGGCCATGCGATGCCGCGCGGAGTTCATATCGAAGGTATCGACATGCAACACAACTTCATTCCGCAGGTTCGCTCCCTGAACGCGCACGTTCACCCGCATCAGTTCCGTGCTGGTGTTTTTGGCCAGACCCCGGATGCGGTATTCGCGGTCACCCGCGCGAAAGAAGATGTCTTCGCCTTTGATGGTGGGGATTAGCTCATGGCTGGGCGGCGTGGCCGACGGTAGCGGGCGCGTAATCAGTGCGGGTTCAGGCTCGGCGACTAAAGAAAAAACACTCTCTCCCGGAGTCGATGGAGTTGGTGTTTCGATTGCTATTTTTTCTTTAGCCGCTGGTTCTGGTTCTTCTTCTGGCTCTGATTCTGGCTCCGGCTGGTCGTCGCTTGCTGGTGGCTGCTGTGGCGGTTCGTCGTCGATCTCCGCGCCTGGCTCTGCTGGCTCCTCGATCTCCGGCGCGGGCTCGGGCACTTCCTCGATGTCGGCCGCCGGCGGCGTCGGCTCGGGCGGCGCGGCTGTGTCGATGCCCACCGCAACGGGCCGCTTGCCGTTGCCAAGCCACTCGGCGCGGGTCAACAACACCCCCAGACTTTTAGCCGCTGGTGTCACCTTCAACGCGAACTCGTTCGCGTCGATCCCCTTGGGGAACTGCACGCGGAAACACTCGATGCCCATCTCGATCAGTTCTTCCGCGTGCTTGGCGGCGGCTTTGTTTCCGGCCTCGTCGTGGTCGTAGGCGATAAAGATTCTGCGCGTGCCGTACTTCTTGAACGCTGCCCGGTGGTCGTCGGTGAACCCGTTTACCCCGTAGCTGGTCGTTACCTGGCGGAACCCCGCACACCAGAAGGTAAGCGCGTCGATCAGCGCTTCACAGAGGATGATTTCTTTCGAGATGGCCAGCGCCGCTTCGTTCCACACCCCGCGCAACGGGCCGGGCAAGTACAGGTGATAGTTCGTCCCCTCGCGCAAGTTGGCGTTGATCTTGCGCCCGTACATCTGCATTACCTGGCCCTGGGCGTCGATGATCGGGATTACCACCGCGCCGTTAAAGTGCTCGTGCCCGCTCTCGCGGATGATGCCGGCGTGCTGAAGCCGGCCTCGCATTTCCGCGCCGCTCTGCCGGTTCTTCTGCGGTAGCCGATAACCAAGCGTGCGGTTGGCGAAGCCCAACCGGAAGTGGTCGAGCATTTCCGCAGAGTGCAGGCCGCGCGAGGCCAGATATTTCAGCGCCTCCGGCGCTTGCTTCAGCGTCTGGTTGTAGTAGCTCACCACCTCCAGCAACAGCGCCCGGTCGTCGACTGTGCGCGTGATCGGCGGCGGCAACTTCGCCACCGTGCCGATGCGCGGCGGCTCGGCTCCGGGCCGCATGGGCGCGGGCAGGTAATCGGCTTGCAGCAGTTCGGCGGCGTGGCGGAAGCTCACCCCCTCGGTGTGCATTACCCAGTCGATCACCGTGCCGCCCTTGCCGCATCCCAGGCAGTTCCATTTGTTCGTGCTCGGCGTTACCGATAACGATGGGTTGTG
>CAZAQN010000208.1:0-2876 GCA_964487345.1 uncultured Occallatibacter sp. | reverse complement strand
TGCGCTCGGTCGGATCGTCGTTCAGGTTGTAGAGTTCCCATGCGTTTTCATCAAGCGGCGGATTGCTGAGTACGTGTTTGGTGAGAACGTCATTGGGGTACGCCAGTTCGGCCTTCCATCCGTTGTCGTAGATCGACCGCGAACCGAAGATGTAGTAGTACTGCAGCGTATGACGGGTGGGCGCCTTGGCATCGTCAATCGAGTAGGCCAGAGAGGTTCCTTCAATCGGCTGCTGCTTGATGCCGCGAATTTCTTCGGGAGCCTTGATGCCAACCAAATCGAGCGTGGTGGGAAGAAGATCGATGACGTGGCTGTACTGGGTGCGAATACCGCCCTTGTCCTTGATACCCTTCGGCCAATAGGCGATCAGAGGATTGTGCGTTCCACCTTCGCTGTTGGCATCCGATTTCCAGTAGCGGAAAGGCGTGTTTGCGGCCTGTGCCCAGCCCAGCGGATAGTTGCCACTCCTGGCTTCAGGCGTGCCGATCTTGTCGATCTTAGCCAGGTTATAGGCTACATTCTCCTCCTCGGTTATCGGCTTGCGAGAGATGGAACGGTCGATGCTGCCTTCCTCCGATCCTTCCTTGCTGGCTCCGTTATCGCCAATGGAGACAAAGATCAGCGTGTTATCGAGCTGTCCGATCTCCTTCAAGTGATTGACCAAACGGCCGACCTCAAAGTCTGTATAAGTCAAATAGCCCGCATAGACTTCCATGAAGCGCGCATAAAGCTTCTGCTGATCCGGCGTCAGTTGATCCCATGCCTTGACGTTCGGATTGCGCTCGGGAAGTATCGCATTGGCAGGAATCACGCCAAGTTTCTTCTGACGCTCAAAGACCTCTTCGCGAAAGACATCCCAGCCCTTGTCGAATTTGCCCTTGTATTGATCGCTCCAGTATCTGTCAACCATGTGCGGGGCGTGCGTGGCGGCGGGCGCGTAGTAGAGGAAGAATGGCTTATCCGGTGCAGCCTTCTTCTGGCGGTCGATATAGAAGATCGCCTTGTCGGTGATCTGGTCGCTCAAATGACGGCCATCGGGAGTTGCGTGCGCTTGATCCTCCACCAGGTCCGGCTTGTACTGGTCGGTCGCAGAACCAAGGAAGCCGAAGAAGTGATCGAAGCCCTTGCCGGTTGGCCAACGATCGAATGGGCCTGCATCGGTCGCATCTTCGTCGGGAGTTATGCCGTACTTACCCACCGCAAAGGTGTTATAGCCGTTATCGCGCAGGATCTCGGCAATGGTGCCTGCAGTGGCAGGCACGCGGCCATCCCATCCGGGGAAACCGGCCGACGCGCCAATATGCGAGAAGCCCGATTCATGCACAGACGCGCTGTTGCGCCCGGTCAGCAGCGCCGAGCGGGTCGGCGCGCAGATGGCGCAGGTATGGAAGTTGGTATAGCGCAGACCATTGTTGGCCAGAGAGTCGAAGGTAGGCGTATTGATGACTCCGCCGAATGTGCCGGCAGCGCCATAGCCCACATCGTCGATCAGAATCCACACTACATTGGGGGCGCCGGCAGGTGCTTTCGCAGGTTCCGGCCACCATTCTTTTGACTCGGCGAGAGTTCTACCGACAACTCCCTGGTACGGTTGTGCCTCTTGAGCATGCAGCGAGAGTCTCGCACTCGTCGCGAGTATGAGCGTCGACGTCAACGCCTTTAGTACACCTTTCTCTTTCATAGAACTCCTATTGATCTTGGTCTTTGATAGATGACTCAGTTAGAGAGTTGTCAGTTCGCGCACTCAACGTTCGCAGGGCACTACTGGAGCGTGAAGGTCACCAGATCGATCTTCCCCGTGAACCGGTTGGGCGTTTTGTACTCCAGGCTTACCGGTGAGCCGAGATCGCTGCCCACGTCGAGCGACTCGCCGGCGCCGTAGATGCCGGAGAAATGCGCCTCTCCCTCGGACGAGCCGTTGATGGACAATTTGACATCGCCAGCGACCGGTCCGCGGGGACCGAACGGTTGCGCACTACTTGTAACCGGGGTCGACGGCGAGTCGGGTGTGACGCTCAATTGGATATGTGCCAGTCCAGGTCGCAGTGTTGACTTGGCGACCAGCTGATCGGAGTGGTCGTTGCCGACGTTCACCTCGTAGTAAACCCGGCTGTCCTTGACGAACAGAGTGAACCCGCCCAGCACGCCGCCCTCGGCGACAACCACGCCATCCGCGCCGTCGGTGGGCACCACAACATCGGCATCGATTGTGTAGGCGTGGCCGAACAGGCCGGGTGAGTAACGCAGAGGCAAACGCTCAACACCCGAGCGGAAGGTGAAGACTGTCTTGTTCCTGATCTGCTGGTCAAGCGGCGATGAGCGCGCGGGCAAAAGCGGGTAGGCATGATTGCGCGTCGCTTCCTCATCGAAAACCTTGAGGAGTTCTTTCAGCTTCTCGGGGCTTTTATCGGCGAGGTTGTGCGCCTGGCTGTAGTCATCGTTCAGGTTGTAAAGCTCCCAGGGATGAACGTCGAGGTCCTTGTCCGTGTTAGTCACCGGAAGCGGAGCCTCCCAGGTGGAGTGATAGCGATTGCCGGCCCACCAGCCATCCTTGTAAATGGCGCGGTTGCCGCTGGTGGTGAAGTACTGCAGCGTGTGGCGCGTCGGAGCGTTGGGATTGTCGAATGTGTAAACCAGGCTCTTGCCTTCGAGCGGAATCTGCTTAGCGCTGTCGACTTGGTCGGGCAGCTTGACGCCGGCGATGTCATAAATCGTCGGCGCGATATCGTTGATGTGAGAGAACTGTCCGCGAATGCCGCCTGCATCCTTGATGTGGCCAGGCCAGTAGATCACCAGCGGATCGGTTGTGCCACCCAGATGGGAAGCGTCCTGCTTCGTCCCCTGGAAGGGCGAGCTCAGAGCCCAGGCCCACGCTG
>CAZAQN010000207.1:0-2914 GCA_964487345.1 uncultured Occallatibacter sp. | reverse complement strand
ATGGACTACATGCAGCGCAAGTCGAAGACGATCCATTAATACAGTTGTGCTTGCCTCGGAGCGCGTAAATCCGGGCCTAAAGGCCGCGAGATTTGTCCTGGTTTTCAGGGGGATCAATCCCCCTGCTCCCTCCCGGAACGACTTTGAGCGGATCGTCGCGGGTCCTGCGGGCCCATCGGGTATACCCCTCCCCCTCGTTTTTGCTAAATATCTCTGCCCATTGGACTTGGCTTTATCAATAACTTACGATAAGCCGAATCGATTCAATCGCTTATGGCGAAAGATATCTCGGCAAAGGAGTTAGCAGATTTCCGCCGTTCGCCCTCGGCTTTCGTACCTTTGGCTTAGCCTCTATTGTGCGCTGGGAGCTTGGAATTGTTGGCAACGAAGGCCGTAGAGCTTGACCGGTTCTTGTCTCCGGCGCCTTCCGGCGTTAGAGATTGAACGCCGCCCCCCGAGCCAGGAGCATGATTATTCGTTTCATTTCTTCGTTCCCCCGGCGATACGGCTCGCAAGGCTGCGAGACTGCTCCGAGATATTTCTCTCGTCTACGCATGGCGAGAGCGCGAGCGCCAGGCAGGCCGTTGCGTGGAGAACCGCCCCGAGCTGGCTGGGCCTATGATCGTACGGATCCTTCCATGAGAGGTCGATGCCATCGAGTACTGCCGAAAGCCGAAT
Source organism: uncultured Occallatibacter sp. (assembly GCA_964487345.1). Classification (GTDB taxonomy): domain Bacteria; phylum Acidobacteriota; class Terriglobia; order Terriglobales; family Acidobacteriaceae; genus Telmatobacter. Next base: position 2,236 of record CAZAQN010000207.1, on the reverse strand, counting down.
AATCCATTTCTTCTGCACATCGGTGCCATCAGTGCACATCGATTCGAATTCGCTGAATCCAACTACTTCAAAACGTCTCTCGGCGCCATCTATCTTTAGAAGCATCAGGTCGCCAATTGCGCTCTGCCAGTCCCGATAAATCCATGCCTCCTTGAAGTCAACGATCTGTATCGCTCGCGCCCAAGATTGCTCAATCACATCCTGCGGAATGTCCTGCAATTTGAGCGAAGACGTGATCACTTTCGCTGCACGGGAAACAAGCTGAAGTTTCTGGCAGTCGGAAAGTAGACTTACTTCGTCGACATTTAGATACTGAAAGAATTCGTCAATCGCAATTTCAAGATCAACCGCGAGGTATTGACAGATTTCATCGCTTATAGCCTGTTCAAGCCCCCAAATGCTGCACAACTTTACAAGTCTTTCGATCGCAACGGCGGGACCGTCTGCAAGAGCGCGCTCGAAACTGTTAATCGCCTCCTGGATTGGTCCGTGCGCTTCGGATTCCGCAACTTTTAAGTAAGAAAATTCACGCCGACAAGCTCGAATCAACCCGAGAAGTGCAGCAAGTCGATAGAGTGTGCTCAGTTTCTTGTAGGCTCCATAGGTGCTGTATTTATTTGTCGTGGGGGGTACGCCAACGATCTTTAAGAATCTACCGCGACCGGGTTGTTCCAAAGCCTCATGAAGCCGCCACAGGAGGCTTACAGTCGCCAGGGATAGTGGTTCAGCATATCTCGCGTAAACCGCTCTCAGAGTTTCTTTCTTTGTTCGATTCTCATCCCACAATTTAAAAATTAGGTCCTTTAGGATCACGCCGAAGAGTGCCCCAATGGCGGCTATCGCGGCAGTTTCTAGCGAAACTCTCTGAGTTGATACTTGGGAAATCTGCTGCGGACCCAAGGCTGCATCTGCTGAACCATGGACTGCTCCGGTCTGCATTGCAAGCAATGGACCCAGAATCCAGAAAGGCAGAGACGCCAAGCCGAGAAGCATTTGTCTCATAAGCGCGAATTATAGAGTCAGCGCCTTACTCGCCATAATCCGTTGTTGCCCTTTTTGTCCGTTCAGTCTTCGTTTGTGGGTGGTTATACGTGCTGCACGCTCGCGGCCGGGTAGTTCAGGCTCGACCGCTTTGGCAAAAGCCTGTTTGTTACTTTGTAAACTAAATGCAACGAATTTCCCGGTATGTTAACCAGCTTATTAGCGGTGATCGACGACTTGAGATATTCGGGGCTATCGGCGGTACAATTCAGTCGAATGCGAGCGGAAAAATGAATCGAGTCTAGGTCAATTTCGGAGTCGCGCATGCTCAAACAGATAGTTGCTGGCTTGTTTTGTACCGTGATCGGCGGAATTATCCTGTTCGTCATTATTGAGCGAGATGTGCGACCCGCTCTCATCACGCCGGCTGCGTCCGTGGAAAACACTGGGTCGCGACCGGCGGCTTCTGCGCCAGTAAAGCGAACCGGGATCGTCGCGGCTACTGCCGAAACGCCAAGTGAAGCAAGTCGGAATGGGAAAGTACCCGCTGAGTCTGTCACTGAGGACAAGCATCCTGAAACGCCAATACGAGATACATACGAGCGAGTCTTTTCTGGCGATTTTCTCTTTGAGCTTCAATCATGTGTACTTCGTGGGAAGAATCTTACTTGCAGTTTCACTGTGACGAACGACTTGGATTCGGACAGAACATTGGGCCTACTGATCTACTGGGGTCCCTGCTCTCGGGCTTTTGACGAAGAAGGAAATGAATACCTCTCACAGAGCGGACAGCTTGGGAGCGAGTCGGGCACTCCGGGAATCAGCGGGTTCGGGCACACTCTGATTTCTGGCGTCAAAACTAAAGCTGCTCTCGAATTTGAGGGAATCCCGTCTCACGTGAAGCTAATAAAGCTGCTGAGAGTGATGTTTGACTCCCCGCTTGGGAGGATGAACCGTCTCAACGCAGATTTTCGCGATGTGCCGGTTCAAGAACGATAGATCGATTTTGAGGTTCGTAAGAAGCGATAGTTGCCTTGTTCGATCCCGACGCGTCAGTCCTGCAGATGCTGCACCGCCTGCGCCTCATGACTCGACTTTGCCTCCACCTACAGCATCGAGTGCGCGCCAAGCGAGAAATCGAGGAGGAACAAAAGCAGATTCTTCGCTCACCACCCCCGAACTGAAGAGCGTTCGGCCCCTTTCGCTCAGATGGGATGAAAGGGGCGTACCTTCCTGATACGTGCTCAAGGCGCAC
>CAZAQN010000206.1:0-2928 GCA_964487345.1 uncultured Occallatibacter sp. | reverse complement strand
TCGGCGAGAACGATGGAGAACGCGTCGCCCTTTTCGCGAAGCTTCGCTATGGTCTCCAACCTTGTCACAACTTCCGGAGGCAGAACTTTCGACGGCATCGGAGTGAGCGTCGCGGTGCCAGCTGCGATAGCGAAAGAGTGTGTGACGTTGATGTTGTTTTCATCAGCAACCGTTCTCAACCACTGCAACAATTCCGCCGTAGACCTGCAATCGCCCTCGTTATAATCACGAATGCCTTTCAGGATTGGGCTGTCCGGCCAACCACGCGGCTGCCCGCTCTCCATCCAGTGTGCATATTGGACAATGGAATCAACAGCGGTGGCGACTTCGGTAGAACGCGCTGGCCTGTAAAGATGCTCCACCGACTTGATCGAATAACTATTCTCACCGATGCGCAGCCCGTGACGGACAGTCTGATAAAGATCGACGAACACTTCATTCCTGAGAAGGGCATCCACTTCATCCTGACGCGTGTCATGTCGTGTGCTCAGCCGCCGCACCGCGCTCACCTCGTACGCAGCATAATGGTAGATGTGCATATCTGCGTTTGATTTCCAGCGCTCGAAGACCCAGTCGATGAATCCCTCAAAGGCAAGCTTTTCCTCGTTCCGGTCATGTGCCCACCAATCATTGAACTCTAGTGTGCCCGTCTGTTCATTTACGAAACAAACCCCGAAGAGATACTCGAGACCCCCTGGTAGCAGAGGATAGCCTTCGATATCGAAGAACACATCGGCAAGATGCTCGGGCGGCAATGCGGCAAGCCCAACCGATTCGCCATTTGCGCCCACCTGGGGAAGAACTTCGTATCGCGCAGTTGAATTCGGCCGCTTCAACCGATCAGCGCGAGTTTGACATTGGAGGCGGGCCTGGGCAACAAGCTTTTCAAACGAATCGGCGGCGAGTTTCGGAACCGATCTGCCGGAGGCATCACCGAGGTCAGTCATCGTTGCAATGCCGACTTTTCTAAGCTTCTTGATCTGACCGGTGGTGATTCCGGCGACTCTCACGAGGTGATCCGTATCGTCGAAGAATTGCTCCGCATATGAGGTCCAGCGTCCGTGGTCAGCCATGGGGAGTGGCTCGGGACGATCTGCCAGATTCCCTCTAAAGCTGTCCTGCATGGAAAGGAAGTTGGCTTTGAGGCATCGGTAATAGTGAATGAAATCCTCTACGCGATATTCAACCCGGTCTTTGGTGCCGAGAATGATACCGAACTTCTCTGGAATCTGCTCGCCGGTCATTTCGGCGAACATTTCCGAATAGCAACAAAGCTGGATGGCGTAATGCGGCTTGGGCGAACGGGCAAGCTTTGTGTCCCACACTTGATATTTGTCGGAACCATCGAGGATGAGGAAATCGGCGAATCCAGCGAATTGCCCACTTCCCAAGGCCGCTTGATAAATGATGGGCGCTCTTGCCTGGATGACGGACAGCGTCCTCGAACTGGCTGCGGCGAAATCGTCTCTTGAAACCTCAACCAAATCGGAGAAAGACGATTTGAATTCGTCGAGCACGGCGCGTTCGTGCAGGTCTCCGGTTTGCGCAATGAGTTTTTGGTCTTCGGTCTCCTGGTCAGGTTTAACGGTGGCGGGATTCTCCAAGTAGTAACGGTCCATCCAAGAGGAGAAAGGGGAGACAGCGTAGCGGACCAGATCGCTCGGGGAGTAAACAATTTGGCCGGATTGCTTCCTCAATGTTTTTCAGAGTCTCCCTAAAGCCTTCAGCATCTGTTCCCACAGCATATGGTTGACGCGCGTCTTATAGCTCTGCTCTACTGCGCAGCGACCATATCCGCACTCACCCGAATTGTCCCGCTTGCAACCGTCATGCTGCGTGTCCAATCCTTATACCCGGCCTTCTTCACCACAATGTCATGCTTGCCCGGCGCCAGGTTCAGCGTCGATGGTGTGCTACCCATGAAACTGCCATCGACCTCGATGTCGCAGTTCGGCGCACTCGCATCCACCGTAATCGACGAAACCTGAGCCACAGGAGCAACCGCCTGGACTCCAGCGGGACCAGGGGCTGCGGCTTTAAGTTCACTGGCATGAGCGGCCCAATGGGCCAGCACAGCGGCGCATGCGTCTTGGACAGAACCGCCGACAGAAAGGGTTGATTTGCTGAAAATGTTGTCCCCTGTCTTCTGGACAAATACCGCTATCTTGTCCTTATGAGCGAGCAACCCCTTGCCACCTTCATGGTCAAGCTCAACGACATAGTTGCTGGCATCTGCTCGATTATTGACCGTGACCTGAGGGCACCGTTGTCCAAAGGTCTTGATGATCTCCGCGGTTTGTGGCTGAGCGCCCCCAGAAGACGAAGCCGCAAATGTGCCATTTGAGCCACCCGCAGACCCACGGACTGACCAAGAATTACTGTCCGTAATGTACACGCGCGGCTTGTCGGCATTATCTGTCGCCGGAGTGGATGAGGCTTGCTGACCGTGAACAGGAATGCAAAGTACAGAAGTTAACAAAAGAGATAACGCAAAAATCCGTCGCATGGGTCGCCCCTTACACAGATTTGAAAGTCACCCCAAGTTACTCGCAATTGCCTTCCAAAACAAGACAAAACTGTGGCCTTACAACGCAGAAACAAATGAGGATGCCCCATTCCTCGCGCCTTTGTCTCAAGCGATGAGTGGGTATCGCGCGAATGCGCGACCGTTCCTGCCTTCTGCGGGCTTGCACCTCGTTCAAGCAGCTCGTCGCCAGTCACTTTTTCCGCAACTCGCCGACCAACGCAGCGCGTCAAGTTCCCGAGCATGCCGCACCTGTCGCACGGGCATTAAGGGAGCTGGACGCTTCTTGATTACCGCCTCTCAACTTTGAAACCCGACGCCCCTTCCCCCTTCCAATCCGCGCATTGGAGTGATTTACGCAGTGTATGGATGGCCGTAAGAATATCTTCCGCAGCGACCGAACG
>CAZAQN010000205.1:0-2947 GCA_964487345.1 uncultured Occallatibacter sp. | reverse complement strand
CTGCGGTCCTCGGATAGATCTCCATGCTCTCGCGCATGGCTCCATCCTCACCGCCATAAATGCGGACACTTCACTTGCTAAAACATGCGGACATATTATGTGCTAACGACAATCCTCTACCCGGAAGTTATATGTCAGTTATTACTTAATAAGTAAGTAGAGAACGTTGACTCCCGGCGGAACAAATCTCGACATTTTTTACTCATTGGGCCTCCAGGGGCGTAAGCAACCCACGCAAGATGTTTGTGTACGGAACACAGTCAGCGCCATCCTCTCTGGCGAGGAAGGCCGACACCACCCACGACGATCACCAATTGCTATTCGACGCCCCGAGATTTTCCGACCACAGCGCCGGGCGGTGGCCTCTTTCCGTACACCTACTCTAGGGCCATTTTGAACGAATGCCAAACCGCCCAGTCGCTCAGCTCAAGTGACGACCCTTCTGAATTCGCGGCGCTCGCAATGGGGATGACCGAAGAAATCGTGACGGGGCTCTTCCGCTTCGGCGCCGCCTCAGACTGGCGCTCCCGCATTGCCTCTCTGTGCTGCATGCCGTCTCATCCAGTAACCTCGTGGCATGCATCCAGGAATCTGTCGTTCAGAAATTCGGCGCAGGCCTCAACCTGAGGTCCTGCCCCGAGCCCCTTGGATTGCCGCCGTTCGTCCTGCGGACGGTGTGGCATCGCCACAGGGACAACGACACCGCTCAAGTCTGGCTTCGCAAGCTCATCGCAACTGAACTTGGCGATCAAAAAACCAAACATTCCAACACCGGGCAATTGAGGACAAGCCGAAAATAGTCACAGCCGCTGCCTACAAGCCAATGCGCACAGCGAGTTTCAATTGAGCCATTTCTAGTGGATCTGTACCGGGAACGCGCTTCTCGGAACTTGCACCCAACTGCTTATTTTCCTGTCTACGACTCGGCACGGAATGTCTTGCCAAGCTCGTGGTCGGCCAAGCGGAAGTAATGCCTGAAGTTGTAGATAAGCGGCGACCACTTGGCCGGATCGATGTACTTATCGCTTTTGATGAAGTCTTCGCGCACATGAACTCGAACGACCTCGACCTCCGCTGCAACCCCGCCGCCAAGTTCACCGAGCCTTTCGCCTGACAGCGAATGCAGCTTGCTTACTCTTGCCTCCATCTGAACCGGACATTCTGCCACTCGGAGCGGCTTCACCATCTCGCTCGCTGTTGTCGTCAGTCCAGCCACAGTGAATTTGTCCTTCTCAAAGCGGAACTGTTTTGTCTTCTCGTCGGGAACGGGGTTTTTACCGGTGAGCGGCGCCAGCATCTCTACCTGTTGCCACATTTCGGGGGAAGGCAGATTGACAACGCACTCACGGTGACGCGCAAGATTTTCCTTGGTCTTTGTGTCATCCAATATACCCAACACGAGGGTCCATCCGAGCGCCCAGAAGGACGACATGGGAGCTAGATTTGTTGCCCCGTCTTCATCCAACGAACTGATAAGTGCGACAGGCGTTCCAAAATAAAGGATCTTTGGCTCAATTGTGCGAAAGCAACTATCCGGCATTCGAAGCCCTCCATCTTCTGAGATGCTCGAATCTCTCAATGGATTAGTACCGATAAAGATCAGCGGAATTCCCGTGCATTCGGATAGAGCCGACTCGAACCCTGAGCCGCCACCGGAGTCGGGGAATGGAAATAAGCGCTGAAGAAATAACCGATGCCGCTTCGCGACACATTGACGGCAGCTCCATATATCACCGCTGGCACGAGGAAAGCGATTCACAATAACAGCGCACGCATCGCCCCGAGTGCTAGACCACCGTAAGCAAGCATGATGGTGGGGCTGATCGCCCGAGACCGCGAGAATCGTCAAGAACTTCATTGATTGTCTCGATGAGAACTGCGGGATGGACAGGCTTGTCTACAAAGATGAAACCATGTCCATCCCGTTGTGCTTCATCAAGCATGTTGATGATGGAGATTTCTCCGGAGAAAAGCATGACTTTGCAATTCGGGCAGTCCTGCCTAATTTGGACCGCCAGTTCAATGCCAGTCATCTGCGGCATCATCACATCGGTGATTAGGAGATCGGGAGACTTAGACCGGGCTGCATTCAGAGCAGCGAGTGGATCGGCGAAAGAATGCGCATCAAAACCTTGGCTCATCAAAATGAGCTGAAGCGATGACGCAATGATACTTTCATCATCAACCACGAAAATGCGATGCTTCAGCCCTGCTGACATATTCGCCTCACTCGAAATCGGTGAGACTTGTCAGTCTTCCTAATCGGAGTAGATCGATCCTAGGAGTTGCTCAAGCAGAACTCTGAGCAATATTGATCGGCAATACGAACCACGATGCTCTAGAAATTCTTTATTTCCTCGTTCACTGCGCAGCAATCGTCGAGCGTCGCGGCGAGGAACAGAAGTGGACCTCAAAGCGTCCGACGGCGGGTCGGTGTTCATGACCATTAGGGCAGGGAATCGAACCCACGAATTCGCATCTACCCGAGAATCTCAAAGAGTCCGCAGAGGTCCGAAGAAAGCTGCGCGCAAGCTTTCGCATCCCGGATGAAATTGGGATTTTATGAGGATACGAATGAGGATATCCACGACGTAACCTGGTTCTATCTTCCGCGTTTTCAATAAATGCGACTCCCTGGGGGGCAGCCAATAGAACCACATTCTAACCGCGACCGTGGGGCTGAATATCGCCGGCTACAGCAACGACGAGGAACAGGTGATCCGTCACAAGATACTTGATCGCGTGTCGGCATTGCCCGGTGTGAAGGTTGCGTCTTTTACGGACTGGATTCCGATGACCCTGATGCCCTCTAACACCAGGGCGGCAGTCGAATCCTTCGGCATATAGAAATCACACTTCGCACAGGCCATACGCAGACGGCAAGGAAAAATACTTCGCAGGTTACGACATTCCCTGTTGTCCTCTCGTCGCGAAGTTTAAGCAGACA
>CAZAQN010000204.1:0-3001 GCA_964487345.1 uncultured Occallatibacter sp. | reverse complement strand
AGTGGTTCAGGAATTTGCGCGAGACGCCGAGGCGCGGATCAAAGAGGCGTTCGTCTCTCTGTATGGGCTGCGTTGCGCTGGGGATCCAAGTCGTTCCATTCCAGGTGAGCTGGTGGCCGTCATAGTTTTGGAACCAATCCATGCGGGCGGAGGCGGAAGCGGTCCATGCATGATGCACCCACAGGCCTTCGTCGTAGAGTCCCGAGTCGCGTTGATGATCGTGAAGATTTGTGAGCAATGTGGATGAGCCGAGGGACTGCTCGCGATCCCAATAGCGAACATCGTGGGAGTCGGCCCCCGCAAGAAGAACGAGGCCGGAACCGAGCGGGCGTGTCCAGTGCGCAGCGGCACCGAGCTCGTTGACGGGAACCAGCGCGAATTTTGACGGCGTCTCATTGCAGCGATAGACGCAGGTAGGATCGGCTGCAGTGGGCGTGTTTGTAACGCTTGAAAATGTTTGGCGGTAATGTTCCGTGGAACCGTAGAGACGCAACAGCGCGGTATCGCCACGTGGGCCGTGCCAATCGCCGCCAGTTGCATAGCGCCAGAGGCGAGTTCCGTTGGTTTGGAATGGGGTGCCGTTACCGCGCGCTTCATTCATGCCGCCGCCGCGGATGAAGAGACGGAGCGGTCCACGATCGTGGTCGGCGACGAAGAGGCCATTCTGACTGTGCATGTTCGATGCGATGTCGACAGGACCGCGCTGGTCAGGAGCTTCCTGGATGTAGCCGTCGGTGCCGATTGTGCCGCCTGCGGCGAGCAATCCCCAGGGGCCGTGGTTGGTTTCGCCCAGAGCGCTGTCGTCGTAGGTTCCTTCCCCGCCGTAGCTGGAGCGGATCTCGGCAAGGTTAGACGTGGGGCGCACTGTGATCATGTTCAGCACGCCGCCGATTGCAGCTGAACCGTAGAGGTCGCTGGCGCCGCCTCGGACAAGTTCGGCACTCTGTATGGCAAGCTCCGGCTGTTCCTCCCAATGAATCCACCCGCCGATGGGGTCGTTCAGGGGCACATCGTCTTGTGCGACAAGGGTACGGCTGGCCGAGGTGGAACCGAGGCCGCGCACGCTGATGCCCTGCGACGTTGGATTGGCGACGAGAGAACTCGATCGGCGAAATAGCTCGACGCCGGGAAGCTGGCGGACCTCGTCGTCCATCGTGATGGCTGCTGTGGTGCTGAGGGCAGTCTGCGACAGAACACGCGTGGTGACCGGGCTCTGCAATTCGCCGAGGGGCTCGCGATAGGCGGTGACGGTGATTTCTTCCGACGCTCCGGCGCGTTCGAGGTGAACGGTTGCACTGGCGCTCAGCTCAAAAAAGTTGCCGGCAAACCCATCCGCATCCACTCGAATACGGCATGGCAACTCGCATTCAAAGGTGAAACGGCCTTCTGAATCGGTGCGGCCCAGTATGTGTCCAGCGGGTTTCTGGACCGAAGCATTTGGAATGGGCGCACCGGCGCTGTCTTCAACGGTGACGGTGAGGCTCACCTGATTCTGCGCCATTAGACAGAGCGGGACCAGCAGCGCCACTGCCAGTGCTTGCGCGCCAAATATCGCTTTGGATCGGGACCACAGCATGAGCCTCACTTTCAGAGCGCGAGAGCAGCGTTTGGAGCAGTTGAGCCACAGTCTTGCGATGACGTGGATCGACGGCGTGCGCCGCAACCTCGTTGAGGGGAATCAGAACGAACGTTCGCTCTGCCAGGCGCGGATGAGGAATTTCCAGGCCCCATTCATGGATGGAAAGGTCTCCCATCAACAGGATATCTAAATCGAGCGTGCGTGGTCCGCTCAGGAGGCCAGCCGAGCGGTCGCGGCCGAATTCGAGTTCGATCGCGAGGAGGCGATCGAGCAGTGTGTGCGGGGCTAACTCGGTTTCAAGCGCAACGACGGCATTGACGAAGCGAGGCTGGGCGGCAAATCCGACGGGTTCAGTGGAGTAGAGCGAAGAACGGCCAACGACGCTGCCCAGGGACCCGAGGCGCGATGCGGCTGCGGTCAGAGTGGTCTCCGGTGGTCCAGCGGGGCTGGGGAGATTCGCGCCCATTCCGATGTAGGCAGTCTGCACAGGTTTCAGCTTATATCGATTGGTGCTTTCGGCTTGAATTTCGTGGTGACGGACCAGAGCCACAAGAGGGTGGTTGCCAATGCAGCGAGTCCTGTGACCCAGATAGCAAAGGCGGCGCGCACTGCCCATGCTGGGGCTACGCCGACACGCTTCAGAAGGAACGGCAGAAAGTTCCACGTCGTCATGTGGACGTAATCCCACGGGTCCTCGTGCAAGGAGTCGGTGGCAAGGCCCCACGCGCCCATCTTGCCCAAGGCGAAGGCTGCGATGTTTTTCATGCGCAGGGCTATGACAAAGGTTGGATGGCCGAACTCCTCCATCTGGTAGAGCTCGAGGGGGAGCCAGAAGGCAAGAGAGGCGAACTGGATGACGGTACTGATAGCGAGCAGTGCGAGTCCGAGCGCCCAGATGAGCTTGCCGAATTCGCCGCGATAGCGCAGCAACAGAGGAATCGCGAGCATCGCTGCGAACTCGACAGAGGTGGACACGTAGCGGTCGCCCCAGGCGTCGTCGCCGCTCCAAACCGTGTAGCGGGCGTAAAAGCAGATGTAAGCGAGAAGCATGAGGCTGGCGGAGATGGTGTACGCGCGGACGGCGGGATTGAATCGATTCCATCCAAGAATGGCGACGAGGATGGCAAGGATCAACAGTGGATCGAAGAGGAAGATGGATTTTTCCGGTGTGAAAAGGGCTCCGACGAAACCGATGTGGAACGGCGTTTCGAATGGATAGGCTTTGGGCCAGTCGGGATGACGCTGCAGAGTCTCGTGCGCAACGACGCTGACATAAGTGTTGGTGAAAGAGCCGAATCGATAGAACTGGTAGACGCGATCGAGCAGGCCGAAGCAGCAGAAGACCGGGATGGCCGTGGCGGCGTAGGTTCGGCAGATTTTCCAGAATTGGGCGGCGGGGGCTTTGTCGAACCACAGAACGAG
>CAZAQN010000203.1:0-3046 GCA_964487345.1 uncultured Occallatibacter sp. | reverse complement strand
GGATCGAGCTCAGGTTCGGCGGTAGCCGTGGCACGCGGACTGGTAAGTTTCTCGTTGGGCAGCGACACCGCGGGTTCGGGACGTGTACCCGCGGCTTTCAACCAACTGGTGGGTCTCAAGCCATCGCGCGGATGGATCAGCACGCACGGCCTCTTGCCCGCATGCCGCACGTTGGATTGCGTATCTATCTTTGCGGAGACCTGCGCGGACGTAGCGCGGGTCTTTCAAGTGACGCGCGGCTTCGATGATGCCGATGCCTACTCGCGGGTTCCCGAGCCGGGACAAGGTGCAGCCCCGTGGTCTGTGCTCGGCGCGGCCAGCGTCTTCCGCTTCGGCGTGCCGACTGCGGCGAGCATGCAATGGTTCGGCGACGAGGCGGCTCGAGAGAAATTCGACGCTGCGGTCGAGGCTCTCTCGGCGCTTGGCGGTGAGCTGGTGCAGTTTGATTACGAACCATTCCGGAAAGCGGCAAGCTTGCTGTATAGCGGCCCATGGGTTACGGAACGGCTCGCTGCGTTGAAGAGCTTTCTCGAAGAACATCCCGACGCCATGGAGCCGACTGTGGGCAGCATTATCTCCGGCGCTGGTCGCTACAGCGCTGTGGATGCGTTCGATGCGCACTACACACTGGAGGACCTGCGCAGCGAAACGGCAACGGTCTGGGACAATGTCGACTTTCTGATGCTACCCACCACGCCCACGCACTATACCGTCGAGGCAGTGCTGCAGGCCCCGGTCGAGTTGAACAGCAATCTCGGGTATTACACGAACTTTGTCAACCTGCTCGACCTGGCTGCGGTCGCAGTCCCCGCGGGTTTCAAGGCCAATGGCCTGCCTTTTGGCGTCTCACTCATCGGCAAGGCATTCACAGACGATGGCCTGTTGCAGATTGCCGACGCGCTGCATCGCAAGATGGCGATCACGCTGGGAGGCTCGGAACGCGAACTTGCCGACACCCCTGCAATCGTTCCAGCATCCGCGCCTCGCGGGTGCATCCTGATGGCCGTGGTTGGCGCGCATCTGACAGGCCAGCCGCTGAACTGGCAGATGACACAAAGGCGGGCGCGGCTGGTGCGCGCGACTCACACGCATGGGGATTACCGGCTTTACGCGGTGCCGAACACCACGCCTCCCAAGCCCGGCCTGGTCTATGCGCCGGGGTTTGGCGGGCAGGGAATCGAAGTCGAGGTCTGGGCCATGCCCGAGGACACGGTGGGCAGCTTTTTGAATTCCATTCCACCGCCGCTTTCGTTGGGTACCCTTCGACTCGCCGACGGCTCAACCGTGAAAGGATTCTTGTGCGAGCCCTCGGGTATCGCGGGAGCGCAGGAAATTACGCATCTTGGCGGATGGAGAAAGTACGTACAGGGGTTGGCTGAACACTTAGACCCGAAAGATTGATCCCGCCGATGGACGGATTCTACTCGTCGTCATCCGAGTCATCATCGGCGCCGGCTTCGTCTCCCTTGGCTGATTGGCCCTTTTTCTTGAGCTTCCCGGCAAGCGCGTTTTCCACTGTGACATGGAAGCCCACATCGGCCGGATCCTCATCCACCTCATAGCGCGCAAGTGGCATTCCTTGCCGATCGACCAAAAACTTTGTGAAATTCCAATGGATATCACCCCCCGGAAGACTTTGCTTGGCGTCGGTAAGAAAGCGATAGAGAGGAATCTCGTTCACGCCCCGTAACGAGGCACACGCGAAGACCTGGAAGTTCGAGTGCGCTGTCTCTCCATAATATTTGCGCAAAGCCCCAGGGTCTTTCAGTTCTTCGCCGCCAAAGTCGGCTGAAGGAATCCCGATGACGACGAGACCTTGATCGGCGTACGTTTTATGCAACTCATTGAGTGCTTCGATCTGGTCGCGATAGATGGATTGACTGGCCAGATTGACGATCAGCAGCAATTTGCCTTTGAAAGTGGAGAGCGGAGTTTCCTTGCCATCCAGACCGACCAGCGAGTAGTCATAGACGGTCTTCTTCGATTTGGAGGGCGGCGTCTTCGGATCCTCGGCCGATGCCAGTAGAGCGCAAGCAGGAAGAACGACCAATATCAAGACAAAGAAACTACGCTTCACCCACAATCCCATGACTGCATTGTGGCATCGCGCGTCTAAAGGCGAATAAGGAATCTCAAACCCAAAGAGGTTTTTCTTTGCCGTATTCACTTTCCTTTTAGGGTGAAGAAACTTGCACTCCGGTCGTTATGCTCAATGGGATTGGGGATTCTGCGGGCGGCTATGACCGTTCTGAAGTGATCGCGAAAATGCATTCAATGTGCGGAATATACCGGGAACTGAAATCGATCGAGTGCCGCCGCGCAAGAAGGTCTGAGTTATGATGAAGCTCAACCCAGCTACTTTTCGGATATTGCGCCGATATCCCGATGGCGCTGAGCTTGGGATATTCCGCATGGATTTCGAGCAATTACGGACATTTCAACAGGTTTGCCGGCTGAGCAGCTTCTCGCGTGCGGCAGAGAAGCTTGGAGTGACGCAGCCCGCGATCTCTGCGCAGATTCGCTCACTCGAGAAGGAAGTGGGCGCGCGCCTGTTCGACCGAGATGGCGGTAAAGTGACGTTTACCGCGGCCGGAAGGTTGTTTGAGCCGTTTGCCGAACACTGTTTGCAATGTCAAAGCCATGTCATCGTGGCAGTGAACGAACTCTACCGTTCGGCGCGCGGGGAAGTATCGGTGAGCGCCAGTGAAGCCACCAGCCTTTACGTCCTGCCGCCTGTCTTCGCCCTCTATAAAAAGCAATGCACCCACGTGAATCTGAGCATCGTCCGTTCTGAGCACGCCCGCTCGCTGGAAGCGGTGTTCAGCCGCGATGTCGATTTCGCAATCGCTTCGCTTCCCATCAAAGATTCCCGACTGGTGATACAACCCATTCACCGCGACGAGATCGTTCTGGTGGTTGCGCCTACACATCCGCTTGCCGCGCGAGAAGTGGTCAAGCTCGACGAGATTATGCAATTCCCCTTGCTATTGCTGAAGCGTGGGCGCCAGCGCACCCAACTTAACAACTTCTTTCAACATCACGAATT
>CAZAQN010000202.1:0-3170 GCA_964487345.1 uncultured Occallatibacter sp. | reverse complement strand
TGTGTGGTCCGCGCGGGTTGCCGGGCGAACCGGATCATCTCTTCCACAACAACGGCGACGGAACCTTTAACGATGTGAGCAAGCAGGCCGGTGTTTCCGATCCCGGTGCCTACTATGGCTTTACCGCAATCTTCGTGGATGTGAACAACGATGGCAAACCGGATCTGTTGGTGGCCAACGACTCGGATCCCAATTTCCTTTACATCAATAATGGGGACGGGACTTTTCAGGACCAGAGTTACATCTCAGGCTTTGCGCTCAATAACGAGGGTCGCGAGATCGCGTCGATGGGCCTCGCTGTGGGCGATTACAGGAACAACGGACTCGTCGACTTGCTGGTCACGGACTTTTCCGACGATTTCAAGGCGCTCTACCGCAACGACGGCGATGCCAGCTTCACCGAGATCGCCGGCGAAGCGGGACTGGCGCAGATCCCGGTTCCTTTTGTGGGCTGGGGCGATGGCTTTCTTGATTACGACAACGACGGCTGGAAGGACGTGATGATGATCAACGGTCACGTCTATCCGCAGGTGGACGAACACGACTGGGGCACAACGTTTGCGGAGCGGCCGCTGCTCTTTCACAACAACCACAATGGGAAATTCGAGTATGTGGCGCCGGTGAAAGGTTCGGGACTCGCGACGCTCACTTCGGGGCGCGGTGCAGCGTTTGGCGACCTCTTCAACGATGGAAAGATCGATGTGGTCATCAGTCCAATTGACGGCCCTCCGGTTCTGCTGCGCAATGTGAATCCTGACCATCATCACTGGGTGGAATTGAAGCTGGTGGGTGGCGTCAATCCCGCGAATGGCAAGCCAAGCCCACGCGACGCCATCGGAGCCACCGTATATCTGACAGCCGACGGAATTCGTCAGCGCGAAGACGTGATGAGCGGGGGCAGCTACATTTCATCGAATGATCAACGTGCACATTTTGGATTTGGAGACGCGACCGATGCTGGGACGGCTGAGATTCATTGGCCCTCGGGTGCGAAGGAGTCAATCAAGCTGCCAGCTGTCGATCGCATCTACACGATCACGGAAAGCAAAGGAATCACAGGAGCGTTGTGCGGTGGAAGACGATGCGATGGGAAATCGGCGACTGTAAGGTTGTTGCCGGCGGCAGCCAAGTAAGCCGAAGTTTGGTGCGGAAATCCGCCTCAAAACACGATCCGGGTGAGTCATCGTGTGAACGAAGACCCACCCGGCCGAATTCCAGCGATGTCAAGAACCGCCGGCTTAAAAGACGCCGGCGAGAAAGACTTCCGCCCTGCGCTCACGTGCTGGCATTACACCGCAGGTGGACAGAAGAGCCGGCGACAGCGTGATGACCGGGCAATGCGCATGGGCCAGCACTTTGTAGACTACGCCCGATCGAGCGATGGCCGCGAACGCCGAAGCACCATGCGCTCCGAGCACGATGAGGTCGGCCTGTTGAGCCCTGGCCTGATAGAGCAGTTCTTCGGTCGGGTCGCCCGGGACCGCGATGACCTGGACCGAAAGCTTTCTTTGCAGCTTTTCCGGAACGAGGGAATGCAACTCTTCTTCAAGGTCCTCGATGGTGCGGCCTGCCAGAACCTCGGCACGCTCCTGGGGTTTGATGACGTGCTGCAACACGAGACGCGCGCGATGGCGCGCCGCCAGCTCGGCCGCGAACTCAGCGACCGTTTCGCTTGAATCATTCAGGCTGACTGCACACAGAATGGTTTTGGTTGCGTAGTTGCGGTATCTGCCATCGACGACGTCGGGGCCAATGATGCAGACCGGAACCTTGGCAGTGCGCAGCACGGCCTCGGCAACCGAACCCACCAGGAGTTTCCCGACGGGCCCAGGCGCGTGTGTCCCCATGACGATGCGGTCCACGCGGCGCTCGCGAAGGAAAGCTAGGATCTGATCGGCAGCCAGGCCGGGGCGGACAGCGATTTCGCAGGAGATGCCCTGTTCCCTGATCTGCTCGGCGAGAGGTTGGAGATGATCGATTTCGACACGGGCGGCTGCGGCGTAGTCGTAATAACGGATACCCGAGGTCTCGGACGCCGCCACAACCATCGTGTCATAGGCATGAAACAGAATGAGATTCGCGCCAAACTCTTTGGCCTGCGCAGTGGCAAAGCTGAGGGCCTTTTCATTTGCGGGGATCTCGGAGGCAAAGAGGATGGTGGAGGGTTTGTTCCATCCTGGCTTGATTGCAGCTGCCATAGGAACCTCCTTGTTTTGTGGTTGTACTGTGGCGAATTCAACAGCTGTTGTCGGTGCCCGGCGGCACAAGGTCAGGTGATCTAGCTCACCTTAAGGAGGGTGGACTGACCGGCATTGCAGACCGTCGGAGTGGGGGCGCTCTTTCCGGATCGACGCGGGCTTTAGTCCTTGGCCACGCTGATGTAACGCAATTGTGCCCCTGTTTCTAAAGTTTGTCCAGTGACAATCACCACAGGTGGCGACCTGGGCGATAAGGTGACCTGAATCACAGATTTTGATCGACGAGGCTGCTTTCCTAGTTCATAGGAATCGTGGCGTTGTGTGCGGCTTTCCGATGTATGAGGTTCGAGATACAGGAGACAGGTAGCTTCTTGATTAAAAAGATACCTGCTTCTTTGAATTGGGCTCACTGAACAGAGAGCCGCTCCTTACCCGGTACGGACGTGCCGTTCTGCCCCCGCGATTTCCATGGAGGTCCTATGCAGCCGATGCATCAGATTCCCGCACGCGGCGGGCTCAACTATGACGAAGCGCCATTTCTGGCGATTTGGGAGGTCACGCAATCCTGCGACCTGGCCTGCAAACACTGCCGCGCCGCCGCACAGCCGTTGGCCCACCCAGATCAACTGACAACAGCAGAAGGCAAGGCGCTTATCGACCAGATCGCCGATCTGCACGTGCCAATCTTTGTCTTTACAGGCGGCGATCCGCTGAAACGCAACGACGTTTTCGAATTGATTCGTTATGCCTCCGACAAAGGTGTAAAGGTGGCCGTAACGCCCAGCGCCACCCCGCTGCTGACGCGCGAATCGATTTTCAAAATGAAAGAAGCGGGGCTGGTCCGCCTGGGAATCTCACTGGACGGTTCGACGCCCGAGATCCACGACGCCTTTCGAGGTCTGCCAGGTGCCTGGGCACGCACCATCCAGGCCATCGAGTGGGCCAACGAGGCGGGCATTCCGATCCAGGTGC
>CAZAQN010000201.1:0-3220 GCA_964487345.1 uncultured Occallatibacter sp. | reverse complement strand
CTCCAGCGTCGGCCTCATGGTCGGCGGCGTCGGCGTCATGAACATCATGCTCGTCTCCGTCACCGAGCGAACCCGCGAAATCGGCGTGCGCAAAGCCATTGGCGCCACTAAGCGCAACTTGCTTACCCAGTTCACCACCGAGGCCGTCACCTTGTGTGCCGTCGGCGGCGTCGTCGGTATCCTGGTCGGAGCCGTTCTTACCTGGATCATCTACTTTCTGCCCATCGGCCTGCCCGCCACAGTTTCCACCACATGGATCATCATCGGTTTCGGCGTCTCCTGCGCCATCGGCTTGCTCTTCGGAATCTATCCCGCATGGAAAGCCGCAAATCTCGACCCGATTGAAGCCCTAAGGTACGAGTGAGGCAGTTCGTAGTTCTTAGTTCTCAGCTTGATCGCTGGACGGTGCCAAGCTCTTCCGTTAGCGGCTTTACTTACGGAGATCTGCGGGTGCGCGGGTCTGTGAACTAAGAACTGCGAACTATGAACTGCGAGAGCTAGAATAGAGGCGAGTTGGGAGGCCCTGAACTTGGCACGAGGGCAAACCCGCGAGTCCGTCAAGCTGGCGCTCGATACGCTAAAGGCAAACAAGCTGCGCTCCGGACTGACCGTCCTCGGCATCGTCATCGGCGTCACTACCGTTATCACCATCTCTTCGGTCATTAACGGAATCAACGATCGCGTCTCCGGTTGGGTTACCTCGCTGGGATCGAATGTCCTCTGGGTCTTCCATTTGCCGCTCATCGGCGTGCGGCCGACAACGGAGATGCTCACCCGCAGAAAGCTGAACCTCGATGACGTGTTGGCACTCCGCGGCTTGCCGCATGTACTGGCCGTCGACGGAACCTACCAGCATGTAAACCAGCAGTTCCACGTGGGCGACGTCAGCGTAAAGTACAACGGTAAAAAAATCGCCGGGGCTTTCCTGATGGGTTCAACCGCAGCGCTCGAAATGACGTCGGAACTCGTCGCGCAGGAAGGCCGCTTTTGGACCGATGGCGAAGACCAGCGGCACGCGCACGTTTGCCTGCTGGGCCACGACACTGCCGAAGATCTGTTCGGCACGGAAGACCCGATTGGCAAAGATGTGAATGTGGCCACCGGGCTTTACACGGTCATCGGCGTCGTCGACAAACGCAAGCAGCCCTTCGGTTCCGGAAAAAACCCGGCGGACAATGGCGTCTATTTTCCCCTGGGCACCTTTCACAATCTCTATCCCGAGATCAAGGACATGTACATCGGGGTCAGGTTCGACGACCAGAAATACAAGTCGCTGGTCACCGAAGAGGTTCGAGAAGTGCTGCGCATCCGCCGCAAGGTGAGAGTTGAAGCAGAAGATAACTTCGCCATCTTCGGACCCGATTCGCTCACCAAGCTTTGGGGCCAGTTGACAGGGGGACTCGTCCTCTTCATGATTGCAGTCTCCAGCGTTGGGCTCATGGTCGGCGGCGTCGGCGTCATGAACATCATGCTCGTCTCCGTCACCGAGCGAACCCGCGAAATCGGCGTGCGCAAAGCCCTCGGCGCAACCAAGCGGGCTCTCCTCACGCAGTTCACCACTGAGGCCGTCACTCTGTCCGCGGTGGGCGGCCTCCTCGGCTTGTTGCTCGGTGCGGTGATTACCTGGATCATCTACTTTCTGCCCATCGGCCTGCCCGCGGCACTTTCAGTGGTGTGGGTTCTGATCGGCTTCTTCGTCAGCTGCGCCATTGGCCTTATTTTCGGCATTTATCCCGCATGGAAAGCGGCCAATCTGGACCCGATTGAAGCTTTGAGGTATGAATAGATGAACCGGAAATCGAGATATGGCCAGAGACCAATCCCCCGGCCCGGTCGCTCAGGGTCATCCAAGACTGCGATCCGTCAACTTGGGGTCCGCGCTACCAGACCGCGATGTTGACCCGGGAATCCGCTTCGGCACTTCGCTTTTTCGAGAGAGTATTCCAGATTCCCCAGGCACAATTTCCGCGTTGCAGGCCACGCAAACGCTCGGTAGATCGCAAGGGGAAAGCTGACTCATGGAACTGATGGAAGCCGTCAAGCTCGCGCTGCAATCTCTCTGGGCCAACAAGATGCGCAGCATCCTCACGCTGCTCGGCGTCGTCATCGGAGTCGCCTCCGTCATCATGGTTGTCACGCTCACCAACGGCGCCAAGCAATTCGTCACCGCCAAAATCAATACCTATGGCGCCAGTGTTGTCACCATCAGGAAAATGCCGCAGACCTTCATGACCGTTGAAGAATATCTGGACTTCCAGAAGCGCAGAGACGTTTCTTACGACGACTACAGGGCCATTCTCTCTGAATGCAAATCCTGCGTATCGGTCGGCGCCGACCGCGCCACTGTCGGCAGGGTCGTTTACCAGACCAGGTCTTCCACTGACTCCAACATCCGCGGAATCACCTGGGCCATGCCCGCCCTGTCGAATCTCAACATCGCAATCGGCCGTTCCTTCACCGAAGTCGAGGACCAGCACAGCGCTCACGTCGCCATCGTGGGCGCCGACATTGTCGAAAATGTGCTCGGCCCCGGCGATCCTCTGGGCAAGGAGATTCGTGTCGACGGCGCCCCCTATACCGTGATCGGGGTCGCCGAGAGCCAGGGCAAAATGATGGGTTCCAGCATGGATAACTGGGTGGGCATTCCTCTCACTGCTTTTCTCCAGTCTCACGGCTCACACGACACCCTCGACATCTATGTCGATGCCGGAGGCGGAGGCGATGCGATGGATGCTGTCTCCGGCGAGCTGCGCACCATTATGCGGATTCGTCGCCACCTGGCGCCCGGCGTCCCGGATAGCTTCTCCATCGATTCAAGTTCAACTTTCGGAGATATGCTCGGCAGAATCCTCGATAACTTCGGCGCTGTCGTCGTGGCCATCGCCGGAATCTCACTTGTCATCGGTGGCATCGTCATCATGAACATCATGCTCGTGTCGGTCACCGAGCGCACCCGCGAAATTGGCGTCCGCAAGGCACTCGGCGCGCGCCGCAAAGACATCCTCCTTCAGTTCCTCATCGAGTCCGCAACCATGTCTCTTGCAGGCGGAGTCATCGGAGTCGTCGCGGGCATCGGTGTGGCCAAGGTCATTACGGTGCTCATCGCCTTCCCATCGGAAGTGGCAATCTGGTCCATCATGGTCGGCTTGTTCGTCGCCATCGCTGTCGGCCTGTTCTTCGGCGTCTACCCGGCCCACAAAGCCTCTCAACTCGATCCCAT
>CAZAQN010000200.1:0-3266 GCA_964487345.1 uncultured Occallatibacter sp. | reverse complement strand
ACATCGTCCGCCATGCGGAATTCGCGCCCGCTGCTCGGGTAGAGATTTTCTTTTTCCAGGTAGTAGCAGTAAGTGCAATCGAGATTGCAAATCGCGCCATGCGGCTTGGCCATGATGTGAAACGGTTTCATCGGAGATTCCTTCTGGGGATCGTTGGTCAGGGATCGATTCGACCGCGGATCTCGCGGTTCTGCGCTATCTCGCTTGCAGCAGGTCGATCGTTTGATCTGTCCCTATCGAACGGCGGGACAACAAGACAATTTGAGATTGTCGTTAGGCAGGCTGCGCGGACAACAACGTGCCGCGAGACGCAGGGCTGCGTCGTGCAGCGATTTGGAAGCGCAGTTTGTAGGAAGGCTTGATTGCTTCAGCAATGCGATTCTCCACTTGTTTTCAGGCTGGAAGGCATGAAAAAAGCTCACGCAGTGAACTTCGTGAGCTGGAGCTTCGCGTTCAGGAATGATCGAGGAACTAGAGCACGACGCGAATCTCCAACGGTGTGTCGCCTTGGATACAACAACAAATCGCGTTGGGAATTCGTTCGCTCATCGTCTGACTCAATCAACTCGACCGTACCATTGGAGAAAATAGAAGTCAAGAAGAGACGAGTTATGGACTCGCGGTCTTAGTGATTGTTTTCGCAACCATGCTTGACACAAATTCGAGTTTATGGCTCAATACGAACAAATGCAGGAGCCAACTTACATCACGGCAATCCTTGTGACCGCTTCCGAGCCGACTCTCTGTCGCTCGTGTTGTTGACCTCCGCATACTCTCTCAGACAAGCCGTCGTTGATATTGTGCTCTAGCCACATAAGGGCAGTTCGTCATGCTCTGCACTGGTCCGCGCATCGTGCCTGTCAGCGAGAACTCCAGACAACAAGCCATTCGATGAATCGGCGCGCAGTTTTAGTTTGCCGCATGAATCGATGCCCGGACCCGCTCCGGAATTCAATGGAAAGAAAGCCCACCATGAGCAAGAGACTTTGGATACCCACCAACATGAGGCATTGTTGTCGCATGTCTCCATTCCGTGCAGTCGATGCGCCCTGCGTCGTGGCCAGGTGCACCGTACCCATCTAACCGCAGTGTGCGCCCAGCGCTCGTTGCAATGGTCCACGACTTAAGTTGTGGATCTTTTTTTTGCGGTCAGACGATCGCATCTTGGAGGCAAGTATGTCTGCTGTAGATTTCTCATTCCGAACTCTTGTAAAGCGAAACCATTTTCGCCTATTGGCCGCTCTGTTTGGCATCCTCGCGGCTTCGTCCCTATCGGCGCAGATCGTGGAAACTGGAACCATCACCGGTGTGGTGAAGGACAACACAAGCGCGCTGATCCCGAATGCTCATGTCACGGTGCGTAATTCTGACACTGGTCTGGCTAGCAATACAGTCACAGACGCGCAAGGACTTTATGTCTCGCCACCGTTGAAACCAGGCAACTACACGGTTGAAATCGATGTTCCCGGATTCAAGCCGGTTGTTGAAAAAGTAAGACTGGAAGTGGGTCAACGTACCGCTGCGGATGCAACTCTCGCTGTGGGCTCGGCTGCGGAGACAATAGAAGTTCAGGCTTCCGGCCAACTTCTGGAGACCGAGAGTTCAAGCGTCTCCAATCTTCGTTCGGAAGACGCGGTCAAGAATCTACCCCTGAACGGGCGCAACTTCGCTGAGTTGATTGGGCTCGGCGCGGGAGCCGTTCCTGCGGAGACCCAGATATCCAGCGTTCCCTATACCATGCAACGCGGAGATACATCCTTCGCCTTCAATGGCCTTCGCTATCAGGAAAATCGCCTGCTTTTGGACGGCATTGCCGACAACGACAATCACAACGGCCTAGCCCCGATAGTTTTTCCGCCGATCGACGCGATTCAGGAGTTCTCGGAAGATATTGCCGATGCCGACGCACGCTATGGGCGCGGCAATGGCGGCACTGTCAACCTGGTGTATAAATCCGGCACAGAACGCTATCACGGGAATGTCTTTGAGTTTTTCCGCAACTCCGCTCTGAATGCCAGGAACTATTTCGATACAGCCGCCAAGCCTCCACTCCGGGAGAACCAGTTCGGCGTCACCTTTGGCGGTCCGGTGTTTTTCAAGCAGGCGAATCCCAGGACTTTCTTCTTCGCAGACTACGCGGGGTCGCGTCTTGCCCAGGGCCAGACAGACTTAGAGAGTGTCCCGGACGTCAAGATCACATCCACCGGCTACGACTTCTCCGCCTATCCGGCAGGATCCATCAAGAATCCGAAGACACATGCGGCATATGCCAATAACTTCGTTCCATTGAACGACCCGCTCATCGACTCAACCGGCGCGAATGTTTTGAAGTTCTATGAGCAATATGCGACTCCTAACGTAGCAGGCGCTACGATTGCCAATAACTTTTTATTTAACCCTCTGCGCATCGACAACGGAGACGCTTTCGACGTGAAGGTGGATCGTAAGTTCACGGAGCGCGACAGCGGCTTCCTTCGCTATAGTCAGTCGTTGGATACTGTCAGCCAGCCAGGCATTCTGCCTGTGCCTCTGGTGGGTAGCGTCATCTGCGGACCCGCAACGAACCCGGCACATCAGGCGGTTCTCAGTGAAACACACATCTTCTCACCGACCACGATCAACACGGTGCGCGTTGGCTGGTCCCGATTCTTCGTCAATGCGGAGAACTGGGACGCTGGATTGAATCTTCCCACCCAACTCGGCATACCGGGCGTAGAGATTGCCGGCAATCCCAGGTCCGATGGATTGCCGGTGATGAGTTTCTCCGGCTATACGCCGATTGGCGACGCCGGCAACAGTCCTACGCAGATCGGAACCAATAATTACCAGACCGACGACAACGTCAATCTGGTGCGCGGCAAACACTCGCTGGATGTCGGCTTTGAGTTTGTGCGCCTCGAATACAACATGTACCAGACCGGGGCGGAACACGGCTCCGAGGCCTACGGCACGCATTACACCGGACTGGCTTGGAGCGATCTGCTCTTTGGAACCCCATCGAGTGGGACCTATTCCCTTCCCAGCGGCACGGTTGGCTTGCGGCAGGGCGATCTCGCCTTCTACGGGCAGGACAACTACAGGGTCACCAGCAGGCTGACGCTGAATCTCGGACTCCGCTACGAGAACTTCCTCGGCTGGCCCTGGAGCGAAGCCCACAACAAGGAATATGACTTTGTTCCTTCCCTATCGACCACGGCTCTCGAGCAGGTGGGAACCAACGGCGTTCCGGGCAGCGGCCTGAGCGGTAATAACCTGAACTTCGCGCC
>CAZAQN010000199.1:0-3267 GCA_964487345.1 uncultured Occallatibacter sp. | reverse complement strand
TCGACTTCCCTGCTCCGATCGGTCAGCAAAAAACCTGTGTGGATCTGGCTGCCGAGACCTACGGCACTCTCATTGCCGGTGCACGCACCTTCGGCTACAAAGCGGATGAAATGCGCCTGCGCGACATGGGCCTCATTCGCGGAGCGAGTCCGGAAAATGCGATTGTCCTTGGGCCGAAAGGCCCGGAGAACGGCCCCCTGCGCTTCAAGGATGAGTATGTACGCCACAAAGTGCTCGATCTCATCGGAGACCTGGCGCTGGCCGGTCGACGGATCGAGGGCCTCGTCGTGGCCGAACGCGCGGGTCACGCCATGCACACCGCACTGGTTTCCCGTCTGCTCAAGGATCGTTCCGCATGGGAGCTGGCCCGCGTGCCCATCGCCGCGCAGTCATCCGAAGAAACGGAAAATCTGCATCCGGTGGCCGTGACGCACCCGGCTTTCCAAGGCGCATAGATCGACCTCGCACTTTCAGCACAGATCCATTGAAGCCAATCAGGCAAACAAAATCCGCATGGGCGTTGGGGCGTCAAAGTTCTTGCCTTCGTTCGCCAACTCGCCGGTCTGCGGGTTGCGGGCAAAAACGCTGATCCAGTTCGAATCCTGATTCGCCACCAGCATCCACTTTTCCGTCGGATCCAAAATAAAATTCCGCGGCGTCTTCCCGCCACAATTGAAGCGTTTGATCGGTGTGAGCGCTCCGGTCTTCGCGTCGGCTTTGAAGCCGTACAAAAAATCGTTGCCGCGGTTCGCAAAATAGACAAAACGCCCATCCCGCGTGATGACGGTGTCGCATCCGGTCGACACCACCGTGCCATGCGATCCTGGCGGCAAAAGATCGACTGTAGTCACAAGCGTAAAACTCCCATCGGCCTTGTGCCACTCCAACACGTCCACCGTCGAAGTCAGTTCGTTCATGCCGTACGCCGTGTGTCCATTTCGATGGAAGTGCAGCGTGCGCGGTCCCGCTCCAGGCTTCGCATGATACGCCCCGGCTTTCGTGAGCTTTGCGGTCGTCGCGTCGAGCTTGTAAATATGGATCATGTCCCCGCCAAGATCATTGATATAAGCGAACCGGTTGTCCGGCGAAAAAGAACAGAAGTGCGCATGCGCCGCTTCCTGCCTGTCTTTATTGGGACCGTGAACGGTGTAGTGTTCCGTCCAAACAGCAGGGCTGAGCTTCCCTTCGGTCACAAGAAAGCTGGCCGCACTGCCGCCGCCGTAGTCGGCTGACAAAAGCGTGCGCCCTGTTTTGTCTAACGCAACATGGCATGTTCCCTTTGCGGCTGAGTTCTGCGCCGAGAGTGGATGCAGCGCACCGTTGCTCACTTTGTAGCTCGCAACTTCGCCGGTGGGCTTGCCATTAAAGCTATCTACTTCGCACGCGGCAAATAGATACCAGCCGCCCGGTGAATACGTCAGCCAATCCACTGTCGAAACCTGGGCAGCAACGCCTGCGGCCGTCAACTCGCCGGCTGCGGAGTCCCAGTCATAGGCAAGAATTCCGTTTTGTGTTCCCGAACCAACGAAAACGCGCGGATGGTTCGCTGCAGCGAAAGCAGGTGAAACAGCGGTGGCAACAGCGAGGGCGGAGGCGGTCTTGATCATTTCGCGGCGAGTTGGGTTTCCCATGGCAAATGCGATTGTCGCCGATGGGGCTCGATCCGCGCCAGCGCATCAGGCACCTACACTGGAGCTAAGGAGCCAGCGTGTCACAGTTCATCAACTTTGTCCGCATTCCGGCGCTGGCAATCCGGCAACACCTTCGGCCACTACCCGCACTCGCCGTGCTTGAGGAAGATCGCATCCGTCTCCGCGTCTGGCCCCACGACATCGACATCAACCTGCACATGAACAACGCCCGCTACCTGAGCGTCATGGACTACGCACGCACCCATCTGCTGGCGCGCACTGGCCTATTGAAGCACATCGTGCGCTTGCGCTGGCGGCCGCTGGTCGGTGCTGTGTGGATTACCTATCGCCGATCGCTGCCGCTGTTTTCCACCTTCTCGCTCACGTCTCGCCTCCTCTGCTGGGACGAGCGATGGTTCTACATCGAGCAGACTTTTACGGGAAATGATGGCCTTGCCGCCCTCGGCTGGGTAAAAGGGATGTTGCGGGACGACCGCGGCAGCTTGGCCCCGCAGCAGGTCCTGGAGCGCGTCGCGCCAGGAGTGCAAAGCCCACCGATGCCCGAAGCCATCGCGCAATGGAATGCGCTCACCCGTGAAAAGCTGCAAGCCGGCGATATCTGAGGAACCTCTACAAAAGTACGGGATGAAGGGTACGGGCTTTAGCCCGTACATGAAACCAAGCAGAACAACCTGGGCTTTAGCCCCCGAGGGAATGCGAATTCGCGAAGGACGACTAATGCCCAAGTGCAAACACCACATTCACAGTCGTCTCCACTTCCACCGGTTCGTTGTTGAGAAGATATGGCCGATAGCGCCACGTCTTCACGGCATCCAGCGCGGCCTGTTGCAGCATCAAGGGGCCGCTCACCGCACGCAGATTCTCGATCGTCCCATTCTTCGAGATCGTGGCCTGCAGGACGACGGTCCCCTGCACGCCCGCCGCCTTTGCAATCGCCGGATAAGCAGGCGCAAACTTCGCGAGCAAGATTCCCTCCATCACGCCGGAAGAAATGCGGACCGGACCGCTCGTCTCCGTGCGAACCACGGTGTCCGCTCTGCGGCCCACGAATACTCCGGTTCCACCGTCAGGTAGCCCATTGCCTTGATCCATGCTGAGGAGAGGGCTTCCTGGAGCCTGTTCCGGAACTTCACTGACGGAGAAACCATGCGGAATCCTCGGCGGCGCAAGAATCACCCCATGCGACATTTCAGAAGTTCCGTGAAATTTTTGTGGTGGTTGCTTTGGCGGAGGCGCCGGTGCGGGCGGTGGCGCAGGCGCTGTCAACAGAAACGTCAACGCCTGCCGCTGCAAAGCTTCGGGATAAATCAACGGAACCAGGATCAGCCCAATAAGTACCAATCCATTCAAGAGGAACGTAGCGGCCATCCAGCCGCGGCTGCGGGTCCGAATTCTTCCAGTAGATTCAAAGGTGGAATCCTCAAACATCGCCTGCCTCCCACTTATTTCTCACTTGAGGTCTGCTCGCTCAGACCAGACCCCAAGTTATCCAGCCGCGCCAATCAGGAGGCAAAGACGCGAGCTCTCATCCGCTCGACGCGCTTGTTGGCGCGGGCGCATGAGTTCAAGGCCCTCCGTACATCCCCATCGGAACCACTGTGCTTGTGTAGACACC
>CAZAQN010000198.1:0-3279 GCA_964487345.1 uncultured Occallatibacter sp. | reverse complement strand
GGAGCGGAAAAGCCATATATCGACGATGCGTATCTTGCCGCGCTCGCAGCAGTCGCCGGCGCTCCGGTCCATTTCGAACATATCTGCGTCCCGCCGATCCCCATCCTTCTTTGCGATCTCTTCTTCCATGACTACTTTCTGCCCAAGAACCCCGCGCCGGCTTACGGCGTCTTCTCGTCGATCCTGCAAAAGATTAAGAACGCGAGTTTGATTCTTGTCGACGATGAGGACAACCTGCGCTTGCCCCCGTTCTGCGCTTATCCGATCCTCGATTTTCAGTTCACGATGCATCCCGACGCTGAGCTTCTTGGACATCGCATGCAGCGTTACACGCAGAACCATCATCTTCTGCCGCGAAGCGTCGTTTTGGGCCGTGAAATTACTCCAGAGAAGATCAATCCGGCACTGGACAACCTTGAACGCTACTTGGGGATTCCCGTCCTGAGAATGGCTTTTCATGAACAATTTCGCGCGTATACAGAGAAATGGCATTTTTGCGAATACCGCCAGTTTGTCTCTGATGCAGACAAGCTGAAGAGTCCTCTTTGGGTCGAGAGATTCAAACAGTTCTTAGTCGACTTTATTCGTAATGGAGATTTTCGGAAGCGGTCCGGCGAGCCGAGGAACTTCTTCACTTTCGACACCGCACCTCACTTCTGTTCCTTCCTCATGAATCGCCTTGCTGTTGATTTCGTGACCCAACAGTACGATTCGTTTTGCATCCTTGGGCCGCCGTCAAGCCTTCCTTATCTTCAACGAAGACTCGACGAGCTTGGGAAAGCCTACTTCTTCTCCTCGCAGTTAATTCCTGCGCGCGAAGACTATGACTGCCTGATCATTACCGGCGGAGCCGGAAGGATGCCACAGACCAAAGTTCCCACCTATGACTTTATGCACGCGCGGGAAGAAGGGCAGGGAGGCGGAAGACCACACAACGTTCCGGCCATCATTGAGCATGTCTGTCCACCACTTGCAGCCTGCGACGAAATGCAGTTTCGTGTCGTTCGAGAAAAATTTGGTGTTCAGATCGGAAACAGCTTATTGAATTTGTCGAAGCAAACCTGATTCATCTGAAGCCACTGGCTTGATCAAACGGAACACGCAAGGACTTGGGTAGAGTTTCACTTGCTCCTCTCGAATTAGCCGTTGAACTTCCCATAGGCGGTACTAGCTCTTCCGCTTCACAAAGCGCAAAGCTGTAAGAACCGAAGAAACCGCAGCAACCTTCGTATCCACAATCCCCGTCGCCAACGCTGTCGAGCGCACAATGTGCTCGTTCAATGCGTGTCCCGGCCCCTTGGGATAGATAAACCAGATCGGCACGCCACGGCCCAGGGCGTCCGCGGATTTTCGCAGCGCCGCGGTCAACTCGCCGTGTGTGTTGACACGCGCCAGGATCACATCCCCGTTGCCCGTCGTCCCTTCCTTCGCCTCGGAAATCGCTTTCTCTAGTGCCGCATCGTCTACCTCGCCGATCATCCGTACGACCGATTCCGCAGTGATCCCAAGCTTCTTCGCCAAACTCGGCGGCGGTGTCAGCAGAGCCTTCGCCCACTTCGCCGCAACGTCGCTTCCCACATCGAGCGCCACGGCCTCGCCGTTGAACATGAAATGCAACCGGCCGCCGTCGGCTTTGATCTGCTTCATCGCGGCGATCGGAACGCGGCGGCGGATGCCTCCACGCAGAATCAGCTCCGGCGGCTCAATCAGCGCCTTCACCTCGGCTTTCATGCCGTTCCAGTCGCACGCGCAGATTGCTTCCCGTCCCACGCCGTTCCTCCTTAGCAAGATTATTCACAAACTCACGCCTCGCGCTTTTCCGCGCTGGTCGTCTCAGGTTGCGGCGCGTAGCGCAGAATCACAACACCCGACGCGAGTGGCCGCGCTTCCAACAACTTCAAGCGTTGCTGCGGAAGGTCGCGTCCGAACAAAGGCGTCCCTCGTCCCAGAACAGCAGGCGCGAGCGCAACCCGGTATTCATCGAACAGTCCGGCCCTGGTGAGAGTCGCCGAGAGCGCCGCACTGCCAAAGACGAAGATGTCTCCTTCGATTTCCCGCTTGAACCTGGTGATTTCCTCGGCGGTGCCGCTCCGAATCACAAACGTATTGTTCCAATCCGCTTCTTTCAGCGTGCGCGAGACCACAACTTTGGGTAGTTTGTTCATAAAATTTGCTACCTCGCCCTGCGCCGCCTTCCAATAAGCAGCCATCCCCTCGTAGGTGACGCGGCCAAACAGCAGCATACCCGCGGAACGCAGTTGCTCGATTGAAAATGTCTCGAGCTCCTTGTCCCAGACAAAGTTATGCCATTGAAGATCCCACTTCTTTGCGCCTTCAAAGTACCCGTCGAGAGAGATCAGATTCCATTGGATCAATCGCGCCATGGACAAACTCCTGAGGTCGAGATTTTTCGGAAATCAGGGTCAAAAAACAACAGGTTGCAATGCAGCAGAAGTTCCTTCAGATTGGAGTCGATTCGCTGTGCGCAATCAGCACCACTGTCGCGAGTCCTAGAAGCAGAATGACTAATTCCACGTGCTCGCTGCGATTGTGCAGTTTGTTGAAGTCGGCGACATTGGGATCGGCGGGATTGCGGACGTCGATGGCGCCGCCGGCGGCGATGCGGTCGCGCTCCATTGCGGGGATGATGACGTATTGCGAGTAGGCCGTGAACGCCAGCATCAGCACCAGGAGGGTCATGGGAACGAGCACGGCGCGCGGCTTGTAAATGGCCCACGCTGGAGCCAGCGCCAGCAGGGCGAGCGCTACCAGGCCGGAGATAAGTCCAATGCCATGCAGGATTCGTAGCAGCTCGCCGACGATGGCGCCAGCGATGTGCGTGTCCGCCTGCAACGTGCCGAAGGTGACCGCCGCGACCACGGGAAAGAAAATCTCACCGCCCAGCCAAACGATCAAGGCAAGATACAACAGCGTGCGGAGCAAGGTCTTCATGGGACCAAGAATACAAGACGCGCAACAGAGAAGCAGAGAGACGGAGAAACAGAGAAACAGAAGCTCGCGGCCGGCGGAAATTCCACGTATTATGCTCAGGTAATTTTCTGCAACGCCGCGCGCGGATTTCAGCACGGCGGTTATTGCTGCATGCGTAACCCCCATAAGGGGTGGGGGTGGGTATAGGGGGGAGGGGGCAGTCAGTGGGGGCTAGGGGGAAGGGAACAGGGAGCAGACCCACACAGGTGTCCTCCGCGCGGAGACTAGGCGGCCGGATTTGGGCGGATCGATCGGAAAACATGATTGTCTTGATGGTGCGCTCTTGCG
>CAZAQN010000197.1:0-3293 GCA_964487345.1 uncultured Occallatibacter sp. | reverse complement strand
CCGGCGAGGTCGGGCAGCTCGTTGATGGCGAAGATGCCGCGATTGGCGCGCGGCAGCAGGCCATAATGCATGGTGAGCTCACTTGAAAGATCCTGGGCGCCGCGCGCGGCCTTGATGGGATCGAGATCGCCGATGAGGTCGGCGACAGTAACATCGGGCGTGGCAAGTTTTTCTACGTAGCGTTCGTCGCGCGTCAGATACGCGATGGGCGTCGAATCTCCGCGCTCAGCGACGAGATCGCGGCAGCGCTTGCAGATCGGCATGTAAGGGTTGTCGCGGATTTCGCAGCCGGCGATGTACGGGAGACGTTCATCGAGCAGAGCAGTGAGCGCGCGTAGAATGCGACTTTTCGCCTGTCCGCGCAGACCGAGCAGAATGAAGTTCTGCCTGGAGAGAACCGCGTTGACGATTTGGGGCACGACCGAATCGTCATAGCCGACGATGCCGGGGAAAAGCGGCTCGCGAGTGCGCAGGCGGGCGATGAGATTTCGGCGCAACTCGTCTTTGACGCTCCGGGTTTTCAAACATGCTTCAGCAAAATGAGAACTGGTGCGCAGTTCCGCCAGTGTCTGGGGAAGCAGGTGGGCTGCAGGCATCGATTGAACTCCTCATGGGCCGGCAACTTTGGGGAAGACGGCGCGTACAGAGTAGACGTGCGTGGAACCAAAACCGGTAGAAGGGGCTTGCGACAGCTGGAATGCCCGCTTTGGAGTCAACGAGGCATTGACCGTATAGCATCGTGCGAGATCGCAATGAGCGCAGACCCAAATGCCGGGACACTTCCGCAAGACGTAGCCACACGACCTCGCCGTTGGGCGCTGCCTTAAAACTGGCTCTGCTGGCAGTATGCTCCCGTTTGCCGCGTGCGCCAAGCCCCGTGTGTAAAACGAGGCACGTAATGTCTTGGGGCTTCCGATGGTCTGAAAGCTTGAGGGTGGACTTGGGGCTCGATTCTGAAGATTCGTTGAGCCGCGGGTCTCTCTTGAAGTGTCAAGCCAATTGAGTTTTCGCGCGTGTTATCGGCCGTCGCTGGAAAGTGACAGGAGTCTTCAGCTATTCTGCTGTCTCGGTCAAGAGATCACGTGAAAACATACCCCATGCGCATAACTAGTACAGCTTTCATCGTCGCGGTCCTTTCTTCGCCTGCGGTATTCTGCGCAGCGCAGGCCCCTTCCGCTTCTTCGCAGACGCAAACATCTCCGGCGGAGACGGCATCCTCGAAGCCGAGCGATCCAGCAACACCAGCGCCTCCACCCGCGGTCGCGGCCCCGGTGATTCCATCCGCTTCGTCCATTTTGCGGCCTTCTCTCGATACGGTGCAGCAGACGCTTGCGGGGCTAAACACAGCGCGGTGGAAGCGGGGCTCGGTGCGTGACGAGGCAAGCGCGGACATCAACTCGATTGCGCAGGACATGCAGACGCACATGAGTCCGCTGCTGAAGGATGCGGATGCGGCCCCGGGAACGCTGAGCAAGACGCTGCCGGTGTTGCGCCACCTGGATGCACTGTATGACGTGCTGCTGCGCGTGGTGGAGGCGGCGCGGATGGCCGCTCCCGACGACCAGGCGAATGCGCTGCGGCAGGCTCTGGCCAACCTGAATACCGCACGCCTGGCGCTGGATGACAGCATGGAAACGGCAGCTGGGTCGCAGGAGAAGCAACTGGTGGACCTGCGGGTGACGGTGCAGAGGCAAGCAGCGTTCAAGTGCCCTGCGCCTCCGCCCGCGCCGGTGTGCGCCGTGCCTGCGAAGAAACCGGTGAAGCGGAAACCGAAACCGCCGGCAACGACCACGCCGGGGACTACACCGCAGGCGACCCCGCAGAAACCGGCGACGACCCCGGCGAATGGGACTGCGCCAAAGACTGGGCCGTGAAGTACGCCCAGTTCTCACAACCGGATTCAACGGGACAACCATTATGCGCAAGCTGATTTTTTCGCTGTATCTTTTGGCGATTTCGACCGCCTTTGTGTCCGCACAGCAGTACGATCTTGTGCTCGCAGGCGGACGCGTCATGGACCCCGAAACCGGCACGGATGCGGTGCGCAATGTCGGCATCCGCGATGGAAAGATTGTCCGCATTTCTTCCGAAGCGCTCAACGGCCACCGTGTCATCCAGGCAAATGGGCTGGTGGTTGCCCCCGGATTTATGGACCTGCACCAACATGCGCAGGATCTCGCAAGCCAGCGCGTCAAGGCATTGGATGGGGTGACGACCGCGTTGGAAATGGAAATCGGTGCACCCGATGTCGCCGAGTTTCTGAAAGCGAAAGAGGGGCAATCGCTGATCCACTACGGCACTTCGGCCAGCCAGGTGGCAGCGCGCTCTCTCGCGTTCGGCACGCCGCTGCCGGCGGGGACCATCCTGCCGAAGACCGGACCGGCGACCGACCAGCACGCCACGCCGGAGCAGATCGAGAAGACGCTGCAGCGCTTGCGCGAGGAACTGGATGCGGGAGGCCTCGCCGTTGGCATGGGCATCCAGTACACACCGGGAGCCACGCGATCGGAGGTGATCGAAGTGTTCCGTCTCGCTGCCGAGCGGGGCCTGCCGGTCTACACGCATGTGCGCAGCGCTGGGCGCGCCGAACCCGGCTCCGCCATTGAGTCGGTGGGCGAAGTGATCGGAGCCGCCGCCATTACAGGCGCGCCGCTGCACATCGTGCACCTGAACAGCTCCTGCGCACTTGACTCGCTCGAATGCCTCTCGATGATCGAAGGAGCGCGCGCCCGCGGCCTCGACGTGACCACCGAGGCGTATCCCTACATCGCGGGCATGACCGCCATCAACTCGGCAGTTTTCAGCCCGGGCTGGCAGGATAGATTGGGCATTGGTTATGACAAGATCATGCTTCCCGACACGGGCGAGCGGCTGACGAAGGAGCGTTTTGACGAGTTGCACAACTCGAGCGCAACGCACTTTGTGGTTATTTTCAGTAATACGCAGGAACTCGTGGACAAGGTGATCCAGCATCCCCTGGTGATGATCGCGAGCGATGGTCTCGAAGGGCATCCACGCAATGCGGGAACTTATTCGCGCGTGCTGGCGCAATACGTGCGCGAAAAGGAATCGATCACGTTGATGGATGCCTTGCGGAAGATGAGCCTGATGCCGGCGCAGATGCTGGAGCGTTCGACGCCTGCGGCCCGGCAGAAGGGTAGATTGCAGGAGGGCTGCGACGCCGACATCGTGGTGTTCGATCCTGCGACGATCAGTGACCGCGCAACTTTTGAGAAGCCCATGGAGCCGAGCGTGGGAGTGCGGTATCTGGTAGTTGCAGGCACGGTGCTGGT
>CAZAQN010000196.1:0-3295 GCA_964487345.1 uncultured Occallatibacter sp. | reverse complement strand
GGAGCAGGGGGATTTATCCCCCTGAAAACCAGCACAAAACTCGGGGCCTTTAGGCCCGGATTGTTGCGATCCGAGGCAGTTTTGGCGCAGAAGAGCCTCGACTTTCGTCCCGCCAAAGACCGATCCTGTACTGAGAACTTTCGTCACCATGGGCGAGGGGCGAATGCGTCTATTCTTAAAGAGAGGTATTACAGTCGGCGGAGTTTGGATTTGAGGCGCCCGCCCTAAAGCCTTCGTTGAGGGAGACGCCGTTGGTGCAAGTTTCAGATGCGGTAGAAGTCGCAGATACCCGTACTGTCGGCGAAACGGCGGCCCAAACCGAATGCGCCGCGGGGCCGCCCCCTCCGGTTACCCAATCCAAATGGTTCAGGCTGCGCCGGAGCTGCGAACCGGTACTGAGCTACCTGCTCGACAGCGAAGTGCATACCTATGCCTTCAGCGTAGCGGCGAACGCCATCATCTCCTTCATCCCGTTTATCGTGCTGCTCTACACCCTATCGAGGGCTGTCTTTCACTCGTCGATGATGGTGCGCGTGGTGGGTGAGATGGTGCATTATTTCCTTCCGTCCAACCAGGATTGGGTCGCGGCCAGCCTTGCGGCCGCTGCATCGCGGCAGGGTGTGCAATGGCTCTCGCTGGTGATGATTCTGATTTCGTGTACCGGAATCTTTCTCCCGCTTGAGGTCGCGCTGAACCAGGCCTGGGGCGTGACCAAGAGCCGAAACTACGTGATGAATCAGCTGGTGGCGTTCGGCCTTGCAATCTTAATGGTGGTGTTGGCAATGGTGAGCATCCTGCTGAGCACGTGGCAGCGGCAGATTCTCGACGTGCTGTTCTTTCACCACACCGACAACCTTTTCTTTGAGGGAATCAGCTACCTCTGGCTTGCACTCTCCACAGGCATTGCGTCCATTCTGTTCTTTTTCTCGATCTACTGGATTCTTCCCAATCGCAGAATTCCCGCGCGTCACGTGTTGCGGACGTCCGTGGTCACCGGGGTCATCTGGCTGCTGGCCAAGAATATCTACGTCGCTGTGCTGCCGTACCTGGATCTCAAGGCGCTCTACGGCCCGTTTTACGTCTCGGTCGGATTGCTGTTCTGGGCGTATATCTCAGGACTGATCCTGTTTGCCGGCGCGCAGTTCAGCGTGACGCGGTTCAACGGACAGAAATAAACGGCGAGCAGTGGGCAGGGAACAGACATCGTCGCAGACCAGGCCAGCCGGGGCATCAGGCGGGTGCTAGAATCGCCGTCATGAATGATTTCCCTATGTTCATGAAGAACGCGGCAAACAGGATCGCGACCGCGAACAATGCAACATCTGGAGTCAAAGGATACGTTTTCGATGGGGCGGACGGGAGCCAGATGGCGTTTTGGACGTGCAGTCAAACAGCGTCTTCCTCCGCGCATGCGCATGAGTTCGACGAGTACATGATCGTAGTGCAAGGTTGCTATACCCTCGTCATCGATGGTCTGCACATTCCGCTGAATGCCGGAGCTGAATACGTGATACCGAAAGGCGTCCTGCACAGCGGCGAGGTCCTTGCGGGAACGCGCACGATACACGCTTTCGGAGGCCACCGCGCGAATCGAATCTCAGCGACCATTGCAGAGAATTAAGGCAGCCTGAAGGCTTTCACAGCAATGGCGTTGGGGCCCCGGCCTGCGGGCAGCATGGTGAAAAGCGAGTGCGATGCCGTGCGCACCACGGCCACGTCGCCCGAACGTGCATCGACGACAAACAGCAGATGACCGGAAGCCGAGAAGGCCAGCGCCGATGGGCCGTCGCCGACGTGAATGGAGCCTGTGCGTTTGCCATCGTCGATGGCGTAGATAGTGACCTCCTGCGAGCGCAAGTTCCCGACATAGAGCAGGGAATTATCAGAAGAAACAAGGCCGCGCACCGGATCGGCGCCCATCAAGTAAGCGCCCAGTACGTCGTCGGTCCCAGTAATCACTTCGGAGATGGAATCGCTGAGTGAATTTGAAACGAAGATCTCGCCGCCATCGGGCTTGAGCGCAAGCTGAACCGGCTCCCGGCCCACATCGAGCAGAGATTCGACCTGATCGGTCGCGACCTGATCTTTTTGGCCGGGATGGGCGGCATGGGCCAGCGCGATGGCCACAATCTGGTGGCCACCAGAACACGCGGCGAAAGCCTTGGACGAGTCCGGCAGAATGACCACGTCGTTCGCGCCGGGGCAGCCCTCGAAGACTGCGCGCACTTGTCGCGAAGAGGTATCGACGAGGCTCACGGAGTTGCCGCGGCGGTTGGCGATCGCAAGCGTCTTGCCGTCGGGGGAAACGCGCACCGCCGCAGGCTCCTCGCCAGTCCCGATAACGGCAACCTCGCGGCGGGCCTTCAGGTCGATGACCGAAACACTGTTTGAGGCCGAGTTGGCGACGTAGGCCAGCTTGTCCTCGGGATCGAGCGTAAGAGCAACCGGCTGCTTATGTACCCAGATGGTCGCCGCGATACTGTTGTTTTCGGCGTTGATGACGGAGACTGATCCCTGCCCACCGGCGATGCCGGAATTTACGACATAGATTTCGTCGCGCGTATCGCTCGGCGTGACAGCGACGGGATTCGGACCGACCTGAAGTTCGCGATCCAACCGAACATTCACCACGTCGTAGATGGAAACAGTGCCGCTGCCTCCGTTCGTCACGTAGGCGTATTCACGGTAGTTGGCAGGATATTGGGGGAAGTCGTGAGGGCGGCAACCCGCGAGCGAAAGGGGCAACACGAGGGCAAGAACGCGCACAGTGAAACATCCGTGGGTCACGAACATCCCGAAAAGCAGATCCTTCGCTTCGCTCAGGATGACAACCTTAGCGGGCCTTGGCGACATGCGTGTCCGCCGAAGCGGTCTCTATGTGCAAGCCGCGCGGCAGCTTGCGATGAACCACCGACGCGATCTGCTCAATTTCGTCCATCATGAGGGCGAATTGGTTGGGGTAGATGGATTGAGCACCATCGGAAAGAGCCTTGTCCGGCTGGTGATGCACTTCAACCAGGATGCCGTCGGCGCCCGCGGCAACTGCAGCGCGTGCCATGGGCAGCACGTTATCGCGCTTGCCGGTGCCATGGCTCGGATCGACAAGAATAGGAAGATGACTTAGCCGCTGAACGGCCGGAACAATGCTGAGGTCGAGCGTGTTGCGCGTGTGGTCGGTAAAGGTACGCACGCCGCGTTCGCACAGGATGACCTCGTAGTTGCCCTCGCTCATGATGTATTCGGCTGCCATCAGGAACTCGTCGAGCGTGGCGCTCAGACCGCGCTTGAGCAGCAC
>CAZAQN010000195.1:0-3311 GCA_964487345.1 uncultured Occallatibacter sp. | reverse complement strand
GAAGGTCAAGCCGTGCAGTTCAACGTGGTGAAGGGGCCCAAGGGATGGCAGGCCGCGGACGTTCAGCCGCTCTAAAGCCATCACGCCGCCCGTAGGGTCTCCAAGAACAGGTTTTCGTCCTTGGGGTGCGATTCGGCAGAATCGATCGAACACAAGCAGGGCTGGGAGCAATCCCGGCCCTGCTTGTGTTTGATCCGTCCCCGCACAGAATTGTCATCCTGAGAACCCGCGCGCCTGGGGCCCCATCCCGCAAGCGATGGGGTAGCGAAGCCGGGGGGGCGAAGGATCTGCTTTTGCTTTCCGTCATGTCAATCAGCACAAACATGGGTGCCCCAGGTCTGGATTTTCAGACCTGGGAAAGCACGAACCCAAACCAGCCCTTGTCGGCCTGCGCGAACTGAAGTCGAAAGGGACCGGCGGCCATCTTTGCGGAGGGAGCAGGGGTCTTCAGGCCTCTGAATCCAGCACACCCACTGGGTGCCCCATCCAAGCTTTGCTTGGGTGGGAAAGCAAGAACCCAACGCAGCCAGTCTTCACGGAGGGAGCAGGGGCCTTCAGGCTCCTGAATCCGAACCTCCAATAGAAGTGGCTTTAGCCACGGACCTTTCGCCCAAACCGATAGCTATCAATCGAGATTTGACACCCCACACTCCCGACCCCCGGTTTACAGTTGACTTGCAATCATGAACAACTTCAAGCTGAAGCCAACCCACGCTCCGGTCAAAGCCTATTACGAAACGCTGGAGAAATTCGGGCGCGGCAAATTCGACTACGAAGGCAACATCCGCCGCGCCTTTGAATCGCTCCTGGAGAATTGCGCACGCAATTTCGACTGGTTTGTCGTCGGCGAATATCAGATTGCCCGCACCGGCAAAAGCCCCCTGCGCGTAGACGCGGCCATCCTCGACGCCTTCAACCTCCCGCGCGGCTACTGGGAAGCCAAAGACGAAAAAGACGACCTCAAGACGGAGATGAACGATCCAAACCGCGAAGACGATCCCGAATACATCGTCCGCCTCATCGGCCAGGTGATCACGGTCTCAATCGAAACAGTCCGTCTGGTGAAAGAACTTGCGTCCTTGCCGATCGATCAGGCTTAACCAGGCAGCCTCGAAAGCGCCGCCGTCTCCAACGCACTCAAAACTCTCCTCGCTTTGCAAGACAATTCCCACCATCGCCGCACAATCGAAGCCAAGCATCTCCCGGTCCGCACCACCGCCCGCTCTAGGCTTCTCCCGTAGGGAGAACATGAAAATAGCCCAGGGTGTAGCGCAGCGCAACCCTGGGAAAGCAGCCGACAGGAGTTTCGCGCCCCGTAGGCGGCGCGGTGAAAGGATAGGATCAGCCTGGTCCGAACCACCGGCGTGGATACCCCTCCCCCCATCCTAAATTTGATTTTATCCACAGCGACCTTGCAGAAGATTACGCAGTCTGTGATCGAGGCACCCGAGCCATCGCGGCCATCGGGCCGCCTCTGCATACACGGCCAGCTCATATACTTCGCAAATCCCGCAAACACCTGTGTCAGTTTTCACAATTGTTCCACGTGGAACAATTTGGACTCGCCGTCCAGGCAAATGCTTCGCGTGGCTGGGCTCACAATTGTTCCACGTGGAACAATTTGCCGACTCCGCTAGCTCCGCTGACACCGCTAACTCCGCTCACCCCGTATTCCGCAGCCCCGCAGAAATCCCGCTGATCGTCGCCGCAATCGCGCGGTTCACCTCGGGGGTGTCTTCACCCGCGCGCTTCCGCTGCAGCATATCAATCTGAATTAAGTGCATGGGATCGACATAAGGATTGCGCAGCCGGATCGAGCGCGCAAGCACCTGGTTTTTTTCCAGCAAATCCTTCTGCTTGGTAATTGCCAGCACCGCATACACGCTGCGATGCAATTCAGCCTCGATCATGTCAAAGACGCGATCGCGCATCGCCGTATCCCGCACCAGAAGCGAATACTGCCGCGCGGTTGCGGGATCGACCTTGCCCAGCGCCATCTCCACGTTGCGAATCAGATCGATAAAAAGCGGAAATTCGCGCGCCATCGTCTGCAGCAATTCGAGCGCGCCCGGCTTCTCCATATACTTGCTGAACGCATAGCCAACACCGAACCACGCCGGCACCAGCAGCCGCGACTGCGTCCACCCAAACACCCACGGGATGGCCCGAAGATCGCCGATATTGGTGGAAGCCTTGCGCCGCGAGGGCCGCGACCCAATCATCGCGTGTTCCAATTCACTTACCGGCGTGGATTGTTCAAAGTAAGTAATAACATCGGGATTGTCGAGAATGTTCTTGCGATAAAAAGCAAACGACAAATCCGATAACTCATCGAGCGCAGCTTCCCACTCCGGCTTCAGAATCCCCGTGAAATGGCCCTCGGGATCGCGCGCATTCGGCCGCGCCAGCGCATCCAAAGACGCGGCAATCATCAACTCAAGATTGCGCTCAGCCAGCACCTCATCGGCATATTTGAAGTTGAGCACTTCACCTTGCTCCGTAATCCGGAACTGGCCCTCGAACGAATCCATCGGCTGCGCAAAGATGGCGCGATGAGTCGGACCGCCGCCTCGTCCAACGGTCCCACCGCGGCCGTGAAAGAGACGCAGCTTTACTCCCGCTTCGCGAGCAACTTTATGCAATTCGCGGTGCGCACGGAAAATCTCCCACGTGCTCGTGAGCATGCCTCCATCTTTGTTCGAATCCGAGTAGCCGAGCATTACTTCCTGCCAGTTATCCCAGCTCGCAATCAGCTTGCGATAATCGGGCCGGCTCCACAGCTCGCGACACACCGCCGGCGCATTGCGTAGATCCTCAATCGACTCGAACAGCGGCACCGGCATCAAACCGGGGTCCCCACGAACAGGTCCTCGTTCGTGGGGTGGGAGACCGGGATCGCGCCCGTTCCCCTCGACGCGCACACCGCCAAGCCGCGCGAGACGGACCACGGCCAGCACATCGTCAACGCTGGATGCCCCGCTGATGACATACTGGCAAACCACCTCGGGAGAACAGCTGTTCTTGGCCTCCGCCACGGCGCGAAAAGTCTCCAGAACGCTGGCCGATTCGTCGGAAAGCGCGCCCGGCAGCGACGCCGCAACAGAATCGGCAATCGCCTCTTTCAGCGCGGCCGCGTGCACCCGTGCGTGCTGGCGAATGTCGAGCGTATGCAGATGCAGGCCAAAAGTGCGCACTTGCAGGATGAGCGGATCGACCAACGTGCGCGCGATGCGCAACCCTTGATGCGCGGCCAGTGAAGAGCGCATCACCTCAAGGTCGTCGAGGAATTCCTCGACAGAGCAGTAGGCTGG
>CAZAQN010000194.1:0-3380 GCA_964487345.1 uncultured Occallatibacter sp. | reverse complement strand
GCAACAGGCATGGTCAAGAGCCCGGCAACGGTGTGCAACGAAATCTTCACGGAACTACGCAAAATGCGAAAGCACTTCGAGAGTGGAGATATCCTGCTGCGCGTGAACCCGGAAACGGTAAAGGTTCTCAAGGCAAACAACGCCCGCTGGCTGACAGATTTCGAAGAGTTGACCGGCAAAAATATCCTGGTAAAGAGCGATGCCACCCTGCATCCGGAGCAATTCGATATCCAAGGGTAACGTTTGTAAATCCAAAGAAACAAAGGCCAGTCGCCACGCGCGACCGGCCTTCTTTGTTTCCGATGTTCGCTTCGGAGAGTCTCATCGAATCACATGAATCGGCACACCCACCTTCAGGTTTTTCCAAACCTGTTCCGTGGTATACACCGGCGCCTTGAGAGCAATCGCCAGCGCCAGGCAGGAGCGGCCTCCCAGCGACAGACCATATTTCTCTGTTTGCGCAATCAGACTTCCTGCAATCTTCGCTTGTTCGCTGGTAAAGGGTTCATCGGCATTCACCGTAGATAAAGCAGCGATCCACGCTCTGTCGGGGTCGTTGCTGAATTTCACGAGTTTCGCTTGCACTTCGGCCAGATTCACTGTGCTGGCAACGGCATTGAGCCGAATCTCTTTTGTAAGAAGCTCCGCGCCTCGCTCGTTCTGGAGAAAAGCAAGCATCGCGGAAGCATCGAACACGACTTCATTCATGTTTGGCCGCCTCGCGCCGCTCAGCGCTTAACTCATCGGCGAGAGAGACTCCTGGGGGTACAATTCCGCGAACCCATTCCTGCGCACGCCGAATGCGGCTCTGCAATGTCGAAAAGCGCAATTCCCCGTCCACCACGCGCAAATCGAGCACATCGCCCTCGGCCATCCCCAACGCCTCCCGCATCGGCGCAGGAATCACGATCCGGCCTTTTTTCCCAATTCGCGTCCGAACCCGGAGTTCCTCGACAACCTTGGACTGTTCTCCTCCCACCTTTGGCTCTTGAAGTCCCACAGTCTTCATGTTTCCCACCTCCGAATTTGTGACCCTATCTTATCACAGTGCCACAATCGAAAAAAGTGGGACTGCCCGACAGCCCCCCAACTGCCCATCAGCCTCCGCAACCTTCCAACTAGTTTCCGTGTCTAACCGAGTGCCCGGCCCTACGCCCGGACGCACTTAAGACAATTCGATTCTTGAGGTTCAGACATGGCATCTCCCCGTTCGATGTCGCTGAGGCGGCATGCTTCTATTCTTTCGGCTGCGGTTGTCCTTGCGGTTGGCGCCGCTTCTGCCCAAGTCGCACCATCTCACGAACCGTCAAGCTCGACCGTAGTTGATCCATCCGATACGGCCGCAGTTTCCGAGTCGAGCTCCAGTTCGGTGCCTTTGGCCGACGATGCCGGCATCGACGGTGCCGCTCTTCCCGCAGCACCGTTGGCATCCGGTTCCGGCGCCGGCGGACAGGATTACGGACACCATCACAGCCTGTTTAGTCACATGACGTTCGAAGCAGGCGGCGGCTTCAACGCGCCCACGAGCGATTCGTCCCCCTACATCACCTGGGGCGGCAATTTCACAGTCGGCGCCGGCTATCGAATCAATCCCAGAGTCAGCGTTCTAACCGAGTACCAATTTATCGACGACAAATTGCCCGGAGCACTGATCGCCGAGACAGGCGCTTCCGGCGGCTACGCGCACGTCTGGTCGTTCACGGTCGATCCTGTAGTTGACCTCGCGCCGAAGCGCACGAATGACGTCTATGTCACCGGCGGCGGCGGATTCTATCGCAAGGTCACCAGCTTTACCGATCCTGAGCCCGCGGAGTACTGCACCTACTTCTATTGCGGCGTCGCCTATGAGAGCACGGTCGTAGGGCACTTCTCGAGCAATCAGGGCGGCTGGAACGTCGGCGGCGGATTTACGCATCGGCTCGGCGGCATCTACGGCGATGGCACCATGAAACTCTTCGCCGAAGTCCGCTATCTCGACGTCGACACTCCGGCGGAAGTTTCTTCGCCGAACGGCCTGGGAACCACGACCGTCGGCTCCGGCACCAAGCTCGTTCCTGTAACTGTTGGAGTGCGCTGGTAACCAACATTCATAGGCCTTCCGTCCTTTCTGCGGCTCCATCAAATGAAGTCGCAGAAAGGATCGGGAGCTTTCCGATTAGACAACATTACAAAATCCCCTCAACTCGCAATCGCACCAGTCCGCCCGCCATTGCCCCCAAAGGCGACACTGCCACCAGCGCAAGCTGATAGGCGATGGGCTGCTTTCCGCGCGACTGCAGCGCACTCAAAGCCGAAAGCACCAAAACAATAATCGAAAGTGTCAGAACATGGACAAGTGGATTGGCAACCGCTGCCCAGGCGCTCACGTACCCGCCCGCGGCCGCAGCAAGAAACAAATATCCCAGGTTCACGAAGATATAACCCGCGCGCAGCTTAGGCGGGTCGCCCGCCCAGCTGGGTGCAAAGCGCGTGAGCAGCGCCGTCACGACGAGGACGAGCAACACCATCGTGGCCAGGCCCGCGAACAGCGCCAGAAAAGCGCGCAGGATCACCACGGCTTTTTCTCAGTCTCGGTAGGAGTTCCGACTGCGCCGCTTTCGATGCGTGTCAGAAATGCGCGCGCAAGACGTGGCTCGCCAGGATGGCTCTCCCCATGAATGGTGCACAGATCGAGAAACTCGTCGCACAGCGCGTTGCGCTCTTCCGCCTGGCTCAAAATAGCTTGCAGGGCAAGGGCCAATTCGCGCAGCCGCGCTGCTTCAGGCCACGCGCGATTCTGCCCTTCATCGCCTGCCGGTTCCAGGTCAGAAAACAGACCAAGCCTGCCCCGAGCGCATTCTTCCA
Organism: uncultured Occallatibacter sp.; assembly: GCA_964487345.1. GTDB lineage: Bacteria > Acidobacteriota > Terriglobia > Terriglobales > Acidobacteriaceae > Telmatobacter. Next base: position 536 of record CAZAQN010000194.1, on the reverse strand, counting down.
AACAAGCTCTGAGTTGGTCGGCAAAGGCGCGATTGGGTGCGTCGAATTGTCCCGTGTCCGCCGTGTCGTTCTCGGTCATCTCTCTACTTCGCCTTCATCGCTGCTTCCACTTCATCAGCGGTATGCGCCAACGCAGCATCCAAATCAATCAACTTCCCATCCGACCCCACAAGAAAATCGCACTCGATGCGCACGCCCAGCTTCTCTTCCGGAATATAAACCCCCGGTTCGATCGTGAACACCATCCCCGGCTTGAGCACTGCAGGATAATCCGCCGGATCGTGCACATCGATGCCGACCATGTGTCCCAAACCATGCAGCCAGTACTTGCCCAGCGGCTCTCCGTGCAGATCTTTGCCACGCGTATTGATGTAGTTATACGCAGCAGTATCGAGAGAATTCGAATCTCTGCGATCTCGATCGTTGATCGTCGACTTCCCCACGACAAACGCATCGATCGCGGCCTGCTGTGCACCCAACACGATGTTGTAAATCTCCCGCTGGCGCGCGCTGAAATGTCCACTCACCGGAACAGT
>CAZAQN010000193.1:0-3385 GCA_964487345.1 uncultured Occallatibacter sp. | reverse complement strand
AAACCTTTGCTCGTTTCGCAGCGGGTAAAACCGCAGTCTTTCCGCGCTGCGCACGCCACTCCTGCCACGCCACCAGCATCGGCGCGGCGACGGCAATTGATGAATATGTGCCAATCAGAATGCCTATCACCAGCGCGAAGGAGAAACCTCTCAGGACCTGGCCGCCGAAGACATACAGCGAAAGAACCGTCACAAACGTCAGACCGGAAGTCAGCACGGTTCGGCTTAGGGTCTGATTGATGCTTCGATTCACTACATCGGGAAGAGATTCGCGACGGCTCAAGCGAAGGTTTTCGCGGATACGATCGAACACGACGATGGTGTCGTTCATCGAGTAGCCGATCAGCGTCAGGATCGCCGCGATCACCGTCAGGCTGATCTCCTGGTTGGTCAGCGCAAATGCTCCCAATGTAATCAGCGTGTCATGGAAGCAGGCCACCACTGCCGCAACGCCGTAAATCAGCTGGAATCGGAACCAGAGATACACGAGCATCCCTGCCATTGAGTAAAGCGTCGCCAGCCCGGCCTGCTTCTCCAGTTGCCTGCCTACGGTCGGTCCCACCACCTGCACATTGCGTATGGTGAAGGGATTGTTGTAGTGGGCGTGCAACGCATCGACGATCTGCTGGCGTCCCGTATCGAGAGCGGATTCATTGGTCTGTTCTGGCAAGCTGATCAACACGTCATTGCTCGTCGGTTGATCTACATTCCGAATCGGTTGGATGCTCGAATCCCGGATTCCGGACGCATCCATCGCCTGCCGAATCTGATTCAGCTCGGGACTTTGCGCAAACTGCACCTGCACTTGGGTGCCACCGCGGAAGTCTACGCCGAGAGGAACGGGGCTGCCAATACGCGCCCAGTGCACGCCCATCGAAACCAAGCCGGCCACGCTGAAGATCAAGGAAAAGCCAAGAAAGTACCACTTCTTCCCTAGCCAATCCACATTCACGCTGCGAAACAATTCCACTGGTTCTCTGCCTTCCGTTTTAGCTCCCAGCTTCTAGCCCCTAGCTTCCAGCCAATTCCCGGATGGGCCGCGATCTTCTTCGCGGATTGGCTGAGCGCTAGAGGCTAGCAACTCGAAGCTGATTTCTAAATCGAAACCAATTCTCCCGGCTTCAACTTATTGAGATGGGCCTCAAAGATGACCCTTGAAACATACACCGCTGTGAACAGGTTGGCCGCCAAACCGAAGGTGAGCGTCACCGCGAACCCCTTTACAGGCCCGGTCCCAAATAAAAACAAAATGGCCGCGGAGACGATTGTTGTCACATGGGTGTCGATAATCGTGACCCATGCGTGCGCGAATCCCTGATCCACGGCGGCCGAAGGCGCTTTTCCCGCGCGAACTTCCTCTCGGATGCGCTCAAAGATCAGCACATTCGAATCCACGCCCATACCAATGGTCAGAATGACTCCGGCAATTCCCGGCAAAGTCAGCGTGGCTCCGGAATAGCCCATGAAGCCGAGCAAGATCACGAGGTTCAAAAACAGCGCGAGATCGGCATTGATCCCCGAGCCGCGGTAGTAGACCAGCATAAAGGCCATTACCAGCAACACGCCCACAACGGCTGCCGTCACGCCTTCCTTAATCGAGTCCGCGCCGAGCGATGCGCCCACCGTGCGGTCCTCAAGATAATTCAGCGAAGCCGGCAAGGCGCCGGTGCGCAGCATCTTCGAGAGCACATCGACCTCGTCTTGCGAGAAGCTGCCTTCAATTTCGCCGGAGTCGCGAATCGGGCTCTTGATATTGGCGACTTCGCGGACCCGGCCACCGAGAACCACGGCCATCGCGTGGCCAACGTTGGCGCTGGTGTACTCCCAGAAGCGGTCGCCTGCCTCGTTGGTCAGGGTGAAGCGAACATCGCGCAGGCCATTCTCGCTTGTGCCAGGATCGGCGGAACGGAAGTCGCTTCCAGCGACCACCGGAATCCGCTGCAGCACATACACACTGTCCGCATCCGAGCCGCTGGCGAGCGCTCCGGAGCCATGCACGATCTCCTGGTCGGGAGGAAGGTTGCCGCCCACGCTACCAAGAGCGGCCTGTTCGTCCTGATACGGTCCGCCGACCACTGGATGGATTTCGAGGCGCGCCGTGGACTGAATGATGCTCTTGACGCGGTCCAGATCGTCAATGCCCGGCAGTTCCACCAGGATTTGGTTATCGCCCAGCCCATACTCCTGAATGACGGGTTCGCTCACACCCAGCGAATCCACGCGGTCGCGGATGGTTTCGATCGCCTGCTGGACCGTTTTTTTCTCGAGCGCCTGCACCACCGGCGGTTTCATGGTCACGAGCAAACTGTTCTCTGAGCCGCCACCGGTAAAGTCGTATTCGTTCGAGTACTTCGAATCGAGGAGCGACCGGACGTCGCTGGACTTGCCCGCCGCAATGCCTTCGATGCGAATGACTGTCGGCTTCGTCGGGTCCGGTTTATATACCTGCGAAAAGCCAATGCTTGCAGTCTTCAGGCTCTGCTGGATTCGACCGACGGCGCTGTCTGTCTCAGCACTGACGGCCTCGGACACAACAACCTGCAAAATCAAATGAGCCCCGCCCTGCAGGTCGAGTCCAAGGTGAATGCGCTTGGTGATGCCTGCCAAGAGCGCGTTCCCGGTGACGCCAGACGGCACGCCAAAGATGCCGTAAATGAAAATCACGAGGACCGCAACAATCAGGGCAATTCTGCCATTGAGATTCTTTTTCATTTTCCAATTCTCTGTTCAGGAGTCTAGTTCCGGCGGCACTTATGCGTCAGACGAACTGTCCTGCGTAGTCACCGATGCGATCGCGCTCTTGGCAATTTCAAGCTTCAGATTGTCGGGGGCCACGCGGATGATAATCACATCGTCCTTGATGGAAAGGATAATGCCACGAATTCCTCCTGCCGTGGTGACGCGATCGCCGGCCTTGATGCTTCCCAGCATCTGCTGCCATTGTTTTTGCCGCTTCTGCTGCGGGCGGATCATCACGAAATAAAGCACCGGAATCAGAAGCAAGGGCAAGAGCATCGGAATGCTGCTCCCACCTGCTGCCGGCGCCGCGAACCACCAAGCCAAACTGGTTGCCACACTCATCCTTTACTCACCCTCGCGCAAAGCCTGCTTGCGCTCAGGGCATACGCGGACCCGGCCTTGAGCCGATCGCCTGATCAAAATTTGTCTCCGGGAACGTTCCTGGCTCTGAGTCAATTCAGCTCAGGGTCTGGAAGGAGGGTAAGAGTTGACGCGCCGGCAAAGAATTCCCAAGGCCTGCGCCTGTTTGCAACCACGAACCCAGCTACCGTTTGCTTCCTGTTCGACACGGTCCTCCTTTCGATTCGGCTCGGCAGGTTTGCTGCTTCCTATACCCACATTCCGTACCAAATCCTAAGGAAGTCCT
>CAZAQN010000192.1:0-3405 GCA_964487345.1 uncultured Occallatibacter sp. | reverse complement strand
GTCGAGGCTTGGTACGCCGGCAGCTCGGGACACAAGGCGTTGGCGGACGTACTTGTTGGGGATGTCAATCCTTCCGGGAGGCTTCCGCTAACGTTTACGAGGAGCGAAGCGGATCTTCCGCACCCAGAGGCTCCAAAAATTCCTGCTGAGAGTCAAGCGCACGCTGGAGACGTCGCGGACAACGGAGCTCCTTCTTCGAACGCTTCTGCTCACACAGGCTACGCCGTCCACTACGACGAAGGGGCCGCAATCGGTTACAAGTGGTTCGAAGAGCAGCACAAGAAACCATTGTTTGCCTTTGGCTTTGGGTTGTCCTACACCACCTACGCCTACTCCGCTCTGAGTGTCGACTCGGGCACGAAGACTGTGCGCTTCACTGTCAAGAACACTGGAAAACGACCCGGGACCGAAATTGCTGAGGTGTATGGGCAGCTTCCATCGAGTGCAGACGAGCCTTACAGGCGGCTGGTGGGATGGACACGGGTCGCACTTGCGTCGGGTGAATCGAAAATTGTTTCTGTTCCGATCGACGACTACGTATTGAAGACATTCGACGAAGAGAAGAATGCCTGGAATATGACACCGGGGGACTATCAAGTCTTGGTCGGTGGATCGTCGGACAGCACGCCGTTGACAGGGACTCTCGTGGTTCGTTGAGTCCGTGCAACGGGCAGTCTCTCTGAATCTGGACTGTATTCCGACAAGACGCGCGGGAGTACAACGCTGAGCCCCAGCTGTGGAGTGATCTAACTGATGAATGTTCCCGTCGTTGTCGACCGCACCAGTAGCGGAAAACAGCATTTTGAAGTGTTGGATGGGCTGCGAGGCAGTGCTGCATTTCTGATCGTGATTTTCCACGTCTTCAATTACTCGTTTGGGTTCCGGGGACCATTCGCTTTGGTGCATCACGCTTACCTGGCAGTTGACTTCTTTTTCGCGCTGTCTGGGTTTGTCGTCGCGTATGCATACGATGACCGATGGACGCGGATGTCGGTCCTCCAATTTTTCCGCATTCGTCTCATCCGCCTTCATCCACTGGTTCTGATCGGAGCCACTCTGGGGCTTCTCGGATACCTCTTCGATCCTTTCAGTAAGGCGATAAACCACACGGACATCGCAATGCTGCTGCTCGCCTACGTCACGTCCTTGCTGCTGCTGCCATCCCCTCCGGTCGGTGGAAGGCATAACGAATCTCAGGCACTCAATGGGCCGGCATGGTCTCTGATGCAGGAATACCTCGGAAACATCGCCTATGCCTTGATTCTTCGTCGGCTGCAGGCGCTCACCCTTGCGATGATCTTCGGCCTATCCGGTCTCCTGCTTATTTGGACTGCCAACGCAATGGGATCGCTGGATGGAGGCTGGGATTATCCGAAAATCTGGATGGCGCCTCTCCGCTTGACGGTATCGTTCGTGATGGGACTCTGGCTCTATCGGGTTCACGACCGGATTCGAATACCTAAAATCGGACTCCTCTTGCTTTCGATCGGGCTTATCGTGTGCTTCCAGATGCCGGTCTTCCCCAAGGTTGGCGAATACTCGCTGAACGGGCTCTACGACGCGGCGTGCGTGCTGTTTCTGTTTCCGCTCATCATCCTTGGCGGCGCACACTCCGACGCTGGCACGGGAATGATTAGGCTTTGCAAGTTCAGCGGCCACCTGTCCTATCCGCTCTACATCACTCACATTCCATTCGTATACGTGCTTGCGGGCTACTCGTGGACAAGGCATCCCAGCCTGAATGTGAAGCTGACATTGATTTCTCTACTTATTCCATTCGTAATTTTTGTCTCATGGCTGGTCTTGAAGTATTACGACGAGCCTGTCCGCTCCTGGCTGAGCCGGCGTTACGGGATCAAGCGGACGACAGTGAAGGTTTCCGGGCAGGCAGGAGAAGCACGATGATATCGATATTGAAGAGGCTCGTACGTTCTGCAGGCCTACTACTAACACTTGGAGTGGTGTTCGCAACACCACTCCTTGCGCAGGAGCAAGTCGCTTTTGGCTGGCATGGTCTTTTGCGCGACAGTGCTGGCGCGCCGATCGCAGATGCCAAAGTGAAGCTGACGGGTGCCGCCACGGCGGAAGCCAACACTGGTGCCGACGGAAGCTTTACGCTTTCTGCACTTCGTGGCGGGCAATACAGGCTCGCAATCATCGCCAAGGGCAAGACCACCACCTACGCCCAGGCTATGACTCTGGCCCCCGATGCTCCGCCTGTTGTGATCACGCTGTCGAGCCGGGGCGAAATCACTTTGTCGGCGCAGCAGGGCACAGGTGCAACGGGCGGTGAAGCACTTTCAGGCCAGGCAGTGAGTTCTCTCCCCCTGAACGGCCGCGACTTCGGCACCCTCCTTCTGCTCGCCGCCGGCACCATGACTGACGCAAATGGAGCTACCAACTTCACCGCGCAATTCGCCATCAACGGCCAGCGCGGAGTGGAAGCCACCTTCGCCATGGATGGCGCTGACATAAGCGATCCCGAGATGGGCGGCTCCACATTCCCCAACTTCAATGTGGATGCGGTCGAGAAAATCGACTCAAGCTCTGGCTGGATGCCCGCCTCCATCGGCCGTGGCGCAGCCGGCTTCACCAACATCATTACCCGCTCCGGCGCCAGCGGCTTTCACGGCTCCTTCTTTGAGTTCGTCCGGAACTCCGCCTTCGACGCCCGCAATTACTTTGACTACGCCACGCCTGCGTATCCGGGCCGCATTCCGCCCTTTCGCCGCAACGAATTCGGATTCACCAACGGCGGTTCCGTCTACATCCCGCATCTCTATGACGGGCGAAAGCGCACCTTCTACTTTACTGAGTACCAGGGCTTCCGCCAGGTGCTGGGTACAACACAGGTCATGCCGATACCTACCGTCGCACAACGGCCTGCAGGAGGCTCAAATATCGTATATGACACTCCGACCTTCGCCGACGGATCAACAGACACACTTGCAGTGCCGGTAGACCCATCCATTGCCGCGATCCTGGCCCGTTATCCGCTGCCCAATTTGCCCACGGGTTCCTTCGGTGCGAACACCTATGCGACCGCTTCGAAGGTGACCACCAACGCCGACCAGTTCTCGTTGCGCATCGACCACAAGCTTTCAGCAAAGAACCAGTTCTTTGCGCGCTTCACGATGGACAACCTGACGGGACCGACGACAAACCCGGATCAGACAGCGATCGACCCCGCCTTCGCCGTCGAGTACCTCGATCGGCAGCGCAACGTCGTCGGCACACTCACGACGACATTCACGCCTAGGCTTGTGCTAGAGTCCTCGCTCTCGATAACCCGATCCACCCCTGGCTTTCCTACTCCCGATCACACGGACCCCGCGGTGAAGTTTGAAGACGGTCTCTTCGAAGCCTTCAACAGCGCCGGCGGATCAGTGATGCAGGCCTACGGCA
>CAZAQN010000191.1:0-3408 GCA_964487345.1 uncultured Occallatibacter sp. | reverse complement strand
TTCGAAGGTCGCATGGACGCCGTAATATCCAGTCACAATTTAGAGCATTGCGATGAGCCTGAAAGAGTGCTCAGCGCCATGCTGAAAGCGTTGAAACCTGGCGGCAGGCTTTACATCTCATTCCCCTGCGAAGAAAGTGTCAACTTCCCCAGGCGGGCTGGAACTTTGAATTTCAATGATGACAAGACTCATCATAAGGTTCCTGTTTGGAGTCAAGTTTGCACTAGAATTCAGAGCGCTAAGTTCCGAATCGAATTCTCCTCGAAACGCTACAGACCGTCCTTGCTTACCTGTCTCGGTCTTCTACTTGAACCAGTGTGTGCATTATCGCGTCGTGCCACAATGGCAACCTGGGCACTCTATGGATTTGAATCTGTAATATGGGCTTCACGTCCGCAGAGTGAGCGCATCAAATAAATAGACTAGTGGCTGTAATGGCAGTTACCTACGGGATTGTTCTGACGTGCCACAAGTGCAATTGAAGACGAGCGAAGAGAGAGAAATCGCCTGAGGCGCGAGTTCCTTGGGCGAAACAGTCGGAGGAATATGTGAACGGGCCCATAAAAGTATTCTTGGTTGTCACACTGGCATGCACAATACAGTTGGAGCTTAGCGCTCAATCGGCAAACGGCGCGTTTTATGTGGGCACCGGTACTGGGATGTATGCCCACATCTCGGACGCGGAAACGGCACTCGGCGGTCGCAACGGAACGATCATACTGAGTGCCGGATACACGGACGTCATCACATCGACTCTTAATGTTGGTCTTCTTTATGGACCCGGCATCAAGGTGATTATGTTGCCTGGAAGCACGATCCAGGAAAACATCACGGACGGAAGTGCGGGGATCAAGATCAGGGAGGGCAGCTCACTGGAGTGCCTCGGCGCGGCCAGTTCTGGATCGATCAATGGAGTGCTTTCTACCTGCCAGGTCCTGGCCGGGGCGTCAGCCAACATGGCATCGATGGTGACTTCCGGGGCGCTGGATATGGGTCGCGGACAAGACATGTTCAGTCTGCAGGGCATTACGTTCGAGCCTGGCGGTGCCACGGTTACTGCGGTGGGAGATTTCGAAGGTATTACGACGCCATCGCTCATCGCCAACAATAACTTCTTCGCTGGTCCAAACGTCACCTACGTGTGGCACATTGGCTGGGGAACGGGTGGCGGGATAATGTTCGTCAACAATGAACTCCGCGGAGCAAATCAGGTCACCGGAGCGCTTGTCTATATCTCTGGAGGCGAGGCTGGGTATCAGATTCCTACGAGTCCGGGGATCGTCGGTGGCGAGATGTCCTGCCGCGGACCGGGTGCGCCGATGCTCAAGATTGATGGCGATCCCACGGGAGGTGGCGCTGTGGGTGTGAGTGATGTAATCTTCGAGCGCATCTGGAATCAGGATTGCGCCGGAGGCACGCCAAGCTCACCCTACGTATCGATTCACAATGCGGCCCATGTCGCCTTTAAGGACATCGATTTTGCCAGCGGCGCCAGCCCTATCGTTTCTATTACGGAAAGTGCCCCCGGCCTGACAAGCTTCATCTCCTTCGACAACATGCAAGTGTTCTGTGCCAACGTGAATTGCGCGGGGCAGGCGAACTGGATCAGCGACACGACTGCAGGTGGGTACACACATACACTCCCGCCTGTAACCATAAATCTTCAGCGCAATTCACCTTTCACCTATGTTGTGCACGACCAGGCTGGAAACTGGCCTACACTGTCGACCTATCAAGGTCCGGGCGGCGGAAGTGCGACGCCCAGTCAAACAGACGTTAACTTAACGGTGACTCAATCCGGAACATTGGGGTCGACAAGTTATCCGGACGCGAGCGCCGGCTACACATTGCGCGTGCAGGACCAGGGAGCCATCAACATGGACTTTGGCGCCAACGGTTATTCAGATAGCTGGATCGAAAGCTACCAGAATGGAACCACGACCGGAAAGCCGCTGAATATCAATACAAAATTTGGCGGCAATATAAACTTAGGTGGAGACCTCTTTGGTCCCAATTTTACCTTCTCGCAATCTGGAACTGTAGGTTCTTCAACTATTCCCGACGCCAGTGCAGGCTATGCATGGAGAGTTCGCAACCAAGGTGCGGCAGACCTGGACTTCGGCGTCAATGGTTATTCGAATAGCTGGATCGAAAGTCACCAGGAAGACAGGCCTCTTGGCAAGACACTCAATATCAATACGAAATATGGCGGTTGGACCTTCTTCGGAGGGAATGTTTACGCGCCGAGCTTTACGCTGAACAACGGCGATCAAATGACGGCGATGCCCTCGACAAGCGCCGTTACGAACCGTGCCGCCTGTATTCTTTCGCCTGGACCGCCGATCGTTTTGGGACGTTGCACTTCGGGTATCCGCGATGACGGTTCGTGTAGCTGCAGGTGATCTTATGGCGACTGTTCACGACGTTAGCACCAGGGGTTCCAGCAAACTTGCTCAGTAAATGGACCGAGTGCTAGGCTTTCCCCAATGCCCACGGGGAACCCCTTCAAGAGTCTGGTGCGATCGGTCGTATATGCGAGCCCACTCTTTCGCTATTTTGCTCCTCGCTACCGGAGCACCTACGTACCGGCGCATCTTTGCCGTCTGATCAATCTATTGGATCAGACGGCGGGGGTACCGGGATCGATTATCGAGATCGGATGCTTCAAGGGTGAGACGACAATCTGGCTCAACAAGCACATGAAAGACCTGCAAATCCAAAAACCTTATTATGCTGTTGATACGTTCGGGGGGTTTGCGGATTCCGATCTCGCCCACGAAGTGACCAACCGCGGCAAGAAGCTCTCGGAAATCTATGGATTTGCTTCAAACAATAAGTCATGGTTCGACAAAACGATGCGCCTTAACGGATTTCCCGAAGTGATCTCAATACAAGGGGACGCAGCCAAATTCGACTATTCCAGTATTGCGCCTATCTCGTTTGCGCTCGTTGATCTAGATTTGTACCTTCCGATGAAATCAGCACTCAAAGAGGTCTTCGCCGTACTTTCGAGCGGGGGCATTCTTGTCGCCGATGACTGCGATCCCAACACGAATTACGATGGCGCTTATCAGGCCTTCACTGAATTTGCAGCCAGTCACAATTTGCCACTACGTATCGATCTCAATCGGCTCGGTGTCGTAGTGAAAGCATAATTCGGATCCCGGCAGCAACGACATTACTTCGCTCTGCATGCTAGCTTCGCATTGCGGTAGTTTCAATCGTTTGTTGCGGTTTGATTGACGCGCCATGCTTGCGCGCCAACATTGGTGAAATGGCAACCGTAAACTATTCCGCTCTCTTGATAACTGCTTAATTCCTCTGCTAAACGGACTCTTCGCATCGGATCGGCCAGAAAGATCATGAATCCGCCGCCGCCTGCGCCCGAGATGCGTGCGCAGTATGCCC
>CAZAQN010000190.1:0-3471 GCA_964487345.1 uncultured Occallatibacter sp. | reverse complement strand
GTCCTCGTCGGACCCTGTTCCATTCACGACACCAAAGCCGCACGCGAATACGCGGCCAATCTGGAATCCGCAATAGGTGAATTCGCACAGGATTTGCGCATCGTCATGCGCGTCTATTTCGAGAAGCCCCGCACCACCGTGGGATGGAAGGGCCTCATCAACGACCCGCACCTCGACGGCTCGTACAAGATCAACGACGGCCTGCGCCTCGCGCGCCATCTACTGCTCGATCTGGCCGAAATGGGTGTGCCCACGGGAACTGAATTCCTCGACATGATCTCGCCGCAGTACATCGCCGGCCTCGTCAGTTGGGGCGCTATCGGCGCGCGCACCACCGAGAGCCAGGTACATCGTCAGCTCGTCTCCGGCGTCTCCTGCCCTGTGGGCTTCAAGAACGCCACCTCGGGTGACGTGCAGGTGGCTATCGACGCCGTGCTCTCCGCCTCGCACTCGCACACGTTCCTGGGCCACACCAAGCACGGCCAGTCTGCCATCTTTGTCACCACCGGCAATCCGGATTGCCACATCATCCTGCGCGGCGGCCGCAAATCGGTCAACTACACCGCGGATTGTGTCGCCGAAACAGCCGACCAAATGGTAAAAGCGGGGATCGCGCCGCGCATCATGATCGACTGCAGCCACGCCAACAGCCTCAAGGATTACACCCGGCAAGCTCATGTCTGTCGCGATGTCGCAAGGCAAATCGCCGCAGGCGATCGCAACATCATTGGTGTCATGATCGAAAGCAATCTCGTTGCCGGCGCGCAAAAGCTCGTCTCCGGCCAATCGCGGGACAAGCTTGTCTACGGCCAGAGCATAACCGACGCCTGCATCGATTGGCCGGAAACTTACAAGCTGCTTTCGGAGTTAGCCGCTTCGGTGCGCGCTCGCCGCAGGGTCGTAGAACCGGTCACTGCGTAGCGCTTTTCCCCTGGCTTCGCGCCCCGCGCGCGCAGTATTCTCAGACGCGAGCATTTTCAGCGGACTTCGCTCGTCCAGAGCCCGTCTAGATTAGTTGAGAGGTCGCGTATGAATCTTCTTCGGGCGACGATTTGTACATTGATTCCGATCGCCGTTTTTCCCCTTCAAGAATCCCTCGCCCGCGCCCAACAGCAGCCATCTTCAAGCGCACCCACACTCCGCGTAACCTCGACTCTCGTCTTCCTCGATATCACGGTGCTCGACAGGAAGGGCCATCCAGTCGTAGCAGGACTTACCAAGGACGACTTTTCAATCACTGAAGACAAGGAGCCGCAGAAGATCTTTTCATTTGAGGCGCCGGACGCTCACGTTCTCAGTTCCAGTGCCGGAGACGAAAACCCGGATGGCAGAGCTCCCGCCACCATCTTTGTCCTCGATCAGTTGAATTCAAGTTTTGAAGACTTTGCATTCATCCGGTACGAGTTCGGCAGCTTCCTTCAATCACAACCGGCACTTCTGGCCGCACCCGCCGAGTTGATGGTCGTGGGCAACCGCTCGATCGAAATGCTCCAAGGCTATACACGAGTGCGAGACGACCTGGAAAGGGCGCTCGATCAGTTTCCGGCGGCAATTCCATACAAATGGTTAAGTGACCAGTTCGTCGAGGAGCGGTTCGAACAATCCATCCAGGCGTTGCAACAGATTGCGCTCCAGAATAGCGGCGTTCCCGGGCGAAAGAACATCGTGTGGGTAGGTCATGGCTCTCCGAGCTTCAAAACCGCGTACATGACCCCCGAGGTCAAGCTGTCCCTCAAGCAGTGCATGCACACCACCGCAAACCTGCTCGTCAATGCGAGAGCAAGTCTCTTCGTGATCTATCCCGGCTTGAAAGTCGGCCACTTCGTTCTGCTCAGCGGAGGTCCGGCCGCGCCCCCGAGCGCGTCGGATGCCGAGTCCTCCATCGGCGACGACGGCAATCCTTTCGCGGATGATATTAACTTCGGCGTGTTCGTAAACGAGACCGGTGGCGAGCTCTTCTATAACCGCAATGATGTGGACGCTGAAATCAATCGGTCCCAGTTCCTTGGATCGCAGTACTACACCCTGACCTATCAGCCACACGATTTGATTCCCGACGGCAAATTCCGGCGGATTCGCGTCACACTGCGCAATCAGAGTTATCGGGCACTCACCAAGACCGGCTACTTCGCTCCCGACCCGAATGCCCCCGTTGATCCCAGGCAGCAGACCCGGATTCAGCTTGCAGAGGCCGTTCGGTCTGACATCCCCTTCATAGCGTTGGATCTAAAAATTGGCGATGTCGTGCGGCATCCGGATTCGGGGACCCTTCAATTCACACTGCTGCTCAAAGGGACGAATCTAGATTGGGTCCCCTCCGGTCTTCGCGGAAGCACCGCTGACATCCGCGTGTCGACGGCTAGTCTGACCCAGGACAAGGAAATCCTGGCCTCCAGGCTCGAGGACCTGACCATCGCTGGAGCCACCCAGGATCCCGGTAAACTGGCCGAGGTAGTGACGCCGCTCTCCTTAACGATCCGCGATTCCCGAAAGACCCGGAGTGTGCGGGTGGTTGTCGAAGCCGAACCGGGAGGACGGATTGGCGTAGCCGATCTTGATCGCAAGGCCCTCGATGCCGCCCCCGCCGCACCGACTCCTGATCCAGGGTTCGCTCCGAAGCGGCCGGACTACGTGCCTTCGGCTCCGCCACCATCTCCCAAGACCAAATGAATCCGAGACGGGAGTCGTCTAATGAACTGTCTTCGCTCAGGCCTGTCCCATGACAATAGTGTGCGGGCTCATCGGAATCGGGTGCGCGCGCACTCCACCAAATCCGGCATCCGTATACATCGCGCTCAATTCTTTGAACGTATAGGCATCGCCCGCCGCGGTCGTCGTCAACATCGTCAGGCTGAACGCCGCAGGCATCGGCGGCGACACACGATCCTCGTTCGGCACAAACTCCAGCGTCGCCGCTCGTCCACCGGACTTTAGCGATCTCCGCACCTTCTCGAGCAGCCCCACGCACGTCGGCTTGTCGAAGTGGTGCAGAAAATTCGTCAGCAGCACGGCGTCATACGGCCCGCCAAACTCCACCTCGAATGCGCTCCCGGGCAGCATGTCATAGCGATCGTGCACGCCCGCCTTCTCTGCATTTTTCAGCGCCACGTGCAACACCGGCGCCCAATCGAGGCCCGTCACATGAGCCTCCTTATTCTGCTTCGCAATCTCGATGCCGAACAATCCATGCCCTGCCGCGATATCCAGCACCCGCATCGGCCCGTCGTGCCCCTCCAGGACCACTGCGCCCAGCGGGCCTGCCATCGGTCCCATCATCGGCGCCATCTTCTCCGCAAACTCCACCCATACTGGATTCTCGGGTTCCACAGTCCCTTCACCGGCTAGACTTGTACGTCCGGCCCGCACCACGTCCGCCAGCTTCGCCAGCGGTTCGGTCACTTCAGGCCTCGACAAGAAATGTGCCACCGACGCCATGCAAGCCGGCGAACGCGGATCGAGAAACACCGCACT
>CAZAQN010000189.1:0-3504 GCA_964487345.1 uncultured Occallatibacter sp. | reverse complement strand
CCTGGTCGAAACCCGGAATCACGCGGCCGAATCCCTGCGCAAAAGTGATCGGCTGCACGTCCCCCAGCTTCGGCTTGCCATCGTCTCCCATCACGGGCTTTCCGTCTTTGTCCTTCAAAGGGAGCCGGTGATCTTCGGAGGAATCGAACTTACGTCCATCGGCCGCGAGCCACCCCGTGTACAGAACCTTGTACACCTTGTTCTGCTCCGCGTCCGCGCCCTTGCCAACCTTGATGTCCTGATAGCGAAGCGAAAAAGCAATCTTGACGACCCCGCGCCCGCGCGGCACACCCGGCGGCAGCTTTAACCAGGGAGCGGGAGAACTAGTCGAAGTCGTGGCAGCTTTGCCTGGGGTCGCTGGCTTCGGCGCGGTTTGTGCAATGGAAATTTGAATAGCGGCGGAGACAAAAATCGAACAAAGAAAGAAATGCTTCATTGAATGCAGTAACTCCAGCTTGAATCTCTTTGAAGTTTATCAGGCGCCGCCGGGCCTGCCTTCGGGCAGGTCGTTGCTCACCGATCGTTCAATCTCCGAAGCCTTATGAGTCTTTATGCAACTCGCCTTAAAGTAAGGGAATGTCCGACGGAGCATCTCATGTTCTTCACATACTCTGGCTTCCTGTGGCCTCATTTTTTGCCGGGATACTGAATGCGATCGCGGGCGGCGGCTCGTTTCTGTCGCTCCCCGCACTCATCGCCAGCACCTCTGCCATCGGCGTGGGGGCAGTAACGGCGCAAGCTACCAACACCGTTGCGCTTTGGCCCGGGCAACTGACTTCCCTAGTGGCTTTTCGTCAACTTCTGCGCGAATACGGCTGGAAGCTCGTGCCGCTCTCCGTAGCTTCCGGCATAGGAGGCTGGCTTGGCGGCGAACTGCTTCTCAAGACTGGAAACAAAATGTTCCGCGAATTGCTGCCGTGGCTTCTGTTGTTTGCTGCAGTGATGTTCGTGCTCAGCTTTCCGCTCGGCCGCTGGCTGCAAACGCTCTCCGGCGGCAAGCGTTACAACACCTGGTTGCTGATCGGCATGGTCTTCGTTAGCGTCTACGTCGGATATTTCGGCGCGGGTGGCGGATTCCTCGTGATGGCGCTGTTTGGCATTTGCGGAGTCCACGACATTCACGAGATGAACGCGCTGAAAGTGGTCACGGCTGTGGTGTCCATCGGCATTCCCGCCGTCACATTCATCGTCGCGGGTCGCGTGCAATGGCGATTCTGCCTCGAGATGGCCATCGTCGCCGGCGTCGGCGGTTACCTCGGCGCCCATTACAGCCGCAAGATCAATCAGCGCGCGATGCGGTGGACCGTTGCCATCATTGGCTTCGTCACCGCGGGCTACTTCTTCCTGGCAAACTACCTGCACCACCCATAGCTGCGCCCAATCCACACACGCCGGCGTGCAATGAACGCCGCACTTGCCCCTTACGCTCCCGTCAGCATGCCCGCCAGCAGCGCCGTGCGAGGCGCGAGATGCTCGATCAAAATGGACTCATGCGCAGCATGTGCGCCCTCGCCCACTGCGCCCATGCCATCAAGCGTAGGAATGCCGAGCGCGGAAGTAAAGTTTCCGTCGGAGGCTCCTCCCGTTGCCGCCTCATCGAGGGCGAAGCCCAACTCGGCAGCCAACGCCCGCGCGCGCTGATAAAGCCTCACCGTGCCCGGGGTACGCTCCATCGGTGGCCGGTTGATCCCACCCGTTACTTCCACTGAACATCGCTTGTCCGTCGCTTTGAGATTGGCGAATCTGCGTGCGAGGCGCGACTCATCGCCCTTCCGCGCAATTCGCACATCCACTTCTGCCCAGGCTTCCGCGGGAATGACATTGGTTTTGGTGCCTCCGCCGGCCGCGCCCACGCTCACTGTCAGGCCCTTCTTTAGATCGGTCCAATCGCTCACGGTTTCCATCACCCGCGCCAATTCCAGCAATGCGCTCGCGCCCTTCTCAAAATCGACGCCGGCATGGGCAGCAACACCTTTGATCGCGAGGCGCCAGTTCCCGGTGCCTTTGCGGGCAGTTTTGTACGCCAATCCCTGCGCCGGCTCCAGGACGAAAACAGCCTCGCACTCAGCTGCCAGCCGCTCGGTAATCGGTCGCGATACTGGGCTCCCAACCTCTTCCTCGCTGTTGAGCAACAGCACAATTTCGCGGTCAAGGAGTCCCGCTTCGCTCAGGATTTCAAGCGCCGTCAGCGCCATGGCGACACCGGCTTTCATGTCGAGCGTGCCGGGCCCCCACAGCCTGCTGTGACCCACTCGGCACGGCATGCACTTGAGCGTGCCCAATGGCCACACGGTGTCTAAATGTCCGAGCAAAAGGATTGCCTTCTCAGCAGAATTCGTGCGGCGACTCCCGAACCGGACTTCCAGCACATCGCCAAATCCCTTCTGCCGATGCACTCGAACTCGCCCGCCGAGCGATTTGGCATGCGTCGCCACCATAGCGACACAGGCATCCACGGCGGACTTGTCGTCGGAAGGCGACTCAACCCGCACAAGCTTCCGCGTGAACTCGATGATTGCGCGCTCCTTGCGCCGGGCGCTCGCCAACAACGCGCGCATGGGAATCGACGGATCGGATGATGCGGACATCGATGAACCGCCTTCGGTTTTCGCCTAGAGCCTCATTCGATTGGGACCTTCCCGATTCTACGACGCGGCGAGACGAAACTCCGGAATCGAAGAGGGGCCCAAGCTCGCATGACCGTAGGCTCTTTCGCTCCCTTGCCCACAAGCCACGACTACCAAACAGTCCCCCACAATGGATTCGGATGGCAATTCACGAGTTTCTGTTGCAGTTTCGGACCGAACCCCAACGGCGCATCAGACTGATGCAGCGGCTTGTTGCGCCGGAAAGTGGGTCAAATGCGGCATTTCTGCATTGAAACTGTGGCAAAAATGCCACAGGCATTTTCCGCATTTCCCGTCTAATCTGGCGATTGCACAAGTTTTCCACAGCTGGAGAGATGTTTCTGTCACCTTCCGAGCATTTGGAGCAGACGATCGCCGAGCCCCTCGAATTCACAGGGGTGGGCCTTCATAACGGAGCTCCCGTCACGATGCGCCTGTTGCCCGCGCCTGCCGGTTCGGGAATCGTCTTTCGCCGCACCGATCTCGACAACTTCGAAATTCCCGCCATTGGTCGAAACGTCGCCAAGGTCAGTTATGCCACCAGTCTGATGCGTCAAGGCGTGCTAATCTCAACGACCGAGCACCTGCTCTCCGCCCTCATCGGCATGGGCGTCGATAACGTGATTGTGGAGCTGGACAACCTGGAGCTGCCCATCCTCGATGGCAGCGCACTTCCCTACGTCGATGCCATTCTTAACCGGGGAATCCGCACCCAGCGCCGCCGCCGCGAATATATGCGCATCCTGAAGCCGGTGGAAGTGCGCGAAGGCGACAAATTCATCGGCGTCTACCCCGGTTCCGGCTACCGCATTCAATACACCATCGACTTCCCTGCTCCGATCGGTCAGCAAAAAACCTGTGTGGATCTGGCTGCCGA
>CAZAQN010000188.1:0-3574 GCA_964487345.1 uncultured Occallatibacter sp. | reverse complement strand
TACGCGGGGGCGCTGTGGCCGCTGCATTGGAGGACGCCGAGGAATTTGCTCCAGGGGCCTACGGCCTCGCGGTATTGGTGAGCGAGGATGCGGGTGATCTGGTGGAGATGGGTGAGGTCGTGGACGGTCCAGGCGGCGAGCAGTTGGGACAGTGTCACCGTGCCGAAGACTGGATGCTGGCCGCGCTTGGCGAGGTCGTCGGGGCTCAGGTTCCAAGCGCGAATTTCTTCCAAGTTTGCGGATCGGATCTGAGCGAACTCATCGAGTAACTGGGGCAGGGATCTCCCCTTGCACATCTCGACATGACCGACGCGATTGAACGGGTCGAAGGGCCTGGTCTCGCCGAATTCGCGGATGATTTTGGCGCGAGTCATCCAGTCAGTATGGTCGGTGTAGACCAGGTGAGCCACTACGTCGATGGTTGTCCAGGTGTTTTCGCCTTCATTGGCGTTGGTCCATGCATCGGGGAGATCGCGGAGGAGCGCGTTGAATGTGGCTGGGGTGCGGGAGAGAAGAGCGATGCTGATTTGAAGGTCGAAATCCATGGGAGCCTCACCTCGGATGTCCTTTTAGTATGCACAGTGCTGCGAAACCGCTGTAGCCGAATAGTATGGATGGCCTGGAGGCTGATCTATGCCGAAAGCTGCGAAGGTGAGCCAGATTCCGCCGGCGAAGCTTGCGCTCTACGAGCAACTCATTGCGACTGATCCGACGATCGAACGCAAGGGAGATGTGCACCCTTACACTTCATTGAACGGGCATATGTTCACCTATCTTGATCAGAGCGGAACGCTTGGTATGAGGCTGCCTGCCGGGGAGGTGGAAGGCTTTCTGAAGAAATATAAGACCACTTTGTTTGAGAGCTATGGGGTGATGAAGAAGGATTGGGTGACCGTTCCGGAGGCGCTCCTGAAGAACACGAAAGAGTTGAAGAGCTATCTGGCGACGAGCGTGGAGCGTGTGAAGACACTGAAGCCCAAGTGATGCGGACGGAGATCGTACCAAATGCGCGAATTGGGGTCTTGCTTCCCCAGGCCTGAAACCACCCCAACGACGAAGACCTGTCGCTGGGGGCCCCGGTATCCAGACCTGGGCACCCATTCTCGTGGTGATTGAGGGTTCGCGAAGATCCGCCTACCAGGGTAGTGGTTTGCCGAGGTGGAAGTAGCCGCCGGTGGGGCCGCTGTCGGGTAGCGTAGCCAGTGCGGCGCTGGTTTTGCCGCCTTCGCTCAATTCCATCGGCGCTTGATCGCCGCCCATGTCGGTTTTTACCCAGCCTGGATGCGCGGAGTTGACCTTGACCTTAGTGTCGCGGAGTTCGTAAGCGAGATGGACGGTGAACGCGTTGAGGGCGGTCTTTGAGGCGTCGTAGGCGAAGGATTTGGCGTTGTAGATGGGCGAATTGGGGTCGGCCTGCAGGGTGAGGGAACCCAGGATGCTGGAGAGGTTCACGATGCGGCCTGCGGGGCTTTTCTTGATGAGGGGCAGGAGTTTTTTGGTGAGGGCGATGGGCGCGAAGAAGTTGGTGGCGAAAACCTTGTCGAGGACCTCGAGCGGTACGTCGGACGCGGAATGCTCGGGACCGGTGCCGGGAAACTTGCCCGCGGCGACACCGGCGTTGTTGATGAGGATATCGAGTCGGCCGTACTTCGAGTTGAAGTAGTCGTAGGCTGCCTGATGGTCGGCGGAGTTGGTGATGTCGAATTTGAGCACGTCTGCATCGACGCCTGCGGCGCGCAATTTGGCGACGGCTTCTTCGCCTTGCTTCTGGTCGCGTGAACCGATGACGACCTTCGTATCGGGCGACTTGAGGTCGAGAGCCGTCTGGAAACCGAGTCCGCGATTTCCGCCTGTGATGAATGCTACTTTTTGAGGCATGAGGGAACATCTCCTGTAACCCCTTCGATTCAGGATGGTAGGTGAAAGGTTCAGGGAAATTGGCGGACAGGCGGGAGAGAAGTTTACACATTGGAGCTTAGTTGCGGAGTTGTTGCCTATAACGATATGGTTCCCCCAAGGTCCACGTTTTTATGCGCCTTTCTGATTCCCCGGAAAAGGACGCAGCAGCTTCGGTTGAGAACCAACAAGCCGAGCTCGCTCAGTCAGCGTTGGAAAACCTGTTCGATGTTTCTCCCGACGCTATTTTTGTCACGGACACCGCTGGGGTGATCCGGGGGGCGAGCCCGCGTGCGGCGGAGCTGTTTGGTTACACGCAGGTAGAGCTGTTCGGGCAGCCGATCGAGAACCTGGTTCCGGAACGATTTAGGGGAAACCATCCCAGCCATCGCGAAAACTACAATGCGCACCCGCGGGCGCGGCAGATGGGCGCCGCTCTGAATCTGTTTGGGCTGCGGAAAGATGGGACTGAGTTTCCCGTGGACATCATGCTGAAGCCGATGGAGACGGCGTCCGGGCCGGTGGTGCTGAGCTTTGTGCGTGATGTGACGGAGCAGCGGCGGGCGCTGGAAGAGTTACGGCGGGCCGATCTGCAATTGCGCTCCATTGTGGAGAGCGTGAGCGATTACGCAATTTACCTATTGGATAAGGATGGGTGTGTTGCGACTTGGAATCCAGGCGCGGAGCGGATCAAGGGTTACGAGGCGAGCGAAGTGCTCGGGTCGCATTTTTCGCGGTTCTTCATTCAGGAGGATGTGGAGAGGGGCAAGCCGGCAGAGCTGCTGCGGCTGGCTGCGGCGCGCGGACGCGTGGAGCAGGAAGGCTGGCGGGCGCGCAAGGATGGATCGCGCTTCTGGGCCGATGTTGTGATTTCGGCAATTCACGATTCGACTGGAGAAACAATCGGATACGCGAAGGTGACGCGAGATTATACGGATCGCAAGCGCGCGGAGGAAGCGGTGATGCTGCAGTTGAGCAACGCGCTGCTCGCGAACCTGGATGTGCGGAGGTTGCTGGAGGCGATTTCGGCGAGCTTGCGCGAGGTGGTTCCTCACGACAGAGCGGCTCTGGCGCTCTATGACGATGCGAAAGGGGATATGGCGGTACAGTTTCTGGGGCCCGAGGAGACGCCCACTCTCCCGGGCGACAGACGCGCTTCGCTTGAGGGAACGGTGCCAGGGCTGGTTTTTCGCACAGGGGAGCCGGTTCTGTTGCAGCGCCTCTCGGACGCCGCTTATGCTCCGTCGACTATCCGATCCCTGACACGGCTGGGGATGCAGTCCGGCTGCTGGGTTCCGCTGGCCCATAACGGCAAGACCATCGGGACGATGGGCGTTCTCAGCAGGCTTGAGGGCGGGATCAGCCAGGAAGACGCCAACATCCTGTCGAAGATTGCGGTGCAGGTGGCCATGGCAGTGGACAATTCCATGGCATTCCGCAGCATTGCAGAAATGCGGGACAAGCTGACCCAGGAGAAGCAGTATCTCGAAGAGGAGATCAACCTCGAGAATCGCTTTGAAGACATTGTGGGTGAAAGCGCCGGGCTGCGGCACGTTCTGAAAGAGATTGAGACGGTGGCGCCGACTGATGCAACGGTGCTGATCCAGGGCGAGACCGGGACGGGCAAAGAGCTGTTGGCGCGTGCGATTCATCGACTGAGCCCTCGGAGCGAGCGCAC
>CAZAQN010000187.1:0-3577 GCA_964487345.1 uncultured Occallatibacter sp. | reverse complement strand
CAGAAAGCCGCGCCGATGACTCCACCAAGGGGAAACAGTGCCGTCACGATCGACGCCTGACTGATCGAGTAGCCGGCGTCACGTACCAACGTGGGCATCCAGTTCGTCAGAAGGTAATAAAGGAAGAGGCCCATAAAATAAGTCAGCCAAAGCATCAGAGTCCCAACCAGAAAGCGGGATTCAAACATGACCTTCCATGGCAATGCTCCTCTTTCCGTGTCGTTCTCACAGGTCCTGAAAGCGCTGGCTGCGGCGATTCGTTGGATGGCGTCGGTGTCCCGCCCCGCAAACTTGTTGAGCGCGGTTTTGATCTTCTCCGCCGGATACTTTTGAACCACCATGAAGCTGATCGATTCAGGAAGACGAGCAAGCACGGCCGCAAGAAGGAGCGGCGCTGCTCCACCGGCGAGAAATACCGAGCGCCATCCGTAATGAGGGACGAGCCAGGCTGTCAGAAAGCCCGCTGTGGAGGCCCCCAAAGGAAATCCGCAGAACATCATGTTCAACAAAAAAGCGCGCCGCTTCGCAGGAACGAACTCAGAGGCCAACGTGGTGCAATTGGGCATCGCGGCGCCGATGCCGGTTCCGGTGATGAATCGATAGATCGCGAGCGTGTACAAGCCCGTTGCCGAAGCTGAAATCAGGCTGCCGATGCTGCAGATCGCCACCGAGGCGATGAGCACGCGCTTGCGGCCGTAGCGGTCTGCCAGCGGACCGGCCACGAGCGCGCCAACAGCGAGCCCGATCAATGACGCCGCTAATACCGGGCCCAGTGCGAGTCTTGAAATGGACAACTCGTGCGTAAGGGCGGGGGCGACAAAAGCCATTGCCGCGGTGTGGAATCCGTCCGCGATCAACACCAGAAAGCACAAGGCCAAGCCCGACCACTGAGCGCCGGTCATGGGTCGTTCATTAACAAACTCCTCAACATTCAGGGCACCCTCGCTCATTTGCCGGTCGACGAATTCCAATGTCGCGTCTCCCTTCCCCGTTGTCTCGGACGAATCGAATGCCGCTTTCGACCAGGGCAGATAAAAGGAATCGCCGAGAGTATCCGTTGGGAAAGCCCGGCGCGTGGATCGACACCGTCAGTGCCCGGCATAGTCATGAGATGGCGTGAGTGCCGGTCGATTATCGCACGGGTTGTGTAAGAGGCCGAATATGGCCGTGGACGCTTGGCGCAGCGACCATCTTATTTATGGTGGCGCTTGAGATCGCGGGGATCGCTTTGTCCCGGGCATGACCGCCGAAGTGGAGATTCTGCACATCTGTTGGAAGATCCTCGCAATTGCGCGGACGCTTTTTTCTCATTTCGATAGTGTCGGAATTCACTCACGACTTCGAGGCTCAATGCGAGATTGCCGGCAGATGAAGCGCTGTGAAGCGAGTCCCTATGCGCTGACCGCCTCAAACTCACGCACTTGATGTGCGTGTGGCCCCTTGTGACTGTAGTCCTGAACGAAGGAATGGATGAAGCCTCTCTCGGCAAGCTTGTTTTTCGCTGTGTCGTATATCGCGAGGGCTTGTTCGTAGGTCAGTTTGTCCTCGGTGTTAATTGAATCGACCTCGTAGACAAACCGCTCGAAGGTGTCATCCCAATGCCCATGCTCTTCCATGAATCCGTAGACTTTCCGCTCACTCGCCGGGCGTGAAGTGAGGACGAGCACGTAGCACTCCGAAAAGCCCCTCTCTGGTTTCTCGGTCTTATAAATGGTTTCGATCATAGTACGAATTGTACGCTTGGAGGCCAAATTTTTTAGTGCCGTTGTCCCGGCGGCCGACGTGTTCGAGATCACTTGTTTTGCAGAGCCCGCCTCCCATTCGGAATGCCGGCCCGCGGCAAGCAGGATCAACAAGCCGCTGACATGGTGGGGAGCCCATCTGCCGGCACGTCCTGGCCTGGGCGTTTTACTGTCGGCATTTGTGAACAGGCGATGTGTTCGGTGCGATGTCGCGGGGTGAACCCCGGCGGTGATGTTCACGCCGGTAGCGGGCCGGGTTCAGGCGGTGGGGACTTTGCATTCTTTCGGTGTAATCAAAAAGCCCTCTCCCCGCCTAACCGGGGAGAGGGCCTTTTCCAGTCGAAGCGCGATTTATTCGCCGTCGTCGTCGTCCTTGGTGGGTGCAGCCTTGCGATTGAAGTCGCTCGCCGGGCGAACCTTTTTCTCGCCTGGGAAGGGACGCGTGTAATTGGTGGTTTCGTACCAGATCATGTGGTTGACGGTGTCCGGGTCTTCGGAGTCCGGCTTTTGGTATTTGCCGGCGAAGATCTCCGTCTTCTTTTTCATCCAGCCAGCCCGCAGAGCCTTAACCGCAGGGCTCTCGGCCAGGATGGTCTGAGGCTTGACCGTAACCGCAGCGACGGCCGGGATGGCAGTCTGAGTCGGAGTCTGGGTAACGCCCGTATTCAGCGGGACACCGTTGGCGACGTGCGTCCACGGGTCGAAGTTCGCCGCGGGCGGGTCGTCGACGAAGGCAGTGCTCATCGGCGAGGCCACGAGGTCGTTCTGGTTCATGGGCGTGAGACCGAGAATCTGCTCGATCGTGCGGACCATGTTGACCTGCGTGTAGAAGGTGCTGTCGGTGACTCCACCCTGGAGCACATACGGGCTGAAGATATAGCCCGGGCTGCGGTGACCGTCGACGTGGTCGACGCCGGTCTGCGCGTCGTCTTCCTCGACGAAGATCGCCGAAGAGGACCAGATGGAGCTGTGGCTGATGATGTCGACAAAGCGGCCAAGGGCCAGGTCGTTATCGGCCTGCATGGCCTGCGCGGTCGGCGGGCCACCCGTGTGGTCGGAGCTGATCCACATCATCTCCAACTGAGGCACCGTGCCGGAGACCACGTCCTTGGCGAAGTCCTGCTGCCAGATATCGACGCGGAATTGGTCGGGGATGCCCAGATCGAACTGTGGGTAGTTCTGGACCGTGTTGTTGATCAGGTTGGGAAGCGGGGACTCCGAGCCGACCGTGTGGTAGTTATAGAGCTGTTTTTCCTTGCCCGACTCGTAAGCCAATGTGTCGTTGTAGAAGTCAATCCAGAGTGGCTCGCAGCTGCCCGAAAAAATGAAAGGCAGCGGAGTGGGAGGCGTGGTGCCAGTGTAAAGGTTATTCGGTGTGCAACCCTGCGGCGGGTTGAACGTGTTGTACTCGATGTACTCGCCGTAGTTCTTGAACGAGACGCCTTGCTTTGCAGCTATGTCCCACAGGTGGCCCGCCTTCTGGTAGGCAATCGCATCGCCCCCGTTGGACGGGTAGTCGCGGAGCCAGTCGGGCGACTGGATGTCGTCGGAGTACGGCGCCATGGCCTGCATGAGCCAATTATGGCCGTCGGCCGACTGACGGCTCGGGTCGTAATAGTTGTCGAAGAGCGGGAAGCGCTCGACCAGCGCGTGCGCGTTGGGCGTGACGGGCCCGACCTGGCTGGTGACTGAATTGTTGTCGCCGAAGACTGCCAGGGCGGGGTCGCCATTGCCGGCGGTCACGTCGCCCAGGATCTGGTCGTAGGTGCGGTTTTCACGAATGATCAGGAAGACATGCTTGATCTTCGACGGATCGCCGATCCTCTCCGGAATTG
>CAZAQN010000186.1:0-3588 GCA_964487345.1 uncultured Occallatibacter sp. | reverse complement strand
TATCCGGCGTGGATGGCGGCGCGCAAGGATCCGATCGACGCGCTCGCCTACGAATAGGATCGATTTCTGAATCCATCACTTCTCCGAATAGAAGGCTTGTCGCCGATGCTCTGCCCGAGTCGTCGGGGATGCTCAGCAGATAGACATTCCATCTTAGGATTCGTCTCGGCTGTAATCCAGGTGCGTGATCTGAAGTTATTTTCGTTTTCCAAAGTATTCAAGCAAATGCTCCAGCAGGCCCTAACATACCCTTTCAGAGTTGTCATCGTCCCCGAACCTCAACAAAGGTGCCATAGATGGCATTCTTGGATGACCTATCGGAGGAAGGAATGGCTTTCCATCCATAGGGAGTCCTGTCGTACACAACCAGGAGCTTGCCGGGCTCTACTTCGATCAGGTCAGTGTATTGGGTGCTCATACCGTGAGAGATTGGCGTGACATTCGTCCACTTCTTTCCTTCGTCGGAGCTGAACATGATCGTTACGGGGCCCGGTCGACCGTACGTGCACGCCAACAGCCCGTCGCTCATTAACCTGAGGTGGGGTGCGACACCCTTGAAGCCGCTTGAAACAGGCGCGGTCCACGTCTTACCGTCGTCCACGGACCACGCCTCTCCCATGTAATCACCGCCGCCAGTTCGAAAAAGGCAGTACAAGCGGTCTTTCGACAACCGAACCAGTGCTGCTTCATTCGGTCCCTCTTTTCCCATCCAAGGCCAGGGCGCCTCATGGGGCTGAATTGCGGCAACAATCCCATATTCTTCCCAACTCCGGCCCTGGTCAGTCGAACGAATCAACACCAGCCGTCGCTGCCGCGGATCTCGTTCTGTCATGTAGTAGAACGTGGTCAGCCATTCGCCACCCGGACCCTCGACAATCGCACCCCACGGGTTGGCCTCATAGACTGCACTGAGCTTTGTTGCATCCTTTCTCCCCGTAGCCATCAGCGTGGGTGGCTTGGAAATAGCCGGCTCGGACAGATGAATTCTCGCATCCCTGATTTGATCAAATTCCATTCCACCCCGCGAAAACCTCGTCAGAACGGCATGAAAATCCGTGCCCTGGCCGGGAGGGTCTGCCTCGAGCGAGTCGTAGCCAGCTCCCAGCGCCCAGATTGTTCCGTCTTCGCGAGTCACTTGAGTGTACGCGGCATCCACGTTGGCGCCTGTTCCCATCGTGTAGCGCCGACTCCACGTCTGCCCTCCGTCCTTCGAAATACTATAGGCAGAAAACTCTCCTTCAGGATTCGCGTCGTCCCCACTCATCCGCGCGGTTGCGAGTATCTCGCCGGTCGAAAACCTATGCACGGTCGGGAACCAACAATGGTTGATGGAAGAAGCTGCGATTTCCACTGTCTTCCCTACCTGGACCGCAAGTTCATTCGAACGGTCCATCTGCCCGTGGCACAAAGTGGGACTCAAATGGGTCGCAAACATAACGACAAACAGCTCCAAACAGCGCAGCGAATCGCGTTCTCGACCCGTGAGAACCCTTGCTCTCATTGCTCCTCCAACCCACAGGCTTTCTTCTATCTTGCCCGCCTCTGGATCACGCTGCGGAAATGTTTATGAAACGCGCTCTAACAATTACTGCAAAGATCTGGAAAAGATCGGCACTTCGGCCCACTGCATCAATAGACATCCCATAGACCATTCTCATCATCGTCTATTACCGGCATTCTCCCATGAATAACTGCCGGCCCCTTCAACGGTGAGAGTGGTTTTGATCGCCTTATTCGAGATGGGACCCGCCATCAATTCATTGCATGCAAAAAGCCACCAGTAAGCGCATGCAGAATGGGATTGTCCCGATGCGTCCACGCCGTCGTTGCAGGTTGGATAGTTCCTCGGTTCATTCTGTCAGGAATCTGACCGGTCTACACCCGTCCCCCAGATGTACCTACCCTCCCAAGCTTGCTGGGATCCACAGCGATTTTGCGCAGACCTGTGAATGAAGCGCTGCCCCACCCGCCCTTGACCCGCCGACTCCGCTTGCACAGCCAATCTAAATTCTTCGTAAATTCCCGCCGACACCTGTGCTGGCGATCACAATTGTTCCACGTGGAACAATTGTGATCGCTGAAAAGCTCGGCCACGCAAAGCCTTTCCCTGGGTTGCCAGTCCCGCGCAACAAGCGCGGTATACTCGGAGACAACTCATCTTCCCCTCTTTGCATTCTGTGGCTTTGACTTCTCGGGAGACATGCGTTTGGCGATTGGGAAAAAGCACTGGCTTGGTGCTGTGTGGGTGAGTCTAATTTGCGGGTTTGCGGTGTTGCACACACTGCACCTAAGCGCCGATTTTCCCAATCACACACCCTGGATCCATGACTGGGCAAAATACACCGATGAAGGCTGGTACGGAAACGCGGCGATTCGCGCGCATCTGTTCGGCCACTGGTATATCGCGGGTGATTTTAACCCAGCCGTTGCACTTCCGATCTGGCCCTTTCTGGAGTGGCTGCTATTTTTCTTCACCGGCGTTTCGGTGGAAGCAGCGCGCGGACTTGCCGTCGCGTTGTTCTTTGCAAACCTGGGCCTGAGTTATCTTCTGTTGCGCACGAACGGGACTCGCTGGGAGGGACTGCTTGCGCTGACGCTGCTGGCGACAAGTCCATTTCTCTATTGCTTCAGTCGACTGGCGATTCTGGAACCGCTGCTGTTGGCGCTCTCGCTCACGGCGATGAATCTTGCGGTCAGATTATCCGCGGATCGGCGACCCATCGGGCGTTCGGTGGCCATCGGCTTTTTATTTACGCTGATGATGCTGACCAAAACGACAGCCATCTTCCTTTTGCCGGCGCTGGCGTGGGCGATCTTGCTGCCTTTGCGCGAAAATCGCAAACTCGCGCTTCGGTGCGCCGCATGGGCTGCGGGGGCGAGCGCCGTGACCTACGGGATATGGATGGAGATGGTCGTACGCGCGAGTCTGCTGGCCGACTACAAATATCTGTTCTACATCAACAGCTATCCCAAGCCGGCCGGTATGGCCTGGCTGCCAATGAGCCTTTGGTGGTCGTTTCATGGCGGGCTCTGGGCCGACCACATCTTGATTCCGCTCGCGGGGCTTATCTTTGCGGGCGCGCTAGTTGGATGGCGATCGGGATGGGGTCGAGGCCTCTTGGCTGATCCGGTTTTTGGCGTTTCAATCGCAGCTGTCGCGGGTTACATCTTCTTCATGACTGTGCAGAACCATCCGCAACCTCGTTATTTCGCAGTGGTGGCGTTCTTTTGCATCTTCATCGTGGCGCGCGGCACTGGATCGCTGCTCACTCAGACGGGCGCTCTGCGGCAGCCAGGTCGGGCGGTGGCCGCGTTGGCTATAGTTGCTGCGATTCTCAACGCGACCTGGACTCTGAGTTATGCCCTGCATCCGGAGTTTACGTTTGTGCAGGCGGCGCAAGGATTGGCACGCTATGTCGATCAACATCCCGATGGGAAGCGACTGCTCGTATCGACAAGTGGCGACGAAATCACGCTGATTGCACATCTGCCAAGCCTGTGCGACGATTTCGGCACCATCCCATTGCACGACAAGATCGCGATTTACAAACCGGGCTGGTTTGCCAGCTGGAACGATCTCGATCCGGG
>CAZAQN010000185.1:0-3605 GCA_964487345.1 uncultured Occallatibacter sp. | reverse complement strand
CCGCGTATTCGCGTGCGGCTTTGGTGTCGTGAATGGAACAGGGTCCGACGAGGACAAGCAGGCGCGGATCGCGCTGTGAGAGGATGCGCGCGATGTCGAGGCGGGTATTGAAGATGGTGGCCGTGGCGGCGTCGCTTGTGGGGCGCTCTTCCTCAAGAAAGACGGGAGGAAGAACGACTGTCGTCCTTTGAATGCGAACGTCTTCGATGGTTGGGAACATGGGGTTCTTTCTTCAGCTTGCAACTTGGCCGGGTTGAACAGCACAAGCGCGATGTCTCTTTTTATTATGCCTGTGCGCGGGCGAGAGACTAGACTTCCTGCGGACAGTCGGCGAGGGATATCGGAGGGTTGAATTGAATGAAGCTGCGGGGCCCAGCTTTTGCTGCCGTTTCGATCTGTCTCTCCATGCCAGCATTTTCTCAGCAAGGAGATCCGGCTGGAGTTGTGGAACTTCAACCGTCTGCGCAGTTGGCGAGCGCGATCGAACCGGAAGGGATCATTCATCTCGATGTCACGGTGACGGATAAGTCGGGTAAACCGGTGACCGGTCTCAAGGCGGAGGAGTTCAACTTGCTGGACAACGGGCGGGCCACCAAGCTGGTCTCGTTTCATGCTTTCGACGAAAGGACGGCGCGGCCCGATCCGCCGACCGAAGTGATCCTGGTGATCGACGCGGTAAATCTGTGGCCTCAGCAGGTTTCGAACGCGGAGCGTGCGGTTGAGAAGTTTCTGCGTGCGCATGAGGGACATCTTGCGCAGCCTATGGTCATCTACAGACTATCTACCTCTGGCCTGTCGGGATCGATGGAGCCGACTCTTGACGGGAATCGATTGGCCAATGAGGTCGCACGCGGGGAACCACGCATCGTGTGGCAACAAGATGCGCGTCGCATTGAGGCATCTTTGCCGGGCGACTATGCGCGGAAACGCAATGCATTCTCGCTCACGGGTCTTGGCTCCATCGCGATTGAGGAAAGACGGAGGCCGGGACAAAAATTGTTATTTTGGATTGGGCCTGGATGGCCGGTGAAATCCGGCGGGGAGTACACATTCGATGAGGTGGTCGAGTTCTCGACGCGCTTACGTGAAGCACAGATCGTGCTTTCGAGTCTGCCCACCTGGGCTGATGCAGAGCACGAGTCTCTTTCCCAGGATTTCTTGACAGGATTGAAAAATGCGAAGGATGGGAGCCCGTTCGACATGGCCCTGGAGGTGTTGGCGGTCGAGAGCGGCGGGCGCGTGATGGAACGCGCCATCGATCTCAAGGGATCGATTGAAACGTGCGTCGCCAATGCGAACCATTTTTATACGTTGACCTTCGATCCGCCGCGGGCCAGCGTCGTAGATGAGTATCACGATTTAAAGATCAAAATGGCGAACCCGGATCTAATCGCCCGCACTAACTCCGGCTACTACGACGAACCGGTGTTTTACGACCAGCCTGCTCCGGTGACCGAGCGAGTGACGGTGGCGCGGCTTGAGCAGATACTTTCGAATGCGCATGAACGAAGAGATGAGGAGGCTACACAGCAACTGAACGCGTTGGAACTTACGGAGCGTATGCCGAGTGCGAAGCTGACATTGTGGAAGGCGCGCATGCCGGGATCGAAATCCCGAGCTGCCCTGGTAGTTCTGGCGGATAAGTCGGGCTTTCTCGCTCCGCCGGCTGAAGCGACCGTCTTTAATCCCGCGCCCGATGTAGCGACACAGCGGCAGATGCTTTCGCGGACGGTTGACTACCTCAAGCAGGCGATTCCAAAGTTGCCGGACATCTTCGCCACAAGAACAACAGTTCGCTATGAGGAACCGAAGCAGAAGGACGATGAGACCTGGAAGACCGCAGTGGGGGATCAGTCGCTGCGTCAGGCGGAGACCGCCAAGGTCACGATGGTTATTCGCAACGGCAAAGAGGAAACGGATACGAGCGCTAAAAGGGGCAAGCACACTTCGGCGAGAGAGCGGAGTTTGGATACCGAGGGAACCTTCGGCCCTATTCTCGCCATGGTGCTGTTCGGCGCCAGTTGGCCACACAGCCATTTGGCGTGGAGTCGTTGGGAACAAGGGGGCAACGGAGTGGAGGCGGTATTCAGCTATAGAGTCCCGCAGGAGATGCCTCTTTTTGAAGTAGGGTTCTGCTGCTTGGCCGACCCCGATGGAACGATCCCATTCAAGAGAAAAAGCGGATATCACGGAGAGATCGCGATCGACCCGGCGAGCGGCGCGATTCTTCGGATCGTGGTCGTCGCTGACCTCGAACAGAAGTTGCCGCTTGAGTGGTCTGGCGTGGTGGTCGAGTACGGCCCGGTAGATATCGGCGGCAAGACGTACATTTACCCGACGCGAAGTGTCGCTCTTACAAGGTCGCGCACGGTGAGGATCTTGCACGAGTGGAATGAAAGCTTTGGTATTTAGGGACCGTTCGAGACAATGGTGAACGATGCCACATTTGATGATTACCATATGTTTCGTTCTAGCTCGCGCATCGTAGCGTGGGAGAGCCCGGGTCAGCAGTAAGAAGACTTTGGGGCGCGGGTCGCACTTTCGGTTGTATGAAGAATGCCGGCTGACCGTTGCTCCTTGACTTTGCGACTCACAAATCCATAGAATTAGACAGGATTCCTCCATCCTTTTTCCGCCGTATGCATCTGATGAGATAGGGGTTATCGGATTTCGATCCGATATGGTTCATCGGAACGGCAATGGAACAACGGCTCAGGGGGAGCCGCAGAGATGGCTGAGATGCGCGTCAGCCCGCGGGAGCGGCTGGTGCTTACGGCGATCATTGAGCTCTACATTGCTACTGGCGAACCTGTGGCTTCGCAGGCGGTCGCGCGGGAGTTCGCCGATCGTGAGGGATTGAGCTCGGCGACGATTCGGAATGTGATGGCAACGCTGGCGGAGGCGGGGTTGGTGGAACAGCCTCATGCCGCAGCGGGACGAGTGCCGACACCGGCTGCGTTTCGCTACTACGTGGAACAGATTACGCGCGTCGATCCGCTTTTGAACCGCATGGGGATGGCGGGATTGGACGGCGCTGCCCAGGTTTCACCGCTAAGTGAGCAGCGGCGCGGACAGATTGAAGATGTGTTCGCGGGCGTGAATAGCAGCACGGAGTACCTCGAGCGGACATCGCACGTTCTGGCGCTGATTTCGAGCGGACTGGGTGTGGCGTTGGCCAGTTCGACGGCAACACAGGTGTTGGAGCATATTCATTTTTCGCGGCTGTCGACGGGACGCGTGTTGGCTGTGCTGGTAACGCAAGCGGGTGCGGTGCTGGATCGTGTTCTTACGCTGGACCGCGAACTGACTCACTTGGAACTGGAAACCGCGGCGCGTTACTTGAACGAGAACTTCCACGGGTGGCCGATTGAGCGCATCCGCACCGAAGTGGCGCGGCGCATCGAAGCAGAACGCGAGGCGTATCACCAGATGCTGGCCTCGGTGGAAGAGCTTTGCCGCAAGGGTGCGCTGACCTCGGGTGAGACGGTGCCTGCGCTGTTTGTGGACGGCATGGCGAATTTGATTGCCGCAGAAGTGGATCGGGAACGGCTACGCCAGATGTTGCTTGCCCTGGAGGCGAAGCAGCGGCTGGTGGAATTGCTGAC
>CAZAQN010000184.1:0-3649 GCA_964487345.1 uncultured Occallatibacter sp. | reverse complement strand
CGGGGTTGCATGGGCCGGGATTGCAGGCGATTACAAAAATCAAAGCAATGCCCTCCGGTGCGCCGCCGACCGATGAGCGGCTCACGGCCGTGATTGCGCGTGGGCGCGGTGAGATGCCTGCGACGCGATTAGACGATGCCGAATTGCAGGATCTGCTGGCGTATCTGCACTCGCTATGACGGACGACGCGCGCACTAAGGATGGAGCCGAAAAGCTGGCGAGTGTGGCTTCGGTGCACGGCATTCCTGCTCCGGCAAAGCGGGATTGGGCGCCGTTGCCCGGACTGCTGGCGATCGGACTTTATCTGCTGGTGCTCGCAGGGGTCATCATTCTTGGCGTGGTGGAAGGGCGGCACTATCCGCCGCTGTTTCTGATTCTGGCCGCGGCGTTTATGACCGCGAGCGCGGGGCTGGTTTTGCTGTTGCGGTGGGCTTGGGCGTTGGCGCTGGCTGCAGTCTTTCTGCTGGCTTGCTATAACCTTTGGATTTTTGGCGCGCAGCATGTTGCGCCGGCGCTGGTGCAGGGATTGCTGAACCTGGTTTTCTTTTTGTATCTGGTGCGGGCCGAGGTGCGGGATAAGCTGCGCTAGCGCGGCTGCGGCGCCTACCAGAGTAGCTTGCATGCAGCGGCCTTCTGAATCCTCTCGTCGGCCGTTATCAGCGTGAGATCGTTTGCCAGAGCTGTGCCCGCAATGAGCCGGTCCATGGGATCTTTAGGAAATGGATCGGCAAGAGCAGCCGCGTGCAGAACAACTGCGCGATTCACGGGAAGAACAACGAAGTCCTTTTCCATTTCCGTCAGGAACTGGCTGCAGGAGACAAAAAGCTCCAGTTGCTTTCGCGCGTTCTTGTGCGCGATCTCCCAAAGCGAGATGCAGGAAATTGCGAGCGCTTCATGGGAGTTCTCTGCTTTTCGAATGCGGCTTCGCGCCTTCGCCGACAGCTTTTCGGGCGCCAGCTCAATCCACAGTGCGCAATGCGTGTCGAGAAGGATCACCTGTGGCGTTTCTTCCTTTGGGGCCACGGTTCGTTGGCGATCCGCTCCCATTCGGCATCGGAGAACTCGGATGCAATTGGATCTCCGTGGATCGTCCCCATCTTCTTGAGCCGGCCAAAAACCGACTTCTTCTCAGGTCGCGATTCTCCCAGGGAGGTGACGCGGGCAACGGGCTTACCTCTCTTGGTAATGAGAACTGCTTCTCCAGTCGTCTTTACCTCGTCCAGCACGGCGAGGCATTTGGCTTTGAATTCACCTGCAGCCATGGTTTTCACGGGCCCACCTCGTCTGGAGTAAAGATATCATCACTATAGTCAAATGACCATGGTCATAAAGCTCCAGCCGTCTTAGGAAGTTCGGCGGGAAACCTGGAAATTGGACGATCAGTTCCGGACAATTTTCTTGTCTGGGCGTCCGAGTTCCCTATGCTAATCTCTGCCCATGCTGCGGCGCATCCCTAGAATCTTATTCTTCCTTGGAGTTCTGCTTTCACTTTTGACCTCGGCCCTTGCGGCCGATGCGCCGAAGAAGCGCGATATCACGCTTGATGACCTGGCGAAGTTCGAGCGGGTAGGTGGGCCGGTGGTTTCGCCGGACGGCAATTGGGTTGTCTACTCGGTGAGCCAGGTCGACACGAAAGAAGACAAGAGCCTGACCCATCTGTGGATGGTGAAATGGGATGGTTCCGTGGATTTGCAGCTTACCTACGGGAAGGACGGTGCGTCGTCGCCGAAGTTCAGTCCTGACGGACGCTATATCAGTTTCATTTCGTCGCGGCCGGGAGCGGCGAAGGGCGACCAGGTGTGGGTGATGGATCGGCGGGGCGGAGAGGCTGAGCAGTTCACGGCAATCACCGACCAGGAGATTGGCGGGTATAGCTGGTCGCCGGACTCGAAGAAGCTGCTGCTGACATTGCGACCGAAGAACGAGCCCGATCCCGAAGAAGGCAAGCCACCCGCACCGCCGAAGCCGGTTGTGATTGACCGCTACCACTTCAAGCAGGATATCCAGGGCTATCTTCGCGACGACGCTTGGAACGCGCTCTATCTCTATGACATTGCGACGAAGAAGTCGGAGAAGCTGACGAGCAGCAAGAATGTGAATGAGAACGATGCGGAGTGGTCGCCGGACGGGAAGTGGATTGCCTATGTGAGCAACCAGGAGGCGGACCCGGATCGCACGAATAACACGGATGTGTATGTGGTGGAGGCGAAGTCTGGAGCGACGCCGCGAAAGCTGACGACGTGGGAGGGGCCGGACGGAGGGCAACTGGCGTGGTCGCCGGATTCGAAGTCGATCGCTTATACGCAGGGGGCCAAGCTCGAGTTACTGGAGTATTCGCAGTCGCGGGCGGCGGTGGTTACATTGGACAGCAAGGTGAGCTATCCCGCGGCTAAGTTGGATCGTGCGGTGCGGTCGCCGATCTATTCGCCGGATGGGAGGCTGAGTTATCTCGTCAACGATGACAGGAATCAATATCCGGCGGAAGTGGAGTTAGCCGGAGACGGCGACAAACCGCTTGAGACGCAGCCGGGCTCGGTGGCGAGCTGGGATGCGGCGGCGGGCCACACAGCAGTGCTTTACACGAATGATTCCGATCCTGCGGAAGTCTATGCTCTTGAAAATGGCGGGCTGCGCAAGCTGACCAAGCACAACGATGCGCTAATGGCTGAGTTGAACCTTGTGCCGACGGAAGGGATTGAGTTCAAGAGCAAGGACGGCACCGAGGTGCATGGGCTGCTCACGAAACCGGCGGGATTCAAATCGGGCTCGCCGGTGCCGATGATTTTGTATATTCACGGCGGGCCGAATGGGCAGGATGAGCATAGCTTCGACTTCTTGCGGCAATGGGTGGCGACTAAAGGATATGCCGAGCTGAACGTGAACTATCGCGGAAGCTCGGGACGCGGGCAGGACTACTCGAAGGCAATTGCGGCGGACTGGGGCCACTATGAAGTCGAGGATTTGCTGGCCGGGGTGGACAAGGCGGTTGCGCTGGGAGTGGCGGATCCGAATCGGTTGTGCGTGACGGGATGGAGCTACGGTGGCATCCTGACCGACTACACGGTGGCGAGCACGGACCGCTTTAAGTGCGGGATTAGTGGAGCGGGTGTAGCGGCGCCGATGTCGTTCTATGGTGCGGACCAATACATTCTGCAATATGACAACGAGCTTGGGCCGCCGTGGAAGAACCTGCAGCTTTATATCAAGATGAGTTATCCGTTTCTCGAAGTGGATAAGCGCGTGCACACGCCGATGCTCTTCATGGGTGGGACGTCGGACATGAATGTACCGCTGCTGGGCGGGGAGCAGATGTATCAGGCGCTGAAGTCGCTGGGAAGGCCGACGGAGTTAGTGGTGTATCCGGGGCAGTTTCATGGGTTCACGCGGCCGAGTTATATTCGCGATCGGTATGAGCGGTGGCTGGGGTGGTGGGATAAGTATCTGAAGCCGGCACCGGCAGGGGCTTCAACGGACATTAGGAAGCAAGCGGAGTAGGCGCGTGACTTTATCCTGCCCTGGGGCGCGATGCGTTCGGAATGAAGGTGGAACTAGTATCTTGTCCCAGAAGTTCTCATCAGAAAGGTTAAAGGCAAAAAGCAGATTCTTCGGCTCACCACCCCCAAACTGAAAGACGTTTGGGGCCCCGTTC
>CAZAQN010000183.1:0-3652 GCA_964487345.1 uncultured Occallatibacter sp. | reverse complement strand
TCGCGGATGCACAGCCCGTGGTTGCCGATACGCTGGTCGCGCCGCTCTTCCTGCATATTCGGGCGCGCAAGCTGGGGTGACCGGCTAATCTCTCGGTAAGAAGTGACTTTCTGAGCAGGCGCGCAGCCTCTCCGCTGCACTCTCCGACGTGATGTCCCTCTGCGGCATTCCCAACATTTCAAAACCGACCATGAATTTGCGCACAGTTGCTGAGCGCAGCAGCGGCGGATAGAAGTGCGCGTGGAAGTGCCATTCCGGATGACCCGTCGGCGACTTCCCTTCACCGCCTGTCGGGCTCTGGTGAAAGCCCATGGTGTAAGGAAAGCTGGTTTCGAATAGATTGTCGTAGCGGGTGGTCAACCGCCTGAGCACATCCGCCAGCGCGTCGCGCTCCACGTCGGTCAACTCCGGCATAGCACCGAGGTGGCGTTTGCTCAGCATCAGCACCTCGAACGGCCACACGGCCCACCACGGGACCAGAACGGCGAAGTGATCGTTCTCCATGACAATGCGCTCGCCCGAGGCACGCTCGGTGGCGAGGTAGGTGCAGAGGAGACAGTGACCCGTGCGATCAAGATATTCGCGCTGCGCCTTGGTTTCCGCCGCCGGTTCATCGGGAACGAATCCCGTCGACCAGATCTGGCCATGCGGGTGTGGATTACTCGCGCCCATCATCGCGCCGCGGTTTTCGAAGATCTGCACGTACTCGATCCAGTCAATGGCGCTCAGTTCTTCAAATTCGCTCGCCCATGCGTCCACCACGCGCCTGACCTCGGGCTGCGTCATGCGCGCCAGCGTCAGGCTATGGTTGGGATGAAAGCAGAGCACCTTGCAAACTCCGCGCGCAGGCTCGGCGATGAGCAGCGGAGAACTCGGCGCAGCAATTGTCGCGGGCAGATCGGGCAGCAATGCTGCGTAATCATTGATGAACGAAAAAATCGAGTCGTAGGAAGGATTGACTGCCCCGCCTGCGCGTTTGTTGCCGGGGCAGAGATAGCATTCCGGATCGTATGCCACGCCGAAAGGAGCGGCCTTTTGTCCCATTTCCCCTTGCCATGGTCTCTGCGTGCGATGCGGCGAAACCATGACCCACGCCTGCCGCAGCGGATTCCAGCGGCGATGGGGATACTGGGCTCTCGTTTCCATTCTTGCTCCCCGGCCATTGTAACGGGCGCAGACACCGCCCTCGCCGGTGGCAATCAGGGTTGCAGGTCGAATGCCGGCCGCAGGCTGCCGTCCATGTAGAACGGCACCGAGGTGTGCTCGTGTACGATGCGCCAGTTTCCACGGATTCGCTCGAAGCACATGGTCTCGCGCATCCAGAAGCGGACGGGTCCCTCAGGTCCTTTCTTGGTCCCGCTCATGTGAAGAAAGCAGTGAGCGAATGCAAAGTCGCCGCTCACTGTAACCGTGACCTCGCGCGGGACGATCTCGATTGGTGTCGTCCGGCTATCGAACCACTCACGCTTCTCCTGGACGTTGACGCCACGATGGACCAGCGGAGGGGCAAGATTGAAGATTGTGGCATCGGTTGCATAGGGTGCGGCAGTTGCCTCGGCGTCTTTCGCAAAATGCGCCCGGTGAAGGCCCGCGATGACTTCGCGGATTTTCTGCTCATCTTTGGAGATGAACTCGCGTGCGGAATTCTCGATCAATATCGTTGAAGTCATGGGGTTCCTCCTGATTTGGCGTTTTGGAGCGGTGCTGCAAGGGGAAGTTTGGGTGCGTCCAGATTCGTTTTCCGATTTCGTTTGCATCGCTTGGCGCTTATCTCGCGCGTTAGGCGGTGGGGATAAGAATTTCCGTAACCAACTGGTCGGCAGGTGTGACCCGCGGGTCGTTCACGTAGTTCTCAACGGCGAAGTCGTCGCGGACCTGGATTTTCTCGCCTGCAATTGCCCACGCGCGGCCGGATGCCTGAGGCAGGTCGGTATACGGCCCCGTCAACACGAAGCGGCTGTATTTGCCACCAGTGAACTTCTCATACTGGAGGCCCTCGGGAAGCTGCTGTGGCGGCGCGGCCAAAGCGAATCCGGCGCGATAAATCTTTGGACCCATCTTGTAAAGGCTGGTGTAGCCGGTGATCTTGTTGTGCTCAGAGAGCGCGGGGATGAAGGTATGCGCTTGTTGCCATGCGGCGCCGGCGTTTTCCATAAACGGGCCGATCTTCTCAACGAAGACGTAGTGGGTTTCGGGCCAGTTGACGATCTCGGGATTTTCGGTGAGGTTCATCCTGCTCTCCTTTCAAGTTGAGGAATCTCCGGTTTCAATCCCTCCGCGGAATTGGCCGGATTTGGTCCAGCTCCTTTTCGGTGCGCGGCGTGAATGGCATCGGTTGGATGCGCAGACGTCTCAATGTCGATGCGTTGCGGAATCATCCGCTGAGCTTCCGTCAGACCAATGGTCGACAGGCACCATGAATATGGTTTCGGGTTCCGGCCCCGGGTCGTGATGAAACGTGTCGACCACGACCGGGGAGTCATCCAGGTTCGCTCCCCAGTTCGCGGCTCCCATGCGTGGGAGATGAAACATCAGATGCGAATGCCAGTGCCCGGGGCCGTCGCCGAGATATTGGTCTTTCGACATCATGTAAGACATCGCTCCCGGCTCGGGCGTGGGTAACAGGCCGCCGACAAGCTCGGTCTGAATCTTCTCGACCATCTGGTCCTTGGTCAGGCCACCCAATATCAGTTTGGTTCTGAGAATGGTGTAGGGCAGGATGGAGCGCACGGCCGGCGGGTTGTAGCAGATGGGACCGCGCAGCTTGGGATTCCAGAAATCCGTGCTGTCGAGGGGAGACATCCACCCCCGCTCGACGACGCAGGTGAAGCCGTTCTTGCCTTCAACTGCGCTGTGGTAGCCGTCCTTTTCGAGTACCAGGACATTGGCGTCGCTGGAGAGCGCCGGAGGAGCAGCGCTTTTTGCAAGCGCGATCTCGGCGTCGCGATCGGCAATGAGGTATTGGTCAAGAGGGGCCATGGCCGCATAAGGAGCCTTGGCCTCCTGCGCTTGCGCAAGCTTGGGGCCGGATGGCCAAACCAGCAGCGTTGAAGCCGCAAGAACCATTCCCTGAACGAATTTTGTAGTCATATTTCTCTCCTGAGTGCGAAGTTTTTCGGGGAACTTGTGCCTTATTGGGGAAGACAACTCTGCGAATGCGGTTGATTGAACAACAGTTCCAGATACCGCCGCAGGTGGTCGATACAATCGGCCGCAACTGCGACGCCGTTCTTTGCCTTGGCCAGAATGAATGCGCCCTGAATTGTGGCTTGCGCAAAAAGAGCGAGGCTCTCGGCGGTCCAGTCGGACTTGATGCCCCGCTGCGTGATCGCTGCCTGAATGTCGGGAACCAGTGTGGCCGCATGGCCGCTGATCGATTGCTCGCATGCCTCACGGATCGCCGGATGTGTGTCATAGACCTCCTGCGCCATGGTTCCCACGAGGCATGTGAAATCCGGGAGTTCGCCCTGGAGCAGCGCCTTGCGAAAATCGACATAAGCGAGCACGCGTTCCAGCGGGTCGACCGGCGTGTGATAAGGCGCGGCTGCGAAAAGAGCCGAAGTAATCTCACTCCAATAATCGGCGGCAGCAATTGCCAGATCTTCCTTTGTGCTGAAGTGGTGAAAGAAGCTGCCCTTGGTCAGCCCCGCCG
>CAZAQN010000182.1:0-3680 GCA_964487345.1 uncultured Occallatibacter sp. | reverse complement strand
CATCGAGTTGTACGTCAACCGTGCGCGTTCCGTTCAATACGGTTGGATCGATGCGCGAGACGTGGCCGGGTACGACGCCGTTGTGGGTGTCGACGGAGGCAGGCTGACCGAGCTGAATGTCGTGCGCCTGGGTTTCCGCGATTTGGAGAGCGGCCTTCAGCTTGTCGAGCTGAATGACTTCTGCAACCGGGGTTCCGGCGGCGACGTGTGTGCCCACCGACATGGGGGTGGGGAGGGCTGCAACTTCACCCCCAATGCCGGCTTTGACTTCGAGCGCGGCGGTCTGCTTCTGGTATAGATCAACGAGGGTCTTGGCCTGATCGATCTTGGACTGGGCCGATGAGAGTTGGACCTCGATGGCTTTCTCGTTTACATCGAGCTGCTGCATGGAGATTTTCTTCTGTTCTGCGAGCTGCTCGAATTTGTTTTGGGAAGCGCCGCAAACAAGACCGGAGACGACACCGAGTTTGCAGAGCTGCGCATCGGTATCGGCCTGCCGTTTGTCGGTTGAATAGTCGGCGTCGATCTGCGCAGCGGTTGTTCTCTTGTCCATCAAGGTGCTTTGCAGCTGCGATTGGAGAGACTTGTAATCGGCCTCGGCCTGCTGCTGGGCAAGCTTCGCGCTGAGGAGTTGCTGGTTGAGCTGCGGATCGGCGAGGTCGAGCAGGATGTCGTCGGGTGAGACTTTCGCTCCTGGCAAAACACGAATGCGCACTACAGTTGCGTCGGTGAGGGCTGGAATGAGCAGAATGCTGTCTTCGCGCGGAACCAAGGTGCCGGTCGAGCCACGCACCTGGCGAATCATCGGACCGCGCTTCACTGTATCCGTCCAAATGGCGGAGCGATCGACGGGAGGCGCGGCCGGCTTGAGCCGCGCAACGATCACTACCGCGATCGCAATCACCACCACTGCGACGCCAGCGTATACGAACATCTGGCGCTTCTTTTTTTGCTTAATATCTGGGCGAGCAATATCCATGTCGTAAGGGGAGGAGCACTTGCCGTGCCAAAGGGGGATGCGTGCCTGTTGAACCAAATAAAGAACTTAATTGTGACGAATGGCAGAAGTTTTGGGCGCGGAACTGACCGGTTGCATGGGCTACTGTTCGATATCGGACAGTTTCGATGGCGTCGGCCAGCCGGTTGGATGATGCCTTAGACCCGTTCGACAGCCAATGCGACCGCATTGCCACCGCCAAGGCAGAGGGCGGCGATTCCCCGCGTTTTGCCATAACGCTGCATGGCGTGGAGGAGTGTGACAAGCACACGCGCGCCGCTGGCGCCGATGGGATGTCCAATGGCGACCGCTCCACCGTGGACATTGACGCGTGATGGATCGAGTTCCAATTCGCGATTAACCGCGAGTGCCTGGACGCTGAAAGCTTCGTTCAATTCGAAGAGGTCAACGCTCGGGAGGGGCCATTTCGCCTTGGCAGCGACCTTGCGCACCGCATCGATTGGCGCGAGGCTGAACCATTCCGGCTCGCGACCGCTGGTGGCCTGGGCGCGGATGAGAGCCATTGGCTTGAGACCCAGTTCCCTTGCCCGCTCGGCGCTCATGACAACGACGGCAGCGGCGCCATCGCTGATGCCGGGAGCATTGCCTGCAGTCACCGAGCCACCCTCTTTGAAGGCTGGCTTGAGCCGCGAAAGGGTTTCGACTGTCGTTCCGGGGCGGATGGATTCGTCCTCGGCGAATTCCGTGGCAGGCGCTCCCTTTCTTGCTGGAGGAATTTCAATGGGCAGAATCTCTTCGCGGAACGCGCCTTGTGTCGTGGCGGCGGCCGCGCGGGCGTGGGACTCAGCGGCGAAGGCATCTTGATCCTCGCGCGTGATGCCGTATTTGGCGGCGACCATTTCTGCTGCTGTGCCCATGTGGAAGTCGTTGTATGCGTCCCATAGGCCGTCGTAAATCATCGAGTCAATAAGAGCACCGTTGCCCATGCGATAACCGGAGCGGGCTTGCTGGAGGAGATAAGGCGCATTGGTCATGGACTCCAATCCGCCGGCGACGATGATTTCAGCGTCGCCTGTTTGAATGGATTGGGCGGCGAGAGAGACGGCGCGGAGTCCGGAGCCGCAGACCTGGTTCACGGTGAGAGCACTGGCTTCGGGTGGAATGCCTGCATAAATAGCTGCCTGGCGCGCGGGGTTCTGGCCGAGGCCGGCCTGCAGGACGCAGCCCATGATGCATTCGTCAATGAATTCGAGCTTGAGTGGATCGACTTCGCCTGAGTTCTCAGCCGCCCCTAAGGCTTCCGTCAACCCGGCGCGGCGCAGGGCTTCGCGGACGACAAGCGCACCCAGTCTCGGGGCGGAGAACGATTGGAGCGAGCCTTGAAATTTTCCGACTGGTGTGCGGACGGCCGAAACGATGACAGCTTCGCTCAATCAGATGCTCCCTGGAAATTGGATGGACGCATGTGATTTTAGATGCGTCCGGCGGCGCGCAGTTCGCCGATTTCTGCGTCGTCAAAGACACGCGAACGAATGAGGAAGCGGAGTCCTTCTGGTCCGTCGAGTGAAAACATGCCGCCGCGGCCTGGAACAACATCGAGGTTGAGTTGGGTGTGCTTCCAATATTCGAATTGGCTGCGACTCATATAGAATGGCTCGCCATCGACTTCGCCGAGTTGCACGTCGGAGTCGCCGATGATAAATTCGCCGCGCGGGTAGCACATCGGGGAGCTGCCGTCGCAGCAGCCTCCCGACTGATGGAACATGAGTGGGCCGTGCTTCTCGCGCAGGACTCGGATTAGGTGGATGGCCAGGTCGGTGGCGAGAACCTGTTTGGGAAGCTCCGACATGATTTTGTCCTCTGTCCGGGGCTAAAGCCCCGCCCCTTTGCGGCGTCGGGATTCAGGGGCCTGAAGGCCCCCGCTCCCTCCGGAACTTCGTGCTTTCCCAGGCCTGGAAATCCAGATCTCTACCCAGCGACGAAGCTCTGTCGCCGGGGACCCCGGCCTGGCCACCCATGTTCGTGCATGATAAAGCTCCCTTTTTGTTTAGAAGAAACCGAGCTTCTTCGGGCTGTAACTCACCAACAGGTTCTTGGTCTGTTGATAGTGGTCGAGCATCATGCTGTGGGTTTCGCGTCCGATGCCGGACTGCTTGTATCCGCCAAAAGCCGCGTGCGCGGGATAGGCGTGGTAGCAGTTGATCCACACGCGTCCGGCTTGAATGCCACGGCCCAGACGATGGCAGCGATTGACGTCTCGAGTCCAGAGACCGGCGCCGAGGCCGTAGAGCGTGTCGTTGGCGATTTCGAGCGCGTCGGATTCGTTCTTGAATGTTGTAACGGAGACGACGGGCCCGAAGATCTCTTCCTGGAAGATGCGCATGCGGTTGTGGCCCTTGAAGACGGTAGGTTCGACATAGTAGCCGCCGTCCAGTTCGCCGCCTAATTGTGCACGTTTACCACCGGTGAGAAGTTCGGCGCCTTCCTTGTGACCGATGTCGATATAGCTGAGGATCTTTTCGAGCTGCTCGCTGGAGACTTGCGCCCCGATCATGGTTGTGGGGTCGAGAGGATTGGCCTGCTTGATGGCGGCAACGCGCTTGAGGGCTCGTTCCATGAACATGTCGTAGATGCTTTCCTGGATCAGCGCGCGGCTGGGGCAGGTGCAGACTTCACCCTGGTTGAGCGCGAACATGACGAAGCCTTCGATGGCTTTATCGAA
>CAZAQN010000181.1:0-3688 GCA_964487345.1 uncultured Occallatibacter sp. | reverse complement strand
TGCATCAGCCTCTCGGCATCCCTGCCCTGTTCTGGAGAGGTACAGACGCCGACGCTGGCCGAAAGCTGAACTCGAGTGCCGCCGACATCGATTGGTTCAGAGATTGCAGCCACAATCTTGCCAGCCACAAATTCTGCTTCGCCCGCCAGGTGCAGGTCGGGCAGCAGGACGATAAACTCATCCCCTCCGAGACGTGCAATGGTGTCGATCTCACGAACGGAGCATACAAGGCGTGCCGCGACTTCGCAGAGCACCAGGTCACCCGCATGGTGGCCAAGGGAATCGTTGACTTCTTTGAATCCGTCGAGATCAATCATTAACACCCCCAAAACGGGGTCAAATCGATCTGCGCGCTTCAGAGCGATGCCGAGCCGGTCATTGAGCAGAAAGCGATTGGGCAGACCGGTCAGCACGTCATGCTGCGAGAGGTGGCGCAAGCGTTCCTCGCTCAGGCGGATTGCCTGAGTTTGCTGCTCAACACGACCGCGCAGAACGAAGATCCAGGCGAAAGAGGCACATGAAAGGACTCCCACGAAGGAGAGGACGGCGAGTGTGTGGCGGGCTGTCCACCAGGAGGGGGAATGCAGTACGGCGACGTCGTCGATTGAGCGGAGCAGGATGTTGACCGAACCCGGCTGCACGGACCCTGATCCCTGACCGCTGGTTTTTGGATCCATTCTCACACTGCATATCCCGGTCACCCGGATCAGGCTACCTTCTTTCCAAGGGAGCATCCCGATGCCACCGTTCTCTTCGGGGAGGATTGCAGAGAAAACGAAATCGCCGGAACGCAGAACAAGCGTGAGATCGCCCGTCGCGCGGTCTTGGCCGATCAACTCTCCTTCGATCTGAACTAATTCCCGGTCATGTTCTCCCCGCAGCGCCTGCTGAATGGACACGAATGCACCGGTCAAGGGCGCGTTTCCTTCCGCGACGCGAAACGTCGCATTCTCAAGAGTGGGCTTAAAGTCGCTGACTGTTGGAAAGCCGACTACATCCACCAGCTGACCGATCTGCACCGGATCGAGTTGTGGGCTCTCCATGCAGAGGCCGTTGGGGGACTCCTGGATGCATAACATCCGGCCAGGCCAGTCGAGAGTCACCCGGCCTCGGATATGAGCGCGGTGCCGCAAGACGACGCCCGGGGAGAACCATAGCAATTGGGCGATCGGAATAGCCGGCGTCCTGTAGGGATCAGCCGGCGGCAGTCGTACGACCTTGACTTCATGCAGGGACGAAAACAGGACACGGGAACCGACCATTTGTCGACCACCGTTGAACACCGGCACCGCGTTCCCTCGGATCTGAACACGAGCGTCGACCAACGAGTCGTAGTTCGTTCCCGCTTCCCTGGGAGCGGTGGCGGTGATCGAACCGCCCACTGTGGCGACTTCGAGATTCGCATCCTTGGGCAAGAGACGCACCGAATGGACAATACCCTCGATTTCAACCCACTGCCCATCCATGCTTCCGCCAAACAGTTCGGCCATCGTTGGCCGTGGAGCGCTCTCTGGAACGTGCGAGTTTCCAATTGCTCTCACGCGCCCATTGCGGATCAACGGCGCATAGTCTCCGGTTCCGCTGATACCGGTAACTTCCACCCGCGTTCCCGGTTTCAAACCGAGGATCGGGCGCGACGGAAGTCCAATGAATATGCTGCCTGTTGCATCATGGACGAAGAGTGCTGCGTGTCTGGGATCGACGTTCGGATCGTAAAACGTGACGACTCCACGAATCCGAACTTGATAGCCGCGCGCTGCTTCTTTAAGAGAGATATCGTGGGCTTCACGAGCTGTGGTGAGGGTACGAAGTCGTCGTGCGGATTCCGGCCGTGACACGGAGAGGCCGGGACGCTGGGGGTGCGCAGGCAAGTCTTGTGCTGTGGCGACTGCTGGGGCTCCAACGAGGAATCCTGCAATCAGGAACGAAGCGAAATGTAGAAGCTTCATGAG
The DNA here is from genome assembly GCA_964487345.1 of uncultured Occallatibacter sp. Lineage (GTDB taxonomy): Bacteria > Acidobacteriota > Terriglobia > Terriglobales > Acidobacteriaceae > Telmatobacter. The sequence continues at coordinate 1,736 of CAZAQN010000181.1, read as the reverse complement.
CCCATCCACCCTTCGTTCCTTCAAGCAACGCACCTACCGCTTAAATAATGGTATGTGCGCAAATAACTCTATAACTGAGCAATTATGAACACGGAAACGGATGAATTGAGGGCTTTGGGACGGAGTCGCTACTCCGGATCCTTTCACGAAGTTGTGCCACTTCGAGGTGTTCGAGTTCCGATGTGTAGTGGACCAACCGGTTTTACTTTTCGGTCAACAGAAAGCGCGAAAGAAGGATTCTGCCGACTAATTGGCAATGAATTTGTCGCGTTGTGCCACTCAATTTCCGGTTTGTGGCGAAACCGTCATTTCCTCATCGGTAAACAGCATCAAGGCGGTGAAGGCGCTTCTGTTAAGGCGCAGAGTAGCCGCGGCGAGGCCTTGAAGCCGTTGGATGTCATGGGGATTGACTGAAGCGTACAATGGTGGGCGGATTCGTCAAGGAGGATTCATGCCGAATCTATGGAATGTCGTCTCTTGTTCCGGAGATCGTCTGATTCTTGAGCGCGGGACGGAGCGAATGGAAATTGAGAAGCCCGAAGAGTCTTTCGCGAAGGAAATGTTCGCGAAGATAAGCAGCGGCTCAACTGTCAGCGATATTGGGGTGGACCTTTTAATACGCCCCAAGAAACTTCCTGGGAGTGAAAAGGAAACTGATTCGGGCGTAATTCCTCACATAGCTTGAGGTAAATCAGGTACCCATCCGCGATGCGCGGCCGAGGAATCCTTCTATAAGGTTGACGCCGGCATGAGCCAGAATGCTGGGCAGCGAAGCAGGGAAGCCGAAGCAATCTTCCCAATCTTGCAGGCACAGGTCACTTGCTGCTTCTGCAAGGGCTGGACGTGGCCGGAACCCAGGCTGCCGCAGAGACCATCCTGCGTCCAGCCGCAATCGAACCAATTTTGAAGCGCGCGACGCGCTCCGATGGATCGCTCCGTTTCTTCGAAATCCTGCTGCGCTCGACGAGCATCGAGTCAAATTCAGCCGGTACTCAAGTGATTGCAAGCCGGGTTTACTGAGATAAGAATCTCGTGGTGCAAGGTGCGATGCGCTACGGCAGACTGTTGCAACCGGATGATCTATATACGCTAATACTTCATAAACATCTAAACCCTTGAACAATATCTTGAATAACGCGGGCACCAATCGGGGACCATAATGGGGGATAACCGCGACACGATCCCCATTCCAGCAACTCAGACGAATGGTTACTGACCGAGCCCTCATTCCTGCTTCCATTCCAGGCCGATAGGGATTTAGCCCCACTAGGAGTGATTGAGATTGGTCTGAATTTCAGCTTTGCTACTCGCAAATTCCTTATATGCCAAGGCCAAACCTGCGACAGCCGCGACTGCGGAAAGGCCGGAGATGATCTGTGGAAGAGAGAAGCTCAGCTGTAAAAGGATTCCACCGCCGAAGGCGCCGGCAATTCCACCGATCCGCCCCACCCCAAGCATCCATGCCACCCCCGAAGCCCGCCCAAAGGTCGGGTAGAACGCGGCAGCCAGGACAGGCATTGAGGTTTGGGCGCCATTCATCGCCAGACCGGCTAGAAATGTTGTCAATGTCATCGAACCGAAAGTGCCAGTTGAGCGCGCTAGCAGCAACAGCAAAACCCCGGTGAGAAAGTAGGCCCCGCTTACCACGAGTGTGGAATTCGTTCGGCCCATCAGCCAACCGCAGAAAGCCGCGCCGATGACTCCACCAAGGGGAAACAGTGCCGTCACGATCGACG
>CAZAQN010000180.1:0-3728 GCA_964487345.1 uncultured Occallatibacter sp. | reverse complement strand
GGAGAGATTGAAAAGGTGACCGTCGAATTGAAGTGAGCTGGCGCCGCCAGATCGTTTTTCGCGCTCCGGACACGATGCGGCCCGGAGCGCGACTCAGTCGGCTGACAAGCGACTTATCAACCGAGTTACCTGAAGATGACCCAGATCAAGGAGATTTCTATGAATGAGAAACGCATTTTCAAGGCTTTGACGTCAACGTTAATCCTTGCGGTGAGCGCCAGGCTCTCACTGCATGCCCAGGATGCTCAACCCTATCAAGGGGTCGTCGGCAGAACGCTCGCCGAATCGACAGAATGGTGGCCGGAACCCGTGAAAGCGCCCGCCGGCGCGCCGAACGTAGTGTGGATTCTGATCGACGATGTGGGCTTCGGCGCTGCCGGCACTTACGGCGGCCTGATCAACACTCCAACATTCGACAGCCTGGCCGCCAATGGTTTGCGCTATACGAACTTCCATACCTGCGCAATATGCGCCCCGACCCGCTCGGCGCTGCTGACGGGCCGCAACAGCGCATCGGTGCATGAATCCGGCTTCTCGCACATCGCGATGTCGGCAGGCTTCCCCGGCTGGGATGGCCGCGTACCCGCGACGGCCGGCACTATTGCCGAGATCCTTCGCGACAACGGCTACAACACTTTTGCGGTGGGCAAGTATGGCGTCACGCCGGACGAGGATGCGACCGACGCCGGTCCATTCGACTACTGGCCGACCGGCAAGGGATTCGATCATTTCTTCGGATTCCTGGGCTCGCAAACCGACCAGTACAAGCCGGACCTCGTAGAAGATCAGGCGCACGTGACTCCCGATGGCCGCCACCTCAGCGACCAGATCACTGACAAGGCGATCTTTTATATCGACCGCCAGAGAAAGGCTGCCCCGGATAAGCCGTTCTTCCTGTATTACGCCCCAGCCGCCACCCACGCTCCGCACATGGTCGACAAATACTGGAGCGACCAATACAAGGGTAAGTTCGACGAGGGCTGGGACGTTTATCGCGAAAAGGTCTTTGAGAATCAGAAAAGACTTGGCTTGATCCCCGCCAATGCTGTGTTGCCCGATCGCAACCCGAACGTCAAGGCCTGGGACTCACTCACGCCAGACCAGAAGAAGCTCTATGCGCGCTTCATGGAGGTGTATGCGGGCTATCTCACTTACACAGATTTTGAAGTCGGCCGCCTGATCAATCATTTGAAGGAGACGGGCCAGCTCGATAACACGCTGATCTTCATCTCCATCGGCGATAACGGCGCCAGCAAGGAAGGATCGGAAGAAGGCACGATTGATCGTTCCAGTAACCGCAAGCCGATAACCGAGGAACAAAATGTCGCCTATAACCTGGCCAACATCGACAAGATCGGCACGCCCGACGCCCACCAGGGCAACTACCCGCTTGGCTGGGCGCAAGCTGCCGACACTCCGTTCAAGTACTGGAAATCGGATGCCAACAGCGAAGGCGGAACGCACAATCCTCTCATCGTCTACTGGCCCAAGGGCATCAAGGACAAGGGTGGCATTCGCACCCAGTACAGCCATGTAATCGATCTTCTTCCCACCACACTCGATCTGGTTGGGATCAAGGCCCCGGAAGAGATTCGCGGCATCAAGCAGCAGCCAATTGAAGGAACTTCACTGGCCTATTCGATTGACGATGCCAATGCGCCCACTCGTCACACCCTGCAGTACTACTACATCTTCGGCTCACGGTCGATTTACGACAACGGATGGAAGGCCGAATTGGCGTTTCCCAACGACGTCGAAACCAAACATGTGCTTACCAATCCACCCTTTGACGAAAATGCGTGGGAGCTCTACAACCTGAACGACGATCCAACCGAGCGCATCGATCTGGCGCAGAAGTACCCGGAGAAGTTGACGCAGCTGAAGGCCGAATTCGAAGAGCAGGCCAAAGAGCACCATCTCTACCCGTACATCACCTTCGACGATCTGTACGCGGGACGAATTCACCATACTTATCTGCCGCAGTGGTATCTCGACCGCCAAAAGGAGACGGCGCAGAGCATCAACAGCAAGTAGCATTGCCGCCAGGTTTTGGCCTCACCGCGTTCAGGATATGCGGCCGGCTCGTCCTCACAAGGCTAGCCGGCCGGGGCAGACAAAGTATTCATCTTCACCTTCGACATTTGCAGTCCGTCGGCAATGGAGCATCGAAGGGCAGATCAACAATTTTTATTCGAGCCATCTCGGAGTGGCTTCAACCGACAGGAGAATTCAATGAAAGACAACAGCAAAATGAAGGCGTTGACCTCGACGCTGATTCTTGCTATGACCGCGAGACTGCCCATGCAGGCTCAAGAGGCGCAGCCTTATCAGGGAACGGTCGGTAGGACACTTGCCGAGTCAAAAGAATGGTGGCCGGAGCCTGTGAAAGCACCCGCGGGCGCTCCGAACGTCGTGTGGATTCTCCTGGATGATGTGGGCTTCGGCGCTGCCGGCACATTCGGCGGGCTCATCAATACTCCCACGTTCGACAGCCTGGCCGCCAATGGTTTGCGCTATACGAACTTTCATACGACCGCGATCTGCGCACCGACCCGTTCGGCGCTGCTGACGGGCCGTAACAGTTCTTCCGTGCATGAATCCGGATTTTCGCACACCATCATGTCCGCTGGATTTCCCGGCTGGGACGGCCGCGTGCCCGCCACCGCCGGCACGATTGCCGAGATCCTTCGCGACAACGGCTACAACACTTTTGCAGTTGGCAAGTACGGCATCACGCCGGACGAAGAGGCGACCGACGCCGGTCCGTTCGATCATTGGCCAACCGGAAAGGGCTTCGATCACTTCTTTGGCTTCCTCGGTTCGCAGACGGACCAGTATCATCCGGACCTGGTAGAGGACCAGGCTCATGTCCGTCCTGACGGCCGCCACCTGAGCGACCAGATCACCGATAAGGCGATCTTCTACATCGACCGTCAGAGGAAGGTCGCGCCGGACAAGCCTTTCTTCCTCTATTACGCGCCGGGCGCCACGCATGCGCCGCACCAGGTCGACCAGTACTGGAGCGATCAATACAAGGGCAAGTTCGACGAGGGCTGGGATGTCTTTCGCGAGAAGGTCTTTGAAAATCAGAAGAGACTTGGCGTGATTCCGGCGAATGCGATCCTTCCCGATCGCAATCCGGACATCAAGGCATGGGACTCACTTACGCCCGACGAGAAGAAGCTCTACGCGCGCTTCATGGAAGTCTATGCAGGCTATCTAACCTACTCGGACTTTGAGATCGGCCGGCTTATCAATCACCTGAAGGAGACTGGACAACTCGACAATACGCTGATCTTTATTTCGATCGGCGACAACGGCGCCAGCAAAGAAGGCACCTTGAACGGAACCGTAGATCAGGGTTTATTGGCCGGGCCCAGGCCGGAACAGCAAAATATCGATTACAACCTGAATAAGATTGGAGAGATTGGGACGCCCCATGCGATAAACGGGAATTACCCGCTGGGCTGGGCGCAGGCCTGCGATACTCCTTTCAAATTCTGGAAGCAGGACGCGAACAGCGAGGGCGGCACGCATAATCCACTGATTGTCTTCTGGCCGAAGGGCATCAAAGACAAAGGTGGAATCCGTACTCAGTACAGCCACGTCATCGATCTTCTCCCCACCACCCTCGATCTCGTTGGCATCAAGGCTCCTGACCGGATCAGGGGCGTCAAGCAGCAGCCGATCGAGGGTATCTCCTTCGCCGATTCCATCAACGATGCCAA
>CAZAQN010000179.1:0-3745 GCA_964487345.1 uncultured Occallatibacter sp. | reverse complement strand
CGGGGCCCCGAACGTCTTTCAGTTCGGGGGTGGTGAGCGAAGAATCTGCTTTTGTTCCTTCGGGTGGTTCTGCGAAGAACTCTAGAGGCCGGACACCAGTGGCAAATCGAATTATTTGCCTGTCCCGGCCAGTTTCCGCTTTCTTAAAAACGTGTTACAACTCCAACATGGCAAAGGGCAGAATTTCGACGCCGCCAGGGCACGTCAATCTGAGAATGCTGGCAGAGCATCTCGAACTCTCGCAGACCACCGTCTCTCTGGTCCTGAATAATTCCCCATCGGCAAAGTCCATCCCTCAGGAGACCCGCACCCGCGTCGTTGAAGCGGCCGAGCGCCTCAATTACCGGCCCAACTATTTTGCCCGTTCGCTTCGGCAAAGCCGCTCCATGAGCGTTGGAGTTCTCGCACCCGACCTCAGCGAGGGCTACTTCACCCGCGTCATGAGCGGCGTCGTTGAGGAACTTTCTCACGCTCACTACTTCTTCTTCACCGCCTGCCATGACTGGAAGCCGGAACTCATCGAACAATATCCGCGCATGCTGGTGGAACGCGCGGTCGACGGCTTTCTGCTGCTGAATACGCAAGCCGACCAAATCGAGGTGCCCGTGCCAGTCGTAGCCATCTCGGCACACATTGCGCTTCAGAACGTAACCAATATTGTCCTCGATCATCAGAAGGCCGTCGAGCAGGCTCTGGTCCATCTTTACGAACTGGGACATCGCGATATTGCTTTCATGCGCGGCCCGCGCGCCATTCCGGATTCCGAATTCCGTTGGGAAAGCATTCAGGTCGTCGCACGTGAGATGGGCCTGCGCATCGACCCCGCTCATGTCATCCGCATCGATGCCGCGGGCTGGTCGATGAAAACCGGCTATCACCCCATGGCTCCGGAGATCGGCTACAAGCCAATGCAGGCTTTGCTCGAAAAATCCCGGGACTTCACAGCCATCTTCTGCTTTAACGACATCGCCGCCATCGGGGCCATCCGCGCTTTGCGCGATGCGGGACTCTCCGTGCCGAATGATGTTTCCGTGGTCGGATTCGACGACATTCTCTCCGCCGCCTATTCCACCCCGTCCCTAACAACGGTGCGTCAGCCTTTGTTCGAAATGGGAAAACGGGGAGCTGAAGTGCTTCTCTACCGCATCGCCAACCGGGATAAAGAGTATCCCGCGGAAATCGTCGTAGCCCCGGAGTTGGTCGTGCGCGAATCCACTGGACCGGCGTCCGTTAGGCGCGGATCGTAATGCGCACCTTCATCCGCAATAAGATTCAAACCACCTGCTGATGTAGACCTGGGCATGCGCCTCGCCGCAGTAGTGGCGCGCGTGGGGAGCCTCCGCCGCCTCTTTCGTCCATTTGAAAACCGTCAACTGTGCGTCACTGCAATGGATCACAATCCATCCTCTAGGATGTTCGCTCTCCAAGCCGCAAATCTCACATCGATAGACGCTATCAATCACCCTTCGACCCCCAAAGTATCGTTCTATTCCCTATTCCCTATTCCCTACTCCTAGTCCCTCAGTCCCTAGTCCCTGCTATTCAAGCATCTGCAAATTCAACGGCTCTTCAAGCAGGCAATCCATCTTGCCGATGCTCGTCAGGGCTCTCTTCAGCGCCGAGGACCTGCACGGCTCTACGGTCACCACGAACGGTAACGCATGCGCCGGATACCCAGCCTTCTGCACAATCGCCCGAATATTAATCCGCTCTCGTGCTAGCGTGCCGGTAATCTCCGCCACAATCCCGGGCCGATCCACCACAAGGAAGCGAATGTAATGCGGCACTTCAAATTCCGCCCCGATCTTCGCGGGAACAGAAGGCACTTCCACGCGTCGTGAGCCGTGAGCCAGTGCAATCAAATCGCTAACAACCGCCACCGCTGTAGGGTGCCCGCCCGCACCATGGCCCGAGAAAACAACATCCCCGCCATACTTGCCAGTCAAAATCACCATGTTCTCTGTATTGCGCGACCACGCCAGGGGAGAGTGCAAATCCACGAGCATAGGCCCCACCGTCGCGGCCACATTGCCGTCCCGCTCCTCGGCCCGTGCAACCTGACGAATCGTGCAGCCCAGATCGCGCGCATAGCTGAAGTCCACTGCCGTCACAGAAGTGATCGATTGCGGAATAATCTCCTCCGGATCAACCACGACCCGCAGCGCCAGCCGCATCAGAATGGCCAGTTTCGCGCGCGCATCGAACCCGCCCACATCTTCCGTGGGATCGGCCTCTGCATACCCCTTGGCCTGTGCCGCCGCCAGCACCGTTGCATACTCCGCGCCCGCCTCCATCCTGCTCAGGATGAAATTGCACGTCCCATTGAGAATGCCTTGCATGCGCTCGATGCGATCACCCGCGAGCCCCTGTTCGAGTCCCGGAATCACGGGAATGCCACCTGCCACGGCCGCGCCGTACTTCAAGTGCCCGCCCTTCACAGCGGCAAGCCGCTCCAACTCTACCCCGTGAAACGCAATCAGTTTCTTATTCGCGGTGACTACGCTCTTGCCGGACTCGAGTGCCTTGCGGACCCAACTTCCAGCCGGTTCCAGCCCACCAGCCAACTCCACCACGACGTCGACGTCGGATGCCAATACCGCATCCGCGTCCTCGCTCCACATCACGCTCTTCGAGGCCCAGTCCACTTTTTTCCGCGCCACGCCCCGGTTGAAGACATGCGTCAGCTCCAGCCCCTCAGGCCGCGATTCCACCAGAATTCGCGCAACAGAACTGCCCACCGTTCCGAAGCCAAACAAGGCTACGCGCAATGGTTTGCTGATGCGCGTTGTATGGGCAGAATCATCCTTCTGCACTGCGTGAGCGATCTCCCTTTTTCCCATCGAACCCTTCTAAAAACAAGTCACGATTTGCAATGCTTCGATGATACCTGACGGGTCGGTCCGACTTATGAATCGATCTTCGCCGCAACCTTCATGTACCATCATGTGCAGATGCGGCGCGTGCTTTCCATCTTCCTCGTCCTGTTCTTCGGGATTGGCCCGTTACCGGCCAGCTTCGGAGCCAGTGATGACGCGCGCTTGCCTGCCTGCTGCCGCCGTCAAGGCGTGCATCACTGTGCGATGAGCGAAGAAGCCGTCGCACAAATGGTTCGCGCCTCTTCCGGCTCGACACCTCTTCTGTCTGCTCCGTCGCAGTGTCCGTTGTACCCCAATAATGCCGCGGCCACCGCCTCGTCGATTCACGCGCTAGCCGGTCACTTTGCGGCTTCGATTGCTTATCTGATAGCGCCGCACTCCCTCGCGGTTCCGCAAACCTTCAGCCGCACCGGCAAATTCCGCACCCACGCCAGCCGCGGCCCTCCGTCTCCGATCCTCGCCTGAAAAACTCATTGGCTTGAAAGCTCGTTGGCAGGTTTGCCTTGATGCCGACGCGATGCCTTCAGTTAGTTCCCTGACTGAACACTCCGTCTCCGCTTCGCGCAACAGGCGATCCCGCAACCATCCGGTTGCACCTCAACGAGGCTTCCCAAGCCACGTCTCAGTTCCATCGCGCTGCAGCACATTGCGATGCGGGCAGGCTTATAGGCCGCAAAGCAACGGAGGTTCTTCCCAATGCGCCGCTCATCTCTGGCGTTCATTCTTTTCTTGCTGGTTTCATCCATACAAGCTCGTGCCACCGTCTTCGCCAACATCCACGGTGTCATTCACGATCAACAGCACCGCCCCATTGCCGGCGCTGAAGTCAACCTACAGGCCCGCGATTCCGCCTTCGTCCTTCACACCAA
>CAZAQN010000178.1:0-3747 GCA_964487345.1 uncultured Occallatibacter sp. | reverse complement strand
CAGGCAGCCGGCAAAACGTTGAAACTCCTCCGGCTTGGTTAGCTTGCGGTCCAAACCCGGCGAACTGACCTCAAGGGTGTAATCCGCGCCTGGAACCAGATCCTCGATGTCCAACAAAACGCTAAAATCGCGGCTGAATTCAGCACAGTCCTCATGTGTGATGCCCGAAAGCTGCTCGACGCTGAGCCGTCCTTCTGTCAGACGCTCGGGAAGTCCTTCTTGCCCAGCGGCAACGGCTGCCTTCAACTTTGCTCGTCCCTCGGCGTTCTTTTCCAGAGTGACGCGAAGAATTCGTTCCTTATCTCGTCCGCTGAACTCCACGTCCACCACGTCCAGTCCGTGCGAAGCAGCGGCTCTCGCGGCCGCGTTCCGGATTTCGTCCAGCATTCCCGCCATCGATCGCGCCCCAAGGACGATCTTCGTTACGATCCTCGCGTCGAAATTCGCCTCTGGGGATCTTGCTCCTTGTGTCGAAACAACTGCCTCTCGATCTGAAGAGTTTGCCCCAAATAAAAAGTGGGCTGTCAGCCCACTCATCTCTCCGCCAGCTGGTGAACCCACAGCGAATGAAGCGGACAAACTCGCTCGCATAGTTAGAATACTGCGAATCGCCGGGAAACTCAACGACCCATGGCAATACTTGCGATCTTTATCATTCGATCAGCTCGATGAGGCTGTTTGCAAATCTCGAATCGCCTCAAATGCCGCCTTCATGCCGAGTTCCGGTTGGCTCGCCAGCGCGCGGTTCTGCATTCCTATGGTTGAAGACGCAATCCTCGACTCCCCAATACGTAACTCCTGGAGGCATGGGCGAAAGCTTTGGAGGGACGCTCGACCCGGCCGCTGTGGCTCTTAAGTGATCGGGAATTGATTGAAGTTACCAAGAATAAGCGAGGAGCCAGTCAAAGCCGAGCGTGCTAAATCGCGCTGTTTTGACTGCGCAAGCTGAAGCATTTATTGTGGTTAGATATAATTAGCCGTCATAGACGAAGGGGTTGCGAAGTATGTTCGATGCCCCAAATTGGGGATTGCCGTAAGTGTCAGTTCTACGAAACATTAGTAACACCATAATGCGTACTTTTAAACAGCGCGTTTGGGTCGCCTTCCTGGCGACTTCTTGTGGATTAGCCGCTGGCGGCCTCGCCGGCTATCTGCTGGGTCGCGTCCTCACGCTCAGACAAACCGAAGCAAGACTCGAGCAGTACGCAACACGCCTTATCGACGAGGGACAGAAATCGACCGCGGAATCGCGGAAGGTTCTTGCGTCGATGAACGCTTCGCCGTTTCCGAGATGCTCGGACGCAGAGATCAATTATTTCAGCAAGCTGATCTTCGAATCCCAATATCTGAAAGCAGGGGGGCGGATGCACGACGGGAAGATCGAGTGCTCCACATCCCTCGGCCGTGCGACCCAGCCCCAGGTCCAATACAAGCCGGATATCTTCCAGAGAGATGGCACGAGGCTGTATCGTAACCTTGCGCCGTTTCGTGTGGGCAATGAGACGGTGATCGCGGTGCAGTTGGCCGATTCCTATATTGTTTATAGCCCGTACAATATGAAGCCCGTGCTCAACAGTTCCATGCAGGCCACGATCACCGACGTAGACGCTCCCAACCGCGCGGCCGGCCACATATACGGCACAGCTCCGAAGTCTGAAGAGACTTTTCTAATTACGAACGGCCAGTTCCGCGATGGGGACACTCTCTATGGAACTCACTGCTCTCCAGACGGCGTCGTGTGCTCGGCAGCTCACGTTCCCATTTCTCAGGCGATGCGCAACAATCGCCTCGAGGTGGGTGGCTTCGTTGCATTCGGTGGATTGACCGGTATATTGCTCGGATTCGTATGCGCTGTCATCTATCGCCGCCAGAAGGGCTTTGAGAGCCAACTCCTGCGTGCGATTCGCAAGGATACGCTGAGAATCGTCTACCAGCCCATTGTCGATCTTGAAAACGAAGAGATCGTCGAGGTGGAAGCCTTGGCACGCTGGACCAACGAGGACAACGTGCCCGTCAGTCCGGATGACTTCATCAAAGTTGCGGAGGAGCGCGGTTTTGTTGGGCAGATCACGAAGCTGGTGGTGCGCCACGTCCTGCATGATTTTGCGAAGACGTTGCGCGAACGTCCCGGCTTTCGGGTGAATGTGAACATTGCGGCAGCCGACCTTGCCGATCCGGAATTCCTTCCAATGTTGGAGAATGCGCTTGCGCAGGCGGGAGTTGCGGCGAGCAGCCTGGGCATTGAAATTACCGAGAGCTATACGGCGCGGCAACAAGTGGCGAAGGAAACCATTCTTCGGCTTCGCGAAAAGGGACACTACGTTCACATCGACGATTTTGGCACCGGCTACTCCAGCCTCGCCTATCTCCACGATCTATCAGTAGACGCGATCAAGATCGATAAGGCGTTCACCAAAGCGATTGGCACCGATGCGGTGACGGTTACAATTCTTCCGCAGATACTCACCATGGCCGATACGCTGGGGCTGCGCGTGATCGTTGAGGGAATTGAAACGCCGCAACAGGCGCGGTATTTTGCGCAATCCGAGCAGTCAATCTATGCGCAGGGATGGCTCTTCGGACGCCCTGTTCCTCCGGACGCGTTTCACCGCTTGCTTGAGGGGAAGGCAAGGATCGGTGAGTATGAGGAGTCGATCGAAGGCATGGGAATGGTCGCTTCGCCAGTATCGGCTGCCTGACCGGGACCCTTGCAGTTCGACTAAGGCGAAGTTATCCTGCCGGTCTCATCCAGATTATCCAATGCATTTCATTTTGCCTCGCTCCGCTGAACAGACGACAATAGCGGAATGAAATTGACGCGATCTCTGAGCCTGACGGTGCTGGTTTGTGTTTCTTTTGTTCCCCCCACGCATTCTCTAGAAAAACAACCAGCGAGCGCTTATCACGCGCGCCGCGAGGCTCTGGCCGCCAAGCTCCACGGTGGCGTGGCGCTGCTGTTCGCCGCGCCGGAACCCATTCTCGATTTCATGCCGTATCGGCAGGACAGCGACTTCTACTACCTCACCGGGTGGAATGAGCCGGGCGCCGCGCTGATGGTTGTTGGTGGAAATGGTTCTTCGCAAGGGTACAAGGAGATCCTGTTTCTTCCGACCCGGAATCTGCACACCGAGCTTTACACCGGCGAAAAGATGGATGCGGCGACACCGGGCGTCGTGCAGGCTACGGGAGTGGATGCGGTGGAGCCAATGACGGCGATGCCCACGGAATTGAACGCGGTGGTCGCGCGCGATCGTCGATTAGCTTCGAGCCTTTGGACGCAGCCCGAGTCGCCGGCGGCCAAAGCGCTTGTTGCTTTGAATGCGGTCACCTTGGGTATGGATGCGGCACCGCCGGCACGCGATGTGACGACGCTCACGATGCTGTTGCGCGAGGTGAAAGATGACGGCGAAATTGCGTTGCTGAAAAAGGCCAGTGACGCGTCGATCGCTGCGCAGCGTGCCATGATGCGCGCCACGGCGGCAGGGGTCACGGAACGGACCCTCGCGGGGAAGATGACGGAAGTGTGGTTTCAGCAGGGTTGCGAGCGGCCTTCGTATGCACCCATTGTTGGTTCAGGCATCAATTCGACGACGCTGCACTATGCTTCGAATTCGCGGACGATGCAGGATGGGGACATCGTTGTTGTCGATGCGGCGTGCGAATTTTCGATGTATGCCTCGGACATCACCCGCACTGTTCCGGTGAGTGGACATTTCAGCGCGCGCCAGCGGGAGATTTACAACATCG
>CAZAQN010000177.1:0-3776 GCA_964487345.1 uncultured Occallatibacter sp. | reverse complement strand
CGGTTCGGTCCCGGCTGCGGCGGATTGAAGGCGCTGTTGTTCGCATAGCCCACCTGCACCTTCTCGCGGTCCTCGCCGCGAATCGTAAGATTCGATTTGTTCTGGAAGAACACAATCTCCTCGTACATCCCGTCCTTGATAAATATGGTTACGCGATGCGAAGGATGATCGGGAACAAAGTCGACGGCTCCCTGCACAGTGCTGAAGTCGGCGCTGCCATCGGCCGCCACAACCACGCGCGTAGCATCCGCCGGTGGTCCACCTTTCTTCGTCCGGAAGGTCCATGCCTGATCCGTCGTGAAGCCCGCGAAGCCGCCCTCGGCGAGGCGCCGAACCCCGGCATCGATCTGCACGATGTATCTGCGGCCATACCGTAAAACATGATGATGCGGATAAATGGTCGCCACGTTGCCGTGAACAATCGCAGGATAAAAGTGGAAGTTCTCGAGGCCCCCGATGGTGTCGAGTTGATAGCTGTGCGGGTCCGCGGGCGTCATGCGAACCGCCGGCGTTGTGGTTGTCGGCGAAGTCGGAATGGAGTCAGGCAGCGGGATTCCCGGCTCCGCTGGGGCAGTCACGCGGCGCGAGGGATCCGGGCCGGCAGGAATGCTCATATCCAGCGTGTCAACAAGTCGGTGCCCAGCTGCATCGTAAATCCGGATCTGCCCTGACGTGCCAATCGTTGGAGCGCTCGAAAATCGAATGACGAGATGCGTATCGGGATTGACACCGACTGCATGATTCGTCGGATACACACTGACCCCGCGGGCTTGCGCCACTCCAAACCCAGCAGACAAAAACGCAGACAACGCAACAACAAGAGAAAGACGGAGCGCAGCACGCAACATCCAGAGAGCCTCCCGAAGCTATTCTTCCGGTCACGAAAATAGTAGAACAGTGCTCGCATGCGAAGACGACGCATCGTGCTGGGGCGCGCACCAGCTGAAATCACCTGCGCGTCTTTGCCCTCTTCACTGTTCGATTCCGAACGCAGGATTTTGATTTCGGACAGGAGAAATCCCTCACCCTTCCGCAAGACCTTCATTTTGAGGCTCACGGCGTGCACGAAACGGCGAACCGCGTGCTCCTACGAATGCGACGAGCGGTAACAGTAATCTGGTCACACCTGGCCACAAGGGAGAGCATGAATGCTAGCGGACGTGCGTGACGCGGTACGGCAATTGCGGAAGGCGCCCGGGTTTACAGCAACGGTTGTCATCACCTTGGCTCTGGGAATCGGAGCGACAACCGCCATCTTCACCCTGGTTCACCAGGTGATGCTCAAGTCTCTGCCGGTGACCAAGCCTGAAGAGCTGTGGCGGATCGGGGACAAGATCCGTTGCTGCAACTGGGGCGGATACACGCAGGGCAACGATGGCGACTTTGCGCTCTTCTCGTGGGAGGCGTACAAGAATTTCCGCGAACATACGCCGGAGTTTGCCGATCTTGCCGCTCTGCAGGCCGGCAATGCGCCGCTGGGCGTGCGGCGCGCCGGATCGCAAGCGCCCGTGGATACGCGCAACGGGCAGTATGTGTCAGGGAATTTTTTCCGCACCTTGGGCGTGCAGCCGTGGATGGGCCGGCTGATGACCGACGCCGATGATCGAGTGGGCGCGCCGCTCGTTGCGGTGATGAGCTACCGAGTCTGGGAAAGCAAGTATGGCTCCGACCCTTCTGTAGTTGGCGGGAGTTTTCAGATCAATGGGCACGCGTTCACCGTCATCGGAGTCACGCCGCCAGGGTTTTATGGCGCCAAGCTATCCGGCTGGGGCATGCCGGACTTCTGGGTGCCGATCACGTCCGAGCTGGTTCTCGCTACAGATGTCGCACGGCCCAAGCGAGCCAATGAGAACTATCTCGACCTGCTGGGTAGAGTACGACCGGGGGTTAATCCGCAAGTCCTGGAGGCCAAGCTGCGCGTAGAGTTCCACAACTGGCTGGCCAGCCACGTCGCTGACATGGAGCCGGGCGAGAAGCAGCTCTGGCAGCAGCAGACGCTGCATTTAGTCTCTGGCGGAGCCGGCGTCGCAGCCTTGCGGGACGACTACCAGGATGGACTCAAGCTGCTGCTGATTGCCGCCGGATGCGTGCTGTTGGTGGCTTGCGGTAACCTGGCGAACCTGATGCTGGCGCGCGGATTGAAAAGCCGAATGCAAATCTCGGTCCGCGTCGCCCTGGGAGCTTCACGGCTCCGGCTTATGCGCCGGGCGCTGGTGGAGAGCGTGCTGCTCTCAATAATCGGTGGCGCATTTGGAATTGCTGTAGCGTATGGCGGGACGCGGCTGATTTTGTTTCTGGCCTTTGAGACGGGCGGCCCGAATAATTACGTGCCAGTCAGCCCAACGCCATCCCTGCCCGTGCTGCTGTTTACGCTGGGCGTTTCGATTCTGACGGGAATGATCTTCGGGACGGCGCCAGCGTGGATGACTTCGCACGCCGATCCAGTCGAAGCTCTCCGCGGGGCAAATCGCTCGGTGAGCGGAGGTCGCTCGTGGGCGCAAAAATCGCTGGTCATCGCACAAGCGGCCATGTCCCTGGTGTTGTTGTCGGCTGCGGCGCTGCTGGCGCAGAGCCTGCGCAACCTGGAGCACCAGGACTTCGGCTTCGAGACGCAGGGGCGCTATATGACCTGGATCAATCCCACCCTGGGCAACGACAAGCCCGAGCAGATGGAGCAACGGTTCCGGCAGATCGACGACAGCCTGAGGGAGACTGCCGGAGTGCGCATGGTGGCGCCGGCGCTCTATGCGCCGATGACCGGCGATAGCTGGAACAACGGAGTTCGCATCCAGGGCAGACCCGAACCGGGGCCCAAAGAGGACACGAGCGCGGGGTTTGTGCGGGTAATGCCCGGGTTCTTCGAGACCATCGGCGCAAAGATGGTGATGGGCCGAGCCTTCACCGAGGACGATACAGCGGCGACGCCCAATGTCGCGGTGGTCAACGAGGCCTTCGTGAAGCGGTTTTTCAAAGGCCAGAACCCGATCGGGCAGCATTTCGGTCCAGGTCGCCTCCGATACGCTTCTAGCTTTGAGATTATCGGCGTGGTCAAAGACATCCGGTATATGACCTACGACTACCAGAAGCCTGTGGGGCCGATGTACTGGGTCTCGGAGACGCAGACGGCGAAGTACGATGATCCGGACTGGGCCACAGGCGAGAAGTGGTCGCACTACCTCTACAACATCGTGATCTGGGCGCCGGGCGATCCTCCAGGAATGGAAGTGAAGGTGCGCAAAGCGATCGCCAGCGTGGATCCCACTCTGGTCGTCGATGACGTTGTGCCGTATGGCAGAGTTGTCAGCAATGACTTTCATCAGCAAAATATGATCGCGACGCTGACCTCTCTCTTCGGACTGCTTGGCTTAGTGTTGGCGGCCGTGGGACTATACGGCGTGATGGCTTACACGGTGGAGCAGCGCACTAATGAGATTGGTCTCAGAATGGCTCTGGGAGCGGATCGCGGACATGTGATCGCGATGGTACTTCGCGGCGCGTTGTGGCAGATCGGCATCGGCTTGGGCCTCGGGATTCCGTTGGCCATTCTCGCCGGCAAGCTGATGAAAGACCAGTTGTATGGCGTGCAGCCATGGGACCCGGTGATGCTGGCGGGCTCAACCGTGATGCTCGCGCTGGCTGCGCTGGTGGCGTCGGTGGCGCCGGTCCACCGCGCCGCCAACGTCGAGCCGATGGTCGCGCTACGCAACGAGTAGCGCGGATGAGGCCAAAGCGATTCTGCGGCTCCTCACTCGCCTCCAAAGCGGAATGATGGGACA
>CAZAQN010000176.1:0-3778 GCA_964487345.1 uncultured Occallatibacter sp. | reverse complement strand
TGAATCCCTCGCATCGCGCGTTCATTCCGGACTTCGGCGTGTACATCAAGTACGAAGAGAACGGGAAGGTGGAGTATCGTGCGCTGTCGCGGCAACTGGTGATGTTCTGCGTGGAACGGCGCAAGGCGTGGCGGATGCTGCAGTCGAAGGCCGGCGTTGTGAACAAGGAGTATGCGGCGCAGAAGGCGATTCTTGCCGATGTGGAAGCGGGCAAGCTGGCGCTGGATGAGTTGTTCGCGCGCGGGCATGAGCTGGTGCGGGAGAAGCTGAATCCGGTGACCGTCGCAGCTGCAAAGCCCGTGCCGGTCGGAGCGAACGCGTAAGGCAAGTAGGCTTGCTGGAAAGCAAAGGCGGACCTTTGGGTCCGCCGTTACTTATTTCACGACCAACTCACAGCAGCGCTTGGCTAGGTCGGAGGCCAGGTTCCCAACTGATGGCGAGATAATTCATCCGCTAGGCCTCGCAGATCCGGATAGATCGTCGTATCGGAGATTCCGGCCGTGATCAGGTCGGCGCGCATCCTAGCAATTGCCGACTTAGCGATATGAATCTTGGCGAGGTGAGCCCCGGGTGCCTGACCCAAACGGGTTAAGCCATTTCGATCGGAGCCGAAGAGTGTGAAATGGCTTCTTTGGACAGCCACTCTTCGAGCGATGAACGGAGGATCTATAGCTGCCGGATCGGTAGGTAGGTTGTTGGTTCTCTTGTAAGGCTTTGCCAGGTAATCGGCAGCCATGGGAAAGTCCGGCAAAAGGATAGGCTGATCGTTAAAGACGGTACGGTTGAGCCACCATGGATCGAGCATCCAAACTACAGCATCTTCGCTATCGACGGGGAATTTTGAATCGGAGTTTAGTGCAAAGAATAGGGCTACAAGCGCCGAATCTGTCCAATCGAGGAGCCGAGTTGGCGATCCATAGTGCTGCATCAAGAAATACCAGCCCCAAAAGTCTGCAGGCACCAACTCGGTCATATATTGTGGAGCTCTCCGCTGAAACTCTGCACGCATCTCATCTTCTTCTTCGAGTAGATCTAGACGAAAAATATTCGGCTCGAGTACCCAGCTCGCTTTTCTCTGTCCACGAAACCATGGGTCGAAGTAGGCGGCTCCTTCGATCCACTCGTCCCTAACCTCGCAGACTGTTTGAACGAACTTGCTGACAGAATTAACTCGGATTGGAGGGTTTTGAGTAGGGCTGATTTCGATTTGGTCCATACAGGCCCCCTATGTCGAAGCCTTGGCGGTAAATATCGGATCGAGACCCTGTCCTTAGCTGGCTTGGCTCTACGGGATGCTCACCGACCCAACGTAACATAATTTCGCCCTTCGTAGAGCCGGAAACCACCGGAAGGGTCGGGCGGGATCTGGAGAGGCATGCTTCTGTAAACAGGAAATCGCTTAGGGCTCTGATTTGGTAAGCATTTTCTCGCGGAGAATCTCGTTGGCGCGGGTCTGGTAGCCGGGGCCTGCCTGCTTGAGCCAAGCGACGACATCGGCATCGAGGCGCATGGAGACAGCCTGTTTGACCGGCTTGTAGAGTTTATTGCCCCGGACTATTTTTAGCCACGCGTCTACGCCGCGAATCGCATTTTTCCACTGAGCGGCAGGCAATTCCGGCGCGTCGGACGTATCGATATTTTCGTACCCTGCCTTGGCAAGCGCGGCCAGCTCGCGGTCAACCCGCTTCCTGATGACGGGGTTCTTCTGGAGCTCGTCTCCATCAACGACCCGAATAAAATTGTGCGTGGTACTCTTTGGCTTCGCGGCTCGTTGCCTTGCGGGCCGAGATGATGCGGATTCTCTCTTCATTGCCGTCTTCTTCATAGACATGTGCCACAAGCAGAACAGCCTCGTTTGCCTTCCCGAGCAACTGCCAGCGGATTTCTCCGTCGACTTCGCGATCTTGCAGGACGAGCGCAAATCGATCGTCAAAAACCCGGATTGCCGCATCGAAGCGGATTCCGTGCTTGCGAACGTTTGCGCGATTTTTCCGTTCGTCCCAACTGAACCGCACGATAATTCCTCGTACATACGGTTCTGTATATACAGTACAGTTTTCCCCGCCGGAATGCAACTTCCGGCAGGGCGCTCATATCTTTCGCTGCTTCCGGCCTATCGGCTGAAGGTGACGTACTTGCGTCCTTCGTAGAGACGGAAACCACCGGCTGGGTCGGTTGCGACCTGCAGCGGTACGGGGCGCTTGATGTCCTGATCGCTAGAGGAGCTGACCGTGAGCACGTCGTGCGCGCCCACGTCGGTGACTACGAACTTGTCGCCAGGAATGAACCCAACCCCGTAGACGCCGGCGGGTAAGCTTTGGCCGCCGATCTTGATCGGCACTTCGGCGATGAAATAAGCCTGATATTTCGAAGCCACGTCGCTCGAGTAGCCGCTGGTGTCGACCAGGGTGGCGAGCACATAGTAGCCATCGGCGAACTTGACGCCGCCGGAGTTGCGCAGCTGCGTGGGAGCCGATTGGGCTTTGTAATAGACGGCCGCCGGCAGGAGCTTTTGTGCGTCGGCTGGCCTGAGAACTGTATCGCCACCCTGCGCCACGATGCGAAGAGGGGCCGCGAAAACTGCGACCGCCAGCGCCGCAACGGCGCCGAGCTTGCTGATTCCTTGCACATTCATCGAAAAATCTCCGTTCAATTCCTAACCGGGTCCGAGTATATCGCATCTCTGATTAGCGTGAGATGGAGCACTCGCTGGGTTTGGAACGACTTCCGACAGGAGACAGGCGTTGGGGAAGCAATTGCAAGGACGGAAAGAGCGGGCAGAGGCTTTGGACAACTTGGACTCTGGTTTCGCTATAATCGGGCCCATGGCGACGTTTGCGCAATCCAGCACAGCAGGACTTGAGCCCGCGGGGCTTGAACTGGCGGAGTCGAAGCTGCACTCGCTCGAAGATCGGCTGCGTGCGCTGGGTAGTGTGATGGTGGCGTATTCGGGAGGCGTGGATTCGGCGTTTCTGGCGGCCACGGCGCATCGTGTGCTGGGCGACAGGATGCTGGCGGTGCTGGCCGATTCGCCGAGCTTAGCGCGGCGCGACATGGAGCAGGCGTGCGCGTTTGCAGGAGCGCAAGGGATGCCCCTACGCGTGATTGAGACCAGTGAGCTGGACAAGCCCGAATATCAACGCAACGATGCGAACCGCTGCTTTCATTGCAAGACGGAGCTTTTTGAAGGCATGAAGGCGCTCGGCGGAAAGCTGGGATTTAGGAATATTGCCTACGGCATGAATTCCGACGACACGCGCGACTTTCGACCTGGCCAGCGCGCTGCGCAGGAGAATGATGTGCTGGCGCCGCTGGCGGATGTCGGCCTGACGAAGCTGGAGATTCGCACACTAGCGAAGGCGGCCGGCTACACGCTGTGGGATCGCCCGGCAGCGCCGTGTCTGAGTTCTCGTGTGGAGTATGGGCGCACCGTGACGCGCGAGGTGTTGGAGCAGGTGGAGCGCGGCGAAGAGAGTCTGCGGCAGCTGGGCTTTCGCGAGTTTCGTGTGCGGCATCATGGGGAGCTGGCGCGGGTGGAGATTTCAAGGTCCGAGTTGCAGCGTGCGCTGACAATGGAGATGCTTGATGCGATCACAGCAGCTCTGCGCAAGCTCGGCTTCCAGTACGTCACGCTCGATACGACGGGCTTCCGGTCGGGATCAATGAACGCCATTCTTCCCGCGGAGATCCTCTCGCGGCGCGGTGCCTAACCAATCATTTAGAATTCGAGACCGATGCGCATTGGATACCTGGAGTGCTTTTCCGGCATCAGCGGCGA
>CAZAQN010000175.1:0-3779 GCA_964487345.1 uncultured Occallatibacter sp. | reverse complement strand
CGATGACAGCGGTTGGAAGTCGGCCTTCCTTCTCGATAATCTGCTCTTTCATCTCAATGCTGATGCAGCGGTGGAAATCGCGCACCATGGTGGGATAGGGATGAGCTCCGAGCGCGCTGCCCAACAGATAATAGGTGGTGCGGACATTGGTGACCCAGTCGCGCATGGCCTCGCTGATGGCATCCTTCAGCGTCTTTGAGCCGGACGAAACGCCGCGTACCTCGGCTCCAAGTAAGCGCATGCGGAGAACGTTCAGCTCCTGGCGAACCATATCGACGTCGCCCATGTAGATTACGCACTCCATGCCGAGCAGCGCACAGACAGTGGCTGTAGCGACGCCGTGCTGGCCTGCGCCGGTCTCGGCGATGACGCGCTTCTTGCCCATGCGCCTGGCGAGCAGTGCCTGACCGAGAGCGTTGTTGATTTTGTGCGCACCGGTGTGCAGCAAGTCTTCGCGCTTGAGATAGATTTTGGCGCCGCCCAGTTCCTCGCTGAGGCGCTTGGCGAAGTAGAGCGGCGTGGGACGTCCGGCAAAATCCTTCAGCAGGCCAGCAAGCTCGGCTTGAAACGCGGCGTCTGCCTTGGCCGTGTCGTACTCGTGCTCGAGCTCGACGAGAGCGGCCATCAGCGTCTCCGGCACGTAGCGCCCGCCGTAAATGCCGAATCGTCCGGGCCGGGATTCGGATGGAGCCGCTGGAAGAATGACCGATGCCATGGGGCCTCCTGCCTCGCACATGCCCACAAAATCGAGGTCTTTCCAGTGTACTAGGGGTCGAGCAGCGCAGGGCCCCGCTCGCTAACGGGCGAGTTTGAACCCTTCCAGGTCTTCCAATGGAACACCAGCTGCGCATAACGGACATTCCGATGGCGTCCATAGATTGTTGGGCAGTATCGCGAGGCATTCAAGAGCCACCTTCTTGCTGGAGGCATAAGCGGATGCTGAAGTTCCAAGAACCAGCAGCGACCCAATCGCGACGACATTTGTGTCGCAGTCCAATAAATCGTCGAACGTGCCGCGCACGGCTGATCCGGCATTGATGACGTCATTGACAATACCGACCCGTTTCTGTCGAATGAGTTTTCTTAGAGTTTTTGGAATCCGATAGCCAGCCGGAAAGAGGCCATCTTGCGTCGGACGAAAGAACCGTTCGGAATATACGAATTCGACGCCAAGCTCCAATGCGACCAAAAGCCCGACAAACGATCCTTCGACCAAGGGGCCGCAAACGATCTCGATATCGTATTCGCGCAGTCGCCGTGCAACTGCGGCAGCTAGAGGTTGTACGAGATGGGGCCGGAAGAACAGCGACTGAAGATCGAGCCACAGGTCGCCATGATGGCCTGACTCGAACAGAAAATGTCCATGCCGTGCTGATAACAGCTTGAGGATTTGATCCCGCATTTTCTCACGGTGCCGTTACGAGTTATGTCTGTGCTTCTTTCTGTTGATAAAGCAAAGCCGCTCGAGCGCGGACGATAAATTCGCGGACCTTTGCAGGGTCCTTTTTTCCCGGCGTGGCCTCCACCCCGGTTACCACATCCACTCCCCACGGTTTTAGCGTTGCGATGGCTTCGGAAACATTGGCGGGATTGAGTCCGCCGGCGACCACCATGCGGCCAAGGCGTGACTCTGCATTTCGGAATACGCTGGCGCGCGCCTTTTGCCAATCGAAGGCGATTCCGGTGCCGCCCACGGCTGTCGCGGTGCGCGAATCCACCAGGACTGCGTCTACGTTGGCGTCTAGCGCGATGGCGGCAGCTCCTTCTCCCGCGCCGAGGCCGAAATGGATCACGCGCAGAATGCGGAGCGCGGACCCAAAGCTACGACGAAGCCGAGCCGGTACATCTGATCCAACGTCCGAATGCAACTGCACGCCTGTCAGCCCGGAAGCGCGCACAGTCTCTTCAATCTCGTCGAGCCCCGCATCAACAAAGACGCCGATCTTCTCAACAGTCGCCGGCAGATGGGCTACGATGGCGGCCACCTGCGTTGCCGTCACGCGGCGAGGGCTCGGCGCAAACACAAAACCAACCGCATCGGCCCCAGCATCCACCGCGAGCGACGCGTCCTCAAGCGAGGTGTTGGCACAAATCTTGATCCAAAGGCTCACGGCATCGCCATCGCGCCCGCGAGCAACGCGGCAAGCGCGTCACCAGGATCTGGCTGACGCATCAAGCTTTCGCCGATAAGAAATGCATCGAATCCGGCTGCGCGTAGCCGCGACAGGTCCTCGGCTGTGGAGATGCCACTCTCCGTAACACGCACAACTGTAGCCGGGATGCGCTCGATGAGGGCAAACGAAGTTTCGAGACGAACCTCGAATGTATTCAAGTCGCGGTTGTTCACGCCGATCGCGTCGGCGCCCTCGTCGCCCAGAATATCGAGTACACGTTCAAGCTCGGCGGCCGTGTGTACCTCGACCAGCACATCGAGGGCAAGGGCGCGAGCGCTTCGGGAAAAGCGCTTCATCTCTTCGGCGGTGAGAGCGGCAGCGATGAGCAAGATCGCATCGGCGCAATGGGCGCGCGCTTCGACAATTTGATACTCATCCACTATGAAATCCTTGCGCAGGCAGGGCAGCGCTACCGCTGACGAAGCGAGTTCAAGATTATGCAAGCTGCCTTGGAAATGCGGCTCGTCTGTGAGCACGGAGAGAGCTGCCGCGCCGCCAGACTCATAGCGCTGAGCAAGCCACGGCACATCGAAATCCCCACGAATCACACCTTTGGATGGAGACGCCTTTTTGATTTCCGCCACGATCGCCGGTCCGGAACGGACGCGCCGACGCAGAGAAGCGGCCCATCCGCGAGGCTGATGCAAAGCTGCTTGCCGCTCAAGTTCCGCAGCCGAGACTCGCGTCTTGGCCGTAGCGATGGAGGCTCGCGTGGATCGAAGAATGGTGTCGAGTTGCGTCAGCATACACTGCGATGAGTATACGGGGATCGGCGTTGAGCGGGCTCGACCGGAATTGCGTCGATGACTTGGTGGGCCCGGAGGGATTCGAACTTGAGCCGTAAAGCGGGCGTCTGAGCCCGCTGGCGAAATCCTGAGCGTCGCGAAGGACCTGCGTTGCAAACCTGGTGGGCCCGGAGGGATTCGAACCCCCAACCAAGGGATTATGAGTCCCCTGCTCTAACCGTTGAGCTACAGGCCCGACTTTGAATGATTAATCTACAGGAAGCGGGCGAAGACAAGAAACGTGCCTTGTTTAGAAACGTCGATAATTGCCGCCCTTGTCTTCTTCGGCGCCTTTTGGTCTAACATTTCGAGCTTAACGAACGCACGCTCAATTGTCTCATCGGTCGGAGGGGCGTATCACTGCGTGACCCTTGCTGGGGGTGTCCCCGCCATTTTCATGGTCGTGTATGCATTGGCCTTTGACTCCCCGCTTACACAGGTTGCATCGGCTCGTTCGATGCATGTTCTGAGTCTCTAAGGCTGCTCGCCAGCGTAGACAATAAAAGTACGAGCGAGCATACATGCGTTATCCGCAGCAAAAACAGGCTCTCAGGCATCCGCATCGTTCCACCTTGTCGTGAGAGCGCAGTAGCCATGCCGACACCTTGCGGTGACTCGCATCCGTGCTATGTTCCGCGAGGCGCAAGAAATCGGTTTCGAATTCACGTGCCATTATTTACTCAATCATTCGCGCCAATTTCAACTCGCGATCCTGGCACTTTCTGTAAGAAGTCGAATTAGTGTGGTGTTGAATTTGGCGCTTGGCGTTCAGAATTGACCATCATTATTCTGTCGAACCGCGGTAAAAGATGGGAATGGC
>CAZAQN010000174.1:0-3802 GCA_964487345.1 uncultured Occallatibacter sp. | reverse complement strand
TCTGGATTACAGCATTGGAAAAGTGCAGGGGATGACCACGATCGCGGGTTACCAGGTCTCGACGGCGAGAACGTTCGGTGGGCCGGAGTGTCCCTGGATGACCTGGGTTTCGATGACGGCTTCCATATTTTTCTTTTCCCAATCGGGGGGAACTTTGGCAAGGAGCGAGTCGAGATAGTCGGGATTGTAGAGGATCTCGCCGGCGGCCTCAGTTCCTTCTTCTGAAATGCCGGCGGCGATGATGACGGGCTGTCCGGTGGTGCTGTCGTGGATTCGCGCGACGATCGCGTAATCCCTGGAGAGCTTCTCGTAGGGCAGATCCCATGCAGTTGCCCACGCTGTGGCCTGCTTGCTTTTGCGATCGACGATCAGGGCTACGCCGTCCTTCGATTCAAAACCGAAGCGAAGCTTCTGTGTGACGCGGAGGGTCCAGATATTGTCGAAGGCTCCGATTAGGACGATGGGGCCTTCGCGGAGTTGCGAGAAGGTGGCCTCAGAGGCAGGGACGACGCGGAACGTCTTGTGACGGATTTCAAGATTGGCGGCGGTACGGGTGAGGGTGATGACATCAGCGAGGGCGAGATTGCCGGAGTAGTGAAGGCGGACGTAGAGTTTTTCGGGTTCGGGTTTGCTGACGGGCGCTTCGAAATCGTTGATGGACTCGGTGTCGAGGTTTTTCGCCGGTTCGCCGAGGCAGAAGGTGGCCGGATTGGGGCTGGAGGTGACGGGTTCCCAGAAGCGGTCGATGTTGGAGGGCGGGGGAACGGGTGGGACTGGATGGAGGCGGAGGCCGACGCCGAGGCCTATTGCGCTTGCAAGGACGACGAGGAATCCGGCGACGATCCAGCGGAGACGCCAAGGCTGGGGGCGCGGGGTTTCGAGAGCTGGAGGCGGCGCAGGCGGAATGGCTTGCGCCGCCAGCGATTCTAGAGAGGTTTCAATGGGTTCCGGTTCCGCTGGGGCGTCGAAGGGGTGAAAAACCGGGATGTAAGAGCCAATGGGGAGCTCGACGACCAGCTCCCCTTGGTGGGTGGCGTCGTAGTAATACTGCGAAAGGCGTTTGCGGACTTCGCCGGCGGTGATGCGGACGATGGGGTCGGCATTCGCGTCGTAGCTTGGCTCGCGCCCGAAGACCTCGATGCCGATGCTGCGCTCTTTGAGGTCGGAAGCATTGCCGAGGAGGGTCTGCTCGACGACGTAGGCAAGTAAGGCGGGATAGCGCTTGCTGTTGGCAAAAAGAGGGTGGGCGAGGAGGCGGACCAGTTGCTCGCGGATGGCGGAGGGGTCCGGGACGGAGACCGGCTGCTCCAAATCTTGCATGGATTTCGGCGCCACCGGCATGTCCCCAACTCCTGATACGGCTCGAAATGCCCAGAGGGCAAAGCATCGACGGACAAGAACCTCTGCAAACCGGGTCTGTCCTACAAAGTCACAGCGTCGGCATGGCCCGGTCAAAGCCAGCCGGCATATCTCGAGCTGCCTGCAATTTGCGTGTGGAAGATATCAGCACGGGTTCAGGCTTGCACTCACTCGCATTGCGTATCATACGTCCCGGAAAATCGATTGTCTACGGTTGCTTAACTCGTTTGCATTACTTATTTAACGAGGAAACGGGACCGATGCTACCCGATGGAACCTACCAGCGATAAGAATGCGGCTCCTATAGTTCTCCCCGGTCCAGAAAATGTGTTGGCAATGTGCCTCTGCGGAAGACGAAAGTCTGATCCAGCTGG
The DNA here is from genome assembly GCA_964487345.1 of uncultured Occallatibacter sp. Taxonomy (GTDB): domain Bacteria; phylum Acidobacteriota; class Terriglobia; order Terriglobales; family Acidobacteriaceae; genus Telmatobacter. Next base: position 2,069 of record CAZAQN010000174.1, on the reverse strand, counting down.
GGTATATCGACTGGCGCGTTTTCTTGTGATTGCGGCTCCTCGCCCCTCCGGTTCGCCAGACCTGGAAACAATCCAGGCAGGACTTACCGGGGGGCGCTTTTTTTGTGCGGGAGAGGCAGCCGCACTCCTCTTGACGGGGGTAGGCGCGCCTCCTTATATAAGGGCCTGACGGAGTGGAGACCGGTCGGATATGCTGATCGGCGATTCTCGCGAAAGAACAATTGTCGTGGTTCGAAGAAAAGAGGCCCTGGAAGTATGTGCAATTTTCGTTTGAAGACGTTTCTAATTCCCTGCTGCGCTTTGTTGATTTTGGCTGGAGGCGTGGCCGCCCAAACCGTGTCGCACGAAGAGGCACACCGGAAGGCGGAAGAGCTGCTGAAGAAGATGACGGTGGACGAGAAGGTTGGGCAGCTGAACCAGTCTTCTGGCGTGACGATGCCGTTTTTGGGCAGCCAGAAGCCGGACGACCTGATCAGCCAGGGCAAGGTCGGGTCGGTGCTGTGGCTGATCGACGTGAAGGAGATTAACCGGCTGCAGCATATCGCGGTGGAGAAGACGCGGCTGCACATTCCAATTTTGTTTGCGTTCGATGTGATTCACGGCTACCGGACGGTGTTTCCGGTGCCGCTGGCGATGGCGTCGTCGTGGGACCCGAGCGTGGAGGAGCAGGCGCAACATCTGGCAGGGCAGGATGCGCGCGCAGCGGGGATCGATTGGACCTTCACGCCCATGGTGGACATTGCGCGCGACGCGCGGTGGGGACGGATCGTAGAAGGCGCGGGTGAGGACCCCTATCTGGGCGCGGCGATGGCGCGCGCGCAGGTGAAGGGATTTCAAGGCGACACGTTGGGGCCTGACAGCGTGCTGGCTTGCGTGAAGCACTTTGCCGGTTACGGCGCTGCAGACGGCGGCCGCGACTACGACTCCTCTTACATTCCTGAAGAGCTGATGGAGAATGTGTACCTCGTGCCCTTTCATGCGGCGGAACAAGCGGGCGCGGGAAGCTTTATGAGCGCGTACATGGATCTGAACGACGTGCCGGCGACTGGCAACAAATGGCTCTTGACGGACGTGTTGCGGAATGACTGGGGTTTCAAGGGATTTGTAGTGTCGGATGCGTTTGCAGTGGGCAGTCTTACGACCCATGGATTCGCGCGCGATGGGGAAGACGCTGCGTACAAGGCAGCGTCTGCGGGCGTGAATATGGACATGGCGAGCCAGACCTACACGCGGAGCCTGGCAAACGTGGTGTCGACGAGCAAGGTGAACGATGCGCAACTGGATGCGCTGGTACTGCCGATTCTCGAAACCAAATATGAGCTGGGATTGTTCGAGCATCCTTACGTGGACGAGTCGAAGGTGGAGACAACGCTGACGCGACCGGAGGGACTGGTGCTCGAACGCAAGGTGGCGGGCCGGTCGATGGTGTTGTTGAAGAACGACAACAAGACTCTGCCGCTGGCGAAGAGCGTGAAAAAGATCGCAGTCATAGGGCTGCTGGCCGACTCAAAGAGCGACATTGAAGGTGGATGGACGGTAGAAAGCCTCTTTGGCGCTCCGGGCAAAAGCCACCCCGTGACCGTGCTCGCAGGAATCAAGAACAAGCTTGGACCCGATGCGCAGGTGACGTATGTCGCAGGTCCGCCGATGGCGCGGCTATATCCGTCGCTGTTCGACATGATTTCGGGAGCTAGACCGCCCGCGCCGCCGACCGCGGACGAAGTAGCCGACTGGCTGGCCAAGACAAAGGCGGCGGCTGGCGATGCGGATGTGGTGGTGGCAGTGCTGGGCGAGCTGTCGTCGATGAGCAGCGAATCAGCTTCGCGCGCGACACTGGATTTGCCGGGGATCCAGCAGCAGATGCTGGAGACGGTGGCGGCCACAGGTAAACCAGTAGTCCTGGTGCTGGAGAATGGACGGCCGCTGGACATTCGCTGGGCAGCGGAGCATGTGGCGGCGATTCTGGAGGCGTGGTATCCGGGAACCGAGGGCGGGAACGCCGTGGCCGATGTGCTGTTTGGTGACGTGAATCCTGGCGGTAAACTGCCGGTGAGCTGGCCGCGCTCTGC
>CAZAQN010000173.1:0-3809 GCA_964487345.1 uncultured Occallatibacter sp. | reverse complement strand
GAGGGTGCCCCATCCTAGCTTTGCTAGGGTGGGAAAGCACGAACCCAAACCAACCTTTGTCATCTGAGCCACCGGAGCGCAGCGCAGTCGAAGGGGAACCGCGGTTGCCTTTCAGTGCCAATCCGCACTATCCTCCGTGCCCCATCCTAACCGCGCTTTTTGCGTGTCAAGTTCCGGGACAAGGTTTACAAAGCGTCTCTGGACATTCTTTACATTGTTGGAAGGTCTTTCGGTTCTGTGATGCAGCGCTCGACGATAGTCGAGTGCTGCATCACGGGGTCGAGTTCGCGCATGAGTGTATTGCAGTAGTAGACCAGGATGCGATTGTGGCTGGGCAACAGGTGCACCCAATCGCCGGCCAGGGCGCGGCTGATCTTCCATCTTCTTCCTCTTGCATCGATCTTTCCTTGGCAGTCAACCTTGAGCACCCAAGCGCCTTGGGGATACTCCCAACGGGGCAGCTGAGCTTGGTAGCGTCTGGGGCTAGGCTGCCAGCGGGAGGCAGGAGTTTGCATGCCGAGCGCCTCGTGGGGGCGGATGTGGTTATGCTCCCAGCGGTAGGCGTCGAGCCATTTCTGGGCATCGTGGCGCGGCGTGCCGCGTTTGTCGAGCGCGCGCATCAGGCTGCCATGGAAGCGTTCCACCTTGCCCTGGGTCTGAGGATGACGGATGCGGTTCCAGTGCAGGCCGATGCCCTGCCGCATCAGCCACAGCGTCAGGCTGGTGCTGGAGGCCGGGGCCTGTGTGCTGCACCATGGAATCCCATGATCCATCAGCATGCCGTCGGGTAGACCACAGTCCAGGAAGGCCTGTTCCAGTTGAGCGCGCACCGCTGCCGCGTGGGTGCTGCCGGTGGCCGACAGGGCGATCAGATAGCGGCTGTGGTCGTCGATAACCGACAGCGGGCCGACTGGATGGCGCCAGCCGCGTGGCCCCTTGAAGTCCATCTGCCAGAGATCGTTCGGCCGTTCGCGCTCAAAGCGCTGCAGAGCCTGACTGTGCCGGTCTTCGCCCTGCACCAGATCGTAGCGCAGCAGTATCCGATGCACCGTGCTCTTGGGCATCATGACCCCTTCGCGGCCCAGCAGTATGGACAGCTTGCCAGCACCCCAGTCCGGGTAGCGCTGCCGCAGCTGGACCACCTTGGCCTCCAACGGCTCCGCGGTGCGCGATGGGCTCCGATGCGGCCGCCGGCTGCGCTCGGCAATCCCTGACAGGCCCTGCTGGAGATACCGTCCCAGCCACTCATAGCCAGTCGGCCGGCTGATGCCGAACTCAGCACACAGCGCTTTGAACGGCTTCTCTTTTAACGTAGCCGCCAAGACAAAACGAACTCGCTGATCCTGTATCTCCATCGTCTTCCATGGCATCGCCAAAGCACCTCCGCGCTCGCTTGCGCTCGCGCGGAAGTGTAAAGGATCTGCCGGAACAAGGTGTAAAGGATGTCATGGAACTGAACACCCTTCTTTCTGGGAAGGGGTGGGAAAGCACGACCCCCAACGTGCAAAATCACGCATTAGAAACTCCGTGCCGAATCGGGAAGAAACAAATTCTCTCCCAATATGGTTCTGCCCCTGTTCCTTCCGATCGGAAAATCTAGTCTCGCCAAACTCCCGCAGATGCATTCTGTAGGCGCAATGCAGCAGTTGGATTGCTCAGCAATGGCAAATGAACACGGAGCGGCTGCGATTTTGAAAAGCGTATTTGGCACGAAAGCGAACTTATTGCGCCCGTCTCCATTTCGAATGCAAGGAGATGAAAGATGAAACGAGTTGTCGCAATTTTGGCCGTGTCGCTTGCGGGTGCTCTCCCCGCAGTCTCACAAAGCCTCGAAGATCTGAATATTCAGATCCACGGCTTTGCGACACAGGGATTTTTGTACTCGACTAACAACGACATTATGACTACTAACTCGACCAGCGGGAGCGCGGGATGGACCGAGGCGGTTATGAATGTAAGCGCGCAGCCGACGCCGAAACTCCGCGTTGGGGTGCAGGCGCACTATCTCTTGCTGGGGAGCTTTAGCGATAAGATCTTGATCGACTGGGCGCAAGCCGACTACAAATTCAACGATCGTTTCGGCGTGCGCGTCGGCAAGGTGAAGACGCCGTGGGGGCTCATGAACGATGTTGAGGACCTTGATCCCGCCTACCTGTGGGTGATACTGCCGCAGAGTGTCTATAACATCACAGACCGTGAATCTTACCTGTCCCATTTTGGTGGGGTGGTTTACGGCAAGCTCAAGCTTAGCCCGAAGCTTGGCAAGGTGGAGTACTTCGGCTGGGGCGGAGACGATGTATACACTCCCGACGACGGAGCGTTCCTGACTCAGACGATCGCCGGCTACACTGTTCCCAACGGAATTCAGGGCACGATGTACGGAGGCGCTCTTCACTGGAGGACGCCGCTGCGCGGCCTGATGCTTGGAGCCTCCGACGTCACTACGGGGAATTGGACCGGCCAGGTGAACGACAACAACGACAGCGTTCTCGGAACCGAGACGCTCGCAAAGGACAGCACACCCAGTTACTTTGCCCAGTATGAGAAGGACAAGGTGATGGTGGCGTACGAATACACCAGGAATTGGTCGGCGGATTCGGTTCAGATTCCAGGCTATCCAGACGTTTCACGATCTCTTTCGGGCCGGACCGACCCTCGGGAGTGGTATGCGATGGCCAGCTACAAGGTCACACCCAAGCTGACAACAGGGGCCTATTTTAGCTCGGACATCGACCGTCAGGCGCCGCTGGGGCCACCCAGGGACTCGTTGGATTGGGCTCTCAGCGGACGCTACGACTTTAACCAGTTCATGTATTTGAAGGCGGAGCAACACTTCGTCGCGGGGACACAGGATTATTTCGAAAGCGTCCTTGACATGACCACCCTGAAACCGCATACACAAATCACCGCGTTGAAAATCGGCGTGAACTTCTAAGAGCCACGGGAAAGGAGAACCCTATCATGAAAAAGCTATTCTTGATTTTTCTCTTTGTGGCGGCAGCAGCCGTCGATGCTAATCGTGTCCGGGCGCAGGCTCTGGTGATTGCCAATCCGAAGGTCAAATCGACGGAGGTCTCAAAGAGCGATCTCCGCGAGGTATTCACAGGGACCGCCTCGAGTTTCAAAGACGGTTCGAATGTGATCCCGGTCCTTCTCAAGGGCGGAGCGGTGAACGACGAGTTCCTGGCGGCCTACGTGGGCAAACCTGACGGCGCGTTCAAGGCCAGCTGGCGCAGCCTTGTATTTTCCGGACAGGCATCGATGCCCAAAACAGTGGAATCGGATGCGGCTATGGTTACATACGTGGCGGAGACGCCGGGCGCGGTCGGCTACATAGGCAAGACCGCACCGCATGACGGCGTTAAAGTACTGGCCGTCAAGTAACTTGAAGTTCAAACAGATTAAGGTCAAGTTGGGCCCGTAGACCTGTTCCTTACAACTGCTTCCATTGCTGGCACAGAACCAGAGCATCCTCAATACAGCCGAGTGATTTCTTCTCGCGAAGAGATCACTCGGCTGCACATTCTTTGGGGCAGATAAGTTCCAATCCACCGCACCCCCTTTCCGCAGGCGGGCCGGGGTCTTTAAGATCCTCGCCTGCTTACCCGGTCAATTACATACAGATAGTTCTCCTTCCGCCTGCTTTTGAAGACAAGTCACATATAGCGCGCGTGTCGGTACCTTTTCCGAAAGATCCCCTTGTTTCGCTCCGCATTCGGGACTAAAGGTGCATAACTGGTCGCCGATAACAAATGCGAGTGTTCATTACCACGAGCCTCTGGGCGACGGGTCGGCATGTAAGTCAGGCC
>CAZAQN010000172.1:0-3836 GCA_964487345.1 uncultured Occallatibacter sp. | reverse complement strand
CGCATCTGCAGAGAGCCTTTGCGCTCGATCCGGAAAGGGTGGAAACGCTCGTAGCTTGGTGCCAATTTCAGGCTGCGAAGAAGGATCTGGCCGGGGCGTGGGGGTGGTTGCGGTGGGCGCTGGGGCGTGGGCCCGACAACGCCGAGGCCGTAAACATGACGGGCATTCTGATGCACACGGAGGGACGCTTCGCCGAGGCTATAGAGGCGTTCGAGCGAGCCGAGGCATTGGGCAGCAGGGCGGCCGTTTCGAATCGCGGCAACAGCCTGCTGGACCTAGGGAAGATGGACGAAGCGTTGCGAGCGCAGGAGGTGGCTGTGGAGCTTGATCCGCACGGCGCGGGTGCTCAGTACAACCTCGCTCTGACGCGGCTCCGCCTGGGAGACTGGGAGCGCGGGTGGGCCGGATACGAAGCGCGTTGGCGCTTTAGAGAAGTGCACCGAACGCCGATGGTCTTCAAACAGCCGCGGTGGCGTGGCGAACGTCCGCATGGCCGGCGGATCCTGTTGCACGCTGAGCAGGGCCTGGGAGATGCAATTCAGTTTTGCCGGTTTGTGCCATTGGTTGCGGCTCGAGGTGGAGAAGTGATTCTGCAGGTGCACGAGCCGGTGAAACGGCTGATGCATTCGCTCGGCGTAGTTCGGGAGGGACGGGCGAAGGTGGCGCAGCTGGGCATCGCGCCGCCGGAGTTCGATTTGGAGTGCCCTCTAATGAGCATGCCCGCGGTGTTTGGAACCGCAGTGGACACAGTTCCCTGGTTGGGTCCGTATCTTGGTGCGGAGTCTGAGCTGATTGCGGAACGAGAGGCGAAACTTCGCGCGGTGGACGGCGGATTGTTGCGCGTGGGCGTGGCATGGGCTGGGAATCCGCGGTACAAAGCGGACGGGCGACGATCGATGAAGCTGAGAACGTTATTGCCGCTGTTTCGCATGGAGGGTGCTTTCTGGGTTTCGCTGCAAAAGGGTGACGCGGCGGAGCAACTGAAAGAAGTGGCCGACGAAGTAGCTATCTTGGATGGATCGAGTGGAGACAAAAATCTCGCTGACACGGCGGCGCTTGTGTCGATGCTCGATTTAGTCATCACGACCGATACCTGTATTCCCCATCTTGCCGGAGCGGTGGGTAGGCCCGTGTGGATTCTGCTGCCTCATCTTGCCGATTGGCGATGGATGGAAAAGGTTGAGACAACGCCGTGGTATCCGACGGCGCGCTTATTTCGGCAGGAATCGCCTGGAGATTGGGAGGGGGTGCTGGGGCGAGTTAGTGCGGAGTTGGGCTTGTTCCGCTCGCAGTGGTCGAGATCGGAGAAATTTCGTCTCGGTGCGACTGCAGCTGCGCACGAACGCGCTGCATGATGCCGAGATAATGGGCAAGATTGTGGATGGAGTTGAGCGTGCCGCCGAGCGGTTCGCCTGCACGCGCCAGGTGGCGCAGGTAGGCGCGTGAGTAACGGCCGCAAACCATGCAGCCGCATGTGGGATCGGGCGGCTCCTGGTCCTCGGCATATTTCTTGTTCTTGATATTCATGCGGCCTTCGCGGGTGAAGAGCAGGCCGTGGCGCGCAGCGCGTGTAGGTATCACGCAATCCATCATGTCGACGCCCATGCGCGCGTATTGCTCGATCTCGTCCGGGTAACCGACGCCCATGACGTAGCGGGGCTTGTCCGGCGGCAGTAGAGGCAAGACTTCGGAGATAACTTCGAGCGTTGCTTCGCGCGGCTCGCCAACGCTTAGGCCGCCAATGGCATAGCCATCGAAGTCCATTGCGACGAGGCGCTCGGCGCTTTCGCGACGAAGGTCTGTGTAGACGCCTCCTTGCACAATGCCGAAGAGGCTTTGCGATCCCACCCAAGCAGAGCTTGCATCCACCCCGCGGGCGTGGACCTGCCCGTGGGGACCCCGCGGATGGGGCACCCCTTGTTCCGACCAGGGGACTTCGTTTTGGTGGGCGCGGAAGTGATCGAGGCTCCGCTGTGCCCAGTGCATGGTGAGGCGCAGGCTCTCCCGTGCCCGATCGCGATCGGCTGGATACTCCGTACACTCGTCGAATGCCATGGCGATGTCTGCGCCGAGCGCGATCTGGACATCCATGGAGTGTTCGGGAGTGAAGAAATGGCTGCTGCCATCGAGGTGCGAGCGGAAGTGCACGCCCTCGTCGCTCACTTTGCGCAGTTGTGAAAGGCTGTAGACCTGAAAGCCGCCGGAGTCAGTGAGCATGGCACGCGGCCAGCTGATGAATTTGTGCAAGCCGCCCATGCGGCGAATGGCTTCGTGACCTGGGCGGAGGTAGAGATGGTACGTGTTGCCGAGGATGATTTCCGCGCCCAGGGATTCGAGAACATCCTGAGGGACAGCTTTGACGGTGCCCGCTGTGCCAACCGGCATGAAGACTGGAGTTTCGATGGTTCGGTGCGGGAGATGGAGTTGCGCGAGGCGTCCGCCGGCAGCACTTGAATTGAGGATGTCGAAGCGGAGGGCCACAGGTTGATTCTAGCGGGACAGGCGGCGTATTTCTGAAAGCAGAGAGTCGGTCGAGAAGTCGCAGCCAAAAAATGGGACGGCGGGAACCTCGCCAGGGAGCCCGATCTGAACTCCCTGGTTTCGCAAATTACCCATTGCGGCGGTTGTGTTTGGCTCGGAAGATGCGGCGCGACGCGATGTTCTGCCGGTGGGAAATCATTCGGCGATCGCGCATGGTGAGCCGACCATTGTTGTGCGCACGCATGGAGCGTACTTCGTGGCGAATGCCTCTCTGTTGCCGATCGAGGCGTGCGGTTTGGCGACGGTTGAGCTGGCCGTTGCGGAAGCCGTTGTTGATGCGTCGCTGTTGGTTGAACTCGCGCTGGCGGATGGTGTGATTCTGTGGGGCCGGCGCCGGGGCTTGTGCAAACGTGATGGCGGGCGCTGCAACGATTGCCGCCATAAGGACGAACTTCATGAGTCTCATGGTGTTTCTCCTTCTGTGGCGGCGTTGATCTGACCACGCACACCAGCTGAAACACTGAATTCTGGAATTGGTTTTCAATCGAAAGGTGGAGGCCTGACGCGTTTTCTGGTTGGGCTGGGTCGCTTTACTTCGCGTCTCGATCGAGCTTGATCTGCAATCCAGCACGTGCAACGCGCGGCATGCCGAGTGTCGTCGTCGGAGTCTTTGAAACTTCAATCGAGCGATCGAACAGATTCTCTCCTGCAGCGAAGAGCTGAAGATGATGGCCGATATCGTGCGAGGCGTAGGCATCGAGGCGGAAGTATCCGTGCAAGAGGAAGAGGTTCGCGTCGTCATCGAACTGATGACCGCTGAGCCGGCTTTGCACACTGAGAGTGCCAATTGCGGGTTTGTAGGCCCGCAGATTCAGCGATGCCATGTTGCGCGCGACCTCGGGAATCCAATTGCCCAGGTCTTGTGTGCCGCGCGAAACGGTGGCATGTGCGTATTGATAGCCTCCGTCGAGCGATAGCCAATGTTGTGGCGCGAGTTCAAAATCGAGAGCTACGCCACGGCTTTCAATTTGGCCGAGGTTCTGGCGTGCGAGCAGGATGGGCGACGAATTCGGATTGGTGGTGACCGCGACGATGGGGCGATTGACCTGGGTTAGGAAGTAGCTGGACCGAATCGTTCCCCACTGCCATTGGCTGGCAATGCCCGTTTCCCATCCGGTTGCGCGCTCGCTCAGGAGTTTTGCATTCGGCAAGGTGAGCTTGTTGCCGACCTGCGTGGAGCGATACAGCTCGCTCGGAGAAGGCGCGCGAAAGGCGCGAAAACCTGAGGCGGATGCCGCCCAGTGGTTCAGGAATTTGCGCGAGACGCCGAGGCGCGGATCAAAGAGGCGTTCGTC
>CAZAQN010000171.1:0-3965 GCA_964487345.1 uncultured Occallatibacter sp. | reverse complement strand
CTCTTCGGCGGCTTTTCCTTCCAGCCGTCTGAGATTGCGAAACCTGTGCTTATTCTCTTTCTGGCGTGGTTCCTCTCCAGGCGCCTCGACTCCATCGGCGACTGGCGGCACACGCTGCTGCGCGCCGCCATCATGCCCGTCGTCTTTATTCTGCTCATCGTCAGGCAGCCCGACCTCGGCACCGCCCTCGTCCTCGCCGGCGTCACCGCCATGATGCTCATGCTCGCCGGCATGGAGTGGAAATATCTCGTCGCTGCCATCGCCGTCGCGCTGCCGCCGCTCGCCGCTCTGCTGTTCTGGGTCCCGTGGCGCCGTGCCCGCATGTTGGCCTTCGTGCATCCCGACCTCGACCCGCAGGGCGCCGGCTTCCACATTAACCAATCCCTCATCGCCGTCGGCACGGGTGGATTGACTGGCCGCGGCTTCATGGAGGGCATGCAGAAATTGTTCTATCTCCCCGAGGCGTCCACGGATTTTATCTTTGCCAACGTGGCTGAAGAATTGGGTTTTCTCGGCGCGATGTGCATCGTCGCGCTCTTCTGCGTGCTCGGCTACCGCGGACTGCGCACCGCCTACCGGTCCACCGATCCATTTGCGCGCCTCACCGCCTTCGGCATCACGACGGCAATCCTGCTGCAAGCCTTCTTCAATATTTCGGTCGTGCTCTCGCTTCTGCCCACCAAAGGAATTCCGCTACCCTTCATCTCCTCCGGTGGAACCTCGCTCTTCTTCACGCTGGCCAGCATCGGCATCCTCCTCAACATTTCCAAAAAGGTCGACTAAGCCTTGCCGTCTCAGAATCCAGCAGTCTGTTGTACAAGTCCGGTCTTGAAAGGGCACGCTTCAGCCGTGCCGTAGAGAGCTAATAAAAACGATGGGCTTTAGCCCATGAGGGATGGTTTTCGGTGCTATCGACTCTTACCGCGGGCTGATTCAACGCACTGAACGATTTCAAGGAGCACGTCGTGGACAAGGTCCTGTTTCTCTCCGGAACCACCAGGGGCGCCACACTGGAGTCCGTCGGCCGCTCCCTGGGCCGCGATTTCGGTGCGCTCGGCCTGGGCTTCCACGAGATCAGCCTTGCCGACGACGAACACTTCCTCGAAAACCTGAGAAAAGTAAACTTCCAGGAAGTGAAGCTGATCTACTCCTGGGCCTCCATGGGGTTGGGCATCATGCTGCGCCAGCAGGACGGCACCGAGCGCGACCTGTGGAATGACCTCGGCATCCCGTTTCTCACTTTTCACGGGGATTCTCCGGCCTACTTCTTCGATCGCCACATCGTCCCCGACACCAAATTCGTCACCATTTACGGATTCGACGAGCACCGCGATCTGCGCAAGCGCTTCCCCCATGTGCACGGCCCGATCGATACCGTCTGGCCTTCGCCGCTGGACGAAATCCCCATAGGGCAAGTTGATTTTGAGAAGAAGAAAAACGGCAAGATCCTCTTTCTCAAGAACGGCAAGGATCCGGCGCAACTGCGGCAGCTGTGGGCCTCCTGCCTTGAGCCGCGTCTCCTCCAGGCCATCTACGATCTGGCCGGCGAGCTGGAAAGCGATCTCGACAATCCCGCCTCGAACCAGATCGACGACATGATCGCTCGCCATTTCAGCGATCACGGTTTCGATATCGAGCGCCTGTTCAAACTGCGGCTCTTCTTTATCGCCCAGCTCGACGACTACCTGCGCGCGGTGAAATGCACCCGCATGGCCGAGGCTCTGATGGATTTCCCCGTCGAGATTCGAGGCAACAATTGGAATCACCTCGATTTCACCGGCAAGAAAGCGACTTACATCGACGAGTGCGATTATTCAAAATCGATCGGCTTGGTGCGCGAGTCGCTCGGCCTCATCGATGTTTCCCCCAACACGGTCACGAAGCCCCACGACCGCCTGATGCGTGCCTTCGGAGCCCACACCTTCTGCCTCACCAACGAACAGCAATTCCTTCACGAACTGCCGTACGCGGAACGGCTCAGCTTTCGCTTCGAGAAGGAGAGCCTGCAGGAGCAGGTTGCGCATTTACTCGACCACAAAGCCGCCGCGCTTGAAATGGGTGTCGAAGTCGCAGCAGCCTACAAGGCGAAACATCCGCCGATCGCAACGGTCACGAAGATGGTCGAGTACGCCTCGCTCGCGAAGCTCGACAACCTGCGCCAGCGACCGGTCGGATCGCAGGACTTTTTTGTCTGGCCCCCGGCGCGGCCGTAGCGACAGCACTCCATTTCCCTTGATGAATTGTCATCCTGAACGGAGCGCGTTTGGGGCCTCACGCCCGCGTCAGCGGAGGTGGGGCAAGCGGAGTGAAAGCCTGCCCTGAGCGAAGCCGAAGGGGATCTGCTATTCGGGCCATTGGATTCACCGCAATGCGGGCGTACTTGAGCATTTTCGCGCGACCTCCGTGCCATCCGTGATTCGTGATCTTGAGCGAAGCACTTGTTCCGGTCAGCGTCCACTTGCCGCCCTACTCCAGATCGCTGTTCCTCCCGCCGCGCCGCATCTCCAGCGTCACGCGCTGTCCGTGCGCCGTCCCTGCCAGCTCCAACAGGATGTTCTGTGCGTGTTCGGGCAGGTCCGGACGCGGCGGCTCCTTCTGCGCAAAGCACACCAGCCAGTACGCCAGCGAGCCCACATAGCTCGCCGCGATGGCAAGATCCACTCTGTGATAATTCGGCGTCCTCACCGCCTGGTACTGGTGCGCCAGCGTCCCCACCAGGCTTCCCAGCGAATAGAGGCCCAGCCCTGTCGCTACCTGCAGTTCGCGGTTGCGCCACCCGATGGACAGCCAGTGGCTCGCGATGGCCAGCACCAGAAAGAACACGACGCGCAGAATCGCAAACGTCTCCTGCACGCGCCCAATCAGCACAAAGTTCCAGACCATGCGCGCCGTCCCCGGCATGACTGAAAACGGCCACGCCAGCACGCCCCCTGCCAGCACGCCGAGAGCAGTGACCGGGAGCACCCGCCGCGGCGGCAGCGCGTGAAAAGGCCGCAGCACAGACCACGCCAGCTCCACCAGGCCTCCGTACTGCAGCAGGGAATCGAGCGACGTCTCCGTCAGGAAGATACCCACGTAGGCGTTGGGAAAGCGCCAATGCAGGACGGGCATCGAGCAGTCGCTCACCACCCCCCACACAATATAGATGTAGAACATCGGCAGCCACCGATACTCGCGCCGCCAGGAAAGCAGCGCCAGCACCAGCGCTTCCGCGATCACGCCCGCCAAGAGCACGACTGTCTCGCTGGACAAGTTGCCGCTCCTTATTGCCGATTCTGGACCCAGCAACTTGAATTCATTGCACCCGGAAGAAGATGCCCAATTCAGTACACCCCAAGGGTCTTCGTCGATCTCGCGTGCGCGGTGAGCGCAGATTGACCCGGCGCTCCCGGGCAGCCTTAGAATGAATAGAGACAAACGATGCCCGCCTACGAATACCTTTGCGATGCGTGTGAAACGCGTTTTGATCAGCGCCAGAAGATGTCTGACCCGGTGCTGCAGCTCTGCCCCTCGTGCGGCGGACGAGTCCACCGCCTCATCAGCGGAGGCGCGGGCGCGATCACCAAAGGGGCCGGACATGCGCACGCCGATGCACCGCCTCCTTGCGCCTCCGGCGGCGCTTGCTGCGGGGGCGCAGCCTGCGCTTCGGGCATGTTCAGCGAGAATTAGTAAAATCCGGGCATGCCCTGGTACGACTACATCGCGTGCTTCTTCGCGGGAGTGTTTCTCGCCAACTTTGTCCCGCACTTCGTCTACGGCGTCTCCGGCGACCGCTTTCCCACGCCCTTCGCGCACCCTCCCGGCAAAGGTTTGTCCTCACCCACCGTCAATGTGCTCTGGGCGCTGCTCAATCTGGTCGTAGGCTACGTTCTCTTCCGCGTCGGCGGCGTCTCCGCCACGAACTATGCATCGCTGGCCGTTTTCTTTGCGGGCGTCGCAGCGATCAGCATCCAGGCCAGCATCGG
>CAZAQN010000170.1:0-3966 GCA_964487345.1 uncultured Occallatibacter sp. | reverse complement strand
TGCGCGTCAGTGGCACCTGGGCCAACTCCACTTACTTTCAGGATTCAGACGCTCCCGCCCCGACCACTCCACCCGCGGGCTTCAACGGAGTCCTCACCCGCGCGCAATGGCGGGGCGTCATCGATTTCGCGCACGCGGTCGACGCAAATCTGGTCACCTCTTTCGCCATTAGTCCAGGCGTCCGCGACGCCAATGGCGTGTGGACACCCGTCGAAGCGCAGAAGCTACTCAGCTACACACACTCCACCGGAGGCAGCATCGCCGCCGCAGAAATGTTCAATGAACCGACATTCGCCTCCATGGGCGGCGCCCCCAAAGGCTACGACGCCGCCGCATATGCGCGAGACTTTCATGCCTTCCACGCCTTCATCCAGAAGGCCGACCCGGAGATAAAAATCCTCGGCCCCGGCGGTGTGGGAGAAGCGGGCTCGCTCGGACCCATACCCGGCATGAATCTCATCAAGTCCGAAGACATCCTGAATGCCGAAGGCCCGGGCCTCGATGCCTTCTCCTACCATTTCTACGGCGGCGTTTCCAAACGCTGCGCAAGGATGGGCGCAGCCGGGGGCGCCACGCCCGAAGCCGCACTCACGACCGATTGGCTCTCACGCACAAATCGCGACGAAGAATTCTATGCAGCGCTCCGCGACCGCTTCACTCCAGGCAAGCAGCTCTGGCTCACGGAAACCGGAGAAACTGCATGCGGAGGCGATCCCTGGGCATCGGACTTCATCGACAGCTTCCGCTATCTGAATCAACTAGGAACCCTGGCCAGGCACGGAGTCAAGGTCGTCATCCACAACACTCTTGCCGCCAGCGACTACGCGCTCATCGATGAGTCGACGCTCACGCCGCGCCCCAACTACTGGTCCGCCGTTCTATGGCGTCGCCTCATGGGAACGACCGTGCTCGACGCCGCAGCCCCGCCCCCACCGAACCTCTATCTCTACGCGCACTGCCTACGCGGCAAGCCGGGCGGTGTCGCTCTTCTCGCCATCAACGCCGATCGCAACACTGCCCAAACAATCAATCTTCCCGCTAAGTCTGCCCGCTACACCCTCACCTCGAACGACCCGATGAGTCCGACAGTCCTGCTCAACGGTGTCGAATTGCAGCTCACGCCGAACGGCGATCTGCCTTCGCTGGACGGTGCACCACAACCCGCCGGCCCACTCTCGCTCAGCGCAGCAAGCATCACGTTTTTCGCGATTCCCTCGGCGCACAACGCAGCGTGCCGCTAATTCGGGCGTTGCCGCGCCGCATCCGATCGCCAGCAACGAACCTATTTGAGGAAGTAATACGGATCGGGATACTTCACCGAGTACTCCGCCTCAGGTGTGCCCTTCAGATCGCTCCACTGGTCCCCGACATTCAAAATAATTTTGTAGCCTTTCGCCACAATCCCCGCTCGCTCCGCCGACTTGAACACAATCGCCAACGGGCTCTGTCCCGGTTTCCGCAGAATCAGTTCCTGCCACCCATCGAATCCTTGCGCTCGCAAGTTCTGTTCCGTCGCCGTTCGCTCCGCCTCTCCGCGCCCCGTCAGAAAAAACACACTCACGCCCAGCCGTTTCGCTTCGTTGAAAATCCTCAGCGTCCCTGGAATCGCCGGCGCCCTCAGCGACTCCACCCACGCATTGAAAGCCCTCGCGTCATACACGAATCCCGCTTTCTCCATCTCCTCATAATTGGACAACGTAGTCTCATCAATATCGAGCACCAGTGCCAGCTTTTCGTTCGGACGCCGATGCACCGCCCTTTGCCGCAAAAAAGCAACCGCCCGCGCCGCCTGCAAATCGAGATCCTTCGCATAGCACCCGCACGTGCAGGTGCACGCGTGATACTGCTTCAACTCGTCCTTCAGCGTGTCAAGATTCTGGATTCTCTCCGACGGCGCCACCGGCGCGAACTGCGCCTGGTTCGCGTGCGTCTGCGCACTCACTGGTATCGCAAGGCCGCAAAGCATCGCCAACAAAACACCACCGAACCAGCCTCGATTCATCCCCTGCATCAGATCAAATCCCTTCCCTTTCAAAAAATCACCGTCCGCTTGATCCATCGCCACGTCCGCTTCGCCGCTTGCCACGCAATTCCGCGAACATTCCAGCCCGACCCGGTGTCTAACAAAAGTAGATTAAAGCCCACGCCGCGGGGCAACGCCCGGCAAAGGAGCGACCCATGTCCGAAAGGAATCCCGAAATCGTCGCAGAGTCCCCCGACGCTCGACTGGCCGCCTACCTCCAGCGCTTCTGGCCGCACCGCTCCCACGAGGCGGGCACTTTCCGCAATCTCTGCTGCCTCCTCGGCTTTCACCTCTGGGCCCAACCCGACTACTCGAGCCTCGCCCCACGCCGCAGCATAAGATTCTGCCGCTGGTGCCCCAAGGTAGAAATCGACGGCACCCGCTACTCATGATGGGATCGAGTTGAATCCAATTCCAAGTTAGCCGCGAAGCCTCCCTCCCTAGTCCCTAGTCCCTAGTCCCTAGTCCCTAGTCCCTAGTCCCTAGTCCCTAGTCCCTGTTCCCTCACCACCGCCCACTGCTCACTGCCATCTGTAAACTGGTCTCATGATCCGCGTCTTCCGCCCAATCCCCGTCGAATCCCTCAAACTTCTCGTCTTCGATCTCGACGGCACTCTCGCTGACACGGCACAAGACCTCTGCAACAGCGTCAATTCCGCACTGGAGCACACGGGCCGACCGCGCCTGCCCGATGATCGCATCGCCAGCTATGTAGGCAATGGCGCACCCATGATGGTGCGCCGCGCCCTGGCGGCCGAAGATGGCACGCCCGTCGACCAGGTGCCCGAAGACGAATTCAAAACGGCGTACGCATTCTTCATTCAGCACTACCGCGAGCATAATCTGGACTTCACCCTCACCTATCCCGGCACCGTCGAAGCACTCGCTGCGCTGCGCAATGAACTCGGCGGAACGCCACGCACCTTCGCCGTGCTGACAAACAAGCCCGTCCGCCCCGCCCGCGCCATTTGCGAAGGCCTCGGTATTGCACCGTATTTCCTCCGCATCTATGGCGGCGAC
Source organism: uncultured Occallatibacter sp. (assembly GCA_964487345.1). GTDB lineage: Bacteria > Acidobacteriota > Terriglobia > Terriglobales > Acidobacteriaceae > Telmatobacter. The sequence continues at coordinate 923 of CAZAQN010000170.1, read as the reverse complement.
AGTTTCCCCGTCAAAAAGCCTGACCCCAAAGGGCTCTTGTCCCTGATGGAGGAAACCCGCGCGCGCCCCGAAGAAACCGTCATGATCGGCGATAGCCAGGTTGACGTGCAAACCGCACGCAACGCGGGTGCCTGGTGTGTGGGCTGCACCTTCGGTCTAGCCCCCGGCAGCCTTGAAGCAATCCCCCCCGATGTGCTCGTCGATTCCCCCGCCGACTGGACAGCCGCTCTCCGCCCTACAAGAATCAGCGCGCAACAGGAGCCGGAGAACTCTGTTCCCTGATCCCTGTTCCCTTTTCCCACGGGCGTACACTAGATGCGAAACGGCGCAGGTTCCGGCTCTTTACCGGAACTTTTCTCCGCCCCCGCTCGTACCCTCCAAAGGAGGACACCGATGAAACTCCGATCGATCCTTGCCTGCACTTCATTGCTCGTAGCCCTCGCCGCCACGCCCGCCCGAGCTGACAGAGATCGCGTCCAATTCGGCTCCGACATCGTTGTGCCACCGGGCGAGTCGGTTCATGACGCCGTCTGCTTCTTCTGCAGTGTCAATGCGAAGGGCGACATCGATCACGATGTGGTCGTCTTCTTCGGAGATGTCCACATCGCCACGCACTCAAATCATGACGTGGTCAACTTCTTCGGCAACGTGCACATCGACGACAACGCCACCATCTCCCATGATGTGGTTGATTTTTTCGGCACCATTCACCTCGGCGAAAACGCCTCCGTTGGCAACGACATGGTGGCTATGTTCGGCACCGTCCGTTCCGCGGATTCGGCATCTGTCACCGGCAACCGCGTCATCGAGCCCGGCTGGCTTCTCCTGATTCCACTCATGATCCTCGGCGGAATCGCCGCTCTCATCGTGGGCGTAATCCGGAATTATCGCCACCGCCAGTTCTACGCCGCTGGCTACTACCC
>CAZAQN010000169.1:0-4151 GCA_964487345.1 uncultured Occallatibacter sp. | reverse complement strand
TGTTCTTTCTCTAGTGCTTCTTTTGAGCGCAAAAGTAACGCCTGCTCCCGTTCCAGTTCTCCAGTGCGCCCCTTCTTCAGGTCCTTCTCCACGCGCTCCAGGCGCTTTTCCACCTGAGTCAGGTCGCTGATCATCAGGTCAAACTCAACGCTCTTCACATCGCGCAGCGGATCGATGGGCCCCACATGCGGAATCGAGTCGTCCTCAAACGCGCGCAGGACGTGAATCAACGCATCCACCTGCCGCAGGCTGGTCAGAAACGCCGTCTCCTTCAGCGCCTCCTGCCCGATCGCGGCCACATCGACGTACTCGACGCTGGCGTATGTGGTCTTCTTCGGCGAGTAGAGATCCGAGAGCTTGTCCAGCCGCTCGTCCGGCACGCGCGCCACGCCAATGTGCGCCTCGCGCGGATTCGAATATCCGCGATCCTCTAATTTGGCCTTGGTCAAGATTTTGAATAGCGAGGTCTTGCCCACCTGCGGCAAGCCGATAATGCCAGTCTTCATTTGTCTTCCATCGCGGTCCCCATCGGGATGAACAGCGCTCAAGGACCTTATCGATGATACAAGACGGGTGCGGAAGCGAACCGCGGCCTGCAGGTCACTTCCGGTACTGGACCCGAGCAATTAATCGCGGCGCCCGCGTACATGATGGTAGACAATTGGGAATCCCGACAAGCGGTGAGGACAGGATGGAAGTTTCGCTTCAACAGGCCGAATCAGTCGCGTCTCAACGGCGCAGCTCAATCGCGGACCTGCGCTGGTACTTCGCGTTTTTTGTCGTGAGTGGATTTTGTGGCCTGGTCTACGAGATTGTCTGGCTGCGCTTGGCCATGGCCAGTTTCGGTGTCACTACGGCTCTGGCTTCTATCGTGATTTCGATGTTCATGGCCGGTTTGGGCCTGGGTTCGTGGGGTGCGGGCGCATTGACGCGCCGGGTTCTTGCCACGAACGTCCCGCTCATTCTGCGGCTCTATTCCGTCGCCGAACTGTGTGTCGGAATCTCGTCTCTGGCAGTTCCGCTCGAATTGAAAGTCGGACGCCAACTGCTGCTTCACATGGGAAGCTACGGAGCCTGGCAGAGCTGGCGTTACTACCTGCTGGCGGGAATCTGGATTGCCGTCACTCTCTTGCCCTGGTGCACGTGCATGGGCGCGACCTTCCCCCTTCTCATGGCGGCCATTCGGCAAACGGCGCGGTCTGCGTCCGAGCGCTCGTTCAGTTATTTGTACGTGCGAATGTATTGGGCGCCCTTCTCGGTACCCTCTCGTCAGCTTTTGTTCTGATTGAGTTGCTGGGGTTCCAGGGCACGCTCTTCGTCGCGGGAGGTTTCAACGCAGCCCTCGCATTGTCTGCCTTTGCGATGAGCTTCACCGCGGTTTCGACCGCGTCGGTCGTGAAGGCTATCCGTGCGGAAGCGGCGGCGCCCCGGCTCTATGGACTTCCGCCGAAGGCAATTCTCATCTTCCTCTTCACAACCGGACTGGTCAGCATGGGCATGGAGGTCGTCTGGATCCGCGAGTTCACTCCCTACCTCGGGCCGTTCGTCTACGCCTTCGCAAGCATCCTTGTGGTTTACCTGCTGGCTACTTTTCTGGGATCGCGCCGCTATCGCCTCAGAGCCCAGTCCCTTCCAGCCGGGGGAAACGCCTCGGCGTGGAGCCTCCTCACGCTGTTTGCCATTCTCCCCGTCGTCGCGGCAGATCCTCTTCTGCCCGTGGGGGGAACGGAATCCGCCGGCCTCCGTCTCATCGTGATCGCGTTCTTCTGCGCCGTCGCAGGCTTTCTTACGCCGCTCCTGGTAGATGCCTGGTCCTCAGGCGATCCCGATCGAGCCGGGACTGCGTACGCAGTCAATATTGTGGGATCGATCATCGGACCCCTGATTGCCGGTTTCTGGTTTCTGCCCTGGCTTGGGGAGCGCAAAGCAGTGATGGCCCTGACGCTCCCCCTGTTTGCAATCGCCGCCGTAACGGCATTTCGAAAGCCAACGGAGTCGACGCAGCCTCAGTCCATCCGTAAACAGCGGCTCACGTTCGCCGCTTCAGTCCTGGCTGCCATTCTCCTCTTCAGCGTCAGCCACGACTACGAAACCAAGTATCCAGTGCGGGAGGTCCGAAGAGACTACGCCGCCACGGTCATTGCGACCGGAAGAGGCTTTGACCGGAAGCTCATGGTGAATGGGGTCAATATGACCATTCTGAGTCCGGACAACAAATACATGGTTGACCTGCCGCTTGCATTCCTCGGCAGAACCCCGCAGAACGGGCTGATTATCTGCTTCGGAATGGGAACCGGCTTCCGCTCCATGCTTTCCTGGGGCATTCCCACAACGGCGGTCGATCTGATCCCGAGCGTTCCCAAGTTGTTTGGGTATTTCCACGAGGACGCGCCGAAATTGATGAGTTCGCCCCTGACGCACATGGTTACAGATGATGGCCGCCGTTTCCTCGACGGTTCAAATGAAACTTACGATGTCATCGTCATCGATCCGCCGCCGCCGCCGCAATCTCCCGGTACAAGCCTGCTTTATTCGGGCGAGTTCTACGAAGTGATCAAGAAGCATTTGCGCAAAGGCGGCATTCTGCAGGAGTGGTTCTTCGATGACAAAACCGATCCTGCGATCAAGGCTTCGACGACCCGATCGCTAACGCAGTCATTCCCCTATGTCCGAGCCTTTCAGTACTATCGTCAGGCCGCCGGGATTTACTTCCTCGCCAGCGTGGATCCGATCCCCGTCACCTCAAGTTCTGAGCTGGCGGCGCGCCTACCGCCTGCAGCGGCTTCCGATTTCGTCGAATGGGGTCCGGCCAAAACCGCCAAAGAACAATACGACCTTGCTCTCTCCAACGAACTTGACCTGAAGCAGCTCATCGCCCAAGCTCCCCGAACCCCCGCGATCACGGATGACGCCCCGATCAACGAGTACTTTTTACTTCGCCGGTGGTTTCATTACTACAAATAACCACCTCGCAAATGGGACCTATTCGGATGGTTCGTTTGCGCCAATCGATACAGCGGAAGACTGCCAACTCGCATGGCTCGCATCCTCAAACGGCTATCGAATGCTATCGAAATTGCGTTCGAGATAGGCCTTGGCAGTTGCGGCACCCTCGCCCACTTATCGATTGCTGTGCCCTCCTGAAATGAGTTCAAATCAAGAACGATATGTTCCAGGCATCGAGCCTTCCAACGATCTCGTTCTTTGGAGGAGAGTCCGAGAAGACTCTCGATCTATCGCGAAGCGGCAGCCAGATTCCTCATGTTGCGGAGATCGTCTCAAAGCTTGCGCCTGCTTCGAGCAGTGTTGGGCTTATCTTCCGTACGGGCCCGGAACTTGTGATCTCCTGGCTCGGCGTACTCGCGTCTCGAAGAGTTCCAATCATTCTGCAGTACCCCACTTCGAAAATCAGCAAAGTCTATTGGCGTGACTCGATTCGCGATTCGGTCTCCAGGTGCAGCATTAACGCACTTTTGTGCGGCCCTGAGGTTTCAATTTATGCCCCGGAGGAATTGGCGCCGTGCCACATCGTCGACTCTCTCGATGATTCGGGAAGGGGTGACGACGGCCTTGTCTTCCCATCGCAGGGCGAAATTCTGCAGTTGTCCTCCGGAACAACCGGGTTCAAGAAACCGATTCGGTTCAGCTTTGAAGCATTGCGAAAACACGCATCTCTCTATAACCAGGTCCTGCAGTTGAGCCGCAACGATTGCATCGTTTCCTGGCTTCCGCTCTATCACGACATGGGCTATATTGCGTGCCTTGTCATGCCGCTGCTGTTGGGTGTCCACGTGGTCTTGATCGATCCGATGACCTGGGTCCATCACCCACAGTTACTCTTCGACGCCATCCACGACCATCGTGGAACTGTTTGTTATATGCCGAATTTCGGCTTTGAAGTGATGGCCAAGTTGGGCCGGTCAGGTCCGTTTCCAACGATGCGTCATTGGATTAGTTGTTCGGAACCGACTTACCCGGACACGCTGGAACGGTTCATACAGGCTATCGGGGCCAACCCGGCAACCGTCTCCACCTGCTACGGCATGGCTGAGAATGTTTTCGCGGTTACGCAGAGTTCCGGTTTCCGGATTCTGGAGCGGGACCAACATCGCTACGTGAGTTGTGGGCGTCCCATCCCCGGAACCGAAGTC
>CAZAQN010000168.1:0-4251 GCA_964487345.1 uncultured Occallatibacter sp. | reverse complement strand
GCCCAGCGTTTCGCCGGCTTCAATGGTGAACGAGACATTCTCCACGACGGTATGGAGTTCCGTTCGTAAACCAACCCGGCGCGGATAGCCTTTTGAAACTGCATCCAACTCGACGAGCGCCATAGAGCGATGGTACACGGCGCGTTCAGCAGCTTCAGTCGAGTTCCGGATGTAGTTTGTGAAAGCCGGATGCCTGTTGATAGGCGTGCCCGAAGGCCGCTAACTGTGCGTCGCGATAGTGGCCTGCGAGAAATGTGAGTGAAACTGGGGTGCCGGGACCGCCGATGTCGTCATTGTCGCCGTCGTCAATTTTCGGGGGATTGGGCGCGTCGGCGCCGCGCAATCCGTTGGGCACGATGAGCGCTGGATGGCCGGTGACATTCGTGGCGACGAGTTGCAGGCCCGTCGTCGCCGTGACAATGATGTCCACCTCATTGAAGAGCGCAGACACTTGTTGGACGGCGAGCGTTCGTGCGCGGTTGGCCTGGATGTATTCGACCGCGGGATAGAAGCGCGCGGTGCGAAACAGGTTGGGCCAGTCTTCCGGCCCTTGGGCGGTGAGAAGCTTGTCGCGGCCTGAGAGGATCAGATCGTCAAAGGCCGCGGCGCCTTCGGCAGTGAGTAAGTTCGTCATGGCGCCATAAGGTAATTTAGGCAGTTGCACGGGGATGAGCTGGACGCCCATGGCGCGCAACTTATCGAGAGCTGCGAGATCGTAGCGCTGATCGTAGGCGCGGCGGGCATGAGCGGCGGTTTGCTCGGCGTTGCGCTTCTCGCGTTCCTTCTTTTTTTCTGGAGTCTCGCCGGCTTCGGGCTCTTCCAGTTTCAGCGGCTGGAGCGGATCGAATTCGCTCTTCAAGTAGCCGATACGCAGCGAGTGCCAGTCACCCGTGCCAGCCCAATTGAATGTTGCCGGCGCGACCGACGTGTCTTTGCCGTCGGGGCCGGCGATCGCTTGCAGCACCAGCGCGCAATCCTCGGCGGAGCGGGCGATCGGGCCGAGCTTGTCCATCGTCCAGCTCAAGGCCATGGCGCCGGTGCGGGGCACAAAGCCAAACGTGGGGCGCAGTCCTGTTGTGCCGCAGCGCGTCGAAGGGGAAGAGATAGAGCCGAGTGTTTCAGAGCCAATGGCGAAACCGACGCAGCCGGCGGCCACAGCGCTTGCAGGGCCGGCGGAAGAGCCGCTCGAGCCCTGCTCAGGGTTCCAGGGATTGCGCGTGCGGCCGCCATACCAAACATCGCCCATGGCCAGCGCGCCCAGCGTGAGCTTGGCGACCAGGATCGCCCCAGCAGCGTCGAGCCGTTGCACGACGGTCGCGTCCTCTTCGATGGTCTGATGCTCATATCCGGCCGCTCCCCACGTCGTGGGATAGCCCTTCACCGCGAGCAGATCCTTTGCGCCCCAGGGGATGCCATGCGGCGGGCCGCGATATTTGCCCGCAGCAATCTCGGCATCTGCGGATCTGGCTTGGGAGAGTGCGCGATCCTCTGTGAGATTGGTGAGGAAATGCAGTGTGGCATCGTAACGCTTGAGCCGTTCAAGGTACATCTTCGTGAGCGCGATTGACGTGATTTTGCGTTCGCGGATTAGCCCGCTCAGTTCGGCGATCGTAGCAAAGGCCAGCTCTTCCATGCGCGGCGGAGTTTGCGTCTCTTTGATGCAGTCGCGGCCCACGCAATCAATTGAGACAGTCTCGCTGAACAAGTTTGGAACTGATTCGCAGTTCGGATCGCATACCGCCTTCGCCGGGGGTAGCGGATGAAACACGTATGCGGGCGCGACTGAATTCGGCATATTCAGTTTGCGAATCGCTTTATACGAACCGTTGTTGTCGATGAGACCGTCGATCATCATCTCCTTCTGCTCGGCGGTGAACGGACCGATGCCGGCCATGATCGCGGCTGCGTCGATCATCTCGGGCGTGATCTTGGGCGGCTTCGACTGATCGGTGGATTCAGGCTCCTGCGCCTGCGCTGCAAGCGCGTAGAGAATGCCAGGGAACAACGGAGAAGCAATGCCGATGCGGCTGCAGGCAGAGAGAAAGCCTCGACGATCAAGATTCACGGGGTCTCGGTCCTTAGGGTAGGGAGTGCCTTCTCGACCACTATAGAGGAGTCCAACACTCAAATTGTCTTTGTCACGTCGTCAGACGGTCTGGAGAGATCGCGGCGAGCGGCCAATGCGTAAGCGAAAGATCCTTTCTTCCGGTGCATGAGACTTGGAGTTCCGAATCGCCGGGCCGTACTTTATAGACACGGCTGACCATCGCCTCTCTGGCTCCGATGAATGATTCGATCACGGACCCATCGAGAAACAGGCGGATGGATGGCTGCGGCCAGGGAAGGGGTGGCAACGGAATGGTCGTATCGCCGCAGTGTATCGCGTTTCGGGCCACATCGACAACCAGTTCCCAGACTTTGACGCCCTTCGTGAGAAGGCGCGCCGTGATAGATCCGGTTGAAACTTCGACGGGCAGAAAGATCTCGCGCCGAAGGGTGGCAAGTTTCAGGCGGAAAGGCTGAGCCAGCGTCAGTTTTGTGTGCTCGGCTTTGCCTCGCAGACTCTCGCCTTCAGCAGCAACAGCAAATTCAAGCTGCCCTTGATTGTCGACTGTCAGTACGCGTGGCAGCGCCATCGCGCCTGCCCATACCGCTGCGGCATACTCCGCTTGCGGGCGCGTCTCCCGGATCCATCCCCACAAAATGCGGCGACCATCGGGCGCAAGAAAGCTCTTAGGCGCATAGTAGGCGCCGTGGTCGAGGATACCTTCACGCTGGGGCGTGTAGCGGCGTTCGCGCGGGTCATAGTCACCGGTGGACCAGATGACTTTGCCTTCGGTGGAGTAAAGCAGGCAATGCTTGCCATCCAGCTCAAAAAAATCGGGGCACTCCCACATCTCGCCGCTGTCGCATGGATTGGCCGCTTGCTTTCCGTTTGGTCTACCCTCAGCGAGTTTGTGCAGATACTCCCAATGGCGCAGATCGCGCGACCGATAAAGCAGAACACATCCACCTTTCTCGCGCTCGCCGGAGCCGATACCGAGATACCAGTCATTGCCCTCACGCCAAGGACACGGATCGCGAAAACCTGTGACTGCAATTCCGGGAGGCGGTGCTGCAATTACCGGTTCGGGCAGCTTCTTCCAGTGCAGTAAGTCATCGTCTTCGGCTGTGGCGAGCAGTTGAGTCTCGCGCAGTATGCCGTTGCCGTCGTGAAGCGTCACTTCATCGGGCTGCGCATTTTGCACACCGGTATAAATGAACGTCGCCACACCATCGTTCACGACTGCCGAGCCGCTGAAACAGCCCTCGCTGTCGGGGCCGCCCGGCGTGGGCGCAAGCGCGATCGGCTGGTGACGCCAATGCACCATGTCTGCGCTGACCGCATGGCCCCAGTGCATGTCGCCCCAAACGGCAGCGTGAGGATTGAGCTGATAGAAGAGGTGATATTTTCCTTTCCACCAGACTGGACCATTGGGATCATTCATCCAGTTGTGAGGTGGGAGCAGGTGGTATTCGGGCCGCAATGGATCGTGTGCCAGGTCTATCGCGGTTGAAGAATCATCGCACCAGGCTCCCGACGGCAGAACAACAACAGCGGCGCCAGAGCCGAGCGCTGCGATGAATTTGCGGCGGTCAAGCATGGGAGTTTCACCGAGCAGGAAACGCAGAAGAGTCTTCGGCATAGATTGCAAGAATTTTCATGACCCGGAGGATAGCATGCGGGCCGACATTACCTTCGGCATTCGCGAAAAGTGCAACACTTTCGTAGGATCGGGGTTCCCATCTTCAAGGTCGAGGTGCAGTAATTTCGCAAGCTCGCTTTTTCTTGCGGATCGAGTTGGCGACCGAGTTATCTCAACATACGGAGTTCATCCATGCGCAAACTGATGGCGCTTGCCGTGTTGTCCCTTCCTTTCGCATTAGCCGGATGCTCTCATCCGCAGCCGGTCGTCTATGGTCCGCCACCTCCTGGATACACGGAAATTGCGCAACGCGGTTATCACGATGGCGTCGAAGCGGCACGTCGCGATATCGCCGCGGGGCGAGCGCCGCACGTCGATCGGCATCCACGCTTCCGCAATCCTCCAGTGCCACCGCCGGCGTTTGAGGATTATCGGCACGGATTCCGCGAAGGATACCAGGGAGTGTTCCGCAACGGACCTCCTCCGCCTCCTCCGGGACCTGGTTACTGAAGCGCAAAAGCGAGACAGGACAGCTGCGCGGAGTTTCTTCACATCACTTTGCGGC
>CAZAQN010000167.1:0-4292 GCA_964487345.1 uncultured Occallatibacter sp. | reverse complement strand
CCCCTCGCAAACTTTCAATTGCACGCATAATTCCATGACGGATTCTCCGTGAAAAGCCCATTCCCGCCTTCATTCGATGTATGTCGATGACTGGCGGGGTAATGAGAATCAGGCAAAGCTACTCAGGTTTCTTCCCGTCCTGATAGGGGATTTCTGTCTGTTTTCTCTTGTTCTTTGTCTTATATTTAGAGCGCATATCTGGGAATTCCCACATGCCTGTCCGATGCGCCTCGCTTGGGCGCTTGCCCTTTGGAGAATGTCCCGCTGATTTGGATCTAATCATCTTTAGTTATGCCGCATCGAGAATCGCAAACCAAAGAAACCTAACTTGGCCCCTTCGAAGTTGCGCCGACTTATACAAATCTTCGAGAATTTCTGACAAACATGTATGAGATAAAGTAAGCCCAATTTAGATGTATGGCTCTTCTGGGTCAAGGTATCCTTGCTTATTTCCTGCCCCCGAAACTTCCATTCAACCGGCATGCCATCGAATTGAAGGGCCAAGAGCACCGTTTGCATTGCTGCAAGAAAACGGCGACCGTTTTCATCCATTGCTGGAAGCGAACAATTCACAGATGAACTTCATCCAGATGCACGAGCGTCTCCGCGTGGTATTGCTCGACAGAATTCGGCGAGGCAATCTCAACGTCTCGCTTCTATCCCGCCAGACAGGTCTTGGCCAATCCCACGTCTCCAATTTCCTGCGACAGAAACGGCATCTCTCACTCGATGCCATGGATCGCATCCTGCGCGCGCAAAACATGGCGGCAGACAATCTTCTCTCCGCTCCTCGCGAGCGCGAGAGCGCGTCATTCGAAACCACCGATGAGTCAATCGACAGCGTGCCCATCGTCTCTTATCGATCGGCTCTCTGGGAGCCAATCATTCGACCATCCGCAATCGTTTCCATGATGCCTTTGCCCGCAGACGCACTCCAGTCCGTCGGCGCGCATCCCGCCAGCAGCCGCCTGGCATGGCAAAGGTTTGTAGCAGTTCGCGTTTCCCCCGAGGACGCGCAGGCAATGGAACCCTTGATCTCTCCCGAGGCCCACGTGGTCATCGATCGGCATTGCACCTCGCTCGATCGCGATCGCCCAAGCCCGCCGACTTTCTATGCGGTGCGCAATGGATCCGATCTTTTAGTGCGCTACCTCAATTTTCGCGCCAACAGACTTATCTTGCGGCCGCGTAACGAGCGCTCCATGATCGAAGTGCTGGACGTTGAACCGGGTCGAAAGCCTAGCGAGTTGATCGTCGGCAGGGTAGTTCTGGTTCTCAATCAAGTCTGAGGGCGCTATTGAATGAGCAGCCATGCGGGACGCGCCGCCCCAACTATGTCGTCGGCTCGCGGTCCCGTTTTATTCCGAATGAGGCTGCGCTCCCGGATTCTTGTCGCCGCGGCGGCTTTCTTCGCATCACGCAGAGTCTTCCCGGCGTGTAACCCCGAATCGAAACCTCTGCAAGCCCGGCCGCGGCGCACATCCTTCGCCAGTCTTCAGGCCGAAACGCACGCGCAATCGACACCGGCCCATCATTCTGCACAAAGCGATGCAAACCCATCAGCCTCGAAAACATACGAAACAGGTGATACGGCACCGCACTGCGCGAAAGATCGTTAATGAACCACCCAATCGTTGCATGCTGCTCCATCCATGCGAGGAACCGAACCACATCCTCTTCCGCCAGATGATGTGTGAACAGTGAGCTGACGACAAGATCAACGGGCTCCTGCGAGCAATACCCAAATACATCCGCGTTCACCCATTCGATAGCGATTGCCGCATTGCTGGCCTCCGCCGCAATCACTACGGTGTCCATGTTGAGGTCGATTCCGGTGAGTTCCACCACAACATCGCGCGCCTTTGCCCAGCGCTCGATCCGACGGAGACTGTCCCCGTACCCGCAGCCCACATCGAGAATTCGCGTCGGCCCCTTCACGTCCTGCAACCCAAGAGAATCGAGCCAACCTAGCACCGGGCGATACGCCAAAAGCCAGCGATTCACTTTTGCCAAATCTCGCAGGCAAGCACGCAATTCCTCGCGGCTGCAAGGGCCATCCATCAGTTCCGGCAGCTGCGCGCGCGCGCTGAAATCCAGCGTCTCAGGCTGCATGGAACAGCATCGTCTCCGCGGTGACGCCAGGACCAAACGACATCGCGCAGCCTTGCTGGCCCGGCTTTGCCCGTTGCATGATCCGTTGCAGAACAAACATCACCGTTGCCGACGACATATTGCCGAATCGCGCCAGCACGTCGCGCGAACTCGCCAACGCCTCGGCAGGCAAGCTCAACCCCTTTTCAACCGAGTCCAAAATCGTTTTGCCGCCGGGGTGCACGGCCCACAGATCGATCGACAGCGGATCTTTCCCGCGAGTAATAGCGCCGCCCACATCCTTCAACGCACGGCACAGTTCGCCGGGAACCTTGCCTGACAGTTGCATGTCGAAACCACCTTCGCGAATGCGCCACGTAATAAGGTGATTCGTCTCCGGGATGCCAACAGCCAGAAAGCTATCGAGCCCGAGACCCACCCTGCGCGCGCTCACCAGGCACGCGGAACACCCATCCGCGAACAACAGAAACGACAAAAGCTGCTCCAGATCCTGCGTCTCCTGCATGTGCAGCGTGCACAGTTCCAGACTCAGGATCAACACTTGCGCGTCCGGCTCAGACCGCACAATATGCCGCGCGGCCTTCAACGCATTGATCGCCGCATAACAGCCCATGAAGCCGATCATCGTTCGTTCCACCGACGAATCAAGCCCCAGGTGATTCACGATTTCGATATCCAAGCCCGGCGCGTACAGGCCCGTGCACGAAGTCACCAGGACATGCGTGATGCCGCGCCGCTCCTCTTCGCTCAGTCCCAGCTTGTCCACGGCGCAGCGCATCAGCCTCGGGGCGAATCGCTCAAATGCCTGCATCCGGCGCGCGGTTCCGGGGAACGCACCGCGCACATACAAATCTTCGCCATCCTTCCACTCGCCGCTTGGCGTGGCGATGGGCTCCAGATATGAGTAGCGATGTTCAATCGCGGAAAGCCGCGCCATCCGCCTAAAAAGGCTCCGCACCGTACCCTCGGCGAGCATGCTATCGGCAAAATCGATAAACGCCCGATGCACATCGTGCGGGGGAACCGACGTTGCAATTCGATTGATATACGCGGTTGTCATCGCTGTTCCCTTGTTGTTCGTTCTGTCCGGCTGGTTGTTCGTTCTGTCCGGCGCTGGGTCGCCACGGTCATCCTTTGACACCACGAGCGCTGGATATGTCATCAAAATGAAGCGTTTGTCATGTTGAACTCAAAAAAGAATTCGACCGCTCTCAAGCCTGATCAACAAAATCCGCGGGATTCGAAAATCGTGTGCAACTCGAATTGAAGTTCAGATGCACCGTGCCCGTCGGCCCGTTGCGTTGCTTGGCCAGAATAATCTCCGACCGCGCCTTGTCCGAATCCGACATCTCCTCATCGCGGTTGTAGTACGCTTCGCGATGAATAAACGCTACCACGTCGGCATCCTGCTCAATCGAACCGGACTCACGCAGATCGCTCAGCATCGGCCGCTTATCGTCGCCTCTCCGCTCACTGGCACGCGAAAGCTGCGACACGGCAATCACCGGCACATTCAGCTCCTTCGCCAGCGCCTTCAGCCCCCGCGAAATCGCCGCTACCTCCTGCGTCCGGTTCTCATACCGTTTCCCGCCCGCCGAAGGCAGAGTCGCCGACATCAACTGCAAATAGTCCACGACAATCAAATCAAGCCCACCCGCATTCTGCTTCAGCCGCCGCGCCTTCGCACGCATCTCGGCCAGTGAGATACCTGCCGAGTCGTCGATGAACATATGCGCCTCCACCAACTGCTCCAGCGCATGCTGCAGCTTGCCATGATCGTCGCGGCCAAGAAATCCCGTCTGCAGCTTTCGTTGGTCCACCCCCGATTGCGACGACAGCATGCGGCGCAACAGCGATTCCTTGCTCATTTCCAGGCTGAAGACGGCCACTATCGATTTGCTCGTGATGGCCGCATTCTGTGCAATGTTCATCGCCAGCGCCGTTTTTCCCATGGATGGCCGCGCGGCAACGATAATGAGCTCGCCTTTCTGCAACCCGCTCGTCATCTGGTCGAGCACGATGTAGTGCGTTGCCAAGCCGGTGACTTCCCGGCTCTGCTTATACAAATTATCGATCGAGCCGAACGAGCTTTGAACGATCTGATCCAGCGGCTGCAGCCCTTGCGAAATGCCCTTCTCGCTCACTTCAAGCAGCTGGCTCTCGGCCATGTCAAGCACTTC
>CAZAQN010000166.1:0-4309 GCA_964487345.1 uncultured Occallatibacter sp. | reverse complement strand
CTCACCGTCCTCGGAATCTCCATCGGCATCGCCACCGTGATCCTCATCTCGTCGGCCATTAACGGACTCAACAGCAATATCGATCAATTCATCAAGAGCCTCGGAACCAATGACCTTTGGGTCTTTCGTTTCGACCCATGGGGCCACCGTCTCACCACCGAGGAGCTCAATCGAAAACAGCTCACCTATGACGACGGCGTCGCCATTCGCAGCTTGCCCCACGTAGTTGCGTGCGATCCCGGCGTCACTTATCAGAATTTCCAACTGGGCATCGGCAATGTCTCTCTGAAAGCCGGCACCCACAAGGTCCAGAACACCATTATTTATGGAGACACATCCGAAGTAAAAAAGACCAGCGATATCGAACTCGTGGAAGGCCGCATGTGGAGTGAAACGGAAGAAGAGCGCAACGCCAGCGTAGTTTTGCTGGGCTATGACGCCGCGGCGGATCTGTTTCCCGATGAGTCCCCGATCGGCAAGGATATTGAAAGCGGAGGCGATGTCTTTACCGTAATCGGCGTCCTCGCCAAACAGCCGCAACCCTTTGGAACCGGGCGCAACACGCAGGACAATTCAGCGTACTTCCCCCTCGGCGCCTTCCACAAGATCCATCCGGAGATCAAGGATTTCTGGATCACCGTCAAATATGACAACCCTGCGAACAAGGACTTAGTAACCGAAGAGATTCGCGAGCTTCTCCGTGTCCGTCGTAGAGTGCGCACCCAACAGGACGACAACTTCGCCGTCTTCGGTCCCGACACGCTGACCCGTCTTTGGAATCAACTTACGGGCGGCCTCTTTCTTTTCATGGTTGCCGTTTCATGCGTCGGCCTCATGGTGGGCGGCGTAGGCGTCATGAATATCATGCTCGTCTCCGTCACCGAACGAACGCGAGAGATCGGCATCCGCAAAGCCATCGGCGCAACCAGGCGCAATATCCTTTTGCAATTCACGATCGAAGCGGTCACCCTCTGCGCCGTCGGCGGCCTTCTGGGCATCCTGGCCGGCTCAGTCTTCACTCTCATTCTGCACTTCGCCGTGTCGTTCCTGCATGCAGCTCTCTCCGCAACGTGGGTCATCATCGCCTTCGCCAGCTCGTGCGCCATCGGCCTGCTCTTCGGGATCTATCCGGCATGGAAAGCCGCCTCCCTCGACCCCATTGAAGCCCTCAGGTACGAGTGAGAGAAAGAAAGTTCATCGTTCTGAGTTCACAGTGCCGGGTGCCCCGTCCTAGCTCTGCTAGGGCGGGAAAGCAAGAGTACGTCCTTCAGGTTGCCCGCAGAGTGAGCACGCGAGCGTTGGGCCCGTCTTAGAGTGTTCCCTATTCCCCACTCCCTGTTGCTTTCCCTTGTTGCCTTTTGCTCGTTCCCCGTTGCCTAATCCCTGTATTCTGGCTTCAATGATGCCGCACGTTCTCGCCCTGGCCGTGGAAGTGGTGACGACGGCAATGGTTCTGGCAGGAATGGGTTATTTTCTGGCCGCCATCGCCGCCGCCCGCGTCTTCATTGCCGCGCGGCGCACGCAGCTTTCACCCTTCGCGCCCAGCGTCAGCATTCTCAAATCGCTCAAAGGCGTCGACACCGGCATGCTCGACTCCTTCCGCAGTCATTGCCGCCAGAATTACGCCGGCACTTATGAGCTGCTCTTCGGCGTCTCCTCGCTCGATGACCCAGCGGCCGCCGCTGTCCAGCAGTTACAGCGCGAGTTTCCCGATCATGCCATTCGCCTCATCGAATGCCCGCAGCGGCTCGGTGCCAACGGCAAGGTCAGCACCCTCGCCCAGCTCGTGCCCCATGCCCAACATGAATTTCTGCTCATCGGCGACTCCGACATTACCGTCGGCCCCCGCTACCTCGAACGCGTAATGATCGCATTTTCCCAGCCCCTCAAAGCGGGCCCCCGCAATCCTCAGCCTGTGGGATTGGTGACGGCGCTCTACCGCGGTCACGCGCATCGCACGTTAGCGTCGCGCTTTGAAGCCTTGGGCATCGCCACTGATTTTCAGCCCAGCGTGCTGCTCTCCAAATTAATCGAGGGCGGAATGCGCTATGGACTCGGCTCCACGCTCGCCGTGCGCCGCGAGGCCCTCGACCGCATCGGCGGCTTTGCGGCCCTCGTCGACATTCTCGCCGACGACTACGAACTCGGCGCACGCGTATCACATGCCGGCTACACCGTGGCCCTTAGTGCCGAGGTGGTTGAAACCAGCACTCCCGCTTACACCTGGCACGCCTTCGCCGACCACCAATTGCGCTGGCTCCGAACCGTGCGCGATGCGCGGCCGAAGGGCTACGTGGGACTGGTCGTCACTCATGGTCTGGCATGGGCGATTCTCAATGCGCTGGCCAGTGGCTTCAGCCCGCTCAGTCTGTGGCTCCTCGGATTGAGCTTCTTCCTGCGCCTCACTCTCGCCATGACGGTCGGCGCCGGGGTGCTCGGCGACCACCAGGTGCTGCCGAATCTCTGGCTGTTACCTCTGCGTGACCTCACAGCCCTGGGCATGTGGGCCGCAGGATTTGCCGGCAACACCATCGTCTGGCGCGGCGAACGCTTCACCGTGACTAATGGCGAGTTGCACAGCGAGTTGCACAGCGCGGACGATCGCCACCCGTCCCAGTCCTGAGCCGGTTCGTCACAATTCTTCCGATTGATTCGTCTCTCAGCGCAGCCCACAACAGATTCACGGAATCGAGCTATCGGGACGCGCCGACAGTCTGCTACATTCCCTTCACGCGGCTCACCACGACTCTCTGTCAAGCGCGTTATTACGCCTTCGCTCTCCGAAGCGGAGAATCGAACAGAGCCACACCAGGAGAGACTTCATGCCCATCCGCACCCCTCGCACCACACTCATCTTTGCTTGTTGTCTGCTTGCCACGTCCTCCCTTGTTGCGCTCGCCCAGACTTCCGCACCCGCCAAGCCGCCCGTCGGCACACCCATCCCTCCGGCCCAGGTCTACGGCCATCTCCTAACCCAAATGGAAAGCGAATTCGTCGGTGCCGCCGAAGCCATGCCGGAAGACAAATTCGACTTCGCCCCGCCAACCACCGCGGGCGAGTTCAAAGGTGTCCGAACCTTCTCGGGTCAGCTCAAGCATGTCGCTGAAGCAAACTACTTCTTCTTCGGCGGACCAAATTTCACCGAGGCCGACGACAAAGCCAAGAGCGACGCCATCGAGAAGCTGAAATCCAAAGCTGAAATCATTCAGGCACTCAAAGACTCTTTCACGCAGGCCCACATTTTTACGGACTCAATCACGTCCGACAACGCGTTCGTGATGACCGCCAATGGCACACGCGGAGGCATGGCCGCCTTCGGCATGGCGCACTTCATGGATCACTACGGTCAGCTGGTCGAGTACCTGCGCATGAACGGCATCGTTCCCCCCGCCAGCCGCGGCGGCATGTAAGCGTCCTCCATGCAGGACAGGCAGGTGAGGGCTATGCCGCAGCGACTCGATGGTATAGCCCTGACCACTGTGAACTGCGAACTTAAAATTGTGAACTGCCCTTCTCACTGCGCACGAATGGCGCTCACCGGATCGACACCCATCGCTTTGCGCGCCGGCAGGCAGCACGCCAAAACAGAGATACCCGCGAGAAGAGCCGTGACGCACGTAGCCGTGAGTGGATCGGTCGCTGACACTCCGTAGAGAAGCCCCCGCGTAAAGCGCGTCAGCACAAAAGCGAGAGCAAGCCCAAGCACCAGGCCCATCGCCGTCAGGCGAATCCCCTGCAGCAGCACCAGCCGCAGCACGTCGGCACGCGCCGCGCCCAGCGCCACGCGAATCCCGATTTCGTGCGTACGCAGCGCAGTCCGGTAAGCCACCACGCCGTAGATACCGGTAGCCGCCAGAATCAGCGCGACCACCGCGAACATCCCCGCGAGTGTGCTCTGCATGACCACAAAGATATTCGCCATCTGGGTCGTCTCCCGCATCGTGCGCACATCGAACACGGGAAGCTGTCCGTCAATCTCGTGAATCGCCTCCTCGACCGCTGGAGCCATATCCGCCGGATTCCCACGCGTCTTCACCTGCACCATCGTCTCGTTGTCCGCTTCTTGGAAATAGCTCATGTAAATCATTGGCTCGGGCTGCTCGCTCATGAAGGCGTGCTTCGAGTTCCTCACCACGCCAACAACGGTAAAGAGGCGACCCCAAATCGAGAGCCTCTTCCCCAGCGCATCCTGTCCCGGCCAGTATCGACTTGCGGCTTGCTGGTCGACGATGAGAACGCGCGGCGTTTTTTCGCTGTCGTCCCGCATAAAGTCGCGCCCTTCCACAATCGGTATGCCCAGCGTCTCGAA
>CAZAQN010000165.1:0-4442 GCA_964487345.1 uncultured Occallatibacter sp. | reverse complement strand
GGCTCCGGCTGCGCTGGACTTACTGCGGCGATCTATTCCGCGCGCGCCGGCTTGAATCCGCTCGTACTGGAAGGCCACGAACCCGGCGGCCAGCTTTCGATCACCACCCTGGTGGAGAACTTCCCCGGCTGGCCCGACGGCATCCAGGGCCCTGAACTCATCGACAACATGAAGAAGCAGGCGGTCCGCTTCGGCGCGACGTTTCAGCTGGCGCATCTCAACTCGGTCGATCTCAACGTGCGCCCGTTTCATCTCAACACGACCGCGGGCGAAATCCACACGCGCACGCTGATCATTGCCTCTGGCGCAAGCGCGCGCTGGCTGGGCATTCCCAGCGAACAGGCTCTCATTGGCCACGGCGTTTCAAGCTGTGCCACCTGCGACGGATTTTTCTTTCGCGGCAAACCCATCGCTGTCATTGGTGGCGGCGATTCGGCGATGGAAGAAGCTCTGTTCCTTACTCGTTTTGCATCGAAGGTCACCCTGCTGCACCGGCGCGATGCCTTCCGCGCTTCAAAGATCATGCTCGAACGTGCGATCGCTCATCCGAATATCGAGCTGCGCACCAACACAGTGGTCGATGAAGTGCTTGGCGTGGAAGACCTGTCCGTGAAAGGCCTGCGTCTGCGTGACGTGACCAACGGAAGCATCAGCGATCTCGAAGTCGAAGGCATGTTCCTCGGAATCGGCCACGAACCCAACGCAAAGATGTTCACCGGCCAACTCGACCTCGACGACGAGGGCTACATCCGCACGCAGCGCAACGTCTTCACCACCCATCATGGCGTGGAGCTTGCGGGCGTCTACGCGTGCGGCGATGTGCAGGATCGCCGTTATCGCCAGGCCATCACGGCCGCGGGCACCGGGTGCATGGCCGCACTCGAGGTGGAAAAGTATTTGGAAGAACACGGCCACTGAGCGATGACGGCGCTCGCTGAAAACCTGCATCGGCTGGAAGAAGCAATCGCTGCGGCTTGCCACCGCGCAGGCCGCTCCCGGCATGACGTCGAATTGATGGCTGTCTCGAAAACCTACCCTGCGGCGACCATCGCGGAGGCCGCCGCACTCGGTCTGAAAGTCTTCGGCGAAAATCGCGTGCAGGAGTTTGCTGCGAAGGCTCCCCAACTTGGTCCCCTGCGCGTCGAGGGCAGCAACGCTGCATCCGACGCGCCCATCCTCGTGCATCTCATCGGCCATCTGCAATCGAATAAAGCAGCGCGTGCGGTGGAGCTATTCGACGCAGTTGATTCTGTCGATTCTCTGCGCCTCGCCGAAAGACTGAACGAGACCGCAGGCAAACTCCACAAGCGTCTGCCCTTGTTGCTTGAGATCAAGCTGAGTCCTGAGGAGACCAAAGCCGGTCTCGATCCCGAATCCGCCGAAGCCACGGAACTTCTCGAAGCCCTTCCGGGCCTCGACCACCTAGAACTCCGCGGCCTCATGACCATCGCCCCTTGGGGCGTGGCCGAAGATGTGACCCGTGCCTGCTTCCGCAGCTTGCGGCAGTGGCGCGATACGTGGGCCGCAGTGCATCCGAAACTGAATCTCGGGACCCTCTCGATGGGGATGAGTGGCGATTTTCCTCTGGCTATCGAAGAAGGCGCGACGCGCATTCGTATCGGCACGGCGCTCTTCGGCAAGCGTGCTCCCTATGCCGGTCCGCCGGAATAGGCTCCCGCCTTCGTGCGGCTCGAGGCTGGCCCTGAGGCTGGAGCCGTACACGCGGGAAAACCCCCACCCCCACCACTCTTCGTAAATACCTCATTCGATTCGGCTTACGAAATCAATAATTTACGATAACCCATGTAAAATGAATCGGTTATGGCTAAAGACCTCTGCGCGTGAGGGTTAGTGCCCGACCCTCGGCCAGATCTGGCCATGCTTTGAGCCGGGATCGACTCTTTTGGGGTCAGTCCAAGGGTAGCGGATTTGAAGCAAATTTTTCGCAACGGTCCTTAGACTGGGGAGAGATCTTGATGTCGCCCTCGCATTTTCTTCGCACCACACGCGCTGGCGTTACCCTCGATGTCCGCGCGCAGCCGGGCGCAAAGAAGACTGCGATCACGGGCGCCTACGGCGAGAGTGATAGCGCGCAGCTGAAGATCGCGGTCCAGGCCCCGCCCGTCGGAGGCCGTGCCAATCAGGCCCTCATCGCCTTCCTCGCTAAGACCTTCGATCTGCCCAAAATCTCCGTCGAGTTAGTCTCGGGTGAGCTCTCGCGGAGCAAAGTCTTCCTGCTACGCGGAATCACAATGGAGCAGGCGCAAGAGAAGATCCCCGTGCCTCGCCGGGTCGGAATAGGGGATTCTTAGCGGCTCTGCGCGGCGAACGCCGCGGCAAGCGCCTCTTCTGGCTCCGGACGCACGCGAAAGTCCGCATGGGCTTCCGCAAGGACCACGCGTCCAGCGGAGCTTACTACGTATGTCGCTGGCAAAGGAAGGCGCCAGCTTTTCTCGCCATTCACAAATGGAATGTTCACAAGGATCGACAGGTAGTAGGCGCGGTAATACTCGGGCACGGTGTAGACGAGACCGAATTGCTCGGCGACTAAGTTGTTCGTATCGGTAAGCACAGGGAACGGCAGGCCATGTTGCGACGCCATGAAGTCGCTTTGCCGCTGGATCTGCGGCCCGATGGCGACCATGAGAATCTCGCGCTCGCGCAATTGGCCATAAAGATCGCGCCACGCCTCGAGCTCCGTCATACAGTAAGGGCACCAGCGCCCGCGAAAGAACTTGATGACCAGCGGCCCCAGCGCAAGCAGATCCGCCGACCGCACCAGCTTGCCATTGGAGTCTTTCAGTGCAAACTCTGGAGCCACTGCACCGACGGGCAGGATGCGGTCCTCCACACCAGTCGCAAACAACTCCTCGACAGCCCGCTCGCCGACGGCCAGCCGCTCCGCTTGCACCAGGTGCCGCGTGTTCGCCGTGATCTCGTCGAGCTGGTCCTGAAGGGCGGTCATGCGTGCCTACCGCCCGAACTTCTGCCGACCGCCGAGCCCCATCGCTCCCAGCCCGCCACGCATCATGTTCTTTGCCAGACCGCCTTTGCCCATTTGCTTGAACACCTTGCTCATCTGTGCGTACTGGCGCAATAGCTGGTTCACATCCTGCACGCTGGTGCCGGAGCCGGTGGCGATGCGCTTGCGGCGCGAGCCGGAGATGATCTCGTGATTACGGCGCTCATGCGGCGTCATCGAGTTAATGATCGCTTCGAGGCGCACAAACTGCTTCTCGTCTACCTGGCCGGCTGCCTGCTGCATGCCGGCGAACGGTCCGACCGAGGGCAGCATCTTGAGAATGCTTTCCATCGAGCCGAGTTTTTTTATCTGCCTCAGCTGGTCGCGGAAATCCTCAAGCGTGAAGCCGTCGCCGAGCAAAGCCTTCTTCGCAAACTCCTCGCTCTTCTTGCGGTCGAGCGTGGACTCGGCCTTCTCGATCAGCGAAAGCATGTCGCCCATCCCGAGAATGCGTCCGACGATGCGATCGGGATGAAACGGCTCGAAGGCGTCGGGCTTTTCGCCCACGCCGATGAACTTGATCGGCTGCCCAGTCACGTGACGAATGGAGAGCGCCGCGCCACCGCGCGCATCGCCGTCCATTTTTGTCAGCACCACACCCGTCAGTCCAAGACGAGAATGAAATTCCTGCGCCGAGTTGACCGCGTCCTGCCCGGTCATCGCGTCGGCGACGAAGAGAATCTCCTGCGGGTTGAGAAGCTTCTTCAGCTGCTCCATCTCGCCCATCAGGTCTTCGTCGATGTGCAGGCGGCCAGCGGTATCGACAATCAGCGTGTCGAAGCCGAAATTCCGCGCCTCGCGCCGCGCCTCGGAGGCAAGACGCTCCACAAGCGCCGAGCTGGGCGCTTCGCCCTTCATGTCACCTTCATAGATTTTGGCGTCAATCGACTTGGCGACGACCTTCAACTGCTCGCGCGCCGCGGGGCGATACACGTCGACTGAAACCAGGATGGGCCGATGACCGCCCTTCTTGAGCCACGCCGCAAGCTTGCCGCTTGTCGTCGTTTTGCCGGAGCCCTGCAGCCCGGCCATGAGAATGACCGTAGGCGGCTGCGAAGCGAATTTGAACCGCGCCGCGTCTTTGCCCAATAGCTCGATCAGCTCGTCGCGGACAATCTTGATCACCTGCTCGGAGGGCGACAGCGCCGTCAGCACCTCGGTTCCGACAGCCTTGACGCGAATGTGCTCGATGAGATCGCGCACCACGTTCAGGTTGACGTCGGCCTCGAGCAAAGCCACACGAATCTCGCCCAACGCGTCGGCGATGTTCTCTTCGGTGAGCGTGCCCTGGCCGCGCAAATTCTTAAAAGCGCGCTGCAGCTTATCTGTAAGGGTCTCAAACATAATTCATCTTCAAGTGTACCTTGCGCGTGAGTCCGGCGGCCGGTCGTCGCGGCCAGTCTACGATCCTCGAACTGCT
>CAZAQN010000164.1:0-4485 GCA_964487345.1 uncultured Occallatibacter sp. | reverse complement strand
AATGTGCCACCGACGCCATGCAAGCCGGCGAACGCGGATCGAGAAACACCGCACTTGAAGGCGTGTGCGTATAGCGGCCATCGTTCTTGTTCAGAACTTCGCTGATCACCAGAAAATCGCATAGGATGCGAATGCCCCGCTCTGACGCGACGCAATGCCGCGCAATCGATGCCACATCGCCCGGTCCCTCGCCGACAGCTCTGAACACATCCAGTTCGATTGCTGCCTTCAAGGCTGCTGTGCGCTGGTGCGCCTGCACCATCTCAAACACAAGCCCAGGGTTGGGCGGGGCTCCCACATGGTTCTCCATCATCGACCTCCAAGTCGTACCTTGCTTTTGGGCCATCAATGAGGAATCCGCGCTTGTCGTCCCGTGGCAGGTGCGCCGAGTGTATCACTCGCTCGCGACCATCAGCGATCCAATTCCGCGAAGCTGATTCCGCGACCTAGGCACACAAATTGTTGAGATTGATGACGGACTGAGGGCAAGCGAGTTTTCGGATGAATTGAGCGCGCACTGAACTCGATTGTCGGGAGTTCGCCAGTCGGCGTTTAGCTATCGTCCGCGCTGGTCCCCGGCCCGGTCCGCAGCGCCCGCACGCCGCATCTCTGTCAACACCCGATGCGCAGCACGCGCCGATGGGTCCTCGCCAGCCTCAAAGAAAATCGGCATCCCGTTTTCATCTCGATGCCGCGACATGAATGTCATCGTCGCATCGTTCCTCCGTGCCGTGGCCTTCGCCGCGCGCCGCATGTCGAGCACCAAGATCCCAAGCAACGGTACTGCGATCACGACAAATCCGAAAGTCGCGAGACGGTGATTCGGAGCGGCTAAAAGAAAGCTCGCCAGCAGGTCAGGCATGGAGATTCGTCCTCCCATCGACTTCATCGGCAGAATCGGAAGATGATTGAGCCCAAATGCGCTGCCGCGCCCTACAACAAAAGTGTGCCCCGGCACACCGTGGCGATCTCATGCGCCGGCGTATAATCCGGCCGAATCACGGAATCGCACTCGTATGTTTTTTCTCATTACGCAGTGGTCTGTGGAACGAGGCACGCCATGGCACGATCTTTGGTCTTCATACTTCTGCTTGTTCTTTCTGCTCCGGCCTTCGCCAAACCCTATCCGGTCCCCTGCAGCGATCTTTGGAGCGCGGTGACCGACACGCTCGGCAACGCGGGCAACTACAAGATCGTTGCAACCGACACTGAAGAGATGAAAGCTTCCTTCATCGTCGTCGGCGCACTATATCCGGGAATCAACGCCCTCTTCCTGAAACCCCAGGGCAACGGCTGTGAGCTGCAAATCAAAATGGGCTTCACGGGAAACGATGACGAAAGCGCCCTCAGGGGCCGGGTCAATCGCGCGATTAACAAGCTGAAGGCGGCAAAGCCGTCCGCCCCCGCCAAACCGGCGGGAAATATTTAGCCTCCGTGCAGAGCCGCGCCGAAGCGCAGTTTGGTCTTCGAGATCCCCCTTCTCAAATCCCCTTCCGCACGGAAGCATGCTTATGTTGTCGCTGATTTCTCACTACAGCACAATGCGGCTTTCGTTCACTGCATCTGCCGCACCCGTAATGCGAGCCGGTAACTCCGGGGTAAACCGAAGCCGACTTGCTAACGGCTCGCGCGCAGTGGCCGCGGCCTTGGCATGGGAGATCCGCCAATCCGCACCCACGTGAACTCCCGCAACGCCGCCGGACGCTTACCCGCTATCATGGTTCCCAGCGCCTCGCGAGCCGGCGCGTCGATGTCCGATCCCAATCCCATCTTCATCTCCGCCGGCGAGGCCAGCGGCGAAGCCTACGGCGCGCTGCTTATCTCTGCCTTGAAAATACGCCTCAAGGCGCAAGGGCGCGAAGCCGCCTTCATCGGGATGGGCGGCCAGCGCATGGTCGACGCCGGTCTCGACCGCATCGTGCGCGCGGAAGACATGGCGGTCATGGGCATCACGGAAGTCGTTCGCCACCTGCCCCGCATCTACCGGGAATTCCGCCGCCTCAAGCGCTCCATCCGCGAGCGCCGTCCTTCTCTCGCGATCCTCATCGACTTTCCCGACATCCACTTCAAGCTGGCCGAAGAGCTGCATCGACTCGGCATCCCCGTCCTCTTCTTCGTCAGCCCGCAGCTCTGGGCTTGGAAAAAACACCGCATCAAATTGGTGCAAAGGTACGTCGATCGCATGCTCGTCATCTTCCCGTTTGAAGAGCAGTTCTATCGCGAGCGCGGAGTCCAGGCCGAATTCGTGGGCCATCCGCTCGCCGACATACCCCTGTCCACCGTCTCGCGCGAACAATTCGCTGCCGAAAACCAGCTCGACCCCGCGAGAACCTGGATCGCCTTGCTCCCCGGCAGCCGAGCCAAAGAGATCCGGGAAAACCTTCCCGAGATGATCCGAGCGGCAATCCTCCTGTTCCACGACTACCACCTCAAACAAGGCCATTCCGAGCCGCAATTCATCATTCCGCTTGCTCCCACACTCACCGCCGAACAGCGCCGCGACACTGCCACCCTGGTGGAACGACTCCGCGAAAACCTCACAATCCGCATCGTGGACAACTCTGGTGCCGAAGGCACAGTAGGCCGCACCGCAGGTGCCCACGCCCGCGCCTCCGTCGTAGCCAGCGGCACAGCCACAGTCGAAGCCGCCCTCATCGGCAACCCCTTCGTCGTCGTCTACCGCGTCTCACCCCTCACCTACGCCATCGCCAAACGCGTCGTCACCGTGCCCCACGTCGCCATGGCCAATCTCATCGCCGGCAAACGGATAGTCCCCGAGCTCATCCAGAGCGACTTCACCGCCGCAAATATCGTCCGAGAAATTGAACCCCTGCTACCCGACGGGCCTCCCCGGCAGTCCATGATGGAGGAGCTCCAACGCGTGCGCGGACTGCTGAGCACCGGTAAAACGGACCCGGCAGGCCGTGCAGAAGCCCACGGAGCCATCGACAGGGTGGCCGCCATCGCCCTCAGCTACCTAGGCGTTCCTTCCCCTGTCGCTGAATCCGTGCAATCCTGAACGGGAGAAATATTCCTGCGCATCCAATATCTGCGAGTGAACAAAAAACGATATGCAATCCAGAAAGCACATGATCGAGCTCAAATCTTCAACCCGCCGCTTCCGCAACTCGTGGAATGCATGCATTTGGTCCGCATGTCTCGCCCTGGCCGCCGCCCTGCTCGCAGCTTCACCCCTCATGGCCCAGCGCTCCGAGCGCGCCACCCTCGACATCACTGGCTACGTCATCGATGCCGAGCTCGACACGGCCACGCACCACATCGCAGCCAAGGTCCAGGTCACCTTCACGGCACCCGAGAGCTCCGACGAGGTCAGCTTCGGCTTTCATCCGGCCCTCAAAATCAACAAAATTACCGACGATGCCGGCAAGCTGCTCACCGGCGAGCGCCTCGCCGACGGCACCATCCGCGTCGCCCCCTCCAAGCCCTTCGCCGCCGGCCAATCCAACCACTGGACCTTCGACTACGAGGGCGTCATTACCGGAGAAGAAGACGGCCCCGTCGAAGGCCTCAAGATGGCCGCGATCAAGGAACCCATCACCTATCTGCTCTACCCCGCGCGCTGGTTTCCCTCCGCCGGCTTCATGACTGATCGCTTCACCGCACAGCTCCACATCAAAGTCCCGCAGGGAATGAAGGTCTTCTCAAGCGGTGCCCAGGGAGCGTCCCATTCCGTCACCCTCGCCAGCGGTAAACCCGGCGATGAGTTCGACTTCAACTGGGACAAGCCCGGCTTCCCCGGCACCGTCATCGCCGGCCGTTATCTAGGCCCCTTCACCGCCGGCCCCGGCAACGTCAAGGTATATCTCACCGTCAGCCATCAGGCCTCAGGCAACCAAGTCGCCGAAACTGCTGCCAAGGAGTACGACTTCTTCACCGACAGCTTTGGCTCGCCCGAAACTCCTCACCTCACCGTCGTTGAAATGCCCGATGACACTCTCCCTGCCGCATGGGCGCCCGAGCTCGCAGGCATCATGGGCTCGCGCATCGCCGACAAATCCGGCGTGCGCCTCCTCGCCAACACCATCGCCCATCAGTGGTGGGGCTCCGAGGTCAGCCCGCGCACCCTCAACGACGCCTGGATCGTCAACGGCATGGCCCGCTACGGCGAGCTGATGTATCTCGAAGACGAGAGCGGCCACAGCGCCCTCCACAATGCCCTCCAGGATGTTTCTGCCGGAGCGCTCGCCTACGACACCGTGCCGCTTTCGAGCGTCGGCCGCATGAGTCCCTATTCCCCCGAGTTCCAGTCGATGACCCTCGAAAAGGGCGCCATGATCTTCCACATGCTGCGCGGCGAAATCGGCGACAAGGCATTTCTTGCCACGCTCAAAGGCGTCCTCAGCGAATACACCGACAAACCCCTCCGCGCCAGCGATTTTGAACGCGTCGCCGAAGCGCAGAGCCAGCAACAGCTCACACCCTTCTTCGCGCAGTGGATCGACGGCACCGGCGCCCCCACGTTCA
>CAZAQN010000163.1:0-4543 GCA_964487345.1 uncultured Occallatibacter sp. | reverse complement strand
TTTCACATCGCCCTCCGCTGCAAATTGTCCAGCTGCCAGTTGCGCAAGAATCCGGCTCCCGGCGGCATCCAGCGCCGACGGCTCGCGCTTGGCGTCCATGCTGGTGTTCAGCGGCTGGGTGCCCTTGGAGCCATCGCGATAGATCGCCACTGCCTTGATGCCTTGCCGCCAGCTCTCGGCATAGGCTTCTGCCACATCGTCCACATTGGCTTCGTGCGGCAAGTTCACCGTCTTTGAAATCGCGCCTGACAAAAAGGGCTGCGCAGCCGCCATCATTTTGATGTGGCCCATGTAATGAATCGAGCGCGTCCCCTTCGCCGGCTTGAAACTGCAGTCGAACACAGACAGGTGTTCCGGCTTGATGCCCGGCGCGCCCTCAATGGTGCCCGTCGCATCGATGTAGCTGACGATGGCATTCACTGCATCGTTGTCGTAACCCAGCTTGAAGAGCGCAGCGGGCACCGTGTTGTTTACGATCTTGATCATGCCGCCGCCTACCAGCTTCTTGTACTTCACCAGCGCCAGATCTGGCTCAATCCCAGTCGTGTCGCAATCCATCATGAAGCCGATGGTGCCCGTCGGCGCCAGCACCGTGGTCTGCGAGTTGCGATACCCATAGCGCTCGCCGAAGATCAACGCCATATCCCAGCACTCGCGGCTGGCTTCGATCAGAGCATCCAGCTGCGGCACAGTGAAAGGCTCTCCGCTCTGACGTGACCCGCCGATATTGTTCACTTCCGCGCGGTGCATCCGAATCACATCGAGAAAAGGCTCGCGGTTGACGTAGAAGCCGGGGCAGGCTCCGCCATTCCACTCGACGCGCGCAGTCAGGGGCGTTGCCGAAGCCAGTGGCGGGCACTGTGCCGCAATCATCGAGGATTGCAGATATGCCTGGCCGCACATGATGGCCGTGAGCGCAGCAGCAAAGTCGCGACCCGCGTCCGAATCATACGGCAGGCCGAAGGCCATCAACAGTGCACCGAGATTGGCGTAGCCAAGACCCAGCGGCCGGTAGTCATGCGAATTCTTCGCGATCGACTCTGTCGGATAGCCGGAGTTATCGACCAGAATCTCCATCGCCGTAATCACTACGGAAATTGCGTGCCGATAGGCAGTGATGTCAAACGCGCCAGAGGGCGTGACAAACTTGAGCAGGTTGAAGCTGGCCAGGTTACACGCCGAGTTATCGAGGAACATGTACTCCGAGCAGGGATTCGATGCGTTGATGCGCGCCGTGTTCTTGCTCGTGTGCCAGCGATTGATCGTGGTATCGAATTGCATTCCAGGATCGCCGCAAAGCCATGTAGCCTCGGCAATCTTGTGCATGATGTCGCGCGCCTTGTAGGTTTTCACCGGCTCGTGACTCTTGACCGTATAGGTCGTAAATTCGCCATCGGTTTCGTAGGCACGCATAAACTCGTCGCTCACGCGCACCGAGTTGTTGGCGTTCTGGAAGAAGATCGACGAATACGCTTCGGAGTCCGGACCCGAACCGTCGTAGCCCGCCTTGATCAGAGTGAAAGCCTTCGCTTCTTCTTTCGCCTTGCACTCAATGAAGTCGATGATGTCCGGATGGTCTACGTTCAGAATGACCATCTTGGCCGCGCGCCGCGTCTTTCCGCCGGACTTGATCACACCTGCAAATGCATCGAAGCCACGCATGAAGCTAAGCGGGCCCGACGCCGATCCGCCACCCGACAGCAGTTCCGCCGATCCGCGGATTGTGGAGAGATTTGTTCCTGTTCCCGAACCCCACTTGAAGAGCATGCCTTCAGTCTTGGCGAGCGTAAGGATCGAATCCAGCGAATCGTCCACCGCATTGATGAAGCAGGCCGAGCACTGCGGATTGCGATAGCCGGTGCCGGAAAACTGCACGCCGCCCGATGGCGCGTCCCAGTGCCAGTTCTGTCCGTTCGCATCCGGCTCCAGCCTGTCACAGCCCACGTTGAACCAGACTGGCGAGTTGAAGGCCACCCTCTGTGTCAGGAGCATCACCGCCAACTCGTCGTGGAAAGCTGCGGCTTCCTGCGCCGAAGCAAAGTAGCCGCCCTGCATACCCCAGTCGCGGATAGTCTCGGCAACGCGGCCCACTAATTGCCGTACGCCCGTTTCGCGCTCCGGCGTACCGAGCTGACCGTGCAGGTACTTTGAGGCAACAATGTTGGTCGCCGTCATCGACCAATCCAGCGGCACATCGACATCTTTCTGCTCAAAGATGGTGTTGCCCTTGCTGTCAGTGATGAGCGCGGTGCGCTTTTCCCACTGCACTTCGTCGTAAGGGGAGACGCCCTGGCGCGAGAAACGCCGGGCAACCTTCAGTCCGTCCACACTGGGCGCGGCGCCTGCAACAGTCTGGTGGGATACGGCGGGGGTTTGAAGATGTGTTTCATTCATTTCGAGATCCTCTCGGTTCAGCAAAATTCGAGTAATAAACCCTGCCTCCGCCAGCGCCTAAGCCCTGGGTCGGGGGAAATTCTTGGCAACGCACGGGAAACGGGGCCAGAGAGAGATAATTGCCGCAAATCGCGTCCCTCAGCGGATTGGACTGGGAGCCTTTCCACTGGGGTTTTCTTTACAGTCCATTCACAGCCGTAGATGAAAAAATACCGCTGTCTGTGGGGCAAGTCAACCACAAACCACTACATCTTGTATTTTACTCGCATTTCCAGTACCGACTTGCAAAATCGAGCACTCGCTCACAAGATTCGGCCAGCTTCGCTGTGGAAAGCGCAAAACAGGCTTGACAGACGCGGCTTTGCGGCGTTCGGAAGGCCCCAAATATGGTGCAATAGCGGTCCCCGTCCCGGTCGCCCTCACCCAGACAAGCCTATGCTCCTCAAGAACGGCAAACAAGGCGCATAAAATGTGCAGAATCGAGTCTTGCCTGTGGGAGTTGTGGACATTTGGCACTCTGCTGTTGCAGTCGAAACCGAAAGCATGCCCCCCTGGACACCCCCCCTGGATAACACACCCCCGGATAAGAGCAAGCAACTAGGCATTCAAGTGTGTCCCGCGTCTCTACCCGCCTTGGTACCAAATATGCGGACCGCGACCTTGGCGCTCAGAGGCGGATGTGGCGACGCAAAAGCAACAGGTCGAGCCTGCTTGTGCAGGACGATCACTGCCTGTCTGTGTTGTTACACATCAGCCAGGGCAACGAGTGCGGCGCCTTGGAACGAAAGTACTCTGTGGCTCCTCACAGTTCCTCACGTCAGTGTCGATTCCTCCGAAGAACGTCAATAGAGAGATTAGACTTCTCTAACTTCTAGATTCACAGAATAGGAGAACCCGCATGAGTATCTCATCGATTGTTGCCAATTCCAGCATCATGAGTTTCCAAGGCATCGGAGATCCGGCATCGCCGCAAGGCTCGGTGAGCACGCTGGTCTCGCAACTCGAAAAGTCAATCTCGGCTGGAAATCTGGACACAACCCAGACCATTGTTCAGGCGCTCAAAGCGCTCGCGCCCGCGGGTACCAGCGCGTCCAATCCCTTGAGCGTTTTTCTGAACTCGGTGAGCACGGCAGTACAAGACGGCAGCACGTCCGAAGCAGAGACCGCCCTGAGCACATTCCAGGCAACGACCGCCGCGCCGCCGACGACCCCAATCTCCGCCAATGCTGAGAAGTCCGCCATCGGCAAACAACTGCTGGAGGACAAGCTGACACTCAATCTGGTCAAAGAGGCATTAGCCCCACTGAACTCCGCCAACGCAACAGCTACCTCGACCACCAACAGCGCCGGCATCTCCACCGACTCCACTGGAACATCCGCCGACAGCTCGCTCAACGCCCCAAGTTTGACGATTGACGAATCGGTAGCCGGCACTTTCTATAGCGCCACGGCGTAATTTTCACTTGCTTTTCCACTCTCGATGGCAAGGACACTCAATCCCGCAATTGCGAGTGGCATAACGCAAATCCCCTTGGATGGGAATTGCTGTTATCGGAAGGCGCCCGCCATTTTGCGCAAGAAAACGCCGCCCGTTTCGAGGCGACGTTTTCTTCTCTTTACCAGGCAGGAATCAATTGCTATCCCTTAGACTCAATCCTCATCCCGTAGAAAGATTTGTGTACGAAGAACACCGACACCAGGAAGAACGCGACCGCCAGCACGTGTGTCAGCAGGGGATTGTTCGCAGTCAGCGTCACGGCAAGTTCGACAGCAAGCAATCCAAACAAGGTTGTGAACTTGATAACCGGGTTCATTGCCACCGACGAAGTATCTTTGAACGGATCGCCGACCGTATCTCCAATCACGGTTGCGTCGTGTAGAGGCGTGCCCTTCTGGTGCATGTCGACTTCGACGATCTTCTTCGCGTTATCCCATGCGCCGCCGGCATTGGCCATGAAGATAGCCTCGTATAGACCGAAGATCGCAATCGAGAACAGGTAACCGATAAACAGGAACGGCTCCATGAACGCGAACGCAAGCGTCGAGAAAAAGACAGCGAGGAAGATGTTGAACATCCCCTTCTGCGCATACTTCGTGCAGATCTCGACCACCTTCTTGCTATCTTCAACCGAAGCCTTTTCCACGTTTT
>CAZAQN010000162.1:0-4553 GCA_964487345.1 uncultured Occallatibacter sp. | reverse complement strand
GCTCCGACGCCGAGGGCCATGGTGGCGATGGCAATCAGGGAAAATCCGGGAGACCTGTGCAGCATGCGAAACGCATAGCGGATATCGACGAGAAAATTCTCAGCGAGCGGAAGACTCTGCTCGGCGTTGTGTTGCTCGCGTATGGCCTGGGCCGCACCCAGCTTGAGCGCGGCCTGCCTGCGCGCCTCGGCTGGCGGCAAACCGGCGCGCAAATTCTCCTCAGTCTGCAAGGCAAGATGCTCGGCCATCTCTTCTTGAAGGCGTTGGTCGGCGCGCCTTCCGGTGGCGAAGTTCGAAAGGCGAATGAAAAGGCGGCGCAGGAATTTCATGGCAGGTCCTCGACTTTCACTGCAAAAAAGCGTGCGATGATCACAAGGCGGCGCTTCTACTTAGACCAGGGCGGAACCACGCCGTTGGTCCGCGCGTACGCGATCGACTGCCCCAGATGCTCGTGTTGATCTTCGAGAAGCAGCAGCAGCGCGCCCTGCTTCGTCATGTCTCTTCCGAACAGTTTCACCGGTGTCTGCAGGTCGTTGTCGGAAAGTCCTGTAATCGCTGCTTGAAGATTGACGTAAGAAGCCTTCAGGGCTTCCTGCATTTTCTCCGGATCGGTGATGGGCGCGGGCTGTGCCCCCGTATTCGGTGTGCCCGAGAGCACGCCGGCGAGCAGGCCGTTCTCCTTAACGATCAAGTTGAACACGTCGCTGACCGAGCGAACGCCCGGGCCGGGCTTCCAATCGTACTTGCCCGACATAACGCGCGCGAGTCCGGTGAATTTTTCGGAAAGCGTTCCGGCATCTTTTCCGAAGGCGGCCTGCAATCCTGCCGGCTGCGCCTGCACAAACGGCACCATCAGAGCGACCGCAAGCGCGCACACTCCGAACTGAGTCAGAATCTTCTTCATGGGCAACTCCTCTTGAGACCATCTGTTAAATTTCCAGACTCTAGCTTTCCAGCGGTTGAGTGTCATGGATCCTCCCTTTTCTATCGCAAGAGCATTCAATCGAGGCCGGGAATCGGCGCCAGACAGCCGCAGCGGGACTCGAGTCGCACCATCGATAGAGGCTACTCACAGCGTAGCGCCACCATGGGGTCGACACGCATTGCCCGCCGCGCCGGAAGGTAACAGGCAAGCAGAGCGATACCGATCAGAAGAACGGCGACTCCCGCGAACGTCACAGGATCGGTCGGCCTCACACCATAAAGCAACCCTGCCATCAAGTGCGACACAATCAGCGCGCCAACCAATCCCAGGGCGGCACCGGCAATGGCAAGTTCCAATCCCTGGCGCAGAATCATCTGCAGAATCTTCGCCCTGTTTGCTCCCAGCGCGAGGCGAATGCCAATCTCGTGGGTGCGCTCGTTCACCAGATACGAAATGGTTCCATAGATTCCAAGGGCCGCAAGCAGCAGAGCCGTCAAGGCGAAAATCAAAACCATTTCCATTGAGAATCGCCTTTGCGACAAGGATCCCGACACGACGCCGGGCAGAGTCATTGCACCGAAGACAGGAAGCTCGGGGTTGATGGAATGCACCTGCAGGCGCACTTCTTCAGGAGTCGCGGCGGGGTCCAACCGCCCGCGCAGGAAGAGAACAAGCTCATCATCCGTTGTTTGAAACAAGCAATTGTAAATCTGCGGAACATCCGCTTCTTCGAGCGATTCAGTGCGCGCATCAGCGATGACACCAACCACCGTAGTCCAGGAAGTGGCTGCACTGAGACCGTTGAGTTTGACGCGCTTGCCTACGGGATTGTCGTTGGGCCACCAGGTTCGCGCAAATGCTTCGTTGATGATTGCGACCTGGGGCACATTCTCGTTGTCCTGGCCAGTGAATAAACGGCCGTGGACCAGCGGGATACCGAGCAGATGGAAATATTCCGGGCTTACGGTTGATGCTTCGACCAAAGGAGGGTCGCTGCCGCGAAAGCCGCGTCCTTCGAAGATGACCTGATTCAGATTTCGGCCATGATTCAACGGTACTGAGCCGATGCTTCCGACGGCTGCCTCTTCGACTCCGGGCAGAGTCCGGCCCCGGCGCAGCATCTCGCGCACAAGCACTGCCTCCTGGGCAGCGGTTCCATAGATATTGGTTTTGGGATCGTTGGGCACGGGTAGCCGGGTGCGCACAGCCATTACATTCTGCGGATTGAACCCCAACCCCACGTTGAACACGTCCCAGAAACTACGCAGCAGAAGCCCCGCCGCGATCATCAGCACCAGCGAGAGCGCAAATTCCGTCACCACCAGCACGCGCCGCGTGCGCGCCTGCTCGCCCGATCCGGTTGTGCCGCGCCCTTCCGCCTTGAGCTTGGCAGTGAGGTTAACCCGGCTCGCCTGCAAAGCGGGAGCAAGACCGAAGAGGATGCCTGCAACCACCGAGAGAAAGAGCGCAAACAGCAGCACGCTCCAGTTAATGGAGATGTCGCTGAGCCGCGGCAGGCTGTCCGGCACCATGCGCAGCAATAGCCCCTTGGTTGCGAACAGAATGGCTATACCCGCCAAGCCACCGAGCAACGAAAGGAGAAGGCTCTCCGTGAGCAGTTGCCGCACCAGGCGGGATCTTGCCGCTCCCAGCGCCTGGCGAACGGCGATCTCGCGTCCCCTGGCGCTGGCGCGCGCCAGCAGGAGATTCGCGACGTTCACATATCCGATCAGCAAAACCAATCCCACGGCGCCCAGCAGCAGCAGCAGGGACTGGCGAACATTCCCGACCACGCTCTCCTTCAGCGGCACCAGCCGGACTCTCCACGCACTTTGGATCGGATAATCGGCGGGATATTGTTTCTCCAAGGATGCAACAAGCGCGTCCATCCGGCTCTGTGCGGCGGCCAGTGTCATGCCTGGAGAGATGCGCGCGATGGCTCCTGGAGCGAACCGTGAGTTGCGCACTGGCGGGGGGAAAGGAATGGCGGCGAACCCGGCTGCCGCCCACATGTCAGCGTTCCTTTCCTCCGTTGTTCTTCCCTCATCGCGAAAACCGGGAGGCAAGACGCCGATGACGTGATATTCGTCATTGTCGAGTCGCAAACTCTTGCCCAGAATATGCGGGTCGCCGTCAAACCCCCGCTTCCACAGCCCATCGCTGATGACCACTTCGAGGGTGAATCCGGGGGTTTCATCATGGGGATCGAACGTGTGACCCAACTGTGGGTCCACACCCAGCAATGCGAAATAATTCGGCGCAACCATCTTGAGAGCGACGCGCAAAGGCTGGGACGATCCGGTCAGGTTCCCTGATGTGCTCCAGTCACCCGAGACGTATCGGAAAATTCCCGAACGCTGAAGGTCCTTCAACTCTGGCACGGACATCCCAACATCTCGCGCACCTACTCCGGGAAGATCGTCCTCGATGCGCACCAACTGGTCCGGCTTTGGATAGGACAAGGGATGGAGAAGCGTCGCGTCGACGACGCTGAAAATGGCCGTGGTGGCGCCGATTCCCAGGGCCATGGTCAGAATCGCGGCGGCGGCGAAGCCGGGCGACCGGGCAAGCATGCGCAGGGCATAGCGCACGTCCTGCAACAGAATCTCGACAAATGGCAGACCCTGCTCATCGTGAAATGCTTCCCTCACCGCCTGCACCGCGCCAAACTTCAGCACCGCTTGGCGGCGCGCGTCGGCAGGCGACATGCCGGCGAGCAAATTCTCCTCAGCCTGCAAGGCCACATGTTCGGCCATCTCCTCACGTAGGCGCTGGTCGGCGCGCCTTCTGGCGGTGAAGTTCGAGAGGCGAATGAAAAATCGGCGCAGGAATCTCATGGCAGGTCCTCGGCTTTGACCTCAAAGAAGCGCGCGATGATGGCCGCGGTCTGCTTCCAGTCGCGAGCCTCTACCTGCAGTTGCTTGCGGCCGGTCGCGGTCAGGCTATAGAAGCGGGCGCGGCGGTTGTTTTCCGATGCGCCCCATTGCGAGGCAATCGAGCCTTCATTCTCCAGCTTCAGCAGCAAGGGATAAAGGGTGCCCTGGTTCACGGCGAGCAGATCTCCGCTGATCTGCTCGATGCGGCGGGCGATGCCGTAGCCGTGCTGCGGGCCCAGCACATCGAGGGTTTTGAGGACCATGAGCGCAAGCGTTCCTTGCAAAACGTCGGGCTTTTCCTTCATGGAGGGACTGACCTTTAGGTTTCCTACAGGAATGATGGCACGGGTCTTTTTGGAAAGCAACAGGAGTTTTTGCGCGATCTTTCGACGTCAAGTCCAGAAGAGCTGTCAGGAAGCTGCCGGGAGACTGTTGATTGAAGACGGCCCCTGCCCCCTCCGGAACGACCATCAACAGACGACCCGTAAAATAATTTATTTAATTCCGTTCTCCTGTCGATTCGGCCGCACCCCGTTCGACGTATCAGCAGAGAGCCAGTACGAAAGCGAGACCCAGCGATCCAACCGCGCTCTCAATCTGAGTTCAAGCCACCGAACCATCGTTCAACCCAAAGGAGATTTCGCAATGCGATTCATGGTCATCGTCAAATCAACCCCAGAGGCAGAAAAAGAATGCACCCTCCCCGATCCCGAGCTCCTGCTCGAGATGGGCAAGTACAACGAAGAGCTCGG
>CAZAQN010000161.1:0-4581 GCA_964487345.1 uncultured Occallatibacter sp. | reverse complement strand
ACGAACGCAGCCCAAGCTTCAGCACCATTCTTTCCGCCGGCGGGAGCCTGCAGCTACAGTCTGAATTCCGTCGCGGCAGCATGGCCATTGCAGAGGACGCGATGGGGGAACTCGCCGAAGGCACGGGTGGCACCTTTTTTCACAATAGCAATGATCTGAATGCAGGACTCAAGTCCCTGGTGCAAGCTCCCGACTGTGTTTACGTTCTCGAACTTGCAGTCGAGAGCTCTAAGCCGGACGGAACCTATCATCGACTGAAGGTGAAGGTTGATCGAAACGGTCTGCAGTTACAGGCGCGCCGCGGCTACTCTTTGTTGCAGCCCATGAAGCCGGCGACTGAATTCTCGGTGAATGCCGGAGAAATCCGCCTCAACCTTGTGGTTCTCGATAAGAAGAATAAGCCCGTTCTCGACCTCAAGCCTGGAGAGATTGCGATCACGGATGGCGATTCCCCGGTCAATCTCAGCAGTCTTCGGCTCGTAAACGGCAAGGAAAAATCAGAGCACCTGATGACGCTTCTCTTCGATCAACCAGGGCTTGTTGAGGAGGGCCACGGGGCGGTAGACCCGTCGGCCATGAGCCAATCCCGGGAAATCGCCACAAAGATTCTCAAGATTTTCCCAGAGAGCAGCTTCTCTTTTTCAGTGTTGGATGTAAAAAGGCGCCTCCAGTTGCAGCACAGTTTCACGTCCGACCGCAAGGCCCTTGATTTGGCAATCAGCACAGCGACTCAGCCGACCGGCGTAGCTGTGCCAGACGAGCAGGAAAAGACTCTCGTGTCCGTTGTGCGAACAGGCGCAGACTTGTCCGGGGCGGCTGTGGGTCCGAAGGATCGCGCGCTCGATAGGTCCCTCTTTGGGGCTTTCAACAACTCAGGAAGGATTTCGCAGGAACAGCACCTTCAGCCTTCCCTTGCTGGTCTCCTGGCCCTGATCCAATCGCAAGAGCAGATTGAGGGACGAAAGGCCGTCATCTTTTTCACTTCGCCTGGCGGCATGCAGGCCGACTCGCGGACCAAAGCAGGGATCGACTCCATCATTGGCGCCGCGAATAGAGCCAACGTGACCATTTATGTTGTCGACCTCAGCCATGTTGACCGCCGCTCGGCGCAGTTGGAAACGATTGGGATGTCGGTGGACGTCGACACCAAAGGTCCTGCGGCGGGCGCTCCAAACTCCTCAGAGAAGTCTCTTGACCGCGAAGCAACTGAGAGTGTCCTACAGCATTTGGCAGAGTCCACGGGCGGAAGTTACATCGTTGCGGAAGACGATTTCGTGAAGCCTGTAAAGCAAATGATTCAGGATTTGACGACGTACTATGAAGCTTCGTATCTCCCGCCGATTCGGGAATACGACGGAGCGTTTCGTAAAGTGGCCGTCAAATCTCTTCGGACCGGCCTCAAGATACGTTCAGAGGCGGGCTATCTCGCGTTGCCCGCTGGTGCCGGCGCAGCTATCCAGCCATTTGAATTGCCGCTCATGAAGATTCTTGGCGGATCCCAGTTGCCGAAGGATGTGACGTTTCACGCATCGATTTTGCATATGGAAGATGTGGACCAGGGTAGTGTCAATTCGCTGGCCATTGAGACACCGCTCTCGGGCCTTGACGTTCAGGAGGATTCGAACACAAATCTGTATTCGGCTCATATCTCGATCCTTGCCGACATCAAGAACAAGAGCGGTGCAGAGGTTGCTCACTTCAGCGAAGATATCCCGCGACGTGGCGCAGCGAGCGACGTTGAAAAGTCAGGGCTCGAAGCCATCACTTTTCAGCGTCATTTCATAGCGCCTCCTGGCCAGTACCTTCTCGAAACAGCGATCCTGGACCAAAACAGCGGTAAGTCGGGCGCTGAGCGCATCCCCTTCGAGATTCCCAAGGACTCCGGCACGCCGTCCTTGAGTGACGTTGTCCTGGTTCGCAGAGCAGAGCCGTTTCGCGTCGAAGACGACCCCTCGGAGCCACTACAGCATGGGAACCAAAAGGTGACGCCGAACCTTTCAGGTCAACTGCCAGTCGGGAACAAGGATGTTCCCTTGTTCTTCATAGCGCACTCCGATCCAGATGCGGTCGATGCGCCTGTGCTCAACGTTCAAGTGCTCAAGGACGGTAAGCCTGCGGAAGGCGCTCCGATGATCTCGCAGCAAATCAGGAAAGCCAGATTCTCTTCGTACTTAGCCAGCTTCTCGATCGATCCGCCCAAAGACGGACAATACGAGGTGAGAGTGAGCCTGACTCAGGGAGGAAAAACCGCAGAAGCGCACGCATCCTTTGTTTTGGCGGGGTTCCAGCTAGGTGCCTCAGACAAGCCAACAGCAGACGCTGGCGCAGTCTCACCCGTTCCGCCCGCTCCAAGTGCGCCTGGCGATGCAGCTATCCCTGACACCTCGATTCCCCCAGTTGTCCCGGCCGGAAAATTCGTGATCACATTTCCGACCACCGCCATCCAACCTCCAACGGAAGATGAGCTGAAATCCTTTCTTGCAGATGCGGCTCATTATGCAACCGGGTATAGCCACTCGCTACCCAACTTTGTCTGCGAGCAGGTCACGAACCGCTCCATCGATCCCCATAGTAGAGGACAGTGGAAACATGAGGATAAGTTCACGGAACTCCTGACCTTTTTCGATCATCAAGAATCAAGAAAACTGTTGGTGAGGGAGCATTACAGAGCCAAAAGCCACAAAGACACAGGAGAAGACATGGCCGGAGTTGTCTCGGTGGGAGAGTTCGGCGGAGTGCTCGAAGGAGTGTTCAGAACCTCATCGAAGACAGAATTCCAGTGGAAGGAAACAGGCGTGCTCGGCGATGGGACGGTTCAGGTCTTCGACTTTCACGTTGCTCGTGCACATTCAATTCTCGATGTGGGCGCGGGGACGACGACCTTTGTCGCATGCCACGGTCAGGTTTTCATCGATAGTGCAACCCGGGGTGTTCGCCGAATCACCATGGTGGCAGACGATATACCGAATACCTCTCGGGTCCATGCAGTTTCCGTCAGCGTGGACTACGACTACATCGCGATACGAAGCCACGACTATCTGTTGCCTGTTGCCGCGCGAGTTGAGGTCACGCATGACCGATCCGCGAGAGATTTGAACCAAATCGAGTTCCGGAACTTCCATCGGTTCAGCTCTAGTTCGAGAATCATCAACGATGCTACAGAGGCAACAAAGTGAAAGATTTGGCCTGAACGCGAAAGCTGGTCATAAGACCGGCTGCACTCCGGACGTCATGGTTGCACGTGCCGAACGACTCGCACGGATCATCTTCAGTTCTGCGGAGTGGTCCTAATCGACAAGCCACCGACAAAATGCGCGGAACTCAGTTGACGCCAACAGGGCGATGCGCGTTTCCAGCCCTGAATCGGCGCGGTCTTGCGAGTTCCGGATGGTCTGTGACCTGACCTTCCCCAACCCAAAAACGGGTTAGTGATGGATTGAGGGTTATCCTCCAATGATCGAGTAGGAATCCCCACGTTGAGACATGATCGCCGTGCTGCGTTCGTCCCATCGCCAGCGCACCTGATGCCCGGATAAGTGCACGCCACCGATCCAGCGGTCGATACCGTTAAGAGTGATATGGTCGGCTTTTCCTGCCAGGGCGGCGCGACCGGTATCGGTCATCTCGATCTGGGAACCATTAAACTGATAATTCCTAAGCGAACCTTGGACGGGCATAGCGAAGCGGAGCAGCGGGTGAGGTACAGTGATGAGCGCCCGCAGAATGTCGAACAGCAAAGTATCGCCTACAAGCTCGCTGTGGAGCGTCGTGCTGACAGTCACGGCTGGCGTCGTGATTCCCAAAGAGTCCGCAATCCGGAGAAGTTTCCGTTCCAGTCGAGAGAGGCCGCTATGCCTCTCGGGATACTCTCGAAGTAGAAAACTTATTGTGTCTCGGATCTCAGGAAGCGCGCGAAGATCACCGGCTAACAATTTGGAGAGAGGCTTGGGAGTCGGGGAGCAGAACGCAAGCCATGCCCGCCTTCCGAGCCGCATCTGAGATGGAGTAATCGGTCGGCGGTTGGCGTAAGCCTGAAGAATCTGCTCGGACATGAGCCAGCCGCCATACGCGGAGACCAGGCGAAGCCTTGTGTTGTCCCGGCCGTGCCTGTCGAACCAATGCAGCAGTTGGACGAGGCTGAGTTGGCAAATGGATGTGGGGCCGAACCAAAGAACAATCTCATGGTAGTTCGCGTGATGAGCAAGGGTAGCGTCACGCTGGTCAAACTCCCCATCGCTTTTCCCAGTCCAAAAGCGCGAGCGCAATCGACTCAACCGGCGGAGTGTCAGGCCGCGTGGGACTGTCCTGTGTAGAGTGCATCGCGCCATGACAGGATATTTCTCTTTGTGCCTAAACCCGACTGGCGGACCGAGCCGCCTGTAGATTCGCCGTCAACAATGTGGGGGGTCCTAATCGTCATGCCAGCCACATACTATCAACACGGCGGTTCGGCAGTTGCGGGCGAATCGTGGACTACTCTTCCTCTACTCGATTCTGCACTAGATTTGGGTTATGTCAGGATAGATGGTCACTCACTCGCGACGCAGTATGTCTGTCAGGATTGCGATGGCGCTGTTTCAA
>CAZAQN010000160.1:0-4584 GCA_964487345.1 uncultured Occallatibacter sp. | reverse complement strand
CTGCCGAGAATTCCCTTGACGATCAAGTGATCCGTCGCGGCGGTCGGGCCGAGACCGACTCCAAAGTTAATCTCCCACTTTGGAGAAACATTCAGGTCGGTTACGGCGAAAATCTGTTGCTGTTGCTCATGCAGCGCGTCGAACGCCCCCAGGCGGCCGTAATCTGCATAGTATTCAAAGCCGCCGCTGATCTTAGGGGTAAAGTCATAGCTCACCTTCACGGCAGGCGAAAAACCCAATCCCTGGTTGACGTCCGGCCCGTGCAGGGTTCGTTCCAACGCGGGATTAAACGCAAAGTACCAGCGGCCTAGAGTTTTATCGACGATGGGCCGGATCTCCCAGGTCCATGTATCCGGTGAATATACGGCTCGTTGGTAGCCGACCTCAGTTGAGAGGCTCAGTCCGACCGGGAGATGCCAGCGATCCGGCGCCCGTACACGGGGACGGATGTGATCGCCAACCCATTGCACTCCGTGACCGTCCTGTTCGCTTGTAAAAACGTAGAAGCCAACCTCCGCCCAGTCATTGATCCCTTGCGTCAATTCCAGCGTTTCGTGTTCCTGGTGGTTGGTCGGATATATCCCGTCGATGACTTTTGTCTGCCCCGTGACCGTGTAGTTGGAATGTAACTCGACCATAAGGTTCTTCGGTTGGACCGTATCAGCGCCATAGACCTGAATCTCGTAGTTACCCTGAGCCCTAGCCGCAATTGTGAGCAGCAGGAGGAATGCTGCGACTAACAACAGATTGTGAAAGCACAGAATGACCACGCGACTTGGCTTAGACGGACTATGCATAGCCAAACACCATCATGAACCCGCGGTCCATGTGATCTTGCTGATGACAGTGGAACAGCGTTCTGCCCGGATTATTGGCAAGAAACTCAACTTCGGCGGTCGTCTTCGCTGGAACCAGAACAACATCTTTCCTAAGTCCACTGATTTCGGGACCGCCGTCTACTTGTCGAATTTCAAACGTGTGTCGGTGCAGGTGCATTGGATGGTCGTCCATGCTTTCGTTCTTCATGACCAAACGGTATCGTTGCCCTGTTTTTAGGCTTGGCTCGTCCGTATGCGGATACGCTTTGCCATTGATCGTCCAAAGCTCTTCGTTTCCGTGGCCCTGAAACCTGGAGTCAAAAACCAATTCGATTCTTGTAGGCTTGTCTCCAGACGTTTGAGTCTCCTCCGGCGCTGCGAACTGGCGATAATTCCAGATCAGGCTTTCGGGCTGCGTCCAAACAGGCTTTCCGCTGGCGCCTCCGTATTCGATAACGATGCCCATTCCGGCGATCTGGATGTGCTTCCGGACCTCACCCAGCACCCACATGCCAGGGTTGTTCATCTCGACGATGGCCGATACTCTTTCTGCCGGCGCCAGTCGGAGCATCGGGACCGTCTGCCGCAGGGGCACCGCATTCCCGTCGAGAGCAACAATGCGCAAGCTGTGTCCGGCCAGCGCAACCCAGTGCACCTCGGTTGGACTCGAATTCAGCACATGCATCAACACTCGATTACCTTGTTTCACCCGCACGGGTTCGCCAAAACCGAGCATCTTCCCATTGATCGTCGAGACGTCGTAGACAGGATTCATGTAACCGTCATCGCCGCCTTCAAAGTGACCTCCCCAATCATGCAGGGCGAGGAAAACCTCCTGGTCATAGTTCCCCGGATTGTTGCGGGCCTCGATCATGAGAAAGCCGTGAAGACCACCGTATTGCGCCTTGGTAAGATCTTTTCCAGCGAAGGTGTGGGTGTGAAACCAGCGAAATCCAGGTGGATCGGGTTTGAGATAGTAGCGAACAGACATCCCGGGATCGATCATCGGCGTGCCTTCTTCCATCGCGCCATCAATATTCGACGGGAGAAAGAGTCCATGCCAATGGACGATCTCAGGGTCGCTGCTTGCATTGTGTATCTCGACGCTTTGCTCTTTCCCTTGAATCATGCGCAGAAGGGGCCCAGGAACCTGACCGTTGTAGGCAACCGTGCGGATATGATGCTTCGGCGACGCTTCGAGAGTGTAAGACGCGATTTCTAGACGCACATCCGGCGCTG
This sequence comes from uncultured Occallatibacter sp., assembly GCA_964487345.1. Classification (GTDB taxonomy): domain Bacteria; phylum Acidobacteriota; class Terriglobia; order Terriglobales; family Acidobacteriaceae; genus Telmatobacter. The sequence continues at coordinate 2,527 of CAZAQN010000160.1, read as the reverse complement.
TTGCAGCCCGGACGGACTTCGGCACAATCGCGGAACTCGCTGCCAGACCGGATAACTGCGCAAAGCGCCGGCGCGTAATCATCAACTACCCTCACAAATTTGAGTTCGACGAGGCTCCCACGTTCACGAGAAGGAGGCAAAGTTTCGATGACAATTCCGTCACATTTCGCTGCATCTTCCGTAGTGTATTGAATAGGCGTGGAGCGCACTCGACCCGATCATGACAAATTGTTCATCTAAGCGCGCAAAAAAGGGCATTTCCCAAGCCGGAATTTCTAGGTTTGCCGTAGCCACGTCAATCGCCCAGTAGATGCACTACTATATGCAATCATGCGGCTTCTACTGGTTGAGGACGAACTCGATATACAGGGCTTCCTTAAACATTCACTTGCGGAAGCTGGGTATCAAGTGGAAGCCGCTGCGGATGGTAAGACTGCGGAGCGCCTCGCAATCGGCGGGGCGTTTGACATTCTAATCGTCGATCTGGGTCTGCCAGATCAGGACGGCATCACTCTAATCCTTCGTCTGCGTGAACTGGGTGTTCGAGCTCCCGTACTGATCCTTTCGGCGCGTCGATCTGTCGACGATCGAGTGCGGGGGCTGGAACAAGGCGGAGATGACTATCTAACGAAGCCATTCGCAATGGCTGAATTGCTGGCAAGGCTTCGCAACCTGCTCAAGCGCAAGAATCCGTCGGGCAACGAAGCAACTCGAGTGCGTGTTCTCGATCTTGAACTGGACCTGCTTCGCCGCGAAGCCTCGCGCTCCGGCCAACTGCTGCAGCTGACACCGCAGGAGTTTGTTCTATTGGAATATTTTTGTCGGAATGCCGGTCGGGTAGTTACTCGCTCAATGATTTTGGATCAAGTCTGGGGTATGCGGATTCATCCAGATACTAACGTCGTGGATGTCCACATCTATCGCTTGCGTGGAAAGGTAGATAGCAATGGACAACAGCCGTTAATTAAGACGCTGCGAGGAGTGGGCTATGTCCTCAAAGACCGGTAATCCAAAATTGCGCAGTGCCGCATGGCGGATTTCGCTGTGGGCTACTCTAGCATTCGCCTTTGGAACCATGCTTGTCTTCGTCTTTCTTCAATGGTTTGTGGAGAACGATATCAAGAGGCGGAGCGATGCATGGCTTTCCGGAGAAGTTGAGGTTCTTGGAAATGTGGCAGAGCGCACACCCAAGAACAGGCTATACGGCCGCGTTGTCGGAGAGGTTGCCGAGCTGGCCGCTCGCGAGGTCCCGAACAAGCTACCTTCGGAGAGCGATACAAATGACTCTGTGTTCTTCCTGCAAAGAGGCGGCGACGACTCGCTTCAGTTATGGGTTGGAGCCGGCTCAGGCGAGGACACTCTGCGGGCGATTCTTACGAGAAGGATGCTTCCCGACCAACCTACCGATGTTCGCGTGAAGGGCTTCGCGGTTCCCTTTCGTGTGGCCTGCATCCGTATTGACGATGGAAGCCAGATCTATCTGGGACTCTCTGAGCGGGATGAATTGCGCGTCTTGAATAGCCTTCGGATTCGCTTTCTGCTCTTGTGGTTGCTGATTGTATTCTTCGGGTTCGCGATTGTCTTCTCTACGACCAAACGCATGCTAAGTCATGTCCGAAAAATCACTGAGGCAGCATCCAGAATCGGCCATTCCGATCTCAACACAAGAGTGCCGACCACGCAACGCAACGATGAAGTAGCCCAGTTGGGATTGACGCTGAATCGCATGCTCGACCGCATCGAGAACTCCATGCATCAACTTCACACCATCACAGATTCGCTGGCACACGATCTGCGCAGCCCCTTGACTGCTATTCGCGGGAAGCTTGAGATGTCTTTGTCTGCAACCAGTCACGGGGACCAAGCTGAGCCGATCGTCTCTGCCATTGAAGAACTGGATCGTCTCACGGAGTTTCTGAACCAGTCACTGGACGTCGCCGAATCCAAGGCAGATGCACTTCGGCTCGCGCGCACTCAGATTGACCTCGACGAATTGATTCGAGTCATGATCGATCTCTACGAACCCAGCATGGCCGAGAAAGGGTTGCAGATCCGCTTCCAAAGCACAAGTTCCGCCACAATTGAGGCCGATGCTGCGCTGATTCATCGAATGGTCGCAAACCTGTTCGACAATGAGCTCAAACATCTGCCCGCCGCCTGCACAGTGACGATTCGACTTAAGACCGAAGATGAGACAATTTTGTTGATCTTTGAGGATAACGGGCCAGGCTTCTCTTCCGACGTGCTGCCGCATTTGTTCGAACGTCGCGTCAAGGGCAGAGAGTCGAATGGTCACGGGCTTGGTCTTGGATTCATCGATGCCGTCGCGCGCGCACATGATGGTACCGTCACGGCGGCCAACCGGGAAACTGGCGGCGCCCACATAACTGTCACGCTCCCACTTGTTTCCCGAGAGAATATCGGATTGCCTATTGCAGTTCATGCGGCTCACTGAAGCCAGCCCAAAAGGCTCGGCCGGGACCGACGGTGGTACCTAGCTTTTTTTCTATAACTTGCAGAATCCAAC
>CAZAQN010000159.1:0-4665 GCA_964487345.1 uncultured Occallatibacter sp. | reverse complement strand
GGTTTCGGAGTAGAGAATGTCATTTTCTCGGACGCGCACTCGACCTATCATGCGCTTCAAACTTCACTTTCTGGAACGACGGGCCATGGCGGGCCCGGCATTCAGGCGAGTTATACGTGGAGTAAGTCGATCGACGACTCAAGCCAGGTTCTGGGGGGCACGGGATCGACCGGAGCGGTAGCATCAGGCTTTTCGCAGGATCCGTACGATACACATCCGGAGAAAGGGCCGTCCGGGTTCGATGTGACGCATGGTTTTGGACTCAGCGCTGCCCAGGACCTGCATCTCGAGAGCGTGGAGTTTCTGCACCCAATCAGCAGGAAGGTGACGTACGGGTGGGAAGTGCTCAGTATTTCGAGCATCAGTTCGGGCTCGCCGTTCACGGTCTATTCGGGTATTCAGCAGACAGGTTATGGTTCCAATGGTGTGGACCGGCCCGACCAGATCGCGAAGCCGAAACTCTCCACCGCGCGCGCGAATCGCTATGACTATTTTGGCGAAGGGGCGGACAACGCAACCGATTTCTTCTCGATTCCGATTCACGTTACCGGAGGGACCGGCCCGAATGATGGGCGCTTCGGCTCGCTTGGCCGCAACAGCTTCAGAGGGCCGGCTTACTACGACTTTGATTATGCGGTTATCAAAGACACGCCATTTGGCCGCCGGGAGAGCGGCGCGGAGCGTGTGGACCTGCAATTTCGCTCGGAGTTTTTCAACTTATTCAACATTGTGAACATGGGATTGCCGGCAAATATTCTGAACGGTTCCGGATTCGGCGAGATCAGCAAGACAGCCGGTACGTCGAGGCAGATTCAGTTTTCACTTAAGTTGATCTACTAAGTCGGCACAGGAGATTCATGAGGACAGGAAGTGTTTCGGTTTATGCGGCCGCGTTCTTGATTGGAGGGGTCGCATTGGGTGATGCGCGCTTGCGGGCGCAACAAACGCCGGCGCATCAGGTTGCGCGGCACACGCTCGACTTGACGGTCGTGAAGGCGGAATCGGTGGGATTCTCTTCAGAGCGCTTGGAGCGGCTGCACGCGCTGATGCAGGAGAGCGTGGATAAGAAGCAGATCGCCGGAATCGTAACGATTCTCGCGCGTCACGGCAAGGTGGTGGACTATCGGACGTACGGTTACCGGGATGTGGCAAGCGGTGCGCCGATGACCAGGGATACGATCTTCCGCGATTTCTCGATGACCAAGCCGGTGACAGGCGTGGCGATGATGATTCTCTACGAGCAGGGCAAGTGGCTGCCGACCGATCCGATCGCGAAGTATATTCCGGAGTTTGCGCGCCTGAAGGTTTTCAAGGGTATGGATGCCGACGGGAAGGTGATTCTCGAGGACCCGGATCATGCGCCAACAATGCGCGAACTGATGAGCCACACGGCTGGATTCACCTATGGGATTTTCGGCAATACGCCGGTAGACAAAATGTATCGCGATGCCGATGTGCTCGCCTCGAAAAATCTGCAGGAGATGATCGACAAAGTGGCGCAGCTGCCGCTGTTGTATCAGCCGGGGAAGGGCTGGACATATTCGATCTCAATGGATATTGAGGGCTACATTGTGGAGAAGCTCTCAGGGCAGACGCTGCCGGATTTTATTCGCGACCACATCTATCAGCCGCTGGGCATGCGGGACGCGGGATTCTATGTTCCGGCGGAGAAGCGCAGCCGGTTTGTGACGTTGTATACGACGGGGCCAAATGGCGAGCTGGTTGCGGCGCAGAGAGGCCCGGGCGGCGGAATGAGCCAATACGAAACGGAACCCACGATGCCCTCGGGCGGAGGAGGAATGGTTTCGACGGCAGAAGATTACTACCGCTTTGCGCAGATGCTCGAAAACGGCGGAGAACTGGACGGCAAACGCATTCTGGCGCCTTCGAGCGTGAAGTTGATGAGCTCGAATCATGTACCGGCAGAACTGCTGACAGGGAAGTTTGGCATCGGCCTGCAGGTGATGCGGCCGGGATTCGGCTACGGATATAACTGCGCAGTGGAGTTCGATCCGCCCGAGGCGAATTTGCCGGATGGGAAAGGAACGTTCTTCTGGGATGGTGCTGCGGGCACGTGGTTCTGGATCGACCCGACGAACGATGTGGTTTTTATCGGAATGATTCAGCGCCTGCTGGGGCCGGCTAGTCCTAATCTTGAATTTGAGAGCAGGCCCGTCGTGTATCAGGCGCTGGTTGATCCATCGAAGTAACAAAAGAGCTTCAGGTAGGCGGAGGAATTGGCGCCGGTCGGCTCGTTACTTGAGCAGGTCGAGCGCCATGGCGGTCATGGCTGTTACCCCTGTGGTGATTGCCGGAGCATAGACGGGCGCGAAGAGCGCTGAGTGTGGGCTGGGCAGCGGAATGCCGGTCTTCCGGCTTTCGGCGAGTTTTTCTGGATCGGCCGCGCCGAGCCAGTACATGACGCCGGGAATTTTGCCGTCGAGGGTGAAAAGGCCGACGTCTTCGCTGCCCATGACAGCTTTCCCATCGAGGACACGATCCGCGCCCAGAGTGGCCGTGGCCACGGAGTGCAGGCGGTTATCGAGCGCGGAGTCATTGAGAGTGGCGGGAGTGCTTTCACCCAGGGTGACCTCGGGCATTCGATCTGCAGGAACGCCATAGGCTTCGGCCAGCCCTTTCGCGGTGCGACGAATGTCTTCGATAATCTTGTCGCGGACTTCAGCTGAATAAGCGCGTAGGGTGAGGCCCATCGTAACTTCATCGGGAATGATGTTGTTTTTCGTTCCGCCATGAATGGTGCCGACGGTCAACACCGCAGGCTGTTGCGGGTCGATTTGGCGGCTCACGATGGTTTGTGCGACCAGCACGAATTCCGCGGCGAGCACGATGGGATCTTTGCCGGATTGGGGCGAGGAACCGTGGCCGCCGATGCCGCGCATGGTGACATAGACGCCGGTGGAACTGGCGAGCAGTGGTCCTCCTTTCAAGGCGATGGAGCCGGACGGGACTTCATTCGAGTCGTGTTCGGAAAGAACGAAGTCCGGCCTTCCGAAGCGCTCGTAGAGGTCATCCGCGAGCATCGCTTTTGCGCCGTCGATGGTTTCCTCGGAAGGCTGGCCGATGAGCATCAGCGTGCCGTGCCATTGACTCCTGCGTGCGGCCATTTCGCGCGCTACGCCGAGGAAAACTGTCATGTGCAGGTCGTGCCCGCAGGCATGCATGACGCCGACGGCCTGGCCCTGCGCGTTGGTGGAGCGAACCGTGGATGCGTAATCAAGCCCAGTCCTTTCTTCGACTGGAAGCGCATCGAGCTCGGTGCGCGCGAGCAGGCGTGGACCGGCTCCATTCTGGAGAAGGGCAACGATGCCAAATGCTTTCGAGCCGTCAGGATACTTGCCGATATGTTCGGTAACGGCGTAGCCGAGATTTCGCAATTCAGACGCAATGAAGGCGGAAGTTGCTTCTTCGTGGTGCGAGAGCTCGGGGTTGCGGTGCAGATGTTTGTAGGTTTCAGTGAGGGCCGGAAGCTGGCGCTCGGCTGATGCGACCAGGTCGGCATTTTGCGCCTGGAGAGGGAGCGTCGCGGCTGCGAAGCCGGCAGCGAGGAAGACGCGCAGAGTCACAGGGATGGTCTCCGTAGTTAGCTAGATGAGGAATTCAATCGCCAGCGTAACAGATGAACCGCAACAAAAATTAAGATTGCTTCGTATTGCATTCCCATAGGGGGTTGTGTATGCTTCTCTCTATTGGTTTGCCATAGGAGGGGTACGATGGGCGGAAAGACCGATGTTTGGCAGGGAACGCTAGCGCTGATGGTGCTGAAGACGCTGCAGCTGATGGGTCCGCAACATGGGTACGGCCTGGCGCGGCGCATTGAGCAGACCAGCGGCGATCTGCTGGAGCTGAATTATGGAACTCTCTACCCTGCGCTGTTGAAGCTGGAGCAAGAAGGGTACATTCGCTCGCGCTGGGGTGTTTCCGATAACAATCGCAAGGCGAAGTTTTATGAGCTGACCAAGGCCGGTGAAAAGCAAGTGCGCAAAGCGGCGGCCGAGTGGGAGCAGACTACCGAGATTCTGTCGCGCTTTCTGGCGCCGAACGCGGAAGCGTGAGAGGAGAGGCGATGGACCTACTACGAGCTAAGCTGCGATCGATCTGGATACGCGTATTCGGCGGGCTGCGCGGACGCCCGGCCGAGGACGAGTTTCAGGATGAGTTGGCGAGCCACATCGCAATGCACACGGAAGAAGGCGTGCGCGCCGGGCTTGATCCTGAAGAAGCGAGACGCCAGGCGCTGATTCGGCTGGGCGGTATAGAGCAGACACGGCAGGTTTATCGCGAACGTCGCATGCTGCCGTGGATTGAGGAATTGCTGCAGGACGTGCGGTTCGGTATGCGCATGATGGTGCGCAACGGCGGATTTACCACGGTCGCAGTGCTTACGCTGGCCATTGGTATTGGCGTCAGCGCTACCGTGTTTACATGGATCAATGCCGTGCTGCTGCAACCGCTGGGCGGAGCCGCGGATCCGAGCCGGCTGGTAACGCTCGAGTCGGTCACGCCGGGCGGGGATGTGGTGACGACCTCCTACCCCGACTTCATCGACTTTCGCGATCACCTCAAGCTCTTCGACGGCATTGCGGTTACGCGTCCCAACGCATTCACCATCGGCTTGGGAGACCATGCGGAACGCGTGTGGGGCGA
>CAZAQN010000158.1:0-4716 GCA_964487345.1 uncultured Occallatibacter sp. | reverse complement strand
TGCGCGCAAGCAGCTCATCGGAGACGGCCTTGCGGTAGGCGTCGAAGCCTCCCGAGATGTCGTCGCTGCGAACACGCAGCAAAAGCTGGCCCTTCCTTACTGCGTCGCCGAGGCGAGCGCGGATGTCCACAATACGTCCGGAGGCGAGCGAAATCACCGGAACGGTCCGCGCGATGTCCGGAAACACAGTGCCGGTCACGGACAGTTGCGACGGGGCTTGGTATTGGGTCGCCGCTACGATCGGATACTGTTCCGGATGATCGACCGCGAAAAAGGAGACGTCCACTCCGGAAATCACCTTGGCAGCGGGCGGGGCCTCTGCGTCCGCATTCACCTTGTCGCTCTTGCAGCCGCTTGTGACCAGAGACGCGGCGATTGCCATCAGGCCAAATGCAAAATATCTGCTCTTCATACGAATTCTCGCACCCCTCTTTTGCGCCCCTCTTCTTTTCAAAGACACACTGCAGTTATGAGGACAGAACTATCCAGACGGGAATTCTTCTTGAGTCTGAATGTCGCTGCGGTAATTCTTACGCGACGCACCATAAAGGAGCTGTAAGGAGATTGCATTAAATCGCGTAAGTCCCTGGGACTTCTTTAGCAATATCTAAGTTTCTATCTGGAGTTAGGGGCGAGAAAACATGTTCATGCATTCCTTATGTGATCTCATATAACTTAGTGCCGCGTCCGGTCACTCGGACATCGGATTGATCGCGCCATAACCTAGACGCATAGCAATGTTAACCAGAGAACCTGGCAATTAATTGGATATCAGGGATTGGCGTCTTAGGGTCATTCTGGCGCACCAAAGTGACTCGGCAATTATGTGCCGAGAGTGGCGGCCACCGATAGATAGGGATGAATTGAGTTTCTCGAACAGCACCGGAGTTGCGAAACAACCCCGATGCTGCCCGTTCCATCAGTGTTTCTATTCGCGCTCACAACGGCGCGCCTAGGTGGGCTCTGCGGTTAAAACCTCACCATGATCGCGATGGTGCTGACTGTTTGGTTCGTGCGGAGGTCCGGCCACCAGATTGCGCTCGTGTCCGCGCCACTTCCGTTTCCTGCGGTGTAGCATGCTGTTTCCGCCAGCGCCAGGCTGCCGTATCCGTAACCGGAGGGGGCTCCGCTCGCGCAGGCATATTGAGCAGGCTGACCGTTGTTGGTGGGAGGGCCGCCCGCGAAGGCCGGAGGGGTAATGCCACCGCGGCCCGTCCAGTACGGGATGTCAGAGAAGCGATAGCCAGTCTCCAACCGGAAGGTGATGAACTGGGCCGGCATGTAATCGAAGGTAATCGTGCCGTCGTGCATCTGCGCGCGATCGCCTCCATTCTCGGTAAAGTACGGGGTTCCGGTAATCGCAGTGGCGCCGTTGATGGGAGGCAACAACGTCAGGTAACGGCCGGGATTGTTCATCAGGCCACCTCCCAGAGTCACCGCGTAGCGGTCCTTGTCGAACCACCCCCGGAGGTATGCCATCGTGCCAACGAACATCTGCTTGGGCTTGCCATCGTGGCTGTTGTGGCAGTTCACACCGCCGGTGTAAGTGGAGCTTGATCCCATCTCGGGCGATGAACCGGTCGGACTGTAGGGTCCACTAGAAGATCCGCCGCCGTATTCGCAGCCCGCATCGCCGGTAATTGTAAAGGCCATCTTGTCCAGCGTGTTCTTCGGCTCGTCATAGAACTTGACCTGCGCACTGTAGTCGGCGTGAACGCGCGAGCGACCTGGATAGCCGATATCGTCTTCTCCCAAACCGTAGTTGTTGAACACGAAGTCAAGATACGACGTGGGGCGCCAGAGAATCTGACCGCCAAGGCCAGGTTTGCCGTTGGGACGTGCGTAAGTCTGCCAGCCATTGATGATCCACGGCTCGATCTTCAACTTTGCGGTTGGGAAGTACTGAATACGAAGACCGTTGAAGAACCATGGTGTATTGGAGGAAACGAATGAGGGCTGATAGGTCCAGTTATCGAAATTGTAATAGCTGAACAGGCCGATATAGGAGACAAAGATGCCGGCATCTACGTTGAGCCCGTGGTCCACATTCCAGTGGTAACCGCCCCAGGCTTCAGAAACATATTTATACGCGCCAGCTAAATCCCATTGGCCTCGACTGGGACTGGCGTCATTACGAACCGTCGTCGTAGCGAACAGGCCATCCATGGTGAGAATACGCCCGCGTACGTTTTGAATGCGGATGTCACCACCGGCGCTGATCTGCTCAAGTTGCCATTCGTCAGAACGAAACGTTTCAGTCGATCCGCCCAGGCTGTCGTCGTGGGGATGGTTGTAATCCAGCGTGTAGTTCGCGTCCGCGCGAAACTCCGGAGTAAAGTACTTTGTGCTCATCGGGCTGTCCGTTGCGTGCCCGTTGCTGTTCAGCCAGGTCCAGTCGCCGGGGAACGGTTCGCCCTTGGTCGTAATCTGCGCATCGATTTCGGGAGGCGCAGGCGCTGCAGCCGGAGCGGGCGCTGCTGCTTGTGTCCCTGGCGCCATTGAACTGCTATCTCCCGTCTCTGCCGTACGCAATTCGCCCGCATCCTTCTCCGCATCGTCCGCCTGCTTGGCCGTATCTAACTCGGATTCGAGCTTGCCGATCCGGGCCTTCATGTCGGCTTCCATTTGTGTTAACTGGGAAAACTGCTTTTTCATGTCAGTCAGCTCTCTGATGACCGCATCGCTCTTCATTGGGACCGCAGCGGGAACCGAGGCTGCATCCGTTGAATTGGAAGAGCCCGCAGCAACGGAAGCTCCAGACGCTGTGGAAGTGGAATCCGTACCTACAGCCGCCGCTTCGATAGGCTGCATGCCAGGTTCCGTCGCAGGCGCTTCCAAGGCCGCAAGATTGACTAAAGCCGTTTGACCGGGAGCCGTATTGGCGGCTGCTCCCGTCGTGGACTTCTTGTCATCGTTCGATGTTGCGTTTTGGGCCTGGCAGATAAGCTGCCCGGTGAACCCACATATTACAACACCACATATGACGACCGTCCTGAAGTTACTCCTCATGCGTATCTGATCTCCTCGACGATTGGCGTCGCCAGGTTAAAAAGCGTTGGCTCTCACGGAGGAACGGCTGGTTGATATCGCCCCCTCAGTTAAAAGTCTTATGCGACGCGCCATAAGATTGTCGTAAGGAAAATCCAGAAATGTAACTAAGTAAGAAGTCTGCAGCTTATAAGACGCACTACCCCTCTGGTCATTCTTTCGCAAAACAAGAATGCTCCCCTCAAGTCGTCCTATCTCAGGTTATTTGCAATGTAACTAGGCTGACATAAAAACCGCATAAACTAATCCTAAAATGATCGTAGTGTTTTTTGGCTTCCGTCGCATGGCGCGCTTAAGCGCATGGGCCGTCCACAGCTTTCCATCACTTAGACTGTAAGTCCGAACCGGCTCCAGTCAATCGAAGGCAAAGGTGGCAGACGATCTCATTGGTTGCCGGTTCGTTAACATTCGGCGGAGCCATTCGTATCGGAGCCATTGCCAACATCCAACGTGCCAAGTCGGGGAGAAATTCCACGCTTCTGCTGCTAATCTCTTTAGCAACTGGACCTGTATTTCGGTGGTCCAGCGGTCGAGGAATTTTCAGATTCGGGAATCAAGGAGACGCAAAATGACTCGTAATTTATTTGCATTCCTCTGCTTTCTGATCTTCGTATCAGTGGTTGCGAACGGCCAGATGGTTTCCAACAGCACAATTCAAAACGATCCAGCGAAGGAAACGCTGTGCGCACGGAGAGCAAAGGTCAAGCCGGTTCCGTTTTTGATCGATCAGAATTACGTGGAAGGCACCCGCGCCGTCCATCCAGATACCACCTTCATCGCAGAAGACGGCGTTATCCCAGAACTTATTGAGTGTCGTGTGAGCGGAAGCACCGGAAAGTATGAGCCGGACTCGCTGACTTCGGAAAATTCATCCTGGCACCTGCCCCGTCCACAGCAGTTCACGCCCAGCATCGAGACGGCGGCTGGACAAATCAAGGCAGCCGAGGTCTGCCTGAAAGCAGCTCGCGACAAGGTGAATCGAGAAGGGTTCGACCACAGCTTCAGTCCCGGAGCTGGAGTCTATGAGATCAACTTGAATGTAGGTCCGTGGTACAACCCCGGCGTACGATTCGCCGGAATGAAGGCGGAACGATATGACATCGCGGTCGAGGGCAAATTATTGTACAAGTCTTCTGGGCCCGACCTAGATGCCGTCAGGGTCAGCTGCCTGCTTTCGCCGATGTTTGAGGTGAAATCGATTCAAACAAAGTAAGGAGCAGTACGCGCGTCTGCTATCGCTTAGGGCGATTCCACAATCGACCCGACGCTCGATGTAGTGTACCAAGGAACTGTGACCACCTTGCTGTAGCTTTCCTGAATCCAGATCGAGTTGTTGTTGTTCTAGTGAACGATGGCACCGAGTGATACAGCGCTGTCGAGTCTGTTTTGCGTACGAGCATTGCCGGCTCGTAATGCCGCTCTGCAGCCAGGTAGCCGGTCGCAGTATTTGTCTTGGGCAGAGAAAGTTCTTCATCACTCCGGCGGATTCCGTGTGCTCGCCGTATGCGGGTGTGAAGGAAGCCGTGGGTTCCTGCGTTCTCGTAGGTATATCCGTGAGTTCTTCGCCGATGGGGTCTTTCTTAAGGAATCCGAATGTGTGGCCGATTCCGGTATGTAGTTTGCGCGAGGAACGAGATTTCAAACGCAGTGCTTCATTCGGAGAGGAAC
>CAZAQN010000157.1:0-4853 GCA_964487345.1 uncultured Occallatibacter sp. | reverse complement strand
GCCCCACCGCCATCGGCACCGTCATCTCCGTCACCAAGGCCTACGTCACGCGCGTCGGCGAAGGTCCATTCCCCACTGAGATTCACGACGCCATCGGCGAAAATCTGCGCGCACGCGGACAGGAATACGGCGCCGTCACCGGTCGCCCGCGCCGCTGCGGCTGGCTCGACATCCCTTTACTTCGCTACTCCAATCAGGTCAATGGAGCAGAGTGGCTCGTCGTCACCAAGCTCGATGTTCTCGACGAACTGGACGAGATTCCCATCTGCACCGGCTATGAAATCAACGGCAAAGTCACCGACGAAATTCCCGCCGATGTTTACGGCCTACAGCAGATCAAACCCATCTATGCAAAACTCAAAGGCTGGCGCGAGTCCACCGAGGCCATCTCCGAATTCGACAAGCTGCCCAAGGCCGCGCGCGATTACCTCCATTTTCAGGAGAAGGAGAGCGGCGCGAAAATCGCCATGGTCTCCACCGGGCCCGACCGCGATCAGACCATCGTGCTTCCCGATTTTCAAGCTGCGCTCGACGAGATTCACGGGTAAACTAATCCCACCCCCGACCGTCTACGATTTCTGAGGCCAGTTCTTTTAAGACTGGTCCCTGATTTCCTGAACGCCGGTCTCTGCGCAAGACTTCAAAGTGCTACAGGAAGGAACCCTTTCCCATGATCAGCTTTACTGTTCGGATGAAGTTCGCGCCAGAAGACCGGGAAGACGTCGCCGAAGTCCTTCGCCTGCTCACCGAGGCATCGCGCCGGGAACCCGGTTGTATCAGCTACATTCCACACCGCATTGAGGGCGACCCCGACGCCGTCCTCATCTACGAGCAATACAAAGACTCGGCCGCTGCGGACGCACACCGCCATTCGCCGCATTTCACAAAATATGCCGTTTGTGGCCTCTACCAGAAAATGCTCGATCGTTCGCGCGAAGATCTTGTCGCCCTGGCGTGACGGCGCCCTGCATCAACGGCCGAATTCTCGGCATCGGACCGTAGCCGCGAAAAAACCGATCACCGCGCAAGGGTCGCCGATTTGTCTGTCGATTTCCCCAAGGCCTCTTTCGCCTGCTTTCTCACGAGGGCGTACTGCAACTCGGGCAGGGTGTCGGCGTCGGCTGCCTTCCGGTAGTAGTCCGCCGCTCTCGCCGCGTCCTTCTTTCCGGCATACGCTTTGGCCAACTGAAACATGACGTAGGGCGACTGAAGGTTCGCTTCGGTCAGGTGCGCGATTGCTTCATCGTAGTTGTTTTGATCCAGGGCGACGATCCCCAGCACCTCCTGAGCCACCTGCACCTGCCTTGGGTTACCCAGTCCCTCGTAGCCGGCCCTCATCAGCTCGGCGTCCTTTTTGGCATCCTCGAAATCCTTCTTCGCGCTGGCCACCAAGGCCATGCGACCGTCGATTCCGAGCTCAAAGGGCTTCTTCATCGCATCGGGAATAGACGATTGCCGTGAAAGCTCAAGAGCTCTCGCAAATTCCGCTTTTGCCTCGTCGACTTTCCCTTCGTTCAACAGCAGATAGCCCCGGGTATCCGCATTAAAGGCCATCGTAGGTTTATCGTCGCGCTGCTCGGCCAGCGACGAGCTCCTTGAAATCTTCTCGATCGCTTCGGAGAAACTACCCTCATCCACGTAGACGACCGCCATGTTGCGAAGCGCATCGTCCCGGTCGCCGTCGTTGAGCGCCAGGTCGTACTCTTTTTGTAAATGTTCGAGCGCCTCTTTGTGCTTGCCCTCATACATCAGGTTCGCGGCAATCCCGCGATAGGAACTGAAGAAGTGGGGGTCGAGCGACAACGCTTTCTTGTACGACTCGATGGATTCGTCGAACCGGCCCACCTTCATCAGTAGCTCGGCCAATGAATCATATGGATTGGGCTCATTCGGGATCAGCTCAATGTACTTGCGTAAGGCCGCTTCCGCCTCCTTGTACCTCTCGGCGTTCCGCAACGAATAGCCAAGGATGTTGTAGACCGGCGCATAATCCGGGGCCAGGTGAACAGCCTTCTGGCACTCCGCGATAGCTTTGTCGTCTTGCTGAATGCCCTGGTAAAAGGCGGCCAGTGACTCGTGGGCTCGTTGGTCGTCCGGGAACGCGGCTACCAGTTTCTGGAAATCCTTTCCGCCCTCCATGCTGTTGCCATTCGCGAAGGCCTCTTGCGCCCGGATCAACAGCTGCTCACCCTCCGAGACCTTGTCGGCTGCCGCCACTGCGGACTTCAAATCGGCGAAGAACTCCTTGGCGGACGGCGCGGTTTGGGTACGCAGCAAGTACGCCATGGCAAAGTTTGGATCCTTGCCGATTGCCTCGTTCAATAGCGGCAGAGCCTCATCCGTACGCAGCTTATCGACAAGATCGCGTCCTTGAAGGTACGCGTTGCGCGCTTCCGGCGAGGACGTGGTGATGGGAATCTTTTTGAGAGATTCGGTTGACTGGCTAAACGTCATTCCAGTGAACGACAGCAAGGTGATCGCGAGTCCAGCGATGTGTCTCATTTCATGCTCCTGAACTAACCGGAGGTTTCCCGTGCCGATATGCTCGCGGCCGACAAAGAAACCTCAAATTGAAAGTGCCCGGTTTGAGGCACGAGTACATGAGATTGAATTTCCGGGGTCGGGGGAACGCCGCAAGTATAAGCCCGCTTTTCCTTTTCGAAAGGGATTTATTTTTGGATCTACGCGGTAACGCGCCCCACGAGGTGCAGGGTCTCGTCCGAAACCGGCGCGAGGCCGAACCCGGGATGGGACACGCCGAGCAACGAGGGAATCTTCTCCGGCGCGATTGGCCGGGACAACAGGTATCCCTGGAACAGGTCGCAGCGCAGCTCCCGCAGACAGGCAAGCTGCTGCGCGGTCTCCACGCCCTCCGCCACCACCTTGTGCCCCATCGTATGCGCCATCGTGATAATCGCCTGCACAATCGTGTGCGCATTCTCCGTGCACTTCGGCGTCATGAACGACTTGTCGATCTTCAGAATCGAGGCGCCCAGCTGGCTCAGCCGCGCCAGCGACGAATGCCCGGTCCCGAAATCGTCGATCGAAAACTCAATGCCCTTCGCGGACAGCGCCTTCATCTGCTCCGTCACATCGGCCACATTGCGCATCGCTACCGATTCCGTCACTTCAATGTGCATCAGCCGGGGATCGATCGAGTAACGCTCGAGCGTCGACATGAGGCGGCGCGCAAAATCCACGTGCACAATCTGCAGACCTGAAACATTCACCGCGACAGGCACCGGCGGCACACCCTCCGACTTCCAGATCAGCAGTTGCCTGCACGCTTCCTCGATCACCCACTCGCCCAAAGGAATAATGAGCCCCGCGGCCTCTGCGATCGGAATCAGCTTGGTGGGACTTACAACTCCGAATTCCGGATGATCCAACCGCAGAAGTGCTTCCATGCTGCGAATCGTCCCGTCGAGTCCATAAATCGGTTGATACGCCAGATGCAGCCCGCCCTCGTCCATCCGCGTCCGCAAATAGGCCTCCAACTCCACCTGCTCTTCCGCGGCATTGCGCAGCTCCGCGGAAAACCACTCAGCTCTGCTTCCCCCCGCAGCCTTCGCTTCAATGCGTGCGCGTTCAGCGCCACCCCACAGCGCCAGAGCGTCCACGCCGTCCTCCGGACCCACCGCCACCCCAATGCTCACCGGCAGCTCAATCTTGTACCCCTGAACGATGAGCGGTTGCGCCAATGCCTCCAGCAGATCGTGCACCGCTTGCTCCGCCGTCACCGTGCTCTTCAACCCCGTCACCACAATCGTGAACTCGTCCCCGCCCGTGCGCGCAATAATGTCCATCGACCGCATGCGCGACGAGAATAAACCGGCTACGCGCTCAATGCATTCGTCGCCAATCCGCAATCCATACACGTCGTTCACCCGCTTGAACCGATCGATGTCGATCGACAGCACCGCAAGCTTCTCTTTCGAGTCAACCGCGTGTTGCACCGCCTTGGCCAGCAAATCGGGCAGCAGCCTCCGATTCGGCAGCCCCGTCAGCAAATCGTGCCCAGCCTGGTGATCCAGCTGCTGCTGCAGCACCTCGCGCTCCGTCACATCCAGCGCCATCACAAAGCGGCACCGCTTTCCCTGAAACAAGATGTCCTGCGCCGTGATGTCCATCGGAAATTTGCTTCCGTCCTTACGCACATGACGCGATGCCCGATGCTGCGAACCTGCCAAGGGCGACCGCACCGACGCAGCCGCCAAATCATGCTCCTCCGCCGACAGCACATCGGGCAGCTTCAGCTTCAAAAACTCTTCGCGCGTGTATCCATGCGCCTCGAGCGCCGCTTGGTTCACCGCCAAAAAACGAAGGGTAGCAACCTCTGTGATCCAGAACGGCTCAGGATTGCCGTTGAACAGAAGCTGGTAATCCTCTCCCAGCGCTTGCGCCGCGCGCGTATCTTCTTCGATCACCACCAGGATCATGCCGACGGCAACGCAAAACTTGGGAACGTTCCACACCTCGCGATCGATCGCAAAGTGGGGCCACAGCCGTGCTGTCCAGTACGCAAGAGGAAACACCGCGCCCCACGCCGCAAATCCCCCAATCATCGTTTTCAAAGCTCCGGATTGATACCATCCGTTCGCATAGAAATCGATTGCCGCGATGACGTAGATCTCCCCCAGCAGCGCATAAATCACAATCTCAGGCTGGCCATGAAGGACGCCTGTCAGCATCCAAGCCCCGCTCGTTAGGCAGACCAGCGCCGACAATGCGAAAAACAGCAGCCGGATCTTGCGCGCCTGCATCGCGAGAAAAACGGCATCTGCCTGGCGCGCCGCAACCAGCACCGCCAGCACCCACGCCGGCCATGTTCCATCCACCGCCAGGCCCAGCGC
>CAZAQN010000156.1:0-4934 GCA_964487345.1 uncultured Occallatibacter sp. | reverse complement strand
AGCCGGCCGAGTTTCCCGCGTCCGCAGGCGCTTCGGGCTCTCGAAAAGGTAATCCGGAAGGCCGTTGGATCGTCACAGGTCCGGCATTGATTTTCGTCCGTTCTCGTTTGTGGAAATCGCGTCCAAAACTCCCTCAAAAACAGAGATTTCGGCTCAACTTCCTGAAAATCCCGAAAAGATGAGTTCGGCCCCCCATTATCCACAAGAACACCCCTTCGTGTCGTTGACCCTACTTCCCAGGCTCCGTAGAGTCTGAAATCGAAGGACAATAAAAGCAGGCCATTGCGGGCAGCCGCGGAACTGTACATTTTCTAACCCATCGATCCGGAGTTGACATGCTGAAACTGAAGAAAATCCACATCCTCGGCTTTAAGAGCTTCTGTGACCGCACGGAGTTGACTGTGCCGGGCACAGGCATCGCCGTTGTGGTGGGGCCGAACGGGTGCGGCAAGTCGAACATTCTGGACGGAGTGAGCTGGGTGCTGGGCGAGCAGAGCGCAAAATCTCTGCGCGGCACCCACATGCAGGACGTGATTTTTGCGGGGACGCGGGAACGCAAGCCGCTCGGGATGGCCGAAGTGACGCTCACCATGGTGGATCCAGCGGCGTACGAGGGGCCGGTGCCGGTTGAGCCGGAGGTCGAGGTCGAACACGAGGGCCCGGTCGATTGGGATGAGGACAGCGTGCGGCGCGAGCGCGCCGCCGAGGCCGAAGAGATTATTGCCAACGAGCAGCCGGGTCAAGCGATCGATGGAGACGAGGAATTAGTCGAGAACTCGGCGGCGGCGAGTGCGGAGGGTGGTCCGCAGCCGGTAGTCCTAAAGATCAGGCGGCGCAAGTTTCAGAACACACCGCGCAAAGGCGAAATTGTCATCACCCGGCGGCTGTTCCGCACCGGCGAGAGCGAGTATCTGCTCAATGGCAAACTCTGCCGGCTGCGCGATATTCAAGACATCTTCATGGGCACGGGGCTCGGACCGGAGAGCTACGCGATCATCGGCCAGGAACGGATTGGGCAACTGCTGAGCTCGAAGCCGCATGACCGACGCGCGATTATCGAGGAAGCTGCCGGCATTACACGTTTCAAGACGAAGAAGCGGCTGGCGGAGTTGCGTCTCGAAAGCTCGAAGCAGAACCTGGCGCGTGTCGATGACATTTTTGAAGAAGTGACGCGGCAAATGAACAGCCTGAAGCGGCAGGCTTCGAAGGCCGAGCGATTCGTGGCAGTCCGCGAAGAGCTGCGCCGACGGCTGCGCGCGGTACTCGCCAGCCGCATGGCCGGCATGGACGCCGAGCAGGCACGACTGGAGCAGGAGATTGCGGCACTCACGGAGCGCATTCACGCCTCCGCGGCGGAGATCGAAAGCACGGAAGCAAGCCAGCATAGCCTGACCGAGCGCGGTTATGAGCTGGATCGCGAAGCCCAGGACGCGCAGAACCGCGCCAATAGCGCTGCTGTCGAATTGGAAAGGGCCGCGGCACGCGAACGCGCCAATGCCGAGCGCGTAAGTGAATTGGGGGCGCGGCTTGCGGCGGCTGCAGGCGAGCTGGAACAGACGCGTAACCAGCTAACCGGCATTGCAGAAGAAAGAACGCAGCAGAAGAGTTTTCTTGAAACAGCTGCGAACGAGGCACACGCGTTTCATCAGCAGGTGGAGACGAAACAGCACGAGGCGCGCGCGGCTGCCGATGCGGTCTTCAATTCAGAACGCGAACTCGAAGCGAATCGCCGGCACGCAATGCACCTGCTCACACTGGCCGGGAACGCGCGCAACAGCACCGCGCAGGCGGAAGAGAGTCTAGCGGCGCTGGAGCGCGAGGCCGAGCGGCTGACGGCCGAAACCACCCAGGCCCGAAACGAGCTCGAGAGCCTTGGGGTGCAGAGCGGCCAGGCGAAACTTAAATTCGAGTCGGCAGCCGAGACACTCCAAAGGTTGGAGGGAGAAATTGCGACCCTCCGCGAAGGCTTGCAGGCAAGCCGCGCAGAAGAAGATGCTCTGCGCGCCCGCGCGAATGAGTTGCGTAGCGTACAGGCTGCGGCTGCGGGAAGGCGGAGTTCGCTCGAGGCATTGATTCGGGATCACAGCTACGCGACCGATTCGGTACGGCGTCTGCTGAAACCGGGCGCGCTGGCGGAAGGGATGAAGCCCACTGGAACGCTGGCCGATTTTCTCGAAGTTCGGGGCGAGCATGAAGGAGTAGTCGACGAATTCCTTCGTGACGAGTTGAATTATGTCGTGGTCGAAAGCTGGGGAGCAGCGGAAGAAGGCGTGCGCCTGCTGAAGTCGGGCGTCGACGGCCGTGCCACTTTTCTTATTCACGATGCTGACCAGCGCGGACTTTTTGAAGAGAGCGATGGAACCATTGGCGGCGAGGGCGTGACGCCACTGAAAGATGCGATCCGGGTCCTGAATGGTTTTGGAAGATCGCTCGAAACGATATTGCCCAAGCTGAAGCATGGCTACCTGGTGGGGAGTGCGGCGGACGCGCAGCGTTTGGCCCATGAGCACAGCTATGCGTTTTTCCTAACTCCGGATGGGGAGTGCTTTCACAATTCCACAGTTACGGGCGGCAAGCCTTCGACCGAAGGCCCGTTGGCGTTGAAGCGCGAGCTACGCGAGATCGATGGGAAGCTGGCGAGTCTTGAACAGAGCCTGGGACGGGCCGACAGCGAAGGAGCCGCGCTGGCCCGCCGGATCGAGGAATTGGCCGCGCAGCTGGAAACGCGCAGCGAAGAGCGTCGTCTCGCGGAACGCGACACCGCAGACCAGGGAGCGGCGCTGAAGCAAATGGAGGCCCAGACGCAGCGTATCGAGCGGCGGTTGCAGGAGTGGACGCTGCATACCGCGCGCAACAAGGACGCACGCGAAACCAAACACGAGGCCATCGCGCAAAAGCGCGAAGAGGCGGGCCGGCTCGAGGGAGAGCGCGAAGCAGCCGAGGGAACGCTCAACGAGCAACAGTCTCAGTTAAGTGCTCTGCGGCAGAAGCGCGAAGGTTTGCAGCAGGAAGCCGCGCAAGTGACAGCCGAGTTGGCCAAGCTTGAAGAGCGCCGGCGTGGAGCAGAAGCAGCATTCCAGCGGATTGACCGGCTCCATAACGATCTGGAGCGCCGGGTTCTGGCCATTGAGCAACAACAGGCGACAGCGGAAGCAGAACGTGAACAGCGGACGCGGGAATCGGCAGAGCTTGCGATTCGAGAGCAGGAACTAACGGCATTGCGCGAAGAGGCGCTGGGGCAGGCGCAGAAGCTAACCGGCGAAGCGCTGGAACTGCGGCAGAAACTGATGGAGATCGAGTCGCAGTTGAAGGCGGGACGCGTGGCGCTCGATCACCTGAGGGACAATCGCAGCAACCGGTCAAGTGAAGTGGCAAAGCTTCGCTCTGATCTCGAGCACCTGGAAGCAAGCTGCCTGACGGAAGTGAATTTGGAGGCTTCCGTGCTGCGGGCCGATGCTGAGATTGTCCGCCTGGACGGCGAAGAATTGGTTGCCGAAGAACTGGTTTGCCATGAACTCCGGCAACGCATCGAGCAGATGGGCCCCGTCAACATGATGGCTCTCGACGAGTACAAGGAAACGGCGGAGCGGCACGGATTTCTCGAAACGCAGCGCCGGGACCTGATGGAGTCGATCGACAACACACAAGCAACGATCAAGGAGATCGATCAGATTTCGCGGACAAAGTTCGATGAGGCGTTCGAGCGGATTAACGAAAACTTCGGTGTGGTATTTAACCGACTCTTCCACGGCGGGCAGGCCTTTTTGCGGCTCACCGATGTGGAGAATCAGGCGGAGAGTGGTCTCGACATCGTCGCCTCACCGCCGGGAAAGAAGCTGCAGAATGTTCTGCTGCTTTCGGGCGGCGAAAAGGCGCTCACGGCGCTCGCGCTGCTCGTCGGCATCTTCCAGTTCCAGCCAAGCCCCTTCTGCGTGCTCGACGAAGTCGATGCTGCCCTTGATGAGACGAACGTAGGCAGGCTCGCCGACCTGCTGCACTCGCTGAGCCGGGAGACGCAGTTTCTTCTGGTGACGCACTCCAAGCGGATGATGCATGCGGCGGACATGATTTACGGCGTGACCATGCAGGAACCGGGCGTCTCGAAGGTGGTGAGTGTGAAACTCGGCGGCCAGCAGGACCAGCGGCGAGCTACAGCCTAGCGAACCGCGACCAGCGACCGCAAACTTCCTCTATCGCTTCCAAGGGCTCAGAACTTTGTACTTCGGCGTCGCCGTCACCGTCGCTTTGCTGACGAGAATCAATTTGCGCTGCGCGAGCCAAGCCACTGCAGCTTGGGCCGCACTCTTCGATATACCAATCGATTCCGCCAGTTCCTGGTAGCTGATCTGAACGGCGGAACTCCTGCGCTGCTGCTCGGCCGCAAGCCACAAATACACAAGAAAACTCACCGGCCGCTTGTCATGTCCGACAAGATCGCGCATCAGCACGTCGGTTACATAGTCGTCGATCGAAGTCATTCCTATACCAATCGTTACTATAGCAATGACTACCAGATTGCATCGCCGATTTGTCGCGGCTATATTCCGAGAATCTCAAAGAGGGGGACGCGATGATACGCGGCATCAAAATTGTCAGCATTCCAGTCAGCGACCAGGATCGAGCGCTAAAGTTCTACACCGAGAAGATGGGTTTCAAGGTCGCAACCGATCAAGCTTTCGGAGCCGGACAGCGATGGATTGAGCTGTTGATCCCCGGTTCCGATGTGAACCTCGCGCTCTTCACGCCTCCGGGCCACGAGAGCCGTATCGGTGGCTTTCAACCGCTGACTTTTTGGTGCGACGATGTGTTTGCCACCGCGAAGCTTCTCAAGTCCAAAGGCGTGGAACTTGCCGAGGAACCGAAGAAAGAAGTCTGGGGAACCATGGCTAAGTTCAAAGATCCCGATGGCAACGAGTTTGTGTTTTCAAGCAGGT
>CAZAQN010000155.1:0-4947 GCA_964487345.1 uncultured Occallatibacter sp. | reverse complement strand
GAGAATGTTGCCCTCAATCGCCGCCGGCTTTTCTGGGGCGGCTTGCTCGCGATTCTCGGCCAGCTTGGCTACTATGGCGCCTACGGATACAGCATCTACCGCACCATCAAGGGCCAGTACAGCATTGGCGATCTCACCTTGATCACTACCGCCATCATGCAGGCCATGGCCAATATCCAAATGGCATTCTCCACGGCGTCGGGTGTTGCCGACCAGGCGCTCTTCCTCACCGACTTGCTGGCCTTCTTTGAGATGAAGCCGCGTGTCGAATCGAAGGTGAACGGATTGCGCACACCGCGCCCCATTGTGCACGGCTTCGAATTCCAGAATGTCTCGTTTGCTTATCCTGGAACTACACGGCGCGTCTTAAAGAATTTCAACTTCACTCTTGAGCCCGGACAACGCGTCGCTCTGATCGGCGAGAACGGCCAGGGAAAGACGACCATTGTCAAACTCATTACGCGCCTCTACGATCCGACCGAGGGACGGATACTGCTCGACGGCGTCGATCTTCGCGAATACGACCTGGATGACCTGCACGGTGAAATGGGAGTAATCTTTCAGGACTTCATGCGCTACGAAATGACCGCTCGCGAAAACATCCAGGTCGGCCGCATCGAAGTCGAGCACGCCCAGGAAGAGATTGAGTACGCCGCCGAAAAGAGTCTTGCAGCAGGCGTGGTAGCTACTCTTGAAGGTAAGTACGATCAGATGCTGGGCCGCCGCTTCGAAGGCGGTGTGGATCTATCCGGCGGTGAATGGCAAAAGATGGCTCTGGCACGCGCCTATCTTCGCGACGCGCAGTTGCTCATTCTGGACGAACCCACTGCGGCCCTGGATGCGCGCAGCGAGCTCGAGGTGTTCGAGCGCTTTGCTGAACTTACTTTTGGCAAGATGGCACTTCTTATCTCTCATCGTTTCTCTACCGTCAGAATGGCCGACCGGATTGTTGTCCTTGAAGCCGGTCAGCTCGTAGAAGAAGGAAGTCATGCAAAACTCATGGCGTTGGGAGGCCGCTACGCCGCCATGTTTGAAATGCAAGCCGCCAGTTATCGATGAAATCAGCATGAGTGACGTTGCCCAGATTCTGGATCCAGAACCGTTGCCCGTAGACAATACTCCCGAAGGCGTGCGCATCGCGGCGCGCGAGGCAGAGGCGTGGGAGATCGTGCATCGCCCCGCCGGCAAGGGCACATTCCCAGCCCGCGTTGAGGCGCGCCGCAACGCCCTGAAACAGTTGGAGGCGGACCTTTCTCAGTTGCCAATTTCGCCTTCCGAGGCGTCGCCCAAAATCCCCTTTCACTCCGAATTGCTCGATCTTCGCGCAAACCCGCGCATGCTGCGGACCGCAGTCAGCGCCGTCTCCGATAGGCCAAGCCTCGTGGCTCGTCTGCCGCGCGTCATCATCGCGCACAAGGAGGAACCCCGAGTCGCCGCCGTTGCCGAAGCCTATCTGCGCGCCGTCGACGGCGTATTCTCAGGGTCAACCCTTTCTGCTTTCATCCAGAAGGTGCAGGTGCGGGAACCTCTGACGGTAGATGAGCTCTGGTACGTTGCGCCATTTCTCAAATTTGCTCTGCTCGAATCGCTCCTCGACGAGGCGCGGATTCTGCTTCGCTCCCCGGAATCCGTTTCCGAGTCGAAGCTGTCCGTCCGACTCAAAAGCTTGCGCACGGTCACCAACACTGACTGGGTCTATCTCATTGAGCCCCTCATCGTCCTCGACTCGACGCTCCGCATGGATCCCGCGCAGGCCTACACCCGCATGGATTTTGAATCCCGCGAACTGTATCGCAAACGCATCGCCTTCGTGGCCCGGCATTCCGATTGCAGCGAAGTCGAGGTAGCGCAAATCGCTCTGAACCTTGCGAGCGAGGCCACCAGTCGCGACGGCGAAGATCCGCGCATGCAACACCGGCGCGCTCATATCGGCTTCTACCTCATCGACAAGGGATTTCCCCAGCTCTCCAATCGCATTGGATTCCATCCTCCGATGCTCGATCGCACCCGCAGGTTTATTCACGAGCATGGCGAAGACTTTTACATCACCGGGATTCAGGTGGCGTCGATCATTTTGATCGCCGCAATCCTTTTCCCCATCCTTCCCCATTCTTCCGGGTTCGTCGGATTGATCGTCGCGTTCATCTTGCTGCTCGTGCCCGCCATGCAGGACGCGGTCGACTTGGCGAACAACAGTATCAGCACGCTCTATGACCCACAGCCGTTGCCCAAGTTCGATTTCAGTGACGCGATTCCCGCCGACTGCACCACGTTGGTAGCGGTGCCCTCCATGCTGTTGAATGAGGACCAGGTCCACGAGCTCGTCACTGACCTCGAAGTGCGCTTCCTGGCCAATCGCGATCCCAACCTGCATTTTGCCTTGCTGACTGATTTGCCCGATTCCGTCGGCGAGCCGCGCGACAAAGACTCCCACCCCATGGTCGAACTCGCGACTCGTCTCATCGATGATCTCAACGAGAAATACGCATCTCCAAAGAGCGGCGCCTTTCTGTTGCTGCATCGCCATCGCGTTTTCAACCGCCGCCAGGGCGTGTGGATGGGTTGGGAACGGAAACGAGGCAAGCTTCTCGACCTGAACAAACTTCTTACCGGTGAATTCGATGCCTTCCCCATCAAAGCTGGCAAGGTCGAGGTTCTCCGCGAAGCGCGGTTTGTGCTCACGCTCGACACCGACACGCAGCTTCCGCGCGGCGCAGCGCCGCGCCTCATCGGAGCGATGGCGCATCCGCTGAACGAAGCGATCATCGATCCCAAGCTTCGCATCGTTACAGATGGCTATGGCATATTGCAGCCGCGCATCGGCATCGCCGTGCAGTCCGCCGCTCGCTCGCGGTTGGCCTCAATCTTCTCCGGTCAGAATGGATTCGACATTTATACCCGCGCCATTTCCGACGCCTATCAGGATCTATTCGGCGAAGGCATCTTCACAGGCAAAGGCATTTACGAAGTCGCAACTCTCCATGCCGTGCTCGACCGCAGGTTCCCGCGCAATGCACTATTGAGCCACGACCTGATCGAGGGCGCCTATGCACGCGCCGGACAGGTAACCGATGTCGAGCTGATCGACGACTACCCGTCGCACTATAGCGCCTACAGCCGCCGCAAACATCGCTGGGTGCGCGGCGATTGGCAGATCGCTCAGTGGATGTTTTCTCATGTTCCAGACGAATCGGGAAAAATGGGACCGAATCCAATTTCTTACGTCTCACGCTGGAAAATCTTCGATAACCTGCGCCGCTCGCTGTTGGATCCGGCGCTCCTCATTCTCTTTGTCGCGGGTTGGCTTGGTCTTCCCGGAGGGCCGCTCTATTGGACATTGGCAGTGCTCTTTCTGCTGTTCTTTCCGATTTTCATTCAGCTGGGATTTGCCGTAGGCCGCAACTTCACAAGCGAGCACAAACAGAGCATCGGCGAGGTCTTCGCCGGGGTTGGGCACGGCGCTCTTGTCGCCTTGCTGAATCTCATCTTCCTTCCTCACCAGATGCTGCTCACGTTGGACGCCATTATCCGGTCGCTGGTGCGCGTGTTTGTCACCGGCGAGCGCCTGCTGGAATGGGAAACGGCTGCCCAATCGGAAACGAAGACTTCCAAGCGCACACCCGTCGATCGCTATCTCGCGTTTTCTTCGCTGGTCGCAATTGGCTTGGCCTTCCTGGTTTACTTCGCAGCGCGAGACAAGGACGCGATCTATGTCGCTGCGCCAATTCTGTTGCTGTGGGCACTCGCCAATATCGTCACAGCCTGGCTCAACCGACCGCCGCAGGAGCAGCAACAGCGCCTGAGCAACAACGACCGCGCTTACCTGATGGGCCACGCACTCCGTATCTGGCGCTACTTCCACCAATTCGGTGCGGAGCGACACAACTATCTCATCCCCGACAACGTCGAGGAAGAGGGTCTCTTTGAAGCGGCCCGCGTCTCTCCTACAAATCTGGGGCTGCTGCTCAATGCCCGTCAGGGTGCGTGCGAACTTGGATTCCTGACAGCGCCGGAATTCGTCAAGCTCACTCAAAGCACTCTCGCGACTTTTGCCCGGCTGAAGAAGTTTCGCGGGCACCTCTACAACTGGTACGACACGCAGACACTCCAGCCCCTAGACGGCACATCGTTCATCTCATCGGTCGACAGCGGAAATCTCGTCGCCTCGCTCTACACCCTGCATGCCGGCTCCCTGGATCTGATCGAGAGACCGCTCTGTTGTACACAACTCTTCACCGGGATCCGCACACATTGGAACCTAATGCAATCGCAACAGGGCAAGCTTCCTTCGAAGCTCGCGTCATTTTCCGTGCCTGGTCCCGCCGCTCCTCTCGCCGAGTGGATTGCGTGGCTTCAACCCGCGGAGGAGGCTCTGGCGGCGGCGACAACCACTCTCAAAACCCAACTGAAAAATACGTGGTGGTATTCAGAAACCGTGCATCGCATCGGGGTTGTGCGATCGCTGATTCGCAATTACTCGCCGTGGATGTTGCCCGAGTTTGAAAAGCTGCGCAAACTTCCTGAGCTGGGAATGAGCCGCTCCGCGTCTCTTTCGATTCACGATAGCGTCGCCTTCGCTGAAAGCCTTGACAGCCGCCTCGCCAACGCCCAGAACACCCTCGTTCACGAGCAATCGCTGATTCCCGTCGCCAGCGAACTGCGCGCCACATTGCCCGCGACCGTGAAGAATCTGCGCGCACTCGTCGGCAATCTGCAAGCCATCGCACAGGAATCCGCGCGTCTCGCGGATGAAACAGAGTTTGGCTTCCTCGTCGATCCCAATCGCCAGATTCTCTCCATCGGCTTCGACATGACGACGCAGAAAACCCACGAGGCCTGCTACGACATGCTCGCCTCAGAAGCGCGCATCGCCACGTTCCTCGCCGTTGCGCGTGGCGACCTGCGCCAGGAAAGCTGGTTCAAGCTGGCTCGCGACTTTGCCCACGC
>CAZAQN010000154.1:0-4950 GCA_964487345.1 uncultured Occallatibacter sp. | reverse complement strand
GGGGCGCTGCTGATTTATCTCGAATTCAACACGCCGGGAACGATTGTGCCCGGAGCACTGGGCACGTTGATGGTGTTGCTGGGGATTTTTGGGCTGGATTTATTGCCGATTCGTTATACCGCCGTGCTGCTCCTGGTGGGGGCGCTGGTATTGATGGCGCTCGAGGCGAAGTTTGGCGGGCATGGAGCGCTCGCGATTGCGGGTATTGTGTGCCTGATGTTTGGCACGCTGACTTTGATTGCAGCCCCGGTGCCGGAGATGGCGATCAGCCCCTGGGTGGCGATCGCCGTGAGTGCGGGATTTGGCGGCATTACCGTGTTTCTTGTGCGGCTGGCGGTGCGTGCGCGACGGAGAAAGTCGCGGCTTGGAGCGGATGCGTTGGTGGGCAGCGCGGCGTCGGCGATGGAGCCTCTGACCCCGGAGGGTCACGTGCTGGTGGATGGGGAGATCTGGCGCGCGGTGGCGAGCGAACCTGTTATCGCGGGAACTAGGCTACGCGTCGTGGGGCACGAGCAGTATTTGCTGCGCGTCGAGCCAGCCGATTCGCTGAGTGCGCCGACCACGGCTGCGCATGGCGTGTAGAGCGTTCGTCTGGATATACCCGCGAGAGTAGAATCGCTGCTGAGTGAGGAATGCACATGTCCGGAATTCCGATTTCGCTGCTCGTCCTGATTGCCATTGTTGTTCTCTATTTGCTGAACTCCATCAAGATTCTTCGCGACTATGAGCGCGCGGTGATCTTTCGCCTTGGTCGCGCACTGACTCCGCCGAAGGGACCGGGCATTATTTTCGTCTTCAGGCCCCTGGATCAGATGGTGCGCATCTCGCTGCGGCAGGACGTGCTGGAGGTTCCGCCCCAGGACGTGATCACGCGGGACAACGTGACCATCAAGGTGAATGCGGTGGTGACACTGTATGTCGTCGATCCGAATGCCGCTGCCATCAAAGTGGCCAACTACGTCTATCAGACATCGCAGTTTGCGCAGACCACGCTACGGTCGGTGCTGGGTGAGGTGGAATTGGATGAGCTGCTGAGCCATCGCGACAAACTGAACTTGCGCATCCAAAGCATTATCGACCAGCGCACCGAACCGTTTGGCGTGAAGGTGGTGTCAGTTGAAGTGAAGCAGGTGGATCTGCCGGAGACGATGACCCGCGCCATGGCCAAGCAGGCGGAGGCAGAGCGCGAGCGGCGGTCGAAGATCATTCACGCCGAGGGCGAGTTTAATGCCGCGCAAAAACTTGTGGATGCGGCAGCCTTGCTGGCGACCCAGCCCATTACTTTGCAATTGCGATATCTGCAAACGCTGACAGAAATCGGCGTAGAAAAGAACACCACGATCGTGTTCCCGTTACCAATGGAATTGCTCACACTCCTGAATAAGCTTGGAGCGTCGGCCAACGGTGCATTAGAAGAGAAGTAGCACGGAACGACTGAGTCTGCGAGCGACGATCTCGGGTGGAAGAACGGCCCGGGCGGACACGCAAGCGAGCGGCTCACATCCAATCGAAGAACTGCACGATCTGAGGATCCGGCATGCCACGAAGTGTTCGCGATGAGGATTTGGAGACGGAAGAGGCGCCACGGGATGTGGAGTTAACGCTTGGGCCGGCGGTGCTCTTCGCGATCGTTTGCGCATTGCTGCTTCTCTGCGGATTATGTTTTGGCGTGGGATTTACGTCGGGCAGGCGCAGCGCAGCGCACTTGGCTGTAAGCGCGAAAGAGGCAGCTGCGGGGCAGACGTTGGCAGCCCAGGCGGCAAGCACTTTACAAAAGCCGGGAGCGAAGGGCATCACTCCTCCGGCAGCAGCGGAGGCGGCGCCTGTGGCGGCCACGCAAGGCGATGCCGCTCCGGGTGCGAATGTACATGGCGCGGAATCGGCCGCTTCTGAAGCGGGAGTGCGGCCTGCGATTTCTGCCGAGGGTGGTGGATCGCAATGGAATTCCGTGCCTGGCATCGCAGTGCAGCCGGCGCTTGCGCCGGGCTCAGGCGTGATGGTGCAGGTGGCTGCGGTTTCGCATCTCGAAGATGCGAACGTGTTGATGGGCGCATTGCGGAAACGAGGCTACGCCGTGACAGCGCGGCGCGCGACGGAAGATGAGCTGATCCACGTGCAGGTGGGGCCTTTTGCGAGTCGCGCCGATGCTAACGCCATGAGCCAGCGGCTGCTGAGCGATGGTTATAACGCGGTCGTGTTGCCCTAAAGCTTAATCGCGCATCCATTCGGGCAGGCCGGAAGCAATCGCGGCCCGCATGGCATCCATTAAATCTTTGCGGCTGACGAAATGCCCCGGATCGAGCGGTGCGTGGAAAGTAATGTGGGCCGTGCCGGGCTTGATGCGTGAGCTTCCCTTTGCCATCATCGACTCTGTGCCGTAAATCGAGATGGGAACACAGGGCGCGCCGGTTTCCATTGCCAGGTAAAACGGACCCTGTTTGAACGGCAAGAGACGGCCATCGCTAGAGCGCGTTCCTTCAACAAAAGTGGTGATATGCAGGCCCTTCTGTAGAACGAGGCGGGCGGCGCGCACACTTGCGATCGCGCTTTCGGCGCTGCCATCGCGATCGACTGGAATGAAATCGCCTAGTTTCATTCCATAGCCGAGGACGGGGATGCTCATCAGAGAGCGTTTGAGAAAGGCCGACGTGCGGCCGGGAATGCGCGGGATGAGGGCGGGGGGATCGAGATTGGAGACGTGGTTGGACATGAAGATGCACGCGGTGTGTCGCGGCACATTTTCGACGCCGCTCGTGATGACGCGAATTCCCGCGAGGCGGAAGGCGATGCGGACGATCGTTTGCGCGGCGCGATAAAGGGGGGCTGCATTCCCGGTAATCATCGCCCAGGGGATGAAGATGAGCGCGGATGGCGCGCCGAGCAGAATGATGGTGCCGAGCAGAGTGAGAGATGCCAACATACGAATCGCTTAGTTGCCACGCGCTTCGAGGCGCTTGGGCAACTTCTCATAGATGCCGTCGAAGCCGCCATTGGAGAGGATTGCGACCACATCCCCGGATTGAAGGTGCGGCAGCAACGAATCGATGATGGCGTCGACGCCGGGGTGCAATTCGGCAGGAGTTCCGGCGGCGTTGAGGGCGCGAACCACGTCCTCAGGATGCAGACGCTCGACGTCGGGAATTCGCTGCTGCTGATAGACGCCGGCGAGAGTGACGCGGTCGGCAAGTCGAAGGCTTTCGACAAGTTCGTGCTCGAGGACTTTGCGGCGGAGGGTATTGGAGCGCGGCTCGAGGACTGCCCAAAGACGCGCGCTCGGATAAACAGAGCGCAGGGCGCGTAGGGTTTCGCGAATGGCGGTTGGGTGGTGGGCGAAGTCGTCGATGATGGTGATGCCGCCGATTTGGGCGCGAACTTCGAGACGGCGCTTGACGCTCTTAAAGCTGGCGAGGGCGGCGACGATTGCTTCTTTCGCGATGCCTTGATCTGACGCGAGTGCGGCTGCGGCCGTTGCGTTGAGCGCATTATGTTCGCCGGCGAGTGCCATTTCGCATTGAGACCATAACGCGCCATCTCGCCAAACTTCCCAGCGCGTAAGCCCTTCTTCGTGGCGCAGATTTTGGAGACGCCAGTCCGCGTCGGAAGTGAATCCGTATCGCTCGACCCTGCAAAAAGCGTGCCCAACACACTCGGTGACGTTGCCGCTGCCATCGTAGCCGACAATAAGGCCCCGGCGTGGGACGAGATTGACGAGTCGTTTGAAGGCAACTTTCACTGCTTCAAGATCGGCGTAGATGTCGGCGTGATCGAATTCAACGTGGGTGAGGATCAGTGCGTCGGGAAAGTAGTGAAGAAACTTGGGACCTTTATCGAAAAACGCAGTGTCGTACTCGTCGCCTTCGATGATGAAGGTGCGGGTGGGCCGAAGATGAAAGCTGGTGCCGAAGTTTTCCGCTACGCCTCCGATGAGGAAGGACGGTTCGAGCGCGGGATTTTCACGCGAAGCAACTTGATAGATCCACGCGAGCATGCTGGTGGTTGTGGTTTTGCCGTGCGTGCCGGCGATGACGAGCGATTCGCGCCCGGCGAGGAATTCTGTATGAAGAAGGGCAGGCAACGAGATGAAGGGAATCCGCTTGTCGAGGACGTATTCGATTTCCGGATTGCCGCGCGAAAGGGCGTTGCCGATGACGACGAGGTCGGGCGCAGGGTCGAGATTGGATTCCGCGTAGGGTTCGAGGATAGGAATGCCGAGCGAACGAAGCACGTCGCTCATGGGGGGATAGGCAGCGCTGTCGGAGCCGGTGATGCGATGGCCCTGCAGTTGGAGAAGGCCAGCCAACGAGGCCATCGCGGTGCCGCAGATGCCGGTGAGGTGGATGTGACGGGCGGCGGTCATGCAGCTACCGCCGGTTCCAGAAGATGCAATTCCGATGCGGATGCGGCATGAAGGTCGGCTTGCACGCCGAACGTGAGGGTCACGTTCTGGCGCGAGACATGGCCGCTGCGCAGGCCGATGGCGATGGGAATGTTTGTGTCGCGGAATGTCTCAAGAATTACGTCGTCGAGCAAGCCCGGTGGCGCGCCAGGTGAAGAGCAATCGAGCATCTCACCGAAGACGATGCCTCGGACGCCGTCGAGCTTTCCCGCGACGCGCAGTTGCCAGAGCATGCGATCGATTTGATACGGCTTGGCGCCGATGTCTTCGAGGAAGAGAAGTTTGCCTTCGGTTGCCGGCTCCCATGGAGTGCTGAGGAGCGAAACGAGAATGCTGAGGCAGCCGCCGTAAAATACGCCGGATGCAGCGCCAGGCTTCAGCGTGCGGAGACCTTCAGCCGCGCCGACGGAATAAGGCTTGCCGGCGAGAGCGGATTGAAAGCTGGCCAAATGAACTCCGTCATCGAGCGCGAAATCCGCAGCGACCATGGGACCGTGAAAGACTGGCAGGCCAAGGCTGTCGAGAAGATGCAACTGAATTCCGGTGAGATCGCT
>CAZAQN010000153.1:0-4956 GCA_964487345.1 uncultured Occallatibacter sp. | reverse complement strand
GCCCACTCAGCAGATTTAAAAGTACGTCAGTTCTCAGGACGAAAATTGGTGATTCTGCATTGGCGCTCAATCGCCAATGTACTCATTAAAGGCGGATAGGTCCCCTCGAGTCGGCCAGCCTCCGGAAATCAAGGCCCAAGCAGTCGCGCAACGATTTTCTGTCCAATCGGCGTTTGTTGTTACTGATCTTAGGGTGTGTTCGCGGTTGTTCATTCACCTCTGTTCTGAGCAGTAATCTCCGTGGTTCCGAAAGCGAGTTGCCAAGCGGATTGCCGCCCGCGTAAAAGCTGCGCTCTTCGGCAACAGTCTCAAACGCCGAGAGCTCTGCCACTTGGTTTCCCTTCGTTGCTGAATCCTGCTCACAAAGCTTGCAATAGAATATGGAGTCTTGGATGAGTCTCCGTCTTAAACTAAGGTATGTAGAATTCCACGCGCGACCATCGGTAGCTCCCGCACTCTCTAACTCTCGAAGGAAAGGTAATTCGCCATGTTGCATCGCAAGCTAGGAAATACCGGTATCGCTGTAGGAAAGATCGCTCTTGGAACGATGTATTTTGGCTCGGAGACGCCAGAGGCCGACGCTTTCACCATTCTCGACACCTTCATCGAAGCTGGCGGCAACCTTGTTGATACTGCCAATGTGTACGTCAACGGTATCTCCGAAGAAGTCATTGGGCGTTGGTTAGCTGCCCGGCCCCGTGACGTCACTGACAACGTGGTGCTGGCCACTAAGGGACGCTTCAATTTCCTAAGCCAGGATGTGAACGCGGTGGGACTGTCGCGCCGCTGGCTCCATCGCTCCCTGAACGCCTCCCTCGAGCGCCTGGGCGTGGAAACCATCGATCTTTACCAGCTCCACGCCTCCGACATGAACACGCCGATAGAGGAAACGCTATGGTTTCTTGATGAGGCAGTGAAGGCCGGCAAGATTCACTACATCGGCCTGTCAAACTTCACGGGATGGCAGCTCCAGCTCATTGTCTCCACGGCCAAGGCCATGGGCGTACAGGTACCGGTGACGCTGCAGCCCCAATACAGCCTGCTCTCACGGGAAATTGAGTGGGAAGTCGTTCCTGCCGCGCTGCACAACGGGATTGGTTTGCTGCCTTGGTCGCCGCTGGCTGGCGGCTTCCTCACCGGCAAATATCAGCGCGGCGGCACTGCGGCCGCCGACACACGGGCTGGCTCCGAAAAGCCAATCTATCAGTCGATTTCAGAAGAATATGCGGTCTCCGATCGCAATTGGGCCACGATTGATACCGTCGTTCGCATTGCCAAGAAGATAGGCGCGACACCGGCGCAAGTCGCCTTGAGCTGGATCGGGGACCGGCCAAGCGTTGTCGCCCCTATCGTCGGTGCCCGCACGGTCGAACATCTACGCGGCAATCTTGCCGCGGCAGATCTGGCGTTGGACTCTGACGTCACAGCCGAACTTGAGAAAGTCAGCGCGCCGCAGCCTGGTGGCTATCCGTACGGGGCTTTTGGACAATGGCAGCGCGCCCGCTGGATGCACGATACGGCGCAAGCTCCCGATGCACCCGTTCTAGCCGGTTCCACGAACACGCTCGGAAAGAAAACTAACTCATGACGACTAGAGGTTTCGGGACAGCGCTCTTTTTCGCGCTGTGATTTCGATGAGTGACAAATCCGCCAATGCGTTTACCGACGCCGGATTAGTACTCTATGTCGGCTTGTGTCCGGTGATCCCAATGCCCCTCGACAGAAAAGGGCTCAGAATCACATCGGACATGGACTATCCGGCAGTGGAGTTCTGTAGCAGCGGCACATAAATCGCACACCGGCACCGCCTATCGCAGCGCCAACACCCGTCAGCCAGACTCGACATACTGATGGCCAGTCAGTGAGCCGAACGCGCCTGAGCCGAACTGATGGCCCTCTACAAACGCAATCTCGCCTAGAGCGGTTGCTGAGTTCATGCACTTTTGAGCGGCGTGCCGGGTAGGACTTTCTTGAGGAAAGCTCCACTTTCAGACGCCAAGGGTTGAAGTTAATTATCCAATTAGCCGATAGAGCCTTGTGTGGACCAATTCAAGGGGCGTCGGCGAGGGATCTGCGCAAGCAGGCGCAAAGCGCTCCTATTTAGGGCAAGATCTGGGCTGCCGGCACTGCGGAGCCTGAACTGAGCAGGGCTCCAGCGAGAGCCGCGATAGGGGGCGGCGGTTGTTTCCTGGGCTCACGATTTCGGTGGGAGATTGAGCGAAAGTGATCAGTGTTGCCGAGTCGACTCGTGAAACATTCTTCCCAGACTTCATGCATTTGACCAATGAGGTGCAGGGTGCCGTATTTAGAGCAGCAACTTAAAGCAAGATTATTGATTGTGGACGATGAGTCTTTGATTCGATCGTCGATGTCGCGGGTAGTGACTGAGATTGGTTCTTCGGTGCGCGATCGGCGGAAGACGGATTGACCGGATTAGTTGAGATTCGAGGCGAGGTCTCCGATCTGATTCTCTCGGATCCTCTCGATCTATATGATAATAGATTACTTAGATGCATTCTACCAAATACCGCTAGCCGGCGCAGCGACTGGCTACGGCCAGTCCGCCGTACAACAGCCCGCCTGAGCTCCGTTTGCTTGTTGGCGGTCTCGTTTGTTGCAGGCCTCTTCTCTCCAACTCTGCTCCAGGCAGGGCCGCAGACAAAAGCCAAATCCACCCCAGCGTCGCCCGCGCAGCTGCGGACGATCAAAACAGCGCGCGATGCGCACGACCTCAGCAACGAAGAGGCGGCACGGGGCTATCCGGTCCATCTGCGGGCGGTGATCGCCTTCCTGGATCCCACGATGATCAACGGCGAACGGATTGGAATGTTCGTTCAGGATTCAACCGGAGGCGTCTTTGTTTTTTTCTCACCGGGCGTCGTCGGTGCTCTTCCAGCGGGCACGCTGATTGATTTTCAAGGGGTCACCGCTCCCGGCGAGTACGCTCCCGTGATTACTCTGCGCCAACTGAAGGTGATTGGATACGCCGGCTTGCCGACGAAGCCGGACCGGCCCAGCCTTGCGCGGCTCTTGTCCGGCGCAGAAGACGCACAATGGGTCGAAGTGGAAGGCGTGGTTCATTCCATCGTCGAGGAAAAGCGCCGCATCAACCTGCAATTAGCCATGGACGACGGGCCGATCACGGTGACCATGGTGCGAGAGGCGGGAACCGACTACTCCGGCCTCGTTGACGCAAAGCTCCGCATTCGCGGCAGTGCGGGCGCGATGTTCGATGTCAAGCGAACTCGAATGATCGGCATCCACCTTTTTTGCCCCAACCTCTCTGCAGTGCAAATTGTGACAGCCCCGCCGAGCGATCCCCTCAAGCTGCCTGTTCTCCCCATCGACAAGCTGCTGCAGTGGGAACAGGCGCCTTTGCTGGCGCATCGGGTGCATGTGCAAGGGCGTGTGACTCTTCAGTGGCCCGGCTCGTTGGTTTGCATTCGGGATGCCACGCAGGGAATCTGCGCGGAGACCGCCCAGCCAGGACGCCTGCGCGATGGTGAGCTGATCGACATTGCGGGCTTCGTCAGAGTGGAGGGAAGCGCGCCGATGCTTGGCGATGCACTCTTCAGAAGCACGGGTTCTTTCGCTGACGCGCCGATTGAGGCCGTGCCGGTCACAGTGGAAGAAATCCTGGCTGGCGGGCACGATTCAGACGTCATCCATATCGACGGTCAACTGCTCTCGCGCGATCTGTCCTCCTCCGATACCACGCTGTTGGTCGACTCAGGGAATTTCATCTTCAAGGCGATCCTTCCTCAATCGCTCAGTGGGCCGCAAAGCAAGGGATGGCAGAATGGAAGCCTTCTGCGCATCGCTGGAGTCGCATCCGTTCAGATCGATGCTCAGAGAAGCGAATTGGACTTGGGAACGGCGGTGCCTAAGACATTTCGGGTGATGCTGCGCTCACCGGCGGACGTGGTAGTTCTCAAACGTCCCTCCTGGTGGACGCCGTCTCATACGATGATGGTGCTGGCAGTGGTGCTGGCAGGGGTGCTGACTGTGCTTGGCTGGCTGATAGTGCTGAGAAAGCGCCTCCGGGAGAGCGAAGAACGCTTTCGCCATATGGCGCTGCATGATGCGTTGACTGGACTCGCAACCCGGTTGCTGCTTCAAGACCGTCTGCACATTGCCGTCGAGAGCGCCAGACGCCATCGCACCGGCTTGGCGATCCTGATGATCGACCTGGATAATTTCAAGGGCATCAACGATGCGTTCGGCCATGCGGCAGGTGACCAGGTTTTGAAGGAAACCGCGATTCGCATTTTGAAATCCGTTCGCAGCGGAGACACAGTCGCCCGACTGGGCGGGGACGAGTTTGTTGTCGTGCTCTCCGATATCGGAGACCCAAGAATAGTCGAAACGATCGCAACGAATATTGTGGAGACCTCGGCCCGTCCAATCTCGTTCGAGGGCAGCGAGATGATTGTTTCCGCCAGTGTCGGGATTTGCTACGCCGCGTCGGGGGAGTTGGAGGAGGATGATCTGCTGAGGAATGCGGATGCCGCTCTCTATTGCGCCAAGGAGCGAGGGCGAGACCGCTACGAAGTCTTCACTCTGGCTTGATTGACCCGGCCCAATTAGGAAGCGCCGGTCACTCCGAAAATTGAGCGACCGATCGTCAAACCACCGTAGTTTGAAGCGCCGATCCAACCGGGCTACCTCTGGCCGCAGAGGCACTAGGAATCCAAAGAACAGCCCTCTTTCAAAATGGGCCAAGAGCTTCGGCCCTGCTGGGCTGGCAACGGTCGGCGCCCACACGTATGCATGTCATGTAAGGTTGATGGCAAAGGAGCAGCCTGACCACAATCTATGCTCACCCGAATCAGAGTGTGTTTTCTCTTGGCCCTGAGCTCTGGCCCAAGTCTGTTCGGCGCCGATTTTGACCTGAAGGTGACCGACAAGAATTACCTCGATACTCAAGGTTTTAGCGTATTTCTCTACGACAGCACG
>CAZAQN010000152.1:0-5052 GCA_964487345.1 uncultured Occallatibacter sp. | reverse complement strand
TGCTCTCGAGGTGCATCTCGATCCGAGACTCAATGGAATTCCAAAGCGCGCGATGCAGGAAACGAGCGGTGTCAAAGTTCGCCCCCAGCTCCCAATTAAGCCGATGCAAAATGTTCAGGTTGAACGCCGCGGTGATTCCATCACTGTCGTCATATGCAGCCAGAAGAGTCCGCTCGTCTTTCACCATGTCTGTACCCAGCAATAGCGCGTCTCCGGGTTGCAGCTGAACACGAAGATCTCGCAGGATGAGTCGCGCTTCTTCAGGCGAAAAATTGCCGATACTCGTGCCGATGTAGAGTGCGAGTGTGGTGCCGTCGAAGGGTTCGAGTTGGAGTGGGTGAGTTACATAGTTCCGGACGACAGGCTGTATGCGCACTTCCGGTAACGCGCAGGCAACGTTTTGGCACGCCAACTCGAGAGCGTGGGGGCAGACATCGACCGGTACGTAAGCAACGTCGTCCGATAGGCGCAAGGCAGCTTCGAGCAAAATGCAGGTTTTCGAGGCGGTGCCGGCGCCCAACTCAACGAGGCGCAATGGCAACGACCTATCGCCGTGAGCCCCAGCAACGATCGCATGTGCGTTTCCCGCCAAGATGGCTCTTTCTGTGCGGGTGGGGTAGTACTCGGGAAGAGTCGTGATGCGCTCAAAAAGCCGCGAGCCCTCTGCATCGTAGAACATCCACGGTGAGAGCGAGCGTGGCCGTGCGATCAAGCCGCGCCGAACTTCGCAAGTCAGTGCTTCGCGTGCATCCGCTGTTGCGAGATGCTCGAGATCAACTGCCTGAACGTAGGTTGCCACGTACACAAATCCTTTCGGGCAGTCTAGCGAATCGCGGCGAACTGCCATCTGGTTGTTGGTGGAAGGAAATTCCGCTAAGTCGCCCGAATAGGATGCGCACGAGCGACGCACGATCGCTTCTACGTAAATGGCGCCAGTTTGGCGAGAATGGTCGGCAGATATTCAGAGACCGTCGGATGAATATGCATCGCGCGCTGGATGACTGTGTACGGCGCCTTCGCATACATCACGTCCAGCAGAACGTGAATCACTTCATCGCCTTCGACTCCCAGAATCGCAGCTCCCAGAATTTGCTTCGTTTCTGCATCGACGCAGATTTTGATGAATCCTTGTGTCTCACCTTTTTCGTTGGCCCGGCTCACCTGACTCATCGGATACTTCACAGCCAGGGCACTACGTCCGGATTTCCTTACCGCTGCGTCCGTCATGCCGCATCGCCCCAGCGGCGGATCAATAAAGAGCGCATAGGCCATGATCCGATCGGAAACCCGGCGATGGTCAGCGTTGAAGAGATTGTCCCCAACGATCTCGTAGTCGTTATAGGAAGTATGCGTAAAGGCGCCGCGGCCGTTGCAGTCCCCCAGCGCCCAAATTCCGGGTACGTTCGTTTGCAGTTGATCATCGACCACTATGTAGCCGCGGTGGTCGGTGGCAACCCCAGCCCGATCCAGTCCCAGATCGCTCGTGTTGGGAGTACGCCCCACGGCCAGAAGAACGTGAGTGCCCACCACTTCTGGCGGACCTTCTTCGCATGTGAGGCCGAGGGCGACACCGCCGTCGCGTTTCGCCAGCGAGATACACTTCGCATTCAGGCGGATGTGAATGCCCTCAGCCTCCAGGATTTCGCGCACTGTTTGGGATATGTCTTCGTCTTCCCGTCCAATCAGGCGCGGTCCCATTTCCACGACCGTGACTTCGCTGCCGAAGCGGCGATAGATCTGAGCGAATTCCAGCCCAATATAACTTCCGCCGACGATGATGAAATGCTCGGGCAAGAAGTCGATGTCCATCATCGATGAGTTGTTCAGGAATGGGACGTCGTGAATGCCAGGCATCTCCGGAACCGAAGCGCGCGCGCCCACGTTGACAAAGATCTTGTCGGCTTCGAGAACTTCATCGTTGACCGCGACTGTGTTCGACGACTCAAAGCGGGCCTGACCCTGAATGACCGTACAATTTGGCGTTCCTCGGAGCCATTCCTCCACTCCCTTGCTTGACGTTGCCGAGGCTGCATCCTTGCGAGCTTTGATGCGCTTGATATCGACGCTCAGATCGCCAATGGAGAAGCCAAATTCCGCGCCTCGGCGGGCAACATGGATCGCATAGGCACTCCCCACAAGGGTCTTCGTCGGGACGCATCCCGTATTCACGCATGTGCCGCCAAATTTATGACGTTCGATAATAGCGACGGTCTTGCCCGCACTCGCAAACCGGGCTGCCAGGGGCGGGCCCGCCTGGCCAGTCCCGATAATGATTGCGTCGAATTGCCTAGCGGTAACGGTCAACGTTCCCCCTCGATGTGGAACTTGCCATCTTTGGCTGCCTCTTCGGGGGTCTTGCCGTCCTGACGCGCGACAATGTAGGCGGCGTACCACCCCGACCAGTGGTGCTTCGGAGCGATTGGTTCGTATTTGTCGTGGTGCTTCTCAGCCTCCGGGCGGTCAACATCCGCGACCGGAAGGACGACCACCTCGAACGTCATCTCCGCTCTTTCGGCACTGGCGCCGCTGCTCGTCTTACTGCTCGGAAGCTCACGGAGAGTTGCCATGTCTCCTCCCTTCTGATCATTGCTCCGATCGGCCTGGCCTCGATTAGGCCCGAATCACGATGACAAATCTATTGGACGAACGTATCGATTACCACCAAAATATGGATTGGACCTATGGGCGCGGCGTGGTGCGTATCCCGTCCCACGCACCCAATACCAAGGTATCGCCAATACCATCGTCCAATTGATTCGCTGGAGCACCGCGGGTGTAATCGATCCATCGCGTTCGATTTGGTGGGGATTATGGATCACAATGAGGCAGTTCGGAAATTTGAACATCTGATGCTCAAAGAGGCCGATCACGCGCACGAAGCGGCAATTGAACTTGAAGCTTTGGTTTCGCTGCTCCCAAGTGAGAAATCTCGGCAGCTCGCACAGCTCCAGGTAAAGGCAAGTCACAAACAAGCCAAGGACTTTCGCGAGCTGGCGGAGAAAGTCAAAGAAACCTAGGGATATGTATCGGCGGCATCGGGTTGATCGACGCGAGCCGCCACACGCCGAGGGTACCAACCCACTCAGAGGTGGCCTCGGGCTTCGCGCCGATGGGCGCAATGGTATCAATCAATACCATTGTCCAATCGATTCTTCCCGCCGCCTGTGGCTTAATCGCTCTCACGCAAGTGCCGATACGCAGACCCTCGAGCCAACTTTAGCGAAAGGATGGCAAAGACATGCCGGAAGCGACTTGGAAACCTCACGAGAAACACGGACGGCTGACGACGCAGAGCGACTTACCCGACAGCGTTTACGCTTTTCCGAAGCAGCGCAAAGAACCACTGACCGATGCACAACATGTGCGTAACTCGGTCGCGCGTTTCGATCAAGTCATCGACGTCTCCGATGAGGATCGTGCTTTGGCGTTCGCGAATATCGAGAAAGCTGCAAACCACTACGGCGTCAACCTCGCGGAAACCTCATGGCGTGACCTGGGTATTCATCCCCAAAAGAATAGAAGATAGGCTGCGTCGAAAGACGCCGCTGCGCGCGAAGGACGAGCGCAGAGCCAAAGACCGACTTGTGAGAGAGTCGACCCACAAGACGAATTGACGGCAGAAGTGAAGTGAAATCTCAATCAACCGAAACCAAGCTGAGAGGAGACAGAGTATGACGGACACAAACGCAGTGATCGCGGTGTATGACAACCACTCGGCCGCGGAAGGCGCGGTGAAGGAACTTCAGAAGTCAGGCTTCGACATGAAGAAGTTGTCGGTTGTGGGGAAGGACTATCACACGGACGAGCACGTCGTTGGCTACTACAACGCGGGAGACCGCATGAAGTATTGGGGGAAGTGGGGCGCTTTCTGGGGCGGATTCTGGGGCTTGCTGACTGGCGCTGCGTTTTTTTGGGTGCCCGCGATAGGCCCTGTGCTCGTCGGCGGTTCATTGGTAGCTTGGATTGTCGCTGGCCTGGAGGACGCGGTAGTGGTCGGCGGTTTGAGTGCTATCGGTGCCGGTCTATACAGCGTGGGCATACCAAGAGACAGCATCGTAATCTACGAGACCGCGATCAAAGCTGGCGAGTACCTGGTGGTTGCTCATGGAACCTCCGCTGAGGCGGCTAAGGCCCAAAATATTCTGAGCACATTGAAACCAACCCAGGTAGCCGATCATGTTCTCGTGCCTACCATGCAAGCGGTGACCCGTTGAACGCATCGTGAGGTGGCAAGCTGGTAATCCCGATTAGCGAGAAACTGCCACTGAATGGAGCGGCCGAGGCTTAAGCAGAGGCTGAAATGGGTGGTATCGGGAAGATCTTGCGGTAGTGGCTCAGTTCAAACTGAGCCACTAGCGATCTTGCTGGTAGTTTGACATTCCTTTGCAAACAGAGGGCGCGAAGAGAAATTGGGGTGAAAAAGGCTCTGCGCGGAATCACGCCGTTACGGGCGAGTGGGAACAAGTGTGCCAAGTGCCTCGCGCACCGAAAGGTCGCTTGGTTTCAGCTCTGCCGGCGCCGGTAGCGCAGGTAGAGATACGCAGCGTTTTCCTTGACGCTGACCATTTGAAACCAAGGTGCGGAGTCCGGCACAAACTCCACTCCTTGCACGACTGCCGGTCGAGTTGCATCGCCCTTCCGGCCCGCGATTTGCGGCGACAGCGTCAGAAAGAGTTCGTCCACAACTCCTGCCGCCAGAAATTGTCCGAACAGTGTAGGCCCGCCCTCGTGGAGAAGCCTGTTTACCCCAAACTGCGACTGCAGTAATTGCAGGATCGCCCGCGGAGCGATGCTGCCGCTACTCGAATTCAAAGCATGTATCTCAACGGAGCCTAGAGTCGCGGCGCCTCGGCGCGTGAGCTCATCTCTGCCAGCCGAGGTTGTGATAACCACCGTGCGGATAGCCGGTGTTCGGAAAATCGCTCTCTCCAACTCAAGTCGGCCGCTACCGCTAACGATAACGAGCAGGGGATATTCTGGTTTGTGCAGCGCGTTGACTCGGTATTCCTCATATAAATGCTTCGCATCGGGGTAGACGTATTCAGGAGTCCA
>CAZAQN010000151.1:0-5095 GCA_964487345.1 uncultured Occallatibacter sp. | reverse complement strand
TCGGCTTCGTCGAGCAGGATTTGCTGCTGGACTAACTGCTGGCCGACCTGCGGCTCGATCATATTCATGATCATCGGATTGCCGGCGTATTGGGGGTACTGCTGCTGCACGCGCTGGGTGGCGAGTTGCGCAACCTTCTGCTGGCTGATGACCTCGCCCGAGGCGAGGAAGCGGCTATACCAGTGCGGATACACGACGGCGAATGTGTCGGTGCTCGACCCGCTCTGGCCGGATAGGCCGGGGATAAGGTAGATCACCATGGAAACGACGGCGGCGCCGATGATGACAACGAACAGGGCCTTGGTGAGGCGATTTTCTTTTTGCAGGAAGCGAATCATGGATGGACTTGAGCCTACTCTCTCTACGCGCGCCTTGAAGTTGTCCCATCCGCGGCAATTGGGGCCGGGTCCTGGGACTCTGAATCATGCAAAGGTGCGGAAATCTCGCTCGATGCGATTGATTGTCATTATAGACGAGGGTGGGTGCGGATTCGAGGGAGACGAAAACTCCGCGCCCTTGCTTGAGCGGCATAGTCATATGCTAACCATGCTGCACGTGTAAAGCTGCCATCCGTATTGGGATCGGCTTTCACAAACGGTCATGCGCGGAAGGTTCGAGAAGGACGATGTTGTATTTTTGAGGCCGGGAGTGCGGATGCCATTCAAGGTTCCTGCTGACAGAGGAATCATCCGTTTCGCCTACGATCACGAACCGACGGCATACGATGTGGAGTTCTATTGGTTAGGTAGGTCACTCGGGGTGCACTATCTCGAAGACGGCGAATTGATGCCATTCTTAGTCCCTGACATTTGACTGTCGCAATTCCAAACTGGCCGCCTCCGCGCGGCCCTACGGGACGCGGGCAAACTCGATGGGACGCTTTCCCAGGGTTTCGCTGCGCTGCACCCTGGGCTATTCTCACGTTCTCCCTACGGGAGAATGAGTCATCATGCTGTGCGGTGAGCAGACCGGCATGGCGATGAGGACGCTTTTCGTTAAGCGCAAATGCACAGCGGGCATCCTGGATCAGGATGCCCGCTGTTGTTTGTGTCGGATTGCTGATACTTAACGCCAGTAATAGTAGCCGCCAGAATAGTAGTAGGGACGGTAGTACACCGGCGCGTAGTACGGGTAGGCCGCGTAGGGGCCACGGTAATAGCCTCGACGATAGAGATTCGGTCCGCCGGGGTAGAGGCCTTGCGCCAAGCGCGCTGCTTCCTGCGGGTCGACGGGGTTCACGGTGACAGGCGCCGCGATATGGAAGGTGACGAGCGCTTCAGCGGGAATCCAGGCGCGTGGGCCGGACTCGGCTGCCGATGCTGCTGTCCCTACGGTACCGCCTGCTGCCGCGCCGATGGCTGCGCCACCGCCGCCGCCTGCCGCACCACCGATGAGAGCGCCGATGATCGCACCGCCTACGATGTTGCCTGCTGTGCGGCCGCCTTTACCTGGAGCCTTCACCTTGAAGAGGTCCGACTGCAGAGGGTAGGTCTGGCCACCGAGATCGAGCGACGTAAGTTGGAGCCCAAGTTCCGAGCTGCCGGTGAGCGTGCCCGAGCCAACATTTTTGGCCTCTGCAATTACGCCGTGCACCGTGGCACCGCGCGGAATCGCAAGCACGCCGCCGAAGGTTACGTCCTGGATCACGGTGAACTGGACCGGCTCGCCGTTCTTGGCTCGCTTGCTGTCGACCGTCTCGCTGGTGCGCAGCTGAATCAATGTTCCCTGCGGAATGGTTACAGGGCCCTTGGCGAATCTATACGCGGGCTGCTGCGGAGCGGGCGCATAGCCGGGGCGATAGGGCGGGGGCGGAGCCTGACCGTAGCCGGGCTGTTGGCCATAGCCAGGTTGACCGTATCCGGGTTGGCCATAGCCAGGAGGCGGAGGAGCCTGACCGTAGTTCGGGTCTTGACCGTATCCGGGGGGCGGGGGGGCCTGCTGATTGGCTTGCTGATTATCTTGCGGGCCATTCTGGGGAGGCGCAATCTGGCCGTACTGGGGCGCGGGCGGCGCACCTGGCTGCTGGTTGTCCTGCGGAGCGGAATCGTCATTGTCCGCAGTCTGCGCACCTTGCGCATTCGGATCGTTGGCAGGGTTGCCGACATTCAGATTGTTTTTGACGCCGGAGACACCGGGGACGCCGCGCACGATCGACTCCGCC
Source organism: uncultured Occallatibacter sp. (assembly GCA_964487345.1). Classification (GTDB taxonomy): domain Bacteria; phylum Acidobacteriota; class Terriglobia; order Terriglobales; family Acidobacteriaceae; genus Telmatobacter. Next base: position 2,934 of record CAZAQN010000151.1, on the reverse strand, counting down.
AGCTTCTTCGATGCGTCGCTCGAAACCGTGCCCGACAAAGTGACCTGGCTCTGAATTGTGGCTGCGGTGATGAGGTCGTTCTTGAGCGCCTGCGACCCATCGAGAGCGTGCACCACATCCATTTCGATCTGCCCATCCGTGCGTTGCCCGGCTGCGGGCGCCGCATCCTGAGCCAGCGCAATGACGCCGCACAAGGCGGCCATGGCGGCCCACGCCACGGAACTCTTCACCACTCGCGTAAACAATGGCCGATTCATCGTTGATCTCCCTGCTAGAGCGTTTTCAATTCACTTATTGACATCGCTGCGTCTCGAAAGGTGGCTTTTTCTTGAGGAAAAAGCCACTCCGCTTCCCGATTTTTGTAAAGAGCAGAATCGAAACCGCTGCAACTGTTTGATTACAACTTTGGCACTTTGGCTACTTTCATTAGACGAAAATGCGCAAAGCCTGTCATTGGGTTTGAACCCGACATGCCGCAAAAAGTTCCGTCCTAAGTAATGTGGCGGCTGCGGCGTGGTTTGAGCTCTATCGGGCTCGGATCGGACTTATTCAGCGAAGTTTGGGTGTCAGCGCCTGGGCGATCTGGCGACCGTGAAAGCGGCCGTTCTCAATGAAAATCTCGCTGGTCCGGGAACCGGCGACGATGACGCCGGCGAGATAGATGCCGGGCACATTACTTTCCAGGGTTTTCGGGTCGCAGACAGGCAACTTGTCGGGACCGGAGAACTCGACGCCGAAGTTCTCGAGGAAGGCAAAATCGGGATGGTAGCCGGTCATGGCGAAGACAAAATCGTTCTTCAGGGTCACCGGACCATCGGGCGTTTCAAGTATTACGGCATCCGGCGTAATTTCGACGACATTGGAGTGAAAGTACGCCTTGATCTCGCCGTTCTTGATCCGGTTTTCGATGTCGGGCTTAATCCAGTATTTGACGTGCGGCTGTACGCCATCGCCGCGATAGACAAGGGTTACGCGAGCTCCGTGCCGCCACAGCTCGAGCGCGGAGATGGCGGCCGAGTTCTTACCACCGATGACGACAACGTCTAGGCCAAAGTAGGGATGCGGGTCGTCGTAGTAGTGGTGGACCTTACTGAGCTCTTCACCGGGAATGTGCATCAGGTTGGGCAGGTCATAGTAGCCCGTGGAAATGGCGAGTTTGCGCGCATGCAGGATGCCGGTGCGGTCGAAGCCGTCGATGGTGTGGACTTCGAAAGCGCCGTCTGCGCCGGTGATACGCTCTACGCGCTGATACTGGCGGACGTCGAGTTTGTAGAAGGCCGCGACCTGGCGGTAGTACTCCAATGCCTCGTTGCGCGAGGGCTTGGCGTTGGGGCTGGGAAAAGGGATGTCGCCGATCTCGAGCAGCTCCGAGGTGGTGAAGAAGGTCATGTGCGACGGGTAGTGATAGAGGGAATTGCAGACGCACCCCTTGTCCACCAACGCGGCGCGGAAGCCGGCTTTTTGGGCTTCGATGGCGCAGGAGAGACCGGTGGGACCGGCGCCTACTACTAGAAGGTCGATGATTGAATCTGTGGCTGCCTGGCCCTCCTTCTCGGGGATGGTGTGGGGGGATTCGGGCGGGAGGGCGTCTGCGGGGTGGTCGTTCATGATTTTTAGATTAGGGCATTGGGAGCGGAACCGATGTTTCGGCTTGGAAATGAGTCGATTTGTGGTAGAATGGCAGAAAGTAAAGGCAGAAAGGTAGAATCTGGTGGCACTGAGCTTAAAAAACCCGGAGACGGAACGGTTGGCGAAGGAGCTTGCTCGCGCGACCGGCGAGAGTGTCACCCGTGCGGTGACCACGGCCCTAAAAGAGAAGCTGGAGCGGGAGGAGAAGGCTAAAAAGCGCGAGGGTCGAATGGAGTGGCTCGAAGAGCTGACGAAGCGAACTGCTCCTCTGTTGAAAGATCTGCCATCCTCTGACAAAATCGGCGACCTGCTTTTCGATAAAGAAACAGGACTCCCCCTTGATCGTTGATACGTCGGCGCTGGTCGCGATTCTGCGGCAGGAACCGGAACATTCAGTTTTCGAAAAGATTCTGGATGACGCCGAGAGCCTGCGTATTTCCGCTGCCAACTATCTGGAACTCTCCATCGTGATCGACAGCCGGCGTGATCCAGCCTTGAGCCGGGAGATCGACGATCTGCTCGACAGGTTCAGTATCGAGGTTGAGCCTGTAACGGTGGAGCAGGCCTTAATCGCCCGAGAAGCTTATCGCGACTACGGCCGGGGCAGCGGGCATGCCGCGAATCTAAATTTCGGCGACTGCTTCAGCTATGCGCTGGCGCGTGCGAAGCGTGAACCGATTCTCTATAAGGGCGACGATTTTGGGCATACGGATTTGCGGTCTGCAGTGGAGTTGGGGCGATAAGCTTAACGCTGTTCTTCCCAGTCTGCGTTAAGGCTGAGGGCGAGAACGGGGTCCTGAAAGGCGCAGTCGCCGACGTGAAATGTTCGAACCCCGATTTGAACAAAGCCGACCTTGCGGTAGAAGGCCAGGGCGCGCTGATTGTCTGGATGCACGCCCAAGAGAAGGCGTTTTGCGTTTTGTTGGCGGGCACTGGCGATTGCCCGATCCATCATGCCGCGGCTGGCGCCGCTGCCGTGAAATTTGGAGAAGAGATAGATGCGCCGCAGTTCAAGGTCGCCTTCGTGGGACAGTCCGGCGGGAAAATCAGGCGCGGTGAGCATTGCATAGCCGACGGGTGCTGCTCCGGGCTCAACTTCGGCTAGCCATGCGCGCGTTTGCGGCTGCTGAAAAAGAGACGCATAGACGGCGGGAAAATGATACTTCCGGCAATGGGCGAGGAGTGCGTCGCCGGGGACGAATCCGGCAAACGCCTCAAGCAAGGTGGCCGCGCCGATTAGCGCTAGTGTGGCTGCATCCGCTTCAGTGCATTCACGGACTGTCGCGATCATTTTTTTAGAATAAA
>CAZAQN010000150.1:0-5156 GCA_964487345.1 uncultured Occallatibacter sp. | reverse complement strand
ATGCCGATGGGGTGCTTGGTTTGCATGGCCGTGAACTCTCCAGTGTACAGGAGGATTGAAGCGCCTGCTTCCTCAGCTAATTACCTCCGTGTAAGGGTCCCGCTTTAGACTGAGCGATTTATCGCAGCATCACCCGGAAGTGGGAACCCAGGGATGGCGGGATGAGGGCGCGATTCGAGGAGCGCGCTGGAGTTAGATTTTTCAAAATGTCTGTTGAGCATTGATCCCCTGCCGATGGGAGAGGAGGGAGCGCCTGAGAAAGGAGGGAGTGCAGGGGATGATTTTGCGACCGGTGGTTGACCTGATAAAGGCGAATCCGATTGGCCTGGCGGGCGCGTCCGCGAGTGCCGACCGGTGCCTTACATTACTCATCGATGGGGCGGCGTTGAATATGCCCGAGATCCACACCGAGAGTTACAACGAGTTTCGCGCCAACGTGGGTAAGCTTTCACTGCAGATCCCGGATCGTCTGCCGGACCAGGAAAAGATGGCCCTCATCCGCGACGTCCTGAGGGAATTTGAGAAGTATCGCGGCGGTTCTGAATCCGAGCTGCGGGAGCGCGCGGCAGGCTGGCGCACACTGGTGGCTTCAATGTTCCGGGAACTGCTGGGGAATCTGGCCATCGATCCTTTGTCCCCGGTGGTGCTTCCCCTCAACCAGCGAATTGCGCGCATGGTTACTGCGGAGGAAATCGAGGGCGCGCGGAGCGCGCTGGAAGAATTCTTGCGTCCCGGCGGGCATGATGGAAGGAACTCCCGGACGGCGGCACTCAAGGTTGCCGACCGCACTATGGCCAACGACAATGCCGCGGGATTGCGCGGTGGCGGCGCCGCAGTAGAGCATCTGGCGCGGGTGATGGAGCAAGGCAGGCATGGATTTGTTGTGCTGTTTCAACTGGGTTGCCTCGACATGATCTGCGAACGGTTCGGGATCGAGGCGATGCAGGACTGTCTCATGGCAGTATCTGCCTACTTGACTCACACCCTGCGCAGAGACGACGCCATCTTTCACTGGAGCGACTCGACGCTTTTGGCGGTTGTCCTCGATCGGCCGAACGAGCAGATTTTGACCGCTGAGCTGGAGCGGATCGCCTCACAAAACCGCGACATCACCATCAACGTAGGAGGCCGCGTGGTGATGCTGCGCATCCCATTGGGGTTCGAGCTGATTCTCATTGACAGCCTGCAATCGGCCAACGATATCACCAGACTTTCCGGTCATCGGGCGGTGAAGTGGTGAGCGAATTATTGAAATGCATTTCGCAGAAGCCAGGATGCGGGCGGCACAAAGCGAATTGTGCCGCAATTGAAGAATTGCCGGTCGCCTACATGGAGCTGAATGCGGAGGGCGTGGTGATCTATGCAAATCCGGCGGCCCAGCAGATGCATGACCCCGCTCTTGGAGAACTAGCTGGGGAAAAAGTCTGGAATCTGATGCCGGAAGCCGAACGGGCGTCAAGCCGGCTGTCCTTCGAATCGCCCTTGCGCATCGGGGCAGAGCCGCCAGTGGTCCGGCGATCGGTGTACACGGCGTTGGGCGAGTACCGGACCTACGAATTGCATCGGAGCCTTTTGCGCGATGGAGAAGGAAAGCCCAGCGGAGTGCGCATGGTTTCGTTCGATGTGACCGAAGCCGAGCGAGCCAATGAAGAGGCGTTTCAATCGCGCCTGTGGCTCGAGAGCGTTCTCGAGTCTGTATCAGATGCGGTTATTGTTATGGATGCTCTGGGATTTGTGCGGTATCTGAATCCGGCGGCCGAGTTCTTGTCGGGGTGGACATCCGCGGAGTTGAAAGGGATGGTTATCGAAAAGGGACTTCCGTTGCTGTCGTATCATTCGGCCGATCGCAGCGAACTGAGCTTTCGCATCGCGATCGACCGGCCTTCCAAGGGCGTGGCTGTGCTGCTGGACCGGAATCGGAGCGAACTGAAGGTGGAGATCAGCACTTCTCCGATTGTGGACAAGGACAAGGGTTACACGATCGGTGTGGTCAGCGTGCTGCGGCCTGTGAAGGACTGCACCTGCTAGCCCATCGCCGCTAGAACTGCATCGGCGAACTGGCTGGTGCCTGCTGTGCCGCCCACATCGCGGGTGAGCGTCTTACGCTCGGCGTAGACGCTCTCGAGTGCCTTGTGGACTCTGTCGGCTGCGGCTTCTTCGTCTAGATAGCGGAGCATAAGAACGGCCGATTGCAGCAGCGCCGTGGGGTTGGCGAGGTCTTTGCCGGCGATGTCGGGTGCGGAGCCGTGGACTGCCTCGAAGATGGCGCATTCATGGCCGAGGTTCGCTCCGGGGACGAGGCCGAGTCCGCCGACGAAGGCTGCGCATAGATCGCTGACGATGTCGCCGTAGAGATTTTCGAGCAGCAGCGTGTCGTATTGGTATGGATTCATGACAAGCTGCATGCAGGTGTTGTCGATGATGTGCTCGCCATAATAAATCTCGGGAAATCCTTCGGCTACTTTGCGGGCGCAGCGGAGAAACAGGCCGTCGGACAACTTCATGATGTTGGCCTTGTGCACGCTGTGGATCTTTTTGCGGCCGTGCTTGCGCGCGTATTCGAAAGCAAACTTTGCAATGCGCGTCGAGCCTTTTTCCGTGATGACCTTGATGCTTTCGACGACGCCGGGAACGACTTCGTGCTCGAGACCGACGTATTCACCCTCTGTATTTTCGCGCACGATGATCAGGTCGACGCCGGGCCATTTTGTTTCCATGCCAGGAAGATTCTTGATGGGCCGGAAATTGGCGAAGAGGTCGAATTTTTTGCGCAGCGTGACGTTGATGCTCTTGAAGCCGCCTCCGATCGGTGTCGTCACTGGGCCTTTGAGAGCGACCTTGTTGCGTTCGATGCTTTCGTAGAGCGCGGCGGGAATGTATTCACCGAAGATTTCGAAGGCTTCGGCTCCAGCGGCGTGGCGCTCCCACTCCCACTTGATGCCGGTGGCTTCGAGGATGCGGACGACGGCTTGCGTGACTTCGGGGCCGATGCCGTCTCCGGGGATTAGAGTGATGCGGTGGGTCTTTGTATCTGCCATGGGTTCTGATTAGAAGATACAGCGGGTACCCCTCCCTCAGGTCTCTCGGTGCAAATCCTCATTCTGCCGAGTTTGCCGAGGGGGCATGTCGTCAAATTACTATCGGCAAAGGACTTAGGCGTAGATTCCTCGGCGGAGCGCTCCTTGCCGGAAGAAATGGATGTTTTGCCGCGGAATGCACTAACATGGTCCGTTCTCAGCGGTACATCTCAGACGGGGCACCAACGGAATCGGAAAGGTATTCGAATTCATGAGGAAACCGAAATTTAGAAAGCTCGCTGGCTGTTCGGTCGCATTCTTGTTGATCACACTTTTCACCGGCACATGGGCGATGGCTCAATTTCCTGGAATGGCTCCACCGAAGCACTATCCATGGTCCGACGCGAGCCTCTCTGCCGACGTCCGTGCGGACCTGGTGATCAAGGAATTGACCTTGGATGAAAAGATCCAACTCCTGCACGGCATGGGCTGGCAGGCGCTCTTTGCACCGGTGGAGTCCGGGCCCGCGACGCGCGCGGTTTCGGTCCTGGGTTTTATTCCCGGCGTTCCGCGGCTCGGCATTCCCGATCTGCAGATGACGGATTCGGTGGAAGGTGTTTCCGGTGCCGGCGCAAAGGGCCGTTACGCCACCGCGTTGCCTTCGGGAGAAGCGATGGCGGCAGCGTGGGATCCCGCCCTCTCCTATGAGATTGGCACGATGCTTGGACACGAGATGCGTGCGATGGGATTCAACATGTCGCTCGGCTCGGGTATCAACTTGATCCGCGAACCGCGCGATGGCCGGACATTCGAATACAAGGGCGAGGACCCGCTGCTTGCGGGCACATTGGCGGGCCAGGAATTGAAGGCGGAAAAAGCCCTGCACATCATCACGGATGTGAAGCACTATGCGGTGAACGACCAGGATGCGGGGCGCATTGTCGTCAACTCGATCATCGGCAAGCGGGCGATGCGCGAAAGCGATCTGCTGGCGTTTCAAATTGCGCTCAAGGATTCGGGGGCGGGCGCGGTGATGTGCTCGTACAACCGGATCAACGGGACCTACGCGTGCGAGAACCCGTACACGCTCACGGATGTGCTGAAGAAGGATTTTGGCTTCAAGGGATTCGTGGTCTCGGACTGGGGCGGCACGCAAAGCACGGTGAAGGCGGCGATGGCGGGGCTCGACGTGGAGATGCCGGGCAACGATTCCTTTGGCGAGCCCTTGAAGAAGGCTGTCGAAGCAGGCGAAGTGCCGTTGGAGCGGTTGAACGATATGGTGCACCGGGTGCTGCGTACGGAATTCGATGCAGGGATCGTGGACGATCCGCCGCAGCCGGAATCGCCGAACGTGATGCGTGGTTTTGAGGTCGCGCAGAAGACTGCGGAACAGGGCGCAGTGCTCCTGAAGAATGGGGGGGACCTGTTGCCGCTGAGGGCTGCGTCTATTGGGTCGATTGCGGTGATCGGTGGTCATGCCGATGTGGGTGTGATGTCGGGCGGCGGATCGTCGCAGGTTTCGCCCGCAGGTGGCAACCCTGTTCCGCCGCCGCCGGAGTTGCTGAAAAATCCGCTGGCGAGTTTCTTTGAGGTCGCGGTCTACCAGCGTTCCGCACCGCTTAAGGGAATTGAAGAGAAGGCTCCAAACGCAGTGGTGCAATTCGATCCCGGTGCCGACCCCACATCGGCAGCCGCCCTTGCGAAGAAATCGCAGGTGGCGATTGTGTTCGCAGTGCAACATGCGTCGGAGGGCATGGACCTGAAGGATCTCTCCTTGCCGGACAACCAGGACGCATTGATTGAAGCGGTGGCAGCGGCCAATCCGCACACGATCGTTGTGCTTGAAACCGGCGGTCCGGTGCTGATGCCATGGCTCGACAAGGTTGCTGCTGTTGTTGAGGCCTGGTATCCAGGAATTCGCGGTTCGCAGGCAATTGCCAATCTGCTCTTCGGCGATGTGAACCCGTCGGGAAGACTTCCGCTGACGTTCCCCAGGAGCGAAGCGGATCTGCCGCGTCCAGTTCATACCGGTCCGCCGACGCCGGATGCGGACCACCCGGTGCCCAAGCTCGCAGGCGCGCCAGGGATGATCGGAATGGCGATGGGCATTGGTCCGTTCTTCGATGTGCATTACGACGA
>CAZAQN010000149.1:0-5200 GCA_964487345.1 uncultured Occallatibacter sp. | reverse complement strand
GCGTCGGCGTCTGTACCTCTCCAGAACAGGGCAGGGATGCCGAGAGGCTGATGCATTGCGTCGATGCGGCGATGTACCTCGCCAAGGCAACCGGAAGAAACAGATACCAAGTCTATGGCGATGCCAGGCAAATCACCTCGGTCTCGCTCTAAGCACAATTAGCAGCAAAATGGTGTCATCGCTCACCACGCACATCTGGAAGAATTCCCTGATCAGATAAACGCCCCCGGGATCGCGGTACTTTCAATGAACTCTGCGCTGTTGAATATGCCGTCGACTTCCAGTCATGTAAGACCTGGATTGCGTCCCTGCCTCAGATCCCACAGGGCGGCAACGAGCGCATCGATTTCTTCGCATGTGTTGTAGAGCGCGAGTGTCGCGCGCAGCGTGCTCTCGACACCGAAGCGGCGAAGAATGGGCTGGGCACAATGATGGCCGCCACGCACCGCGATTCCCTTGCGGTTCAGATAGTCGCCGATTTCTTCGGTACGGAAACCATCCATAACGAAAGAAAGAACGCCTGCCTTTTCCTTGGCTGTACCGATGATGTGCAATCCAGGAATGCGTTGAAGCGCGTCGGTGGCATACGTTAGCAGGATATGTTCGTGGCGTGCGACATTCGCGATGCCGACGCGGTCAAGATAATCGATTGCCGCACCGAGGCCAACCGCATCGGCTATATTTCCCGTCCCGGCTTCAAAGCGCTGCGGAGGCGGCTGGTAGAGCGTCTTCTCAAAGGTGACATCCTGGATCATGTTGCCGCCGCCTTGCCACGGAGGCATGTTATCCAGCACTTCGGACTTGCCAAAGACGACGCCGATGCCAGTTGGCGCAAATACCTTGTGTCCCGAAAAGACATAGAAGTCGCAGTTGATGGTCTGCACGTCGACGCGCATGTGCGACACAGCTTGCGCGCCATCCACTAACACGCGCGCACCATGACGGTGAGCGGCCTCGACCATCGCATTCACCGGCACGATGGTTCCCAGCGCATTCGAAACGTGCGCAATCGAGACGAGACGGGTCTTCGGCCCCAGCAGCTTTTCGTACTCATCGAGCAGCACCTGGCCGGAATTGTCGACCGGCGCAACGCGAAGCCGCGCACCCGTCTCCGCACAGAGCATTTGCCATGGAACGATGTTGGCATGATGTTCCAACCAGGTGATCACGATCTCGTCGTCTTTTTGAATATTGCGGCGTCCCCAGCTCTGCGCGACCAGATTGATCGCCTCGGTTGCTCCGCGGACAAAGACAATCTCGCGCGTGGCCCCGGCATTGAGAAAGCGTCGCGTCTTCTCACGCGCCGACTCGTAGGCGTCGGTGGCGCGCGCCGCTAGCTCATGTGCTGCGCGATGCACATTCGAGTTCTCGTGTTCGTAAAAGTAAGTGACGCGATCAATGACCGACTGCGGCTTCTGCGTCGTGGCCCCGTTGTCGAGCCAGATCAGTGGGCGCCCGTTCACACGCTCGCGCAGAATGGGGAAATCGCGGCGAATCGCCTCTACGTCGAACGAGTAGGACGAGAGGCCAAGATCGCCCAGAGGCTCGGGCTTGCCAGCGTTCGTGATCACGACCGGCACAACATCCACGGGATAGAGCGGACGCTGTTGGGTCGAAGAATCTGAAGATGCCGGAGCGCGCAAGCCAGGCGCGTGAGCCACGGTTCCGAGGAGCTGCGGCGTGTTCAAGTCGAGCGGCGCGGCAAAGGGATTGCTTCTTCCCGGAACCTTTTCTCCTGCCCCCGTCGGCTCCTCCGGCACGCCAACGGCCGGTACGGGGCCGGGAACCGCAGGCGGAATGGAAAAGAGCGGACGCGCTTCTTCAAGGAAAGAGAAAGCCGGAATCGCCGAAGAGTCGATTGCACCAAACGCATTGGGAATTGCCGGGGCAGGCGGCTGCAGTGATTGCGCGAACTGAGAAGGCTGAACATCAGCGATCAATGAATAAGGAATCGCCGCAAATCCCTCGTCGTTGGGAATCGTGCTCCCAAACGCTTGCGAGGGAGTGTTCGGAGCAACCGGTTCTGCCGCAGATTCAGAGTAAAGCGGCCGCGCATCCTCAAGGAATGCAAATGCCGGTGTAGTGGGGGAAGCGGCAACGCCTCCCGGTCCGCTGGCTGGTACCGAAGCGGCCGGCGCAGGAACCGGAGTGCGCACATTGGGCGCGGCTCCTCGGTCCGGAACGGAAACAAATGCAGCCGGCAGCAATTCAGTCACACCTGCCCACAGGCCGGGCACCGCGGGCGCAGTCGGACTGGGCACCGCGGCGTAAGGATTCCCGCCTAAAGCTGAGTTCGGTGGCAACGCCGCAGCAGCAACAGCGGCCACATGCGGCTGGAACGCCTCAGGCAACGCATGGAACATCTCGTTGGCCATGCGCGCAATCTCGGACGAGTCGAGAATGCCGGGACTGCTTCCTTCGCTACCGTGTAAGACCGTTGCCCAGCTTCCTGTTTCTGAAGCCGCGGGCGCAACCTGCGTTGGGTCACTTGTACTCATGGTATTGACCCACATCTACGTCCTCGAGCAGGGCGATTGCATCGTCGGTCAGCACGGACGCGGAGCAATACAGCGAAACCAGGTAGGACGCCAGCGCTCTCTGATCGATCCCCATGAAACGTACCGATAGGCCGGGGCTCTGTTCGCCGGGAAGTCCGGGCTGGAAGAGGCCAACCACGCCTTGCTTCTTTTCACCGACGCGCAGCAACAGGATCTTGGATTTGAGGTCCTTGCTTTTTACGGCGATCTTGTCGGTTGGGACGAGCGGAATTCCGCGCCAGGTCAGAAATGGCGTACCAAACAGGGTCACCATCGGAGGTGGCACTCCGCGTCGCGTACATTCGCGCCCAAAGGCCGCGATGGCGCGCGGGTGAGCGAGAAACAGCGAAGGCTCTTTCCACACCTTGGTCAACAGCTCGTCCAGATCATCTGGAGTCGGCGCGCCCTTGCGCGTCTTGATCTTTTGCGAGGCGGCTACATTATTCAACAGCCCGTAGTCCGCATTGTTGAGCAGTTCGCTTTCCTGCTTTTCCTTCACGCTCTCAATCAGCAGGCGCAACTGCTCGCGAACCTGGTCATACGGATTGCTGAGCAAGTCGGAGACGCGGGTGTGAACATTCAGCACCGCGTTGATGCTGCTCAGTCGGTATTCGCGCGGCGTTTCCTCATAATCGACGAAGGTTGAAGCCAGGGTAGATTCATCTTCATGGCCACAGGTCGATTCAATTGCCTTGGTCTCGTCCACACGATTGCGTCTGAAGGTTCCCGACTCGAGCGGTTTCCAGTCAAGCAGGCGCACCAGCCAACGCGGCGTAATCGCTCCAAACTGCGGTGCGGTCTTGGTGACATTGGCTAATTGAAATGCCGCTTCTTCGCGTAACGAGACTCGGCTTACTTCTTCTGGCACAGACAGCCTCCTTGTGGGGCAGGAACATGCCGATTGTAGCCTGCGGCGATGGGCTCATCCATTGTGCAAATTCGAGTCGATCCCCGGTTCACGGCTCGAAGGAAGCTTGTGGCGAAGCGCACATCGCAACGTCACCGCGCGTTGGCACGATAGAGCCATTGGTTGGGGACAGCGCTCTAATACTTGCGGACGCGTCGATCGACTCGATCGGACCAGGCGTGAATTCCTCCGGTCAGATTCCAAACCTGAGTGAAGCCGGCCTTATGCAGAACCTGCACTGCCTTGGCGCCTCGTGGTCCCATCTTGCAAACCGTCACGATCTTCTGATTCACGTCGAGTTCGTTGATGCGCTGCGACAACTCGGCCAGCGGGATCAACTGGCCGCCGATATTGGAAATCTCGAACTCGGATTCATCGCGCACATCGAGCAGAAAAAGACTTTCGCCGGCATCCAGCCGCCGCTTCAGCTCTTCAACTCGTATCTCAGGAACACCCATTGCTTTGCCCTCACTTCAAACCTGATTGGCGAGCACTCGCCTGGCTGCGCTCGACTCAAATTTGGACCCAAAATAGAAAACCCACCTGCCAGTTCAATTCCTGGCGGTGGGTCCAAAGAGGCGGCTGCTTGTAAGTTACTCTAGCTCAGCCATTTCCTCACGCCAGAAGATACGAGCGCGCAGCACATCTCTGCACAACAACACGCTTCGGTCTTCATGACGGTGAGAATCTTCACCTAATTAATGTAGCATCCTGCCTCTCGGAGGGGCAAGGACCCGAGGCGACGGCATGGCAATGGCCGGGAACTTAAGTTTGCCAACCGCTCGATCTGCAACCGCCGTCGGCAGTTTCTTCACTCGGTGGGGTTCAGCACCACGAAGCCGCCCGAGTGGCTGATATAGATTCTCCGAAAAATCGCTGCGGGCAATAAGCCAGCAGCATCGAATGCAACTGAACGGCGTGACTGAACCACGTCCATGCGTCGGACCATCGTCGTGCCAATCTTTATGGTGACGTTGGGATAGACGATAGTGCCATTCGCACCGCTGCTGGTCGCCATCGATCCACCCCAGGGCTGAGATGAAAGAGAATCGCGGCTGGCTGGGAATAACTCCGGTATCCTGGCGCCGGTATCCAACTGGAGCTGCACCTTCGCTCCGCCTACTTCCATAAACTCTGCAGGGATCAGCAGGCGGTTGGTCGTGGGCGAACCGCGGTACTGGCCGATCGTCTCGAATCGACATCGCTCCCCGGCGGGAGGTGCGTCTCCGAAGCGCAACCAATGCTGCTTGTAGTCGATGAGAATGTCGAAGTTCGAGAGGAAGTCTTCGCCCAGGACACCGCGAATGCCTGGAGCTAGCATTTTCTGCCGTGTCAGCGTATCCACGGCAGCCCCCAGGCCGGATTGCGAAGCTTCGCCTAGCCGCACATCTTCCAACCGCACCAGTGCGTCCTGCCGCACATGCAAAATCCCGGTGAGCGAAACCTCGCCGACGACGGGAGCCTTCAATTGCCGCGCAAGCTCGGGGTCGATCACGGTGCGTGTCGTCCCTGTGTCCAGCAAGAAATCGAAGGGGCCAACGCCATTGATCCTGGTCTGAACGAGAATCAGATATCCGTCGCGGAGCCGGAACTTGACCATGTCGTTGGATTGCGGCACTTGCGCGGCCAATGGGCCGGCAAGAGCAAGCGGAAGCATGAGAAGAAAACGGCGTCCAAGGCGACTACATCGATCCGGGCAACAACATCGAGCAAGCAGGAGGCGGGCCGTTCGCATGGTTCACTTCCCATCGGCAAT
>CAZAQN010000148.1:0-5229 GCA_964487345.1 uncultured Occallatibacter sp. | reverse complement strand
CAAACCCATCTTGATTCGCGGCGGCGGCTGGTCGCAGGATATGTTGCTGCGCAGCGATGACAAGCGCCTGCGCGACCAGTTCCGCATGGTGCGTGACATTGGGCTGAATACGATTCGCCTCGAAGGCAAACTCGACACCGAGGACTTTTTTCACCTTGCCGATGAACAGGGAATTCTTGTCATGCTGGGCTGGTGCTGCTGCGACCATTGGGAACACTGGAAGGATTGGACGCCAGACGATTTGGCGATTGCAAAAGCCTCGTTGCGCTCGCAGATGCTGCGCCTGCGCCAGCACGCCAGTCTGCTCGTCTGGCTGAATGGCAGCGATAACCCTCCTCCAGCCAATGTGGAGCAGGCTTATCTTCAGATCGAGTCCGAAACGCACTGGCCGAATCCGGTTCTTTCTTCCGCTTCAGGCACCCCCACTACCGTCACTGGTGAGAGCGGAGTGAAGATGTCGGGCCCATATGACTATGTCGCTCCGAGTTATTGGTACGTAGACCAGCACAACGGCGGAGCCTTCGGATTCAACACGGAAACGAGCCCTGGCCCCGCGATTCCGTCGCTTGCCAGCAGGCAAAAGTTTCTGTCCGATCCGCAGGCCTGGCCGCCATCCTCTGCGTGGAGTCTGCATTTCGGGGGCGGCGAGTTTGTGAATCTGAAAGTCTTTGATGAGGCAATGGAAGCCGTGTATGCCAAGCCGCGTTCATCCGCTGAATATGAGCGCATTGCGCAGACCATGGAGTACGACTCCCAGCGGGCCATGTTCGAGGCGTACGGCAAGAATAAATATGTTTCGACCGGCGTTATTCAATGGATGCTCAACAATGCGTGGCCATCCATGATATGGCACTTATACGATTACTATCTCGATGCGGGGGCCGGGTATTTTGCAGTTAAGAAGGCGTGCGAGCCTCTGCACATTCAATACTCCTATGACGACCAGTCAATCGTAGTTGTAAACAGTACTTATGAGCCGGCTCCTGGGCTTCGCGCGAAGATCCACGTATACAACCTGTCGTGGAAGGAACTCTACACTGCCGAAGCTCCGATCCAGTCCGCTGCCGACAGTGCACAGCGCGTGTTTTCGTTGCCAGAGAGTCTGTATGCCGGCGCAGAGAGGGTTTTCTTCATCGATCTTTCTTTGGCCGACGCGCGTGGTAAGGTGTTAAGCCGCAACTTTTATTGGGTGCCCGGAACGCTTACGACGTTCAATTGGCCGAAGACGGACTACACGCATACGCCTGCCGCGCGGCATGAGGATTTGACGGCTCTGGCGAGTCTTCCGCCGGCGACGGTGCAGGCAACCGCGGAGATTGAAAACTCGGCGGATAGCCGCGAGCTTCGCGTGCATCTCAACAACAATTCTCCTGTACTTGCGTTTCAATTGCGCGCTGCGGTGCGGACTGCATCCGGTGGCCTGATTGCTCCGGTTTTCTGGTCGGACAACTGGATCGAGTTGATTCCTGGTGAATCGACCACGCTGACCGCGGTCTTGCCGGAAGGGGAATCGCCGCCGCCGCAGGTTCAGATTGAGGGCTGGAACGTAGCCCCCATTTCTATTGCGCCCACAGTGACAGTCGCGGCGCGCTAAGGAGACGCATGGCGACTGCGGAAAACGACCAACCAGGAGCAATCGGCCTGAAGCGAAGTTCGCGCCGTTTCGATGTTACCCTAGCCGGCGATACGGCTCTTGATGTTTTGATGTACGGCCTTCCCGACGAACTTCCGCCTGAACAGGAGTTGCTCGCCGACGGAATCGCTATTCGCGTCGGAGGTTCGGGCGCAATTACCGCGCACAACCTCGCAGCGCTTGGAAACTCCGTCGGTTTTATCACGGCTGTCCCTGGGGACGATTTTGGACAGATGTGCCAGTCGGAACTGCAGCAGATCGGTGTCGATCTTTCGCGGTGCTTACCTGCTCCGCACATGCAGTCAGGAGTTACGGTGCATCTCCAACACCGGCAACTCCGTCACATGTTCACTTATGCTGGACCCACGCCGCACTTGGCTTTCGGCGATCTTGATCTTGATTATCTTGCGAATTCCCGACACTTCCACATGTCGTCTTACTACCTGCAGCGCGGGCTCACGGCTCAAATCCCAGAGCTCTTCGCGAAGTTAAAGCAAGCGGGCGTCACCCTATCCCTCGATCCAAATGACGATCCCGAACAACGATGGGATCGCAATATTCTTGAGGCGATTCGACTAGTCGACGTGCTCATGCCGAACGAGCGGGAAGCTTGCTTAATTTCCGGTGAGAAAGATCTGGATCGGGCCATCGCAGCCCTGCGTGAGCTTGTTCCGCTCTTAGTGATCAAACGAGGAGCAAAGGGAGCTTCCGCCTTCATGGGCGCGCAGAGCTGGGATGCTCCGGCGGGAGAAATTCGGCTGGTCGATGCTGTCGGCGCGGGAGACAGTTTCAACGCAGGTTTCCTTCATAGCTGGATTCGTGGTTGGCCGCTCGAGAGGGCATTGGCATTTGGGAACCGCACAGGCGCGTGGTCGGCCTCAGCGAGCGGGGGAACATCGGCATTTCGCGATGTTGCGGCTCTGCGTGAGCATTTTTCCGATTGGGCGGCCGGACTTGAGTTTGCGGCACCCTGATTCGCGCGCTCCATCGACCCATCGATCGGTCGTCATGCACCCGCGCGGGCATAGTGGAGAGCTCCCACGACAGGGTCAGCGGGTTCCAGGACGAACTCAATCGCGGAGTAGTGCAGTCGCAAAGAAGCCATTAGTGCATCGCGGACGCGCTCGATCTTTCCGAGCACGCTGCCTGCTATCGCGACCGCCGGCAACGGATGCTGTTTATCTTCTGCGGACATGATTCTTTCAATCACGATGCATGCGAGGCAGGCCAGGTCTTTTCCGCTTCGATCGAGAATGTCGCCAGCGATTTCATCACCTTCGGCAGCGCACTGAACTACGAGTGGCGTAATGTCGGCGAAGTGGGGCCGCGGTTCCGCATTGGCAAACTCAATTAGGGCTTCAACCGAGGGTAAACGCCAATACTCACGCGCCAGCTCAAGAAGCGATGTCCGCCGTTGCTGGTCGATGGCTAGAAAGCCACGGCGCAACGCTTCCAGCCCAATCCAATAACCTGCGCCCTGGTCGGCAAGCATCGGACCCCATCCACCTGCGGTGACGATCTTGCCGTCAGCGCCTCGGCCCGCGACATTCGAGCCTGTTCCAGACAAAACGAGAACGCCAGGGTCGCCGGGAAAAGCTGCTTCCAAGGCGATCTGCACGTCGCCCGCGATTAGCAGCGAACCGGAAACTCGACTCGCAAAATTTTCGCGCAGCCAATCAGTGACCAGCGGAACTGTATTGCCCGATGTGCCAATGCAGCTGCGCGCAATCTGATTCATCGGGACCCGTGTCTGCGCCGATAAGCGCCCCAGGGCGTCGTCCAGGTTGTGCGCTGCCTCATCCTCAGTCGCGTTGAGACGCTTCAACGTGCCGCATGTGACGCGGGCCAGTTCGCGATCCTCGTCTGCGAGCAGGAAGTCGGCTTTTGTTCCTCCGGCATCGACTGCCAGAAAGTAAGCCATTCACGTCTCCAAGGTTCCTGAGTATTTGGCGCTGCACTTCGAGAGTACAGGAGGGGACAGGGGCTAGCCTGCTTTGGCGAAGGGCCGACCGCTTAATGACGATTCGGCAAGAAGTCCCAAATGGCAGGATCCTCGGTTCCGAGAACCCATGAGCAGAATCCTTGCAGCCCACGATCCTGCACCAGTTGATAGCGCTCACGAAAGGTTCGTAGATCCGTGAAGAAGATCCATTCGCGCATCTGATCGCGATAGAAAAAGAAGTAGGAATCGCGATCGGCCGTGTCCCACGCAATAGTGGCCTTATACGTGGTTGCCAGTAATTGAGCGTCTGGTTCCCCGATGTAATTGGCACTTGGGTTCGGACTCTCGACGCCGGTCACCTTGTCTACCGTGGGCGCGCCGGTAAACCAGTGATAGCCATAGAGGGGAATCCCCAGCGAGAGCTTCTCTTTGGGAACGGCCTTGAGTGCGTAGTCGAGATTCTCAACGGTCCACTGCCATCCTGCGACCGGTCCCGGCATGGTCCATCGTGTTTGCTGGTCATAGGTCATCAGGCAGATCAAGTCGACAGACTTACTTAGCTCAACTAAGTCATAGGCGCCACGCCAATCGGTATAAATCCACTTGGCAAACCCTTCGCCGGTCGGATAGCCGGGCGCATTAGGAACGGTGGCAATGGTCAACTGCAGGCCCGCCTGATGAAGGGCCTCTGCGGACCGCTTTACCGTTGCTGTGAGCCTCTCGCGATCGATCCAATCCACATTCTCAAAATCGAATTGGAATCCCGTGTAACCATGCGCGTGCGACTCGCGGACCATCGCCTCATTCATTCGATCCTGTGCGGCAAGGTTGAGCGACAGCTCGTGAAACTGCTTCTTATTAAACAGCGCCAAAATAGGCATGATCGGGACATGGTGTTGCTTTGCCGTCTCGAGCACCAGCGGGTTTGGCGAGCCCGTTACCAAGCCATTGTCGTCGGCGTGATACCAGGTGGGCACGAGGAGGTCGATCTTGTCTGCATGTGCGAGGAACGATCGAATGGCCTCCGGACTGTCAGTCATGTAGAACAGCGCTGACGGAGGGGCGCAGAAGCATACATTCGAGCAAACAACAAAGAAAGCGAAGACAACGAATCGATGCATGAAGCCTACCGAAAGTGGAATGGACGATCTAGAGCGTGAATTGTGGACTACGCGGTCATTGTTGTGGAGACTAAATCAATTTTAGAATACCGATATCACCCAGCCGATGCATGTCACTTTCAATCGGGCATTCGATGTGTCTACCGGCCCGGATCGTTTCGTCGAGGACGTTATTGCCACTCGGCAAAGTGCATCGGATCCGATTGCATTTTCAACAAAAGGGTGCAACTTTCGTACAATAACGGCACACTTGGAATTCAATCGCAATTGCGTCGAGTGAGCGGCCAGAATGTCCTCGAAGACCGATATACGTGCCAAGGAAATTCTGCGCCTGCTTCTGCAGCACGGTAAGACGTCCGTTGAGGACCTGACGGCGGCGCTAGCGGCTTCGCCGGCAAGCATCCGGCGCGATCTTGTTCGCCTTGAGACGCAGGGCCTGGTTCATCGGACGCATGGCGGCGCGATGCTGACGGGTAGGGCTGTTTACGAACCCTTCCGATTCGATGCGTCCTTCCAAGTACGGGAAGACCGCT
>CAZAQN010000147.1:0-5276 GCA_964487345.1 uncultured Occallatibacter sp. | reverse complement strand
GCGATCCCCACTGGATGGCCCCCGGGTTCGTGCGACTCGTATATCCGTCCCACCCAAGCAGATCTTGATGGGACGCCTACTGCGATCTAGCGCTGGGCGACGAGCGCGGCAGTCGGCACTGTAACCGAGCCGATGCGGCCGGAGTTGACATCGATGACGATGACGCGCAGGGAGCCGTTCATCTGTTTTGCTTCGAGACGCTCGTCGAAAGTGAGCCCCTCTTTCATGGCGCGTTGATAGGTGACGGGCTTGAGCCGCAGGCCGACGGTGAGGCCTGTGACCTTGGCGCGGAGAGCTTCCTGATCGCGCTCGACGAGGAAGATGTCGAGTTTGCCGGCCCAGACTGCGTTTTGCTGCGCGAGATCGAGGTCCGATCCGGCTACGGTGACGCGGAGGGCGCTGCCTGAAGCATCGGCGACGAGCTTTGTGCTGACGGAGATTTCGCTGGCGTCCACGGGCTGCCAAACCGTTTGTGCGAAACGGTCCTTGAGGGATGTGGCCTCTTTGTCGTACTGATAGCCGCTGCGGAAACGGAGGCTCGCGTCGCGATGGCCGACGAGCTTGACGGTCAGGAGATGGTATTTTCCATCGGCGGGCTGGGTGGGTGAGAAGCCGAGAAGATAGGTGGCGTGCCCGTCGGCGACAACGTCATTAAGCTCGCCAATGATGTTGCTGGAGCGCCGGAATGTGCGGCCGCCGGTGGCGTCGGCGACTTCACGAAAGACTCCGGCGATGGGGTGGAGGTCCTGCTGCATCTGAGCGGTGAGGCGGGTGGAACGCAAGTCGCGAGCGTCGCGATTGTTGATCATTGCCGTGGTCAAGTCGGAACCTTGATCCCCTTCCGGCCCTTGCGGTACGGTCGAACCCGTTGTCCCCGCGCTACTCGGCAAGAACGTCGGGGCGGTCGGGGTCAACTCCACGTTTTGACGCCCGATGTCGGCGTTGATCACTCCGGCCTCGAGTTTCGAAGCGTCGAGCGGGTAGACGCTGACGTGCGCGTTGTTCATGGCTTCCTGCGTGCGCAGAGCGATGGGTTCGATATTTTTGCTGCCCTTATCCATATTCAAAGACAGCTTGTTCCAGTCGGCGAGCGCATTGTCGCTGGTGACCCAGACAAGGCTCTTGTGTCCGGGAAGGGCGGACAGGTGATGGGCAACAGCGACCAGAAGATCGAGAGCATTGGGCTGGGGCCTGCTCCCGAGTTCACGTAGCTTGGCGTCCAGGGCCTGGGTTCCCACGAGGGGATCTGTGGTGGAGATGTTTCCGTTCACGCTCAACAAGTCCTCGGGACTGTGCACGGTCTCGATCTGCTGGCGGTTGCGCTGTTCTTCGTCCTGCGCATTGGAGAGGTCCTGCGCAGTCGGCATCCACTTGGCCAGACGAGCGGCGATCGCGTCGTGATCGGTGGAGGCCTCTTGAAGGACCTGATAGCCGTGGTACTTCATGGTGTAGAGGGCGACGCGTTCGTTTGGCGGCAGCGCCTGAAGGAAACGCACCATCTGCTGGCGCGCGTCCACCAGATCGGGGAACGACAGGTTGCTGCCATCGACCAGCAGGATGACGGTGTTGCTCTCGGCGTTCGTTGGCTTCGTGTTCCCGGTAGAGTGGTTTGAAAACTCAGCTGGAGCCGGCGGCGTCGCAGCCTGCGTGGGCTGAGCTGTGGGCTCATCGGGAGCATCGGCCTCGGTCTGCATGAAGGAGCGAACGTCCTGTTTGACGCCGTTGTCGTAGACCTCGAAGTCGCCGGGCTTGAGGTTGGTGATCGGATGGCCCTTTTTGTCGAGGGCGACAACGTTCACATCGACGAGACGCGTGTTGAGGCGGAGCGTCATGCTGGAGGGCTGCACGCCGTTCGTCTGTTCGGCTGGATGGGCGGGCGCGTCGGGGAGGCCGGTTGCGGCGGAGGTGCTGATCTCGGGGGCTTCGTCGTTGGGAGCGGGAACGGCGTCGGTCGCGATCTGACTTCCCGTCGCTGCGTCCGCCGGTTTTGGAGAAGGCGCATCGGCGAGATCTTCTTCAGCGGGCGGCATGTCAGTCGCCTGGGTTTGCGGCAGCGTCGCGTCGGGAGTTACGCCGACGGCGCGTTCTTCATCGCCGGAAAGGACGCGCGACTCGGCGCGGAAGAGGTGGTACTGCTCGAAGTCGACGTGATTGAGGAGCATTTGGCGCGGGCCCATGGCGACCCAGGAGTGGCCACTGGGGTCCTGGACATTGCGGAGGGTTTTGGCCACTGAGATGGAGACGCTACGCACGGGGCAGATGTAGGTCATGCCACCGAGGTCGACGGGACCATACTCAACCGCAGTGGCCGCCTGGGAGATGGGATCGGTTGGAGCGAGCTCGGCCTCGATGGTGAGGCGCGCAATGATTCCGTTGGCCGGATCGACGGCAATTGTGCCGTGATAGGCGCTCATCTGCCGGAACATGTGGCTTTCGAGGCCGTAGGACTCGGAGACGCAGCAGTAGCGGACTTCATAATGCGAGCGGTCCTTGGGGACGGCGTAGCGAAAGACGGCAAGAGGTCCACCGGAACTCTGTTCCCAATGTGCGAAGGCGAGCTTGTTCTGCGCGGCATCGAGGAGAACGAGGCCGAGGATGGGACCGAAAGCGCCCCAGGTCCGGAGTCCCTGGTCGGCGGTGCGATGGCCTTGCACCTTGACGGGAGCTGCCTCGACGACTTCCTGTCCATCGCGGTAAAGCACATTGGCGCGGGTAATGCGCACGGCGTGGAGAGAATCGGTTTCGCCCAACGACAAGTCGCTCACGGTGCCGGGCTGGTCTTCAAAGTGGGTGATGGTGCGGGAGGCGTAGAAGCGCGGGAGCTGCGGTATGGCGTTGCCGACGTAGGTTGCAGCGAGGGCCATGATGCCTCGCTGCGCGGCGAGATCGGGCGCGGGAGTCGCGGGAATTTCGGACGCAGGAGGGTCGAGGAAGGCGGACCGGTCCGCCAAGCCCATGAGGGCGCGCTGCGAACGCGGGCCGGGGAAGCTGGCGCGCCAGCGCGCGACACGCGCGGATGTGAAGCGCTCAGTCAGTTGAAGGCTGGAGAGTTCGGCGGCAAGGCTGCTATCGGATTGACCCTGCGCTTTGGCGAGAATGCCTTCGAGCTGGGTGACGGAGACGCGCTCGGCTGCGATGGAAGGCAGCGCCATGCCGAGAGAAAGTACGATTCCTGCCCAAATGCGGATCATGCTGAGCCTCCGAGTGCTTTTGAATGTTCCTAGGGTGCGACGCACGCCGGGCTGACCTACGGTTTCATGAAGGCGGGTCGACTCGCCCTCGTGCCCGATCCTTTGATGGGCGCAATTCTAATCCGGTCAGCAGATTCTTTCACCTGGAATTCTTTTTTAGCGGATTCCCACCCAACCTCTCGCCGGTTGAATCATTTCGCGGGATCACACTGTGCGAATTCGGACGGACCCTGTGCGACAACGTACAGAGGAGAAGTGATTTAGAACACAGCGGGATTGGCAAG
This sequence comes from uncultured Occallatibacter sp., assembly GCA_964487345.1. Lineage (GTDB taxonomy): Bacteria > Acidobacteriota > Terriglobia > Terriglobales > Acidobacteriaceae > Telmatobacter. The sequence continues at coordinate 1,801 of CAZAQN010000147.1, read as the reverse complement.
TCGCTCTCGATTTGTGAGTTAAATGTGTGTGAGCTATGGCACGGCAGATGCCACTCTGGAAGGCATAGATACTCTTTCGACGAAAGAAAAGATTGGAGGCGCCGTATGGGTGGACTGCTTCAAGATGTCCGCTATGCACTCCGGCCGCTTCGCAAGAGCCCTGGGTTTGCGATTACTGCTGTACTGATGCTGGCGTTGGGAATCTGCGCCAACAGCACGGTTTTCAGTTGGATCGATGGGACGATGCTGCATCCGATTCCGGGTGCGCGGAATACAAGTGAGCTGGTGAGCCTGGAACGCGGCGAGTGGAACATCTCTCCAGCTCCGCCGCTCTCGTATCTCGATTACCGCGATCTGCGCGAACAGAATCACACCTTGGAGGGAATCCTTGCCTATCACCACGATTGGATCACGCTGACGGGCGGTGGAACGGCCCCGCAGCGGATTTATATTGCCAACGTTTCATCGAATTACTTTGATCTGCTGGGCGTGAAGCCTGAGCTGGGACGGTTCTTTCTGCCGGAAGAAGAGACGCGACCGGACGCCGTGCCGTATGTGGTTGTGAGTTACTCGCTGTGGAAGACGCGCTATGCGGGTGACCCGGCGATTGTGGGCAAAGCGATCGAGATTGCCCGGCACCCGGTGACGGTGATTGGCGTGACGCCGAAGGGGTTCATGGGCGCGATGCCGGGGATTCGGCAGGATGTGTGGGCGCCGCTCAATCCTATCGGGACGAATGCGTGGCGAATGACGCATCGCAGCGGGAACTGGCTGAACGCGGTGGGGAGGCTGCGGCCGGGAGTGAGACGGGACTATGCAACGCAGGATCTGGAGACGATCATGCGGCAGATTGTGGCGGCTTATCCCAACGATCATCTCGGGGTAAACACGATCACGCTGGACCCGATGTGGCGATCGCCGTTTGGGGCGAACGGGTACATGGCGCAATCGCTGCCCATTCTGCTGGCGATTGCGGGCCTGGTGTTGCTGCTGACGTGCGCCAACGTGGCCACGCTTACCCTGGTGCGGTTTGTATCGCGTCGGCGTGAGATTGCGATCCGGCAGTCGCTCGGCTCGGGACGTTTGCGGCTGGTGTGCCAGATGGTGATCGAGGGAGTGCTTGTCGCTGTTTGCGCCGGAGGGGCGGCGCTGCTGCTGACCTTTTGGACAGCGAAGAGCTTTGCCCGCTTTATTCCGCCGAACTCCAACCCAATTGTGCTGAACGGGAGGATGGACCAGTACGTGGTCTTGGGAATCGGTGTTCTGACAATGCTTGCCGGCGTGCTCTGCGGCGCGCTTCCGGCATGGCGATCATCGCACGTGCCCGCTGCGGAAGTGCTGAAGGACGAAGCGGCCAGTGTTACGGGCGGCACGCACAATCGGCATCTGCTGAACGGGCTGGTGGTGGTGCAGATTGCACTGTCGCTTGCGCTGCTGGTGTGCTCGGCGTTGTTTCTGCGCACACTGCGGAATATCGCGCATGCGAATCCGGGATTCGAACAGGATCATGTTTTCAACGCGTCTGTGGGTTTGAATATCGCGGGCTACTCCGACGACGATGCCCAGGTGATCCGGCACAGGATTCTCGACCGCGTGGGGGCATTGCAGGGCGTGACGGTTGCGTCGCTCACCGACTGGGTTCCAATGAGCTTCAACCGGAAAACTGTGGATGCGTATCCGGAGGGCTATGCGCCGCGCCCTCATGAGGCCCTCGAAGTGCGGAGGGCCGATGTGACGCCCCGCTATTTCGAGACGCTGGGCATACCGATTGTGGAAGGGCGCGACTTTATGCGGGACGACA
>CAZAQN010000146.1:0-5460 GCA_964487345.1 uncultured Occallatibacter sp. | reverse complement strand
GAGAAATTCGAAAAGCGGTTTCAGCAGATGCGCACGAAGGCCTCGTTTGACCAAGCTACGCGCGGCGATTGCGACATGGTGCTGGGTAACATCCGGTCCACTCTGCTCACATTGCAGACAATTCGCCCTTGGGAAAAGGACCCTGACTTCTATTCAACTATCCTGACCAATGGTGCGTTCACTATCATGGAGCGCAAGTTCGCTTCTCCTGACGACCGTCTCCACTCCCTTGTCGCGCGCGAAAGGTCAATTCCGGCACTGCTTGACGAGGCGCGCGTAAATCTCAAAAATCCCCCCCACATCTACACCGAGATTGCCATCGAACAGCTCCCCGGCATCATCCATTTTTTTGAGAACGATGTGCCGGCCGCCTTTACCGACGCCAAGGACTCCGCGCTGAAAGAGGAATTTGCGCATACCAATTCCAGCGTCATCGCCGCGCTCAACAGCTATCTTGACTGGGTCAAGACGGATCTTCTTCCCAAGTCGAACGGCGACTTCCGCATCGGCGCCGAGACGTTCTCAAAGAAGCTCCAATACGACGAGATGGTCGATTTGCCCCTCGACAAGTTGCTCGAAATCGACTGGGTCGATCTGCGCAAGAATCAGGCGCACTTCAAGCAAGTGGCTATGGAATTGGAGCCCAACAAGGACCCCCGCGCCGTGCTGGACGAACTCGGTGCGATGCACCCGGCACCGGACAAACTGATCCCCACGTTTACTGCCACCTTTGACGGTCTCGTGGCATTTATCCGGTCGCACCACATCGTTACTATTCCGTCTAATGTTCGTCCGATCGTCGAAGAGACGCCGCCTTTCATGCGGGCCACGACGTTTGCCTCCATGGATACGCCGGGCCCTTACGAGAAGCACGCTACCGAGGCGTACTTCAACGTCACTTTGCCCGATCCGTCGATGACCCCGGCTGAGGTCGAGGGATTCATGCATTCGTTCAACATCGGGACCGTTATTTCTACCGCGGTTCACGAAGCCTATCCCGGCCATTACGTACAGTTCCTCTGGGTGCCGCAGGCCCCGAGCCGCGTGCGGAAACTTCTCGGCGCGACGACCAACGTGGAAGGCTGGGCTCATTATTGTGAGCAGATGATGCTCGACGAAGGGTACGGACAGCCGGGTCAGGGGGCTAAGGACGAGCGCGAATCGAAATTCCTGCGTCTGGGGCAGCTTCAGGATGCCCTTCTGCGCAACGCCCGATTCATTGTCGGCATCGAAATGCATACCGGCAAGATGAGATTCGACGAAGCGGTTGACTTCTTCCAGAAAGAGGGTTACCAATCTAAGGAATCGGCATTGGTCGAAACCAAGCGTGGTACCGCGGATCCCACCTATCTTTACTACACGCTCGGTAAGCTCGAAATCATGAAGCTGCGCGAAGATCTAAGGAAAAAACAGGGTTCGGACTTTCTGCTGGAGGAGTTCCACAATAATTTCCTGCGCCAGGGATTTCCGCCTGTCAAGATCGTGCGGGAAGCATTGCTAGGAGATGATTCGCCCGCCCTGTGACTCCTGGATGCACAGTTCAATGGACTGAACTATGAAGTTATACAAGCTTTTTGATACGCATTACGTTCTACTCTCTTAGAGAACGGGAGACACGATGAGCCAGGAAGTTCGAAAAGCGGTCTTTCCTGCAGGCGGCCTCGGCACGCGTTTTTTGCCGGCCACAAAGGTCATACCCAAAGAAATGCTTGCGCTGGTGGACAAGCCTATCATCCAATACGGCGTCGAGGAAGCGATTGCCTCCGGCATCGAGCACATCATCATCGTCACCGGCCGTGGTAAGGGCGCGATGGAAGACCACTTCGACCACAGCTTCGAGTTGGATGCCACCCTAGAGCGTCGCGGCAAGAAAGAATTGCTCGCCGTCTCGCGCAGTGTGGCTACGCTGGCCCGCATCAGCTACGTCCGCCAAAAAGAGCCGCTAGGCCTGGGCCACGCCGTTCTGTGCGCGAAAGAATTGGTCGGCGATGAAGCCTTCGCCGTAATTCTCCCCGACGACGTGATCGATGCCGACCCGCCTTGCTTGAAACAGATGATCGAGGTGTTCGATGAGCGCGGCGGCTCGGTGCTGGCGACGATGACCATCGATGGCCCCGGAATCAGTGCCTATGGTGTCCTTGCCGGTTCGCCCGATCCCGACAACGAACGCATCTACAACTGCACTGGCATGGTTGAGAAGCCCAGACTCGCGGATGCGCCTTCGAAGCAAGCCATCATCGGCCGCTACGTGCTCACTCCGCGCATCTTCGAACTGCTTGAAGAGACTACGCCCGGCGCCGGCGGCGAAATCCAACTCACAGATGGCATCAAAGGCCTGCTCAAGGAAGAGAAGGTTTTCGGTTATACATTCGAAGGCAAGCGCTACGATGCCGGCGATAAGTTCGGCATGTTGCAGGCCACCGTCGAATTCGCGCTGAAGCGCTCCGACCTCGGCCCGCAGTTTCGCGATTATCTGAAGGGGCTGGCGCTTTAGAAAATCTATCGCGAGCTTTTCCATTTAATGTTGCAACCGATCGACGGTCGCTGTTCGCCGGTCAGTGCCTCGCCGGCCAGAACCGCATCGATCGCCGTCCTCAGGCTCTCGCCGGTGACGGGAATTGTATTGCCAGGCCGGCTGCGATCGAATTCACCGCGATACACGAGCTTGAAGTCCCCACCGAAGAGAAAGAAGTCTGGCGTACAGGCAGCTCTAAAAGCCTTCGCTACCGCCTGCGTTTCGTCAAACAAATAGGGAAAGCGGAAACCCATGGCCTGCGCCTGCTGCTTCAGTCCCGCCGGATTGTCATCCGGAAAACTCACCGCATCGTTACTGCTGATGGCGACAATACTCATTGGTTCACCGTCATAGTCCATGCCCAGTACCGCCAATTCTTTTTCAATGTGCTTCACATATGGGCAGTGCGTGCAGATAAACATCACGAGCAGCGCCCCCTGCCCGCGCAGATCGTCCCGCCGGACCGTCTTGCCGGATACCACATCCGTCAGCGCGAAGTCCGGCGCCGTTGTACCCAAGGGCAACTCCATCGTCGATTCCGTAAGCGCCATCGTTCAATCTCCCGAATGTTTTCGGAGTTGCCGGCCGTCAGAACAGTCCTGGCTGTCGGCCCGGCACAGCCAATCCAAAATGCTCATAGGCCAGCCGGGTTGCCACCCGTCCACGCGGTGTGCGATCCAAGAATCCAATCTGAATCAGAAACGGCTCATACACCTCTTCGAGCGCATCCTCTTCTTCCGCCAGCGTCGCAGCCAGCGTGCCCAGTCCCACCGGCCCTCCATCGTATTTTTGGATGATCGTCAGCAGCAGCCGGCGATCGATCTCATCGAAACCGTGCGCATCCACTTCGAGCATGGTCAGCGCGGCGTTTGCCGTTGCCCGGTCGATGGTGCCCGTCCCGCGAACTTGTGCAAAATCGCGCACGCGCCGCAGCAGCCGGTTGGCGATGCGCGGCGTTCCCCGCGAGCGCAAAGCGATCTCTGCCGCGCCGTCAGCATCGATCGGAACCTGCATCACTTCGGCGGAGCGCTCCACAATCACGCGCAGCTCTTCTTCGGTATAAAACTCGAGACGCAGCAAAATGCCAAAGCGCGAACGCAGCGGCGAACTCAGCAATCCGGGCCGCGTCGTCGCGCCGATAAATGTGAACGGGCGTATCTCCATCACATGCGTTCGCGCTGCCGGCCCCTGACCGATAATGATGTCCAGCTTGTAGTCCTCGAGCGCCGTGTAAAGTTTTTCCTCGAGCACGGGCTGCATGCGATGAATCTCATCGAGAAACAGCACCTGCTTTTCGCGGAGATTTGTGAGGATCGCCGTCAGGTCGCCCTGGATCTGCAGCGCGGGCCCGGACGTCTGCTGAAAGCCGACATCCAGTTCATTCGCGATGATCGTTGCGAGCGTGGTCTTGCCCAGTCCAGGCGGCCCGAAGAGCAGCACATGGTCCAGCGCCTCGCCACGGGACTTCGCCGCTTCCAGCGCAATCGCCAACTGTTCTTTCGCTTTCGTCTGCCCGATAAACTCGCCCAGCCAGCGCGGCCGCAGCTTCAGTTCGAAGCCTTGCTCCTCCTCGGCACGCGAGGCGTTGACCAACCGATCCGGTGTATCTTCTCGAGCGCGAGTCATGCTGAAGGAAGTGTAGCCGTTGCTGGTTGGAGCGGCAAAGCAACCTACCCTCACGTTCTGATTGCCCCTTGGATCGTCGCTTATTTCAGAGCCGCACTGCCCAGCTCAATGTGCCTTCAGAAACGGCGCAAGTCCTTGGATTTTGCTTCGTTACGCGCGTAACTTTGAGACCGCAATGTGCCAAGATTGCTATTGATTCAGTGGATCGACATATCTTATGATTGCGCCACCTCACCAGAGGCTTCGAGACGTTTGGATGGGCTGTGCGGCTGCACCAAATCAGTGCGCTAACTGGCCAAACACTAACTTAAGCAATGGTTTGCGTCGCCCAATCGATCGCAAATCCGTACGAATCAGATCGCTCACCAGGCACAGGCCGGAAGATGAATCCTCGGCGCAAAGGTGCTGATTAGAAATGTACGCGGCTGGTTCCTGAAATTTGGCAGGACTGGCTGGGGCGGAAACGCCGGGAGACCACTATGCATTATCGTTCGTCGCTGGGTGCCTTGCTTCTTATCGGCGTCTTGGCTCCACTTACCAGCTGCAGCACCTCTCCTTCCTTAACTTCTATTACGGTTGATCCGGCTGCCGTTACAGCCTCCGATTCAGCTGGTCTCCAGGTCGAGTTCATCGCCATCGGTAATTACACAACCCCAGGCCATACCGCAGTTACAAAAGATCTAACCGATCAAGTCAACTGGACTTCTTCGTTTAATCAGATGGTGACGATCGACAGCGCTGGAGTGGCGACGGTGCAGGGAGTTGCATACGGGGTCGGGGCGGTTTATGCCGCATATCCGGGGTTCCACGGCGATATCGTTGGGACCGCGGCCTTCACTGTTTCGGCGCCTACTACAACGCCAGCGATAAGGTCTCTTTCTCTCATTCAAGATTCAAAGACGAGTGCGGAGCCGAATTCAACGGTGCAGTTCACGGCCATGGGGAAGATGGCAGACGGGACGTTGGTCAAGTTGACAGGACAGCCGAAGTGGACCTCGACCGATAACGAAGTTGCCACAATCGATGAAGGTACCGGGATGGTCTCCACTCTCGGTGCGGGCAGATCCACCATCGTCGCGGTTTACACAAATCCGGACGGCACGACGGCGGTTGGGGTTACCCATCTCTTTGTAGCTGCTAAGAACTAAACAGCTCCGGGTCGGAGAGGAGCAGCAGAGGGCCGCCATTCTTGGCGGCCTTCTTGCTTTCATTGCGCGTTCAGTTCAGCCATTTAGACTGGGAACGTCTCTCCAGTTCGTGATGACCCGCCCTTTTCGTCTGATTCGACGCTTCCGCTTCAATCTGCCGCAGCGTATCGC
>CAZAQN010000145.1:0-5468 GCA_964487345.1 uncultured Occallatibacter sp. | reverse complement strand
CCGTTGTTGTGGAAGAGATGATCCGGTTCGCCCGGCAACCCGCGCGGACCACACATCACCTTGAAGCCGTGCAGCTGACAGAAGGCGAGTGGGATGCCCCCCTTATCTGGGTCCGGCTCGTGCTTCAAGTCGTAGTGGACGTATCCGGAGATGAAAAGATCGAGGTTTCCGTCGCCGTCGTAGTCGCCCCACGTGGCGCCGTCCGACCAGTTGCCTAGTGTCACGCCAGCCTTTTCGGCCACATCGGTGAAGGTGCCGTTGTGGTTGTTACGATAGAGCCGGTTTTTGCCGAAGTTGCAGACAAGAATGTCGGGCCATCCGTCATTGTCGAAGTCGCCGATGGCCACGCCAAACCCCCAGCGGTCATTGGTCACACCGGCCTTGGCGGCTACGTCGGTAAACGTGCCATCGTGATTGTTGTGGAAGAGAGCGGCGTGAGGCGGAGTCTTTCGCCCCGAGATCGCATCGTAGGTCGATCCGTTCACCAGATAGATATCCAGCCAGCCGTCATTGTCGTAGTCGATGAGCCCCACGCCTGAGCCGTCGGTTTCAAGGATGTATTTCTTCTGTGCGGTGCCCATCACGTGACGCCAACCGGCGAGGCCGGCCGCCTTTGTCACATCCTTGAAGACCACGGTTCCTTTGTCTACGAATCCGCCCGCGGTGATGGGCCGTTTTTCCTGGTCGTAGACGGGGGCGAAGGTTCCCGCGGAAGAGATGCCGCCCATGCCGGTCTGCGGAGGCGCCGTTGTTTTCACTGGCTGTTGCGCGAAAAGTCGCAGATTTGAACTGCCGTTGGCAAGAACGAATGCGCAGAGCGCGATGGCCAGACAGCAGCTCTGTGACTTTCCCCCATGCAGACAAGTGGCACTGGGATGCTCTAACAACACTGGAGATCCTCGCAAGAGCCAAGTCTAGCGTGAGTGCCCAACGAACCGATCGGTTGCGCGTTTCACTTCGCCGCTGGCTTCCTGGCGGCTGCAGTGTTTGCAGTCTTCGAGTACGGACATGGCTTTCCGGCGCACAATGCTCCGGTGATTCCTTTGCCTTCGGTGATCGCGTAGATGCGATCGACAGCAGGCAGCTTCACGGTCTCTTTCGCGCCCGAGGGCCAATGAATCTCGGCTGTCCCGGCATCGGTCGCATTCCCCAACCCAAAATGCGGGCGGCGATCATTGGCGCCGATGTAGCTACCGCTGGCCAGTACGTCCTGTCGCTGGCGCATGCCATTCGCTCTTAGAAATACGGTGGCACACGTCGCATCGCGAGGGCTCTTCTTGCCGTTGGCAGGATTGACGTCGCCGACCAGCTGCATCTCCACCCAATGATGATGGTCGGGATTCACATTCCGCAGTAGTACGGGCGGCCCATCCACGGGATTGATAATGACGTCAATTTTGCCGTCATTGAAGAGGTCCCCGAAGGCCGCGCCGCGTCCTGGAATTACTACCGCCAACCCCGAACCCTTCACCGGCGGGACATATTCGAACTTCCGTTCCTTCGGGCCGGCCGGCACGTTGTGAAACAGAAGCGGGCGTTCGGCAAATGTGGTGCCCCAGTCATGCTGGTCCACCTGGGGGTACACGTGGCCATTCACCTCGAACAGGTCGAGCCATCCGTCGTTGTCGTAATCGATGAATCCATCGCCCCAGCCCACGAACGGTATTGAAGTCTGCGCAATGCCTGCTCTGTAACTTACATCGGTGAAGCTCGTGTCGCCGTCGTTGTGGTAGAGGACCTTGTAGTCATCGCCGAAATCGGTGACAAAGAAATCGACGAGGCCGTTGTTCTCATAGTCTCCGGCAGCGATTCCCATCGAGGCAATCTCGCGTCCATCCTTGTTCAAGGCGAATCCAGAAATGTAGCTCTGGTCGTCGAAGGTCCCGTCCCCTTTGTTTACGTAGAGAAAGTTGGGTTCCGAGTCGTTGCCAACCACGAGATCCGGCTTGCCGTCCCCTTTGAGCGAGATAAAGATCGAAGTGAATCCGTAGTATTTTTCTTTGTCCTCGATCCCGGCCTTCGCGGTCACGTCCGTAAATGTTCCATCGCCGTTATTGTGAAAGAGGTGGTCCGCCTCGCCAGTCAATCCGCGCGGGCCGCAGTTTACGGTAGCTCCGCGATAGAGACACGATGCGTAGCCGACGGCCTTCGAGCCAGCAATCGGCAGATTGTCCCGGTCGAAGTGTACGTAGCCCGAAACGTAGAGGTCCAGCAGTCCGTCGCCGTCGAAATCGCCCCACGCCGAGCCCGGCGACCAGTTTCCCAGCGCAACACGTGCTGTTTCGGCCTTGTCTGTGAAGGTTCCGTCGTGATTGTTGTGGTAGAGCCGATTCTTCCCATAGTTACCGACATAGATGTCGGGCCATCCGTCGTTGTCGTAATCGGCTACCGAGCACCCATAGCCCCAGCGGTCATTGGCCACGCCTGCTTTCTGGGTAACATCGGTGAAGGTGCCGTCCTGATTGTTGTGGAACAGCGCGGCGTGCGGAGATTCTTCTTTTCCGTCAAGCGAATCGAAGGTGGCTCCATTGACGAGGTAGATGTCGAGCCATCCGTCGTTGTCGTAATCGATGAGGCACACACCCGAGCCATTGGTCTCGACGATGAAGTTTTTTTCCGGTACGCCCATTTTGTGCGTCCAGCCGGACAGTCCTGCCTTCTTCGTGATGTCCTCGAAAACGACGGGGCCCGAGTCCACGAATCCGCCGGCGGTAATTGGCCGCCGCTGGGCATCGTAGACGGGCGCCGCGGATACACCCGACGAAATGCCGCTCATTCCACCCTGCTGCGAGCCTTGTTGCGGTGCCGGGGCCTGTTGCGTCTGCCCTCTGGACGGGCAGAAAAACAGACACACCAAGACTCCGCAAGCTACACCGTGACCGCGCAAACACTACACCTCTTTTGGGTGAAGTGTATCGTAACGGCGCTGGGGCTCGATGTGACACTTGCCGCATCAGGATAGCCGCCGAAATAAGATTGAGAAACCCACAGGCAGTGGAGGGAACCCCTGAAACAGCAAACGCTGAGTCGATCGAGTCAGCAATCCTGCCCCTGACCGAATCTGCTCAGCGTTCGCCCGTTCCCCATAAATGGGTACCTGATCAAATCTGCTTCAGAAGACCTTCAGCAGAAGAAGGACCAGAACGATAGTGAGGATCAGGCTCAATCCGCCACCACCGTAGTAGCCCCAACCTGGGCCCGCACGATAGCCGCCGTAACCGGTCCCAAAGATGAGCAGCACAAGAATGATGAGCAACAGCATGTCGTTCCTCCTTCGCAGCGCGAGAATTCACACTTACTCGCAACTGCTCTTTCACATCTAGCGATTGGCCCTGCCAACGACGGGTGTTCAACCCGGCCCCTTCATGCCAAATCGCTTCGACTCTTGATTGGATGCGGTGCCGAACGTGCGCGGCTGTATCGCTGTTCGCAGCAATCGTTGAGGCTTTATTGGCAAGCTCTGATTCCGAGATGCCAAACCGCGGCAATCTAAGGTCGTTAGGGAATCTTGAGTTATTCGACACAATCGCAAACAACCTTACACACCCAGGGTGGCGTCCAAGCTGTGGTTGTCGAAGTTGAAAGAGAGTGAGAAAGAGGGAGGGAAGGCCAATGCTTTGGACAATCTTTGTAATCCTCCTTGTACTGTGGCTGCTGGGCGTAGTGAGCAGCTATACGCTGGGTGGGTTCATTCATATCTTGCTGGTGATTGCACTGGTTGTGCTTCTGATCCAATTGATCTCCGGGCGAAGGCCCGTGATCTAAGTGCATCATGCGCGCGACGGTAAAGAGACCGTCTGCGACTATGTTCTAAAACCCAAATTCCAGTTTCAAAAAATCAACCACCAGGAGGTGGAGCGATGGACAAGGATAGAGTGAAGGGCACGATCGACGACACAGTGGGCCGCGCGAAGCGCCAGGTCGGTGAGTGGACCGGCGATACAAAGACACAGGTAGAAGGCGCCACCCAGCAAGTGAAGGGCAAAGCCGAAAAGGCCTGGGGCAACGTCAAGGACGCCGCCCGCGAGGTGAAAACCGATGCCGAGCGCGAACACCAGCGGAAGATCGAGGCCGAACGGGATCGCGAGTCCGAGCACGTGGGCAGCGCTCCGGCGAAGAGTCACAACCGCTAAGTCGCAAAGCTAAATGTGCGGTCGGCCTCCCCACCATAACTCGATAGGCACGCTCATTCCGGCGGTCGCGGATTCCCCCCCCGCCGCCGGATTTTTTCGGGTCCACAGCGCGTTGTTCCAGCGCTCAGAGCACCGCGGGTCGGTGGGAGAGGGGCGGGATGGAACACCCCAGCTGCCCGTACGTAATTCCGACCTGCTACCGGCTCACACCGTCTGGACTAATTTGACGGGGACGGTATACTGAAGCGGTGAGGCTGTGATTGCTTCCGCCTTGCGCGTGAGGTGCGTCTTCCGCAGGGACTCCGGTTCACTGACGTTCGACGTTCCGCCATCAGAGATTTCCAGATGGCGCGCGGTAGCCCGCGTGCTCCGAAGTACCATCGATCCTGTAGTTTGCACCATCTTCCCCGCGTGTTGCACCCTCTGTGGATCTTCCCTGCCGCAATTCTCCTCCGCGCCAATTTGTAATGCCTGCTGGACGGAAATCCCCGTTCAGAGCGACCCCCTGTGTCAGCGGTGCGGCGACTCGCTCGACGTTCTTTCTGGGCAAATCCTCGCAAATTCCGATTTGCAAGCCGCCAACTTCTGCCGCGCCTGCCGCCTCGCTCCGCCGCCATTTGTGAAGGCGGTTGCGTGGGCCCCCTACCAGGGCCGCATGCGCGATCTGATCCATGCACTCAAGTACGACCGCCTGTGCCCGGTTGCAGCGAAACTCGGTGAGGTGCTGGCCCGTGCGATCATGCAGCTTGCGCCCGAAGCTCCGGGCGAAATGCTCGTTGTTCCGGTCCCGCTCCATCGGTCTAAACACGCCGATCGCGGCTTCAACCAGGCACGCCTGCTGGCTTCCGAAGCGATCGCATATCTGCGCAAGAACCATACTTCCTGGCGTCTCACCCTTGCCCCGAGCGCGTTGATGCGCCTGCGTGGGACCGAGAGCCAAGCCGGGCTTACGCCGCGGCAGCGCCGACTCAATGTGCGCGGGGCTTTTGGCATTTCGAATCCCGCAGCCGTCGCAGGCAAGCATGTTCTTCTGGTCGACGACATCCTCACCACCGGCGCGACTGCACGCGCGGCGGCACGCGCCTTACTCGATGCCGGAGCAGAATCCGTTTGGGTGGCGACCGTGGCTCGCGCACGTCTGACGGGCCCGGCTTCTGGCCGCTCTTCAGCTTCTACCAAAGAGTCCGCAAGTGTTCGATCAACCAACAACGCGCCAGGTCTTTCGTTTCAGCACGCAACCATGAACTCACTGAACCAACCATCTTTTTGACGGGGAGAAAAGGATGTCGCTGGGAAAAGCTATGATTCATGCACGCAAGCAAAAATCGATCGCCA
>CAZAQN010000144.1:0-5519 GCA_964487345.1 uncultured Occallatibacter sp. | reverse complement strand
CTAGAGGAATGACCGCACACGACAGAATTCGGCTTATAGGTCCTTTTGCCGAATTTCTAAAAGCCCGGCGACGTGGGTGAGTCGTTGGGAATGAAAAAAAGACAGCCCCGGTTGGGAGAGCCCCAGCCGGGGCTGGCCATTTTTGGGCTTCCGGCCGCGGCGAGTGACCCCAGCAGTCCACTCCGATACCATCGACGTATGTTACGCGTGAAATTATTGGAAACTGGAGCTCGGTTGCCGGTAGTGGCGCATCCCGGTGAGGACCTGGGCTACGACTTGTTTGCATTGGAAGGAATTGTCTTAGAATCCCGCGCCACTGTGCGCGTCCGAACCGGCATTGCAGTCGAGGCACGTCATCTGGAAACGGACGCACCGCTGGGACTTCTGGTCCGCGATCGCTCGTCGATGGCGGCACGCGGCATTGCAACCACAGGCGGCGTCATTGACGCGGGCTATCGCGGAGAAATCCTGGTGTTGATGACAAATCTCAGCGATGCGGCCGTCGAGCTCAAGGCCGGCGAGAAAATTGCACAGATGATTCCCGTGCCGGTTCTAACTGGCCCGGTCCAAGAAGTAGAAACACTGGAGGCGTCGGCGCGGGCGGAGAAGGGTTTTGGAAGTTCGGGAAAGTAACTCCGAGTTACTAACTCAAGTCTTGGCACGATAACTCCGCGCCAAGACTTATACGCACCGGATTACAATAACTCGATCCGACCTAGTTCCTCCCTAGCCCATCGTTCTTGTGGTAATTCGGATAGGGCGGGATGGGGATTTCCGGGATCGGATTCGCTTTCAACTCATCCAGCACCGTCTGTACGCCGGTTTCAAGTTGCTGATCGTGACCGGCTGCGACGTCCTTCGGCAATTCTTCCACCATAAGGTCCGGAGGAATGCCACGGTTCTCTACCTCCCACTCGCCGTGCAGCCCATAGATGGCGTAGCGCGGCGCCATCACATAGCCGCCATCGATCAGCGGCGGATAGCCGCCAATGCCGACCAGTCCGCCCCAGGTGCGTGTGCCAATCAATTTGCCGATTTCGGCCTTGCGGAAGTACCAGGGCATGGCATCGCCGCCTGAGCCGGAGTTCTGATTAATCAGCATTACCTTGGGACCGAAGATGGCGCCGACGGGATCGTGAATCGGCTTGCCATCGCGTTCCTTCGCGCCCGAGAGTGGGAAGCGCTTGAGCACATCGACAACGTAGTCGGCGATAAACCCTCCCTCGTTCCAGCGCTCGTCGAGCACGAGAGCCTGCTTGTCGAGCTGCGCATAAAAGTAGCGATTGAAGCTGTCGTACCCCGCGCCGCCGGTGTTGGGCATGTAGACATAAGCCACCTTGCCGCCGGAGAGCTGGTCTACTTTACGCCGGTTCGATTCGACCCAGTCCAGATTGCGCAGGCCATCTTCATCGTCGATAGGTACAACTGTGACATCGCGCGCATCCTTGCCGTCGGGATTAGGGCCGACATGGAGAATGGTCTGCTTGCCCGCGGTTCCGTTGAAGGCCTCGTAGAGATTGTCTGTTCCGTGCAGATCGCGGCCGTTGACGGCGAGAAGGTACTCGCCTTCCTTGACGTACACGCCGGGCAGCGTGAGTGGGGAGGCCAGACCGGGAGTCCAGTTCTGTCCGCCGAGGATTTTCACGATGCGATACCGTCCGTTCTCAATCTTGTAATCGGCGCCGAGTAGCCCGGTTTTGGGCGCGTCATCGTGAGGACGGGGGCCACCGACGAACATGTGGCCGATGGTGATTTCGCCCAGCATCTCGGTTGAAAGATAAGTGAACTCGGAGCGCGACGCCAGACTGTCGAGATAAGGCTGATACTTTGCCTCGATCTTGGGAACGCTGAGGCCGTGTGTGTTGGGGTCATAGAGAAAGTCGCGTTCAACGCGCCAGGTTTCGTGGTAAATCTGCCGCCACTCGGCGCGCGGGTCGATGGTGGTTTGCATGCCACCCATGTTGAGAGGCTTGCCGGGATTATCGTTGCCGGGCTTCAGGTCATCTGCCGGCGCAATGGTCCAGCTATCTTTTCTGTTGTAGAGGACCTTCGAACCATCCGCTGAGACGATGAAGTTATCGATCTTGCTGAGGACTGCCTCGGGCTGGCGCTTTTCCAATGTAAACCGCCAGAGGGTCGCGATCCCACTTCCATCGCGATCGGAGGGTCGGCCGATGGGCGAGCCTTCAGAGAGAAAAACGACGCCAGCCTTGCCCGCAAAAAGGTTTCCGTAGTTGCGCGGCGGAATGGGCAGCGAAAGAATACGATTGCCGATGCCGTCAAGGTCGACGGTGACTTTCACGGGCTTATCTTTGTCCTTATCTTTATCGGCGTCCTTGTCCTTATCTTTGTCCTTGTCGGTTGATTTCGATTCGTCTTTTGCTGTGGACTTATCGTCCTTCGCGTCTTTCTTTTTGTCGTCACTGGACTTATCGGAATCGGGCTTCTTCTCTTCCTTGATTTTTTCGTCGTCGCTCTCCGGCGGAATGGGCGAGGCACCGTCCTTGGCCAGCACCACGACATACGGGGCGTTGGACTGAGCGCGATCGAGCGAGGAAAGATCGATGCCGGCGTTCGAAGGACCGTCATTCGTCGAGGCAAGAAAGTAGAGATATTTGCCGTTGAGATCGAATGCAGGACTGGTGGCGTCGCTCATGCCGTCCGTAACTTGAGTGAATTTGTGTGTGTCGAGCGAGTACAAAAAGATAGCTTTGAGCTGATTATTGAGGTCGCGCTGATACGCGATCCACTTGGAATCGGGAGACCAGACCTGGCCAAAGTTGGACCCGAAGCTGCCATATATGGCTTGGTCGATCATGATCGGCTTACTGGCAGCGGATGTCCCGGAAGGCAGATCGACGAGCCACACGCGGTTATGCTTGTCGGTATAGACGATATGTTTGGAATCGGGTGACCAGGTTGGACCGTAGAAATAACTGGGGTCTGGCCCGAGATCGATAACGGTCGGCGGCTTGAAACCGGTTTGGTCCCGAAGGTAGAGTTTGTATTCGCCGGAAGCGTCGGAAAAATAGGCGATGGTTTTGCCGTCTGGACTCCACGAAGGATCGCGCTCAGCTGCGCCTGAAGTATTTGTCAGATTGCGGGTGTCGCCTTTCTCTGCAGGGACTGTGAAAATTTCGCCATGCGCCTCGAAAACTGCACGCGCGCCGGTGGGCGAGATTTCAGCGTTCTGGATTTCATCGGGGTGAACCGAAGCCAGGTGAGGCTCTAGGTTGGGCAATTCGCCATGAATCTGGATCGAGACCGCGTGATCCGCGTTGCTGGACGTGTCGACTAAGTGAATCGATCCGAACTGCTCGTAGACAAGGCCGCTGGGGCCGGCCTGAAAAGTTTTCAGATCGTACCCGGTGTTAGGCACCACCTCTCTCACTTCCTTCTGAAACATGTCATAGCGGAAGAGCGTCACCGGGCCTGTGCGATCGGAGAGAAAATAAATCGAGTCGCCCACCCACACCGGGTTCGAATCGTTGGAGTTTTCGCGCGGCACCTTCTGCAGGTCGAGCGTCTTCAGGTTGACGATCCAAATGGGCGTGGTCTGCCCACCCACGTAGCGCTTCCAAGCCGGTTCCCACTTGGTGATTGGGTTGTAGGCAATGGATTGGCCATCCGGTGAGAAAGACCCCTCAGAGCCGGCGGGAAGAGGCAAGGGCTCAGGCATGCCGGAGCCGTCCGCGTGGACGAGGAACAGTTTCAAGAAATGCCTGTAGCTGAGTGCGCCACTGGCCACGAGCAGGTCTTTCCCATCGGGCGTCCAGCCAACGACTCCGCTCCCTTGCGGGTGCCACGTGATGCGGCGCGGCACACCACCACCAGCCGCAACGACGTAGATGTCAGTATTCCCGTCGAGATGCGAGGAGTAAGCGATCTGTGTGCCGTCCGGTGAGAAATACGGGCCGACTTGTACGTGCCCGTTGGAGGTGAGGCGCTCGGCTTCGCCGCCCTGCCGGCTGACGGCCCAAACATCGTCTGCGTAAAGGAAAGCAATCTTGTCCTGCGAGAGCGAGGGGTTGCGCAGGAGGAGCGGGGCCGGCGATGCGGGCGTTTGCGCGACAGCAATCCCGGAGAGCATGAGCACGGTCACGAGCAAGGGCAGTGTGAGTCGGAATGACAAGCGCAACATCGAGCCTCCAATTGACGCGGGTAACACAGTGTCGTGGCCGAAGCTGGCGGCCACGGAGTTAATTCTCCGTTTCTCTTTCGGACCAGGCGAACACCCATCTTCTCAGCCGCGCTCCCTGAAGCGTTGCTTATGGGCATGTATTGGCACGAAATGCAACGGCTGGAAGTTGCGGAGAAAGAACGAAATGCAGCACTCTCCGCGCCGGGCTGCAGAGCATGGCAAATATCCTAACAGCCCCTCAGGGAAGCATGACCGATTTTGCATGAGTGGCCCGATTAAGCGTTCGAAATTCCGGAAAGAAACCCTGCAGAGACGGCGAGGCGAAACGACCAGGCGAGTCGGATTGTGTAACCGGAGGATTCACGCCCGTTGACGAGTCGTGATATTGTGCCAATTTACAAAGGGAAACGAAGACGAGTCCGTGAGTGGGTGGTGAACGACCCGCGCACGGAGGGGAGTTTGTGGCAAGAATGCGCCAACACGCGCGCGGAATAAGGCCGATCGATCTGACAGACGTCCAGCTCGCATCGAGCGAGACGGCGCGCCGCATCAACCGCGATATTGTGCTCGAACTAATACGGGCGAACCAGCCGATCTCGCGTGCCGACTTGTCGCGCCTCTCGGGACTACAGCGCAGCACGGTTTCGCAGATCGTGGAGCAGCTCATCCAGGAGAAATGGGTGTGTGAGGGCGCCATTGCTTCGCCTCCTCGCGGACGCCGGCCAACGTTGCTGGTTCTGAATGAAGACCTCGTCGTGATCGCAGTGGATCTGCATCCGAAACAGGCGACAGTGGCCACCGTGGATTTGAACGGGCGTCTGCTGGACCGCTCGATTGTGCCGATTACTCCCGAACCTGCCGCGTCGACCAAATTGATCACGGATTGCATCGAGCGCATGCGGCTCGCCCTTCCGCGCAAATCGATTGAAGGAATCGGCATTGCTCTCCCGGGCCGCGTAGATCCGGCGAATCAGCGCATGATTTTTGCGCCAAACCTGCACTGGCCGAACTACGACTTGAAAGGCGCAGTGGAGACAGCGACGGGCCTTCCGGTCAAGATGGAAAATGCCGCGACTGCGTGCCTGCTGGCGGAGATTACGTTTCGACGCATGGACGGTGTGCGCGACATTGTGCTGGTGACAATTTCAGAAGGCGTGGGAACGGGCGTGTTTGCAAACGGGCACCTGGTCGCAGGCCATCACGGAATGGCGGGCGAGTTTGGCCATGTCGCCCTGGATCCGTCGGGAGTGCGGTGTGGCTGCGGACGCAGGGGCTGCTGGGAGACATTTGCCTCCTGCAGTGCGGCACTCAGGTATTACAAGGCGCTCGAGCCGCGAGGCCGCGCGAGCAATTTCAATGAACTGCTCAATCTCGCCGA
>CAZAQN010000143.1:0-5555 GCA_964487345.1 uncultured Occallatibacter sp. | reverse complement strand
GCTTCAAGCGCTTTGGCTACTAACACCGCGCCGGCAAAGCCCAGCACCGTTCCCACGCCGATGAGCGCAATGCCCTCGCGCAAGACCAATCGCAACACCTGACCTTTGTTGGCCCCCAGAGCCATTCGGATCCCAATTTCTCTTTTGCGCTGCGCGACCGCGTACGCAGTGACCCCCGCCAGACCGATAGCGCTCAGGATCAGCCCGAATCCCCCGATGCCACCGTAGGTCAGCATGGCCGATCGAATCTGTCGGCGGCTCATGGCAAGTTGGTCGCTGAGCGTCTCCACGTGAAACGGCACCAGCTTCGGATCCAGATCTGACACGACGTCGCGTATGGCTGCGGCTCCGTCCACGCCGGCCCTGGTGCGCGCAAGGATCGTGATGCCGGATGCCGGCGGCCGCGTAAAGTCATCGCGCGACAGAGCCACGTAGGCGATTGCCTGCTTAAAGCCCATGCCACTCTTGAGGTCGTGCACGACGCCGACCACCTCGTAGCCGCGGCTTCCATTTTTCAAATGCTTTCCGATGGCATTGGTGCTTCCGAACAGCTTCTTCGCCGCTGTCTCGTTGAGCACCACAGGCAGCAGACGCGTGGCGTTGACTGTTGCTGGTTCCATCAGGCTCCGTTCGTCCGCGTCAGTGAACTCACGTCCGGAAAACATGGGTTCATCGAGCGCCGCAAAATATCCAGCGCCTATGACCTCTTTGATCGCCGGTTGCTGAATTCGCTGGGCTGCCTGCGGATCGTCCACCGTCAACTGCTCGCCGTTGTCGTCATCCACTGTGGCAAAGGGCGGCAGCGTGCTCAGCGCGATGCTCGAGAACTTGCCCGAGTCCTTCAACCGTTGCGGGAGTTTGGCGAAGAGGTCGAGAGCCTTTTCCGGCGTCTCTCCGTCGCGCACCGGATCGATGGAAGCCATCGCCATCGTCTTCGGGTCGAAGTTGGTTTGGATTTGGTACCCGCGCCCAAAGCCCATGAGCACAAAGCCGGTGATCAGCAGCAACATGAGGGAACCAGCGAGCTGTGCGCCCATGGCGAGGTTGCGAAGGCCGAAGCGGCGATGGCCGGGAAGCTGCATAGCCGATCCTTCTTTCAGAGCGGGCGTCAGTTCCCTCTTGGTGGCCCTCAGAGCGGGCGCTACGCTTAATCCGACCCCGCAGACGAGAGCCGCTACAAACGCAAACACCGCGGCGCGCCAGTCTACGCCCAACTCCGGCAGGCCCGGTGTGTCAACGGCCTGGTGCAACTGTGCGTTCAGCACATTGAGCAGCCAGGCCAGGCCGAAGCCCAGCAGTCCGCCGAGCAGCGAGAGCAGCATTCCCTCGCTCATCAGTTGGCGCGCGAGGCGGAAGCGGCTGGCGCCGATCGACATGCGGATGGCGAACTCCTTGCGCCGGTTTGCGCCGCGCGCCATCAGCATGGTGCCCAGATTCATGCACGCGATGAGAATGACGATGCCCATCAGCACACCGAAAAAACCTGCGATCGCTCGCTTGATCTCAGGCGGAATGGGCACGCGGGTTCCGGCAGGCAGCAGCCTGACGCGCCTGGCCTTGTCGGTCTGCGGCGGGGCCGAAGGATCGTTCACGTCGAGGCGGCGCGTGACACCATCGAGAGCGGCTTCTGCCCTCTCGGGCGTGACGCCCGGCGCGAGAAACGCCAGCGCCAGAAACTCGCGCGCGTTGCGCCGATGGAGCACGTCGTTGGCGAGTTCAGGCGCGACAACCGTGGGCGCGGTGATGGGCACGAAGAGCTCGGCGGCCGATTCGGCTGCGAATGCTCCTTCAAACCCGCGCGGGGCGATTCCGACGATGGTCACGGCCTGCCCATTGACGCGCAGTGCAAGGCCCACTGCGTCGGTACGAGATCCGAGGCGCGTGCGCCAGAATCTGTCGCTGATCACCACCGTGGGCGCGTCTCCCTCGTGGTCCATCGCAGGACTCAGGACGCGTCCGCGCTGGGCATCCACGCCCATCACCTGAAAGTAGTCGGGGGATACGAGCTGACCGAAGATGCGCTGCTGCTTGCTGCTGTCTGCCTCGCCCGGGAGGCGCACGTTGAAGGGCACGCCGGTCTGAAATGCGGCGACGCCCGCGAAGATGTTTTTCTGCTCGCGGAAACGCTCGATATAGAAGTAGGACACCGGCTTCTCGGCCATGACCAGGCGGCTGGCATGCGCGACACCCTGCATGGGCCGCGTGAGAAGAGCCCAACTGGAGCTGTAAACGTTGGTGGTGAGTCCGATGGCAAGCCCCATGGAGAGAATGCCGACGAGCGCGAATCCCGGCGACTTGATGAGAGCGCGCATGGCGTAGTGCAGGTCGCTGCGCATCTCGGTCAAGTACTCGAGCGGCAGGCGCATGGCGGCATCGGCCAGCAGCCGCGCCATCCCCGTCCAGCCGCGCCGCTTTGCCAGGTGCGCCATGGCCGCTTCGCCTGTCTCCAGCATCTCGTCACCGTGCGCCAGCTTGAACTCGTGGGGAAATGCTCGCGCCAACCGCTCGTACACATGCTGTGATCGTTTCATTCCGTCACCATTGTCCGTTTTGTCTGGATTGCATGGACCAGGCCCTGGAGCCGCTCGCATTCGGCGTCGAGCGTCTGTCGCCCGAGCGAGGTGAGCCGATAGTAGCGGCGGCGGGCGTCGTCGATTTCGGGCCGCGGACGCTTGCTCGACTCCTCGATTAGCTCCGCCTCGATCATGCGTTTCAGCGAGCCGTAAAGCGTGGCCGGCCAGAGGTGCACCTTGCCCATGGTGCGCTCGAGGACCTCCTGCATGATGCCGTAGCCATGCTGTTCTTCCCCGGCAAGGGCGAGCAAAATGTGGAACCACTGGGGTTTTAGGGGCAGGAAGCGCTCCGCTTGCTTCTCGGTCATGATAACTATCTATATCGATCTATATAGATATTGTCAAGGATAGTTTTCGGGGGATATTGACAATGCAGCTCAGAGACCGACCATGGGAGCTACCTCGCCAGCCCGGCAGATGTGCTCAGCGCGGAAGACGTGAAAAGAATAATCCGCATACCAATGCGTGCTGAGCCAGCAATTGCTCTGCGAGTAATAGGCGACGGTGGCTGTGCAAGCGATCAGGAAGCGCAGGAGGAGACCGGGATATAAATGGCAGCGCCGCCACGAAAGGCTTGAGACCCAAGGACACCTCCAGCAACGGCGAGGGTGATTTTCGGGCACAAAGAGTATGCAGACTTGGGCGAGGTCGAGTGTTCCGCAACCAGATCGCCAACGGCGATTGCTAAAAGAGCCTGCCTTCTTCTCAATTGCATCCGTATAGATCCTCAACGACTTCGGAATTCACCGTGATCGTGCTGGGTTTACTGCCTTTCGAAAACCAACACATTCGGATCGCTCCTGTCCGGTACATGTACGGTGATCGTCAAGGTGTTGCTATCGGCGGAGACGCTGATTTCCTGAGTATCCGCTACTTTCCCGTCGATTTTGTCCGTTAGTGCAATCGTCCTTTCACCTCGCCTTTGCGCCGACGACACGGTCGTGACCCCGGAACCCGTATTGGAATAGTCCTTGCCATCGGTTTTTATGTTCTTTGTGGTCCCATCTGCGGAGTTGACAATCGAAAGTCCGTCGCCGTCAAAAGGTTTTACCTGAACGACGTAAACCGTATCGATCTGCGCGGTGGTGCTCACCCAGTCGCCTGCAAAGCCGGACCCTGTTCCCCTTCGTTCGTATACGTAAACGAGATGCACAGTTTTTCCGTTGTCGGGGAAGTAAGTGAAATCATCATGCAATGTCTTGCCGTCTTTCGATAGCGTCCAGACACCGGCAATCTGCACCTTACCGTTTTTCTTGCGCTCGCCTCTCCACTCATCAGGGCTCACGATCGTGGTGGAATTCGTAGTCCCGAAATTACCAGGTTGGTCGGTGCCATCCGCAACAACCGTTTCGGGAGGGCCACCACCAAAGTCAAATGAGTATTTGTTTCCCCCAAGGCCCGTAATCTTCATCTCGTCGATCAGTCTGCTTTTTTGTGCATTAAGTTTCCAGCTGCCCAGCATCGGATCGCCTCCCGACCCAGCGGCAGTTGCCGTTGGACGGGTTGCTAAATTCGCTTGGCTCTGCGGAGCCGATCCCAGGTCCTGGGCTTGCAAGGCATGAGAATTGCAGGCCAGAACTATGAATGTGGCAATAGACAGAATGGTGATTCTCATTCGCATCTCGATCTCCTGAGGTAGATCGGTTACGCTGAATATCTATATCGATCTATATAGATATTGTCAAGGATAGTTCTCGGGCGACATCCGCCGGCCCGGCAACCTGGAGCGAATGCTTGTCAGCCCTGGGCTGTTGCGGTGTCGGTGCGTCTGCGTGCTTTGACGTCGCGCATGGGAGGCTGGCCGAAGAAGCGGCTGTACTCGCGATTGAATTGGCTTGCGCTCTCATAGCCGACTTCGAAGGCTGCGCTGGCGGCGTCGAGACCTTCATTGATCATGCGCTCGCGGGCGACGTGCAGGCGCAGCTGCTTCTGGTATTGCAGGGGGCTCATGGCGGTGAGAGATCGGAATTGATGGTGCAGCGTCGATACGCCCATGCGCGCCATGGCGGCGAGATCGTCCACGCGCAAGGGCTTGGCGTAGTTGGTTCGCAGCCATTCGACTGCCTTGGATGTGCGATGACTCTGCTCGCCGAGCGTGGCGATGGCGCGGAGATGCTTGCCCTGCGGCCCGCTCAGCAAGCGGTAGATAATCTCGCGCTGGAGCAAGCTGCCGAGAAAGGGAATGTCGCGGGGCGCATCGAGAAGGTCGACGAGCCGAGAACATGCATCGAGGAGTTCGGCCGATGTGACACCGACGGCCATGCCGCGTGCGTCGGCCGAGCCCTCGCGCAGATAAAACTCCTGCTGCGAAAGAATCTCGCGGACCTGCGGCATTTCAAGTTTAAGAATTAGTCCGAGGATGGGCTCTTT
Organism: uncultured Occallatibacter sp.; assembly: GCA_964487345.1. Lineage (GTDB taxonomy): Bacteria > Acidobacteriota > Terriglobia > Terriglobales > Acidobacteriaceae > Telmatobacter. The sequence continues at coordinate 612 of CAZAQN010000143.1, read as the reverse complement.
GTCAGTGGCCCTGGTGACCTGGCTGACGACGGGCAAGTCGATTGAAGTCAGGAGGAAGTTCGAGCCATCGCATAGATAGGTGGTCTTGCCGACATTGATGCGCTTCTGTCCCTGTACAAAAACAACCAGGCTGGGCTCATAAGTCGTCGATGCGCATGCGGTGGGTACGGAGCGACGGTAGAGGCGCAGACCCGGGATTTCGGTGAGCGCGTCTCCTTCTGCGATGGCACGCTTGGCAATTTTGCGGGCCAGCTCTGCGCGCATCGCGATCACGGTGTGGTCCCGATTTCCGCTTTGGCTTCGATGGGTGCTTGAGCCGTTGTGTTTTGCTGCTTTCACCGGATTGACTCCTCAAAACCCAAGTTAACGCCGAATTCATCTCCTGTGCATAAAAATCCATGCAGCGACAGGAATAGGCAAGAGATTGGCAGGATCGGGATACCGCTTGGGGAGTAGTCTTTCGTAGTCTGATTCACGGGCGAGTTGTTTGCCAACTGCCGAGGAGACTGAAGGAATTCATGTATAACGCGAAAGCTTATTCTGCTGCCAGTGCGACTTCGCCGCTTGCTTCCACGAAGATCGTGCGGCGCGATCCAACCGACACCGATGTGC
>CAZAQN010000142.1:0-5631 GCA_964487345.1 uncultured Occallatibacter sp. | reverse complement strand
TCAGTCATGCCGAACCTTACTCCTCCCAAGAAGTGTCATCCTGAACGGAGCGCGTCTGGGGCCCCGATCGCACGTCAGTGCGATGGGGGTAAGCGAAGTGAAGGATCTGCTTCTGCTTCTCAGGAAGCCCCAATCCGCACGAAAAATGGGTGCCCCGTCCATTCGCGTTCTTTGCGAATGGGTGGGAAAGCACGACACTCCAGCCAGCACCGGAGGGAGCCGAGGCCTTTAGGCCTCGGAAGAGTCAGCAGCAAGCCTTCAGGCCCGGACACAGCGCTACTGTCTTGCTTCACAGTCCTCTGGCCGACTTATGGTGAGCAATCCGAAAAGTAGGTGAGCACATTGGCGGTTTAGCTCAAGTGGGGTTTGATCACATCTCGAGTTGAGCTACATCGAGAGCCGAATACAAACTAAATTTTCCGGGGATGTTCTTGATGTCGTCGATTTCCCCAGCCGGCTCCAACACCACCTTGTCCCGCACTCGCGCCTCGGTGGATCGCGAAACGAGAATCTGCCGAGGCTTTGCGCGTGCCTCCACTCGTGACGCAAAGTTGACGTGTGGCCCGAGGGCCGTAAACTGTTCGCGGAAATCGGCCCCTACATTCCCTACAAGCGCCTCACCTGTATGTATTCCACAACCTAACCCGATATCTATCTCTTGCGGAGAATACAATCTCCATTCGGCTTGCCAATGGCTCACGATCGACTCAAAGGTTTCCCGAAAAGCGCAGGCAGCGCGTACCGCTTGCAATGCGGCCTCTTTCTCGCTCCCCTCGCCAGGGCTCAGGACACCAAAGAGGGCCATGGCCCCGTCGCCTATGAACTTGTCTAGCACGCCGGTATGCTTAAACACCGTCGTGGCCGCAGCTTCGCAGTAATCTCTAAGGAACCCTGAAATCAACGTCGGGTGGGCTTTTAATATCTCGCACATCAGCGAGAATCCGCGTATGTCCCAGAAACATATCGTCACCGTTCGTAGCCGCATAGAAAGCAGCGTTGGATCTTTCTCAATGGTCTCGAACACCCTTGGGTCAAAATAGCGCCCTAGAAAGTTAATACGCTGGGACCATTCTCTGTAGCGCAGTGCAGCGCGGGTCTTTACGTTAATCTCTCGGGCCGCGGTAGCTCCCCTGATATTCTTCTCGACCACGTCGAAAGCACCGTAGTCGAATGCGCCGTATCGATCGAGGCTCTTCTCCTTCGCTGTGAAGAGAATGGCCATGATTAACGGATCGAGCCTCCGAGCTTCCTTGAGAAGCGCCATGCCGCTCTGCTCAGACCCCATAACCAAATCGGTTAGGACCACATCGATGGGTTCTTTCTTAGCCAGTTGTAGCTCGATCAGCACCCTTGCCGCTGTCTCATCGGCGGCGCAAAAGATGACCCACTCGGGATTCTCGTCACCTAGGGCCGCGTGGAGCGCTTCCCGATTTTCCTCTTCATCGTCCACGATGAGGATTCTCGCCATCACCAATTCCCTCCTTAGCCTTCTACCCCGCCATTCCGGCCCTCTGCTTCTGCGTCCTTGGCGCCAAGAGCGGGCGGTTTCTGGTCTGCGAGGGGCAAGAACATCTCAAAGTCCGCGCCTTCTCCGGCCAATCCACATTCAGACACCGCTCCCCCGTGTCCTTCGATGATTCGACGAACCAAGGCAAGTCCTAAGCCGGTCCCGTGGTGATAGGTCGAAAAGAATGCATCGAAGATTTTGGACTTGTTCTCGCGTGGCACGCCAGCTCCATTGTCCCGGAAATGAATCGTAGCGTACTTGACAGACGAGTCCAGTTGCTCTGGGAGCGCACCGGAGCCTGGCTGCGAGACTTTTACTTCAATTCTGCGCTCCGACTTGTCAAACCAATGCAGTGCGTTATTCACCAACTCATCGAAGCATTCGCCGAGCCGCTCCGGATCGCCCAAGACATGCAATTCCGAAGGGCAATCAATCGAACAAGCCACGTTTTGTGCGGTGGCAACGCTACAAGCCTCTTCTAAGAGCGGCAACAGACGCGTCGGAACAGGCCGGACCTCCTGAGCAGATGTGAGCGACTTGAACTGAGCAACAATCGCCTTCGCCTTTTCGACCGACTTTCTGATTCTCCCAACGACGTCTACGGCCTCGGTGGCCCTGCCCTCGTCGATTCTCCTATTCAGCGGGTCAAGGTTCGTCTCGATTGCGAATATAGGGTTGCCCATTTTGTGCGCAGCTGTGAACGAGATGTCCTTCCATACTGCGTCTCGCTCCGCGCGAACGCGCTTATTCTTCTCGTCCTCTAGCGCTGCTATCGTAGCTGTCAATTGGTTATTCGTCGCGGCCAATCGGCTATTGAGATTCAAGTTTTCCCGATTTAACTCCTCCGGCGTCTTTCTATACTTCGACTGCGCGCGCCCCTCGTCTGAGAAATACTTAAACCCGACTTGCGGATATTGGTAGACAAGCCCCGTCAGGTAGTTCCGATCCCAAACACGAACCCTGATATTCCCGGATGAGGAGGGCCTCCGTCGCGGGCGATCTTCCGATGGAAAAAGCTCAGGCTGTGCCGGCCCCCTTTGGAGCGTTACTACGAGGAAGGTGATGGGAACCTCCCCAGATTGGTAACGCTCGATTATGGACCTTTCGTGGCTGCGAAGCATTCTTCTCAAGAAAAAATCGGGATCGTGGCTGAGCATCTCTAGGAGCATCTCAGGGGGTGCGTTTCGCCCCAACGAAACAAACCAGAGCTCCCGGTATTCGAATCCATCGGGGTCTTTCTTAGGGAGTTCGGCGATCACATCGATATCAGGAGTCTCCTTCTCCCACGCCACGCGCCGAAACCCCATCTGAGTTAGCAATTCGAGGCATAGGTTCTCAATATCCTCACGGCTGAGTCGCTCCCAGTCCACGACAAACAGGTTCCGAGCACGAGACCCCAGGAGAAAGCGGGGACGATAAGGAAACTTCCGGAAGTCACGAAGGGCTCTTCGAAGTGACGTCGAAAGCTGTCGAAGCCCTTCGGGGTCTGGCTGGTAGAAAAGGAGGTTCTCAGAGCCGATCCCCTCCGGAAGGAGGAGCGGTCCATTACCTTGGGCCAGAATAAACAGCGGCTTGTCTAGTGCCTGTGCAAGCCCAAGCGCAAAGAATACGTTAGGGGACTCAGTTGTCACGTCTGCAACAATGCAGTCGGCACGGGCAATTGCATCGACAACTTCTGCGCCCCGTGCCCCTACGCTGGGGACATCGGGGAGCCGCAGGACGCGGAGCCCAGTGGCCAAAATCGCTTTCCTAACGGCTGCTTCGACCGGGTCATCCTCAGAATGGCCAGGCATCGCCAGGAAGCAGCGTCGCGCAACGGTCGATTCAATCGCCATCCGGTCTCACCTGTTGATCCCGCCCCGCTCATAACGTTAGCAGAAACCGTGGGACTGTTTGTGCCGGTGCCCCATGTCTCGACTCTGAGACCTGGGATCGTAGATGTGCCCGCGATAAAGCGGCTGACGCTAAGCCCCACGGAGCTCCTGCCCACTTTTCTGGCCCAGACATAGACCCGTATGTAAGTAATCGTCGGAACCAGCGTAACGACCAACCATTCAACGCCGATCCATCGATAGTTTTGATTTCCCATGAGGGCCAAGGCACAGATCAGGAAGACGGCAGTGAAGCCCGTCATCGTGGCTACGGCACGATTTTTATGGGTTGCATCCCGAGTGATGATCGAAAGATTGATCGACATGGCGATAAACACCAAGCCCGCGAGAGCTGCCGCTCCGCCTCCTACCATAAGAAAGAAATTGTTCCATTGGTCGATGCCCATCGCACTTCATGATACCGCCGGGTTCCCCAGAGCCTGCCCTGACCGAAGCCGAAGGGTCTCGATTCTGAGACCTGGGATCGTACGAACTCCTCCGGCTTCGGATCACTCTCGGCAAGCGCCTTGAATAACCCACGCTTCGCTTTGCAGATCATTTCCGCCGCAGGGGGCACAATAAAACTGCCCACGTTGGTCTTAGTTCGCGGGGCGAGGCTACCCCCACCCCCTCCTTACCCCCTACCCCCCATATCTCCCCCACCCCCATGCCACCAAAATATTGCAACTTTTCAGCACTTCGCGTCACCGTAATTCTTCGCAAATCCCACCAAACACCTGTGTCAGTTTTCACAATTGTTCCACGTGGAACAATTGGTGATGGCCGATACATTGCCCGCGAAGCAATCGCCCGGTCGGCAACTCCAAAAATGTTCCCACGGGTAAGAATTTTGTGCCGCGCGCGACGGGTGTAGCGGGTTGCCTTGACGGGAGGAGGGTGAAAACCTAAGCTCAAACCAGCACCTTGTTGCGCCACAGATCGATGACAGGAGCGCCTTGGCGCTCACTTTCGTAAACACTCTTTCATGTAAGGCTGAGATGATTCCCTATTACTGGCAGTACCTTCCGTTGGCTATGCAGATCGTGGTCGCCTTTGGGCTGGCGGGGATGATGGTGTTCTCGTCGCAGTTCATCGGGCAGCATCGCAACAGCAAAACTAAGCTCGAAGCCTATGAATGCGGAATCGAAGCGGTGGGCGACGCGCGCAAGCGCTTCAGTGTGCGCTTCTATATGGTTACGATGCTCTTCCTCCTGTTCGATGTGGAGACGGTTTTCATGATGCCCTGGGCCGTGATCTATACGAAGCTGCCGGCAATTACGGGAAGCAAGCTCTTCGGCTTCTGGGAGATGATCGTGTACCTGGGATTTGTTGCCGTCGGGCTCTACTACATTGTGCGCAAGGGCATCCTGAACTGGAGTGCGGACAGGGCGGACCTTTAGATGGCAGCTGACACGGTGAAGACGACGCTGCCGGACAAAGCCGCGGTGGTTGCTGCGCTGCCGGAGCATCCGGGAGTGAAGGCGCTGCTGGCTTGGAGTGCGGAGGGGTTGCTGGACGCTCGATGGGATCGCGGAGAACTGACGCTGACCGTGGCTCCAGAGAGTATTGTGCCGGCGCTGACGGCGCTGAAGGCAGCGGGCTACAACGCTTTCGAGGATATGACGGCGGTGGACTGGTTTCCTTCGGAGCCGCGGTTTCAGTTGAGCTACCACATTTTGTCGCATGCGTATAAGGAACGGGTTCGCTTGCGCACCATGGTGAGCGGGGATGATCCGGCGGTGGATTCGGCGACGTCGGTGTGGCCAGGAGCGAATTATTACGAGCGCGAGGTGTTCGATTTATTTGGTGTGCGGTTTGAGGGGCACCCGAATCTGCGGCGGATTTTGATGCCAGATGACTGGGAAGGCCACCCGTTGCGCAAGGACTATCCGGTGGAGGGCTACCGCTGATGGCTGGTTTCGATGTAGGTACACCCATCCTGGAAGCGCCAATTGCCGAGGGCGCGAAAGACCAGCATATGGTCCTGAATATGGGACCGCAGCATCCTTCGACGCATGGGGTGTTGCGCCTGGTGCTGGAGGTGGACGGCGAGATTATCGTGCGGCTGTATCCGGAGATCGGCTACCTGCACACGGGGATCGAGAAGACCTGCGAGGCGAAATTCTACCAGCAAGTGGTCCCGCTGACGGATCGCGTCGATTATCTGGGACCGATGGCGAACAATCTGTGCTATTGCCTGGCCGTGGAAAAGTTGCTGGAACTGGAGATTCCGGAGCGCGCGCAGTGGCTGCG
>CAZAQN010000141.1:0-5793 GCA_964487345.1 uncultured Occallatibacter sp. | reverse complement strand
AAATGCCCTTCTCGCTCACTTCAAGCAGCTGGCTCTCGGCCATGTCAAGCACTTCGAGAGCCGTCTCGCTCTGGTCGGCCGCACGCGCAATCGCCGCGGAGCAGATCGCCATCAATTTGCGCAGCAGGCTCTTGTCCTTGACGATCCGGATGTAGTCTTCGATGACCGGCCGCAGCGGCAAACCTTCCGTCAGCGAGGCCAGATACGCCACGCCGCCGACGGTCTCAATCTCCTTGTAGCGCGCCAGCTCGTTCGCCAGTGTCACAATATCCACGGCGCGCTGCGCATTCATCAGATCGCTCATGCGCAGAAAAATGCGCTGATGCGAATCGAGCGAAAAGTCGCTCGCGTCCAGCTTCTCAGCCGCCTCCGAGTGCGCTGCATTGTCCAGTAGAATCGCGCCCAGAATGGTTCTTTCGGCGTCGAGGTTCGCCGGCAATCCGGTGTCAAGTCTCAGGTCGGGAATCGTAGCCATACACTTCGAGTGTAGGGCGGCCACAACTGAAAAACCGCATGTGAATTGTTAGGCCGATGTGTGGGAATCAGGATTCGCAACGGCATCGATGTGCAGAAAAGCTCGTCGCAACCGGCCGTTCGCCTACTGCGAAATCACCATCTGCGACGTGCTGCCCACGTCGATCCTGGTTCTTCCCCATAACGGCACGTTCATGGCGTAAGTTACTTGCACTTGCACCATGTTTCCGGGAGCATCGCATTGCCCTCCGCAAGCCGTCCAGCCGGTGGCTCCCGTGGTATTTGCCTGCAGCCAGGTGGTGTTCACGGTTAGATTGCTCGCGCCCAATCCTGGGTAGCGCATGCCCAAGACCCGATCCTGAATCTGTGTCCGATTCGCATTGCAGCCACCGGGCAGGGACGGAGTGTTACTGCTGCACTGCGATCCGCGCGTGCTTGCGTAGCGGCTGGCTTCGCGCGCCGCATTGGCGACAAAAGTGTAGGTATATAGCCCGAAGATGAAGTAAACAACCCCGATTAGGACCGCAGCGAACATGGTGACCGAAAGCGCCATCTCCACCAGGGCCGCACCCTGCTCCCCTTCACCGCATCGCCACGCGCCTGCGCTCGCAAATCTCCCGCACGTCATGTTCATCGTGTCTCGCATCGATTTCACTGCGAAACCTTCCTAACCGCCTGCCCCCTCAACGTAAACGTGGAAGGAAGCCCCGGCCAATGAACCGGAGGAGAATACGTCGACTGCGTACCTACCGTGAGAATGGTCTCCACGGCCGCGCCGTTCGAACATGTCAGCGAAGGCGCCGTCCCCAACAATGCCGAGCCGGGCAACGAGCATGTGTATGTGCGAGTCACCGTCGGCGATGCGAGGGGAACGTTCGTCGCATCGGTGTTAGCCGCTAGTTGAATTCCTGCTGTATCCTGGGCGGCAATTGCGCTTGCCGCCCCGTAGTCAGCGCCCGCGTTGGCGGCATTCGTCACCTCAATCGCTCCGTAGGCCGCCATGGCAAATTCGGTAGCCCCGGTAAGCAGCAGAAGAAGAATCGGCAACACCAGAGCCGATTCGATCAGCGCACCGCCGGCTTCGCTCGCGGCACTCCTCCTGCCGATGCCGAAGCACCGCCGAAATGCGCGGCTGAAATCTTCCAACCGCTGCATCCTATTGCACCATCACAATCTTTGTAAGTGGAGTTCCATGATTTAGAAGCGCATAGTTCTGCAACTGCGGAGTCCCGGTGATATTGAGCGAACCAACCACAAAATCCGCGTACACATTGCTCGATCCCGATCCCCCAACGGTCAGCGGCGCGTTGGGAGCATACACAATCCCCTGAAGCGTCATGTTGCCCGTCTCCAGAATCGTCACCGTTCCACCCGCCTGGAAGATAAGAATCCCTGAGGCGGGCGCCGTGAGATCCACGCCCCCCGACAAGGTGGTCGTCCCACCGGTGTAGAAAGAGACGCTATTTCCGGTCACTGAGCCGCTCGATTGAAGCCCCCCTTCAACAACATACTGACCGGCACTTAAATTGAGGGATCCGCTATTCGATAACGTGCCGCCAATTGTGTAGCTCCCTGCGCCAAGGATGAGATTGCCTCGCGTGTTGCTTAGATTCCCAGTAATGGTGTAGCTCCCAGCGAGTGTCATCGTTCCGCCACCCGAATTGGAGATCGAAGTGTACGTGCCTGGGGGTACGTTCATGCTCCCCCCTGAGGTGTTACTCGGGTTGCATCTGCGGCTGGCCGCAGGTGTGCAAGTCCCTGAAGAACCTCCCGGCGCAGTCAACGAAGCAAGAGGATCGGTCACCGGAATCATGCCCGTGATCGCCCTCGGGTTGACCGATCCGATCGAACCTCCAGTAACCCCCACCTGCTTTGCCGAAATGCTGCCGCCCCCGGTCATGTCCAGCGCAGTGCCACTGCTCGAGTTGTCGTAAATCTCGCAGCCAGTAGCGGTAAGATCCCCCGATCCACTGACACCGGTCCCGGAACGGCCAAGGCTCCAAACGCACCCCTGGCTTGCACCCGGCCCTGCTACGGCGCTCGAAACCAGATTCACACTGGTCATACCAAACAGGCGCATGAACATGGTCGGGTTCGGCACCGAAACAATGGCCTGCACAAACCCCGTCGTGTAGGGCGAACCGTACGAGCTACTCGTTGGAAAAGTCACATTCACGGAGCCGTTGCTGACCCCGTTCTGAGCGGCAGCCGCGATGGCGGCTGCACGCGCGGTAGACCCGGTTGGGTTGTAATGGTAGTCAAGGGCGCCGGCCATGGCAGCGGCATCTGCCGCAATCTGCACCTCGCGCCGCACGTGGAACAGAATCCCCACATCGACAGCCAACGCCATAAATGCCATCAGCGCCGTCATCGAGATCGCGAGCATCACGATCATCTGCCCGCTTTCATCCCTGCGGAATCGCATCGGTACTCCTTCGTTCCCGCTCGGAGCGGGCGGCCCTCCCAACGTGGGATAAGCAATCGAAGCAATTTGATCCCATTCAATTTGCTCTGAAGACGGGAAACCGATCTCCTGCAAATGGGCGGCGAGCCAGGACGAACGGGGGGAAGAACATTATCGAGCCAGCAGTCACGTGACTGCAAGGAAACGAAGGTGACCGGTTCGCTGGTTACCCTCTTTCAGGCTCCACGACGGGCGGCCGCCAGCGCAAAATCGGCTTCCGCGCCGCCTGCACCTCGTCCAACCGCGAAACCCGCGTCGAATGCGGCGCCGTCTTCACCAGCTCCGGCGTTTCCTCCACCTCGCGCGCAATCGAGCGCATTGCCTCGATGAACAAGTCCAGCTCCTCCAACGACTCGCTCTCCGTCGGCTCAATCATCAGCGCCCCATGCACAATCAGCGGGAAACTCACCGTATATGGATGAAACCCATAATCAATGAGCCGCTTGGCAATATCGCCGGTCTTTACGCCCCTGGCCGCCTGCCGCTTGTCCGAAAAAACCACTTCGTGCATCGAAGGCGTCTTGTACGGCAGCTCATACAAATCCTCAAGCTTCTTGCGAATGTAATTCGCATTCAACACAGCATCTTCCGTCGTCTGCCGCAGCCCGTCTGGGCCATTCGCCAGAATGTACGCCAGCGCCCGGATAAACATCCCGGTATTCCCATAGAACGCCCGCACGCGCCCCACCGACTGCGGCCTGTCGTACTCCCAGTGGAGAGCACCCGCAGCGGCTTCCGGTTTGCCGTCTTCCTCTCTGTCCGAGGAAAGTTCCGGAAACGATGGCGCGCGAAACATAGGCTCAGAACCGGCAGCCGCGGGGTCCGCATTCGCGCTCTCCCAACCTTCCGTGGGGGGACTGTTCGCGGCTTTTCCGGCACGCACCAACACCGGTGTCGGCAGAAACGGCTCCAGAAATTTCTTACAAGCCACCGGTCCCGACCCCGGCCCCCCGCCGCCATGCGGCGTGGAAAACGTCTTGTGCAGATTCAGGTGCATCACGTCCACGCCAAAATCGCCCGGCCGCACCTTGCCCACCAGCGCATTCATGTTCGCGCCGTCCATGTAAAGCAGCGCGCCCTTCGCATGCAAGATGTCGGCGATCTTGTGAATCTCGTTTTCGAAGACTCCCAATGTGGACGGGTTCGTCAGCATCAGCGCCGCCGTATCCTCATCCACCTGCCGCTCCAGCGCCGCAAGATCGATCCCCCCATCGGCATTCGACTTCAGGTTCTCGACGGAATAGCCGCAAATCGCCGCCGTCGCCGGATTCGTCCCATGCGCCGAGTCTGGAATCAATATCTTCTTGCGCGCATTGCCCTGCGACTCATGCCACGCGCGAATCAGGAGAATCCCCGTGAACTCCCCATGCGCGCCCGCGGCCGGCTGCAGCGTAATCGTGTCCATGCCCGTGATCTCGATCAGGCACTTCTGCAGCAGATCAATGATCTCGAGCGCTCCTTGAGCCAAAGACTCGGGCCGATACGGATGCGCCTCCGCCAGCCCCTCAATCCGCGAAACAAACTCATTCACCCGCGGGTTGTACTTCATCGTGCACGATCCCAGCGGATACATGCCGAGATCAATCGCATAGTTCCAAGTCGAAAGCCGCGTGAAGTGCCGAATGATCTCAATCTCGCTCAACTCCGGCAACAGCCCCGGCGCCTTACGATGCGCGTCTCCAAGCAGCGCCGCAGCGTCAACAGCAGGCACATCCAGCAGCGGCAACTTATAAGCGCGCTTCCCCGGCGACGACTTCTCAAACACCAGCCCTTCATTCTGCGTCTGGTGCGGCCGAACCTTGCCAAGCGTCCTTGGACCCATTTTCGTATCGATCACTTCATTCGCCATCGGATTCACCTCTACGCCTCCACCCGTTACGCCGCTCGAAAGCTGCCAATTCAAACCTTCCGCCCATTGGCACGGCAACTCCTCCGCTTTGTAACAGGGCACGACTTTAGTCGTGCCGAAATCGATTCCATTAAGAAGAGGGCTTTAGCCCCTGCAATGCCTTCTTCTTCGCCAACGACGCAAAACAAAACGGATAATCTTCAGCCGATCTCACCAGCCCCGCTTTGATCGGATTTGCGGCAATGTAGGCACGATGCGCCTCGAAGCTCTCTCGACCCAATACCTGCACCTCGGAGAATCCGCGCTGCCAAACCTCTCCAGGGTATCCAAATTCTTTCTTCAATCGAAATGAGAATCGACCCTTGATCAATTGCATGCCCTTCTCAATCGTCATTCCCTCACCCACCGTTAAAAGCAGATGCACGTGATCGGGCATAATCACGAAATCATGCAACTCGAACATCCGTTCGGCAACAAGCGAGCGCAGCACATCGATAAGCAGCCCAGCATTCCGTTCCGACTGCAATAGATTCCGGCCCATACTCGAATTGGTGGTCACGAAAAAGGTGCGAGCCGGTCGCAGAATTTGCTCGGGAGAAGCATTGCGTCCGGGTCGCGCCATAGCAGGGGCTAAAGCCCACTCCTTGCACTCGCTCATTCGGCAAGGCTAAAGCCATGCCCTGTTACAAAACTCTCGCCGATCTTCTCAAAATTTCGATCTCGTCCAATAGACGAGGAACGTCTTGTCGCGCATTAGCTATGAAATCCTGATCTGCGATCGTCGCTCCAATCAATTCGATATCGTCTCCACGATTCTCGTCGCTACCCGTCATGATGAAGCTATTTCCGCTCGTATGATCGCGGCCTTCGACAAATGACCTCCACGGTCCGGGTCGTGCCGCTTCGCATCGCTGCCGTATTGATTCAATTTCAGCCGACGAGATCACAAACCTACGCCTCCACCAGCCGCGCCGCCAAGGCCTTCGCCGCCGCATCAATCTGCCCG
>CAZAQN010000140.1:0-5796 GCA_964487345.1 uncultured Occallatibacter sp. | reverse complement strand
TGAAGCGTGGGCGCCAGCGCACCCAACTTAACAACTTCTTTCAACATCACGAATTACGGCCGCGGCTCGCCATGGAACTTGATTCGACTGAGTTGCTGAAGCGCCTGATCTGTGCGGGCCTGGGCATGGGTTTCTTGCCGCATGCCAACGTTCTCGATGACGAACATTCGGGCTTGCTGAAGGTCGTGAAGGTGGAAGGCATGAAGTTGCACCGCGAGTTGGCGCTGATCTTTCGCAAGGACAAGACGCTCACGCGCGCCGCACAGGCATTTGTCGAGATTGCAGCCGGCATGAACGGGACAGCGGCTTATCCGCCCATGCGCATTCCGCGGGGGAAAAATCCGGGACATTGAGCTCGCTACATCGCCGCAGGTCAATCCATCGTTCAGCATCGCCGCGCCGAATTGTCGAAATCACAGCAACAATGGAGTCCGATCATGGTCTGGAATCGTTGTGTCTTTCAAAAATGCTTGATGAGCCATCTTGTTATTGCAGGTCTCGTATTACCTGTATTCGCCGAAGATTCGAAGTTCCCGCCGAAGACGGGAGTCCAGACGCCGGGCATCCAACACCCCATCGATGAGTTGCCGCCTGTGGCCACGTTTGTCGTAAAAGGCCACCCGGACTGGCTTGCCGTCACCGGCGATGCCGTGTGGGTGGCAAGTTCCAATGTGAATCATGTAGTGAAGCTGGATGCCGGAACCAACAAGCCGGGAACGATCGTGACGATCGCCAAACCATGCTCGGGAATGGCAATGGATTTTGGAAGCTTGTGGATTCCAAGCTGTGGAGACCGCACTCTTGTGCGCGCGGATTCCGAGACCGGCGCGATTCAAGCTACGATTCAAGCCGGTCCGGCCGATTCAGAGGGAGGAATTGCCACGGGCGCCGGAAGCGTGTGGCTGGTTACTTCCAAAGCCAGCGAACTGGACCGCATCGATCCGGCAACCAATCGCGTTGTTGCTAAGATCTCGATTCCCTCGGGCTCTTTCAACCCTGTTTTTGCCAATGATTCGATATGGGTCAGTTCGAACGAAGGGAATGCGCTCATTCGCGTGAATCCCGCCACGAACGCAGTGGCTGGTTCCACGCCCATCGGACCCAAACCGCGGTTTCTCACTACGGGTGCAGGTTCGGTCTGGGTCCTGAATCAGGGGGACGGAAGCATTTCGCGCGTGGATGCTGCCAGCGGCAAGTTGATTGCGACCATTCCCGCGGGCATTCCTGGGTTCGGCGGTGAAATCGCCTTCGGCGCAGGGTCGGTGTGGGCCACCGTCTTCGGGTTCCCCATCACCCGGATTGATCCAGCTACGAACACTGTGGTGCGCCAATGGCGTGGCGTGGGTGGCGATAGCATTCGCTATGGCCACGGATCCCTCTGGCTCACCAGCTATTCGGGCGAGAAGGTTTGGCGGCTGAATGTGCCGGTGAATTGATGAATCGCAAATGCTCGCAGAGACAGGATTCAGGTGCAGCTATGTCCGACAATTCCGTGAATCGGTGAGGGCGTGAGTTGGACCCGTACTGCGTAGAAACGCTGCTGGGAATGCCTCATTCCGGGCCACTTTGGCAAGGATCTCGCTTTTGTTTATGTGCGGCATAAATAAAATCGATCTACATTGAATCATAACCTTTGACTGGGATATGGTTCGACCATGCGATGGTTCGCCTCCGTCCGAGATTTTCCAAGCCTGAAAAGAATTTATCCGGACCGTCGCGCGCGTGGCTGGCGTATCGGTCTGGCAGCTTTTCGATGTTCGTTTTTGCTTACGTTTCTAGGCTGCTGGTCGGCGCTGGCTGCCGCAGCGTCTTCGCCAACGTTCACGGTTGGCTGGTCGGTTTACGCCGGTTGGAACCCTTACTTTTACATGGCCAAGTCCGGCATCCTTAAACGGTGGGCAGATAAATATGGCGTGGTGATTAAGGTTCAGCGTTTCGATTATGCCGCCTCGCTGGACGCGTTTGTCGGCAAAAACATCGACGCCTGCACCATGACTAACATGGAGGCGCTGGACATGCCGGCGGCCGCCGGGGTCGATTCCACGGTAGTAATTGTCGGCGACTACTCCAACGGCAACGACGCAGTGCTTGCGCGCAACAATGTTGCGCTGGCGCAGCTGCCAGGCAAACCGATCCTGCTGGTGCAAAAAACGGTTTCCGAATATTTGCTTGAGCGCGCCATGGTGCTGAACGGGTTGGATAACCAACTCCCGCGATTGAAGCTGCTCAATACCAGCGATTCCGATATCGTAGGAGCCTTTCTGGGCGACAAGAGTAACCAGGTGGCCGTAACCTGGAAGCCGCTGGTTTCGGAAATTCTCGACCAAGACCGCGGCGTGAAATCGCTCTTCGATTCCTCGCGTATTCCGGAAGAAATTCTGGATTTGTTAGTGGTTCGTACCGACGTGCTCAAGCGTCCTGATGGCTCGGGATTGAAATTCGCCAAGGCGATCGCAGGGGCCTGGTACGAGACTGTGGCTCAGATCGCGGCCGCCAACGCGCAAGCCATCAGCGGAAGTGCCGCAGCCTCGGGCGACAGCGTTGCTTCTTACAAAGAACAGTTGCGCACGACTTACCTGTATTCCACGCCGCAGGCGGCGGCACAGTTTGCGCAGGGCAAAGAACTGAAACAGAAGATGGACCTGGTTCGGCAATTCTGCTTCCGGCATGGACTGCTGGGCCAGAATGTTCAATCTGTCGATGACGTTGCCGTACTCTACCCGGATGGCGCAATTCAGGGATTGAAAGACCGAGTGCGACTGCGCGTCGATGCGAGCTATATGCAGCTTGCCGCACAGGGAAAGTTGTAGAGATGGCGCAGACCTTTCGCGTATCGGACCTGACCGGCATCCAGGTACGTCCGGCGCGCCTGTGGACGCACTCTCTTTCCTGGATTTTGTTTGTCGCGGGGATTGCGTTGTACGCGCATTTTTCGATTCTCCGCCATCGCGACAATCCGGAGGATCGCGTGATCCCATCGGTGACGCAATTGGTTCAAGGTATAAAGGCGTCGGTGCTTGAGCCGGCAGAAGAGGACGACCCGCTGGACCCAGGCGCGTCGCTGATGCAGCAGGTGCGCCACAGCATGATCTGGAAGGACACGGCGTCGAGCGCGCGCCGATTCTTCATCGCGCTGTTGCTCTTGGTTCCGGCGATTCTGATCGGGTTGCATATGGCTGTGTTTCCTTACGCGGGTGCATTTTTCCTCCGCTTCGTGCTGTTTTTCGACAAGATCGTGGCGTTGTCGCTCTTGCCGATTCTGTTCATTGTTTTCGGCATCGACGAATGGTCCAAGATCATGCTGATGGTGATCGGAGTTGCGCCCACACTGATGCTCGACTCATACAACATCGCGGGCGGCGTGCCCAAAGAACAAATCGTCAAGGCGTTCACACTGAAGTCGTCGAATCTCGATGTGGCATACAGGATTGTTCTAAAGCAGGTGTTGCCGCAGTTGATCAACAGCGTGCGGCTCAACTTGAAGCCGCTGGCGCTGTTTCTCTTTGCGGGCGAGATGATCGCCTCGACCGACGGGCTGGCCTATCGCATTGCCATCATGCGCAGGCACATGGGCATGGACGTCATCATTCCCTACCTGCTGTGGGTGGCGCTGCTTCTGTTTACGCTCGACGCGCTGCTTCGCTTTACCAACAGGAGGCTGCACCCTTGGTATCAGCCGCACTAAGGCCCGTGAGGACGATCGCTCCGCACTCCTTGCCGCGGCGCACGGAGATTGAGCTGCGCGGAGTTTCGCAGTCGTATCCTGCCGGAAACAAGGGAAGCAAGACGGTTCTCTCCAGGTTGAACTTGAAAGTTGCGGCTGGCGAGTTCGTGGTGGTTCTCGGAGAAACCGGTTGCGGCAAGAGCACGCTGCTGCGCCTGATTCTCGGTCAGGAGTTCCCAACCGAGGGGGCCATCGAAGTAGATGGTAAGCCGGTGACTTGCATCGACGCGCGTTGCGGTTATGTGCCGCAAAAGTATTCTTTGTTTCCCGATCGTACGGTGCTGGGCAATGTAATGTATGGACCAGAGAACGCGAAATGCGGGTACCTTGCGCGGTTTCGTCCTTCGTTTTTTGCCTACCGGCGCAACCTGCGCGCCGAGGCTCAGGCGTACCTGATCCGCATGGGCTTGCGTCCGCAGGACATGGACAAGTATCCGCACCAGCTTTCCGGCGGGATGCAGCAGCGCGTAGCCATTGCACAGGCGCTGCTGATGCAACCCCCGGTCTTGTTGCTGGACGAGGCATTCAGCGCGCTCGATCCCTCGACGAGGGCGAGCCTGCACGAACAATTGAAGGCGGTCTGGCTGGAGTCGAAACCAACGGTGATCTTTGTTACGCACAACACGTCGGAGGCGCTGTTACTCGGCACGCGGCTCATTCTTTTGGGACGGCACCACGAAGCCCGTGATGGGGAAACCAATCTCCTTCTGGACATGGAGATTCCCGCATCGCAGTTACCGCATTCCGCGTGCGTGAAGAGCCGGGAGTTTCAGGATCTGCTGGAGCATGTAAAGCAACTCGCATACAAATCCTCAAGTCTCTGCACGGACGACGCGGATGCAGATCCAAATGTTGAAGAGGGCAACCTGGGATGAAACATCTCGTTCTGATCGGAAGCGCATGTGCGGTCACGCTGGGCGTGGCAATCCTCAGCACGGGAAGAGTCGCGGCTTCGGGCGACCCGCCGCCGTCTTCGCCCAAATTCTACGCGTCAAGAGTGACCGATATCCTCAACGACAATTGCCTCTCCTGTCATGACGAAACGGCAAAGGGAGGCCTGCGTCTGGATTCGTATGCGGCCATCATGAAAGGCGGCGCGGACGGCGCGGTCATCGTTCCGGGCGATCCGGCAGCCAGCATGTTGATTCAGGCCATTCGACGAAATGGGGACCTGAAGATGCCGCCCAAGAAGGTGCTCGGCGATGCCGAAGTTGCCGATCTTGAAGCCTGGGTGAAGGCGGGAGCAGTCGGCGCCGATGCAGCTCAGCCATCGGCAGTCGCCGCGCCGGCAGCTCCGACAACAAGCGCGCAAGTTGGGGCTCCTTCGGTATTGCCGGCGAAGCTTGATGCGGATTTCTTTGAGAACAATGTACGACCCATCCTGGCGAACAGTTGCTACGACTGCCATGACGATACGGCCAAGGGCGGCCTGCGATTGGACTCAAAAGCAGCCTTTGAGAAAGGCGGCCAGCGCGGCCCGGTGGTGGTCCCGGGCGATCCGGACAAAAGCTTGTTGATTCAGGCTGTGCGTCAGACCGGCGACCTGAAGATGCCGAAAGGCGGAAAGCTCAAGCCGGACGAGGTCGCCACCTTGGTGGAATGGGTAAAGACGGGTGCAAAGTGGCCCGCGAATGCCGCGGCGCCCAAGGGCAACACGACCGCGTCGACGGGCGTGATTACTGAGAAGCAACGCGAATTCTGGTCGTTCCAACCGCTCAAGACCGTCATTCCCCCGGCCATCCAGGACGCCCGCTATGAGCACTGGGCGCAGACACCAATTGACCACTTTATTCTTGCGGGGCTGCATTCAGCGGGTCTGCAACCGGCAGCGCCCGCGGACCGCACGACGCTGATTCGGAGAGCAACTTTCGATTTGACGGGGCTTCCGCCGACAAACGAAGAAGTGCAGGCTTTTCTCAATGACAAGTCGGCCCATGCATGGGAGAGGGTAGTAGATCGCCTTCTTACTTCTCCGCGCTACGGCGAGCGTTGGGGACGCCATTGGCTTGACGTGGCACGCTACTCCGAAGACGATGTGCGCGGCCTCGATCCCAAGGGCCGCGGCTACATGC
>CAZAQN010000139.1:0-5874 GCA_964487345.1 uncultured Occallatibacter sp. | reverse complement strand
AGTTCCCACGCCAAATCGCCGATGAGTTTGGGCGGCATCTCGTCCCAGTATTTCGCCGCCTTCGGCTTGCTGGCCGCGCCCTCCGGCAAGCTCAGCGGCGAGTCAATTCGCGCGGTATCGCCCGCAGACGCGGCGCTCGGTTTTTCCTGCCCTCCCAAAGTCATCAGCCGCTCCACGAGCCTTCGGCTAGCCGCAGCGACCATTTTCAATTCAGTGCCATAGTGTCGATGAGTTGTTGCGAGAACGCCGGGCTCCTCCAATAGGTCGCAATAGAGCCCGAGCGCAGCAACCATGTTACGGGCTTCGTGTGCCACTTCCGCCAAGTTCGCCTCGGCCGCGAACTGCAGGTTGATAGCCTGCAAGGCGGTTTCCTCACCTGTCGGCCTACTTGTTCCGAATGTCGGTTGATTTGTCTGTTCCATTTCCAAACTCATCCTTTCTTGCCTCGCCTTCGTCTTTGCCAGTATTCCCACCTTCGAATACTGCTGAGTTTTGCCAATTCCGATCTGGCGAACATTCAGCGAATTCTGTTCTCTTCTCATACACGCTGCGTGCCAAACTGGGACGAGCCTCTAAGTAATTGAAGGAAAGAGGATTAAAGGAAAAATGTGGAAATCGCGGGGCCTCGGACGTGTCGTGCACTGGTATCAAATCGGGAACTCCCGCTTCGATTCATCGAACTGGGCGTTTAGTTTCAGGGCCTTATCGGCATTCCCATTTCCAGGCGCTCTTTCCGAGCGATTCCCAGACCGGAACGAAAGTGAATCGGTCGCATAGATCTGCACCATTCCTGCTTCCCGTACAATCCCCCTATGCCTCCGTCAGGCTCTATTAACTTCTTTCGTCCCGGCGGCCGGACCCCCAGCCAGCTGCGCCCCCTCACTCTTACACCGGGCTTTGTGCAGACGGCGGAAGGTTCGGTTCTGGTTGCGCTCGGCAACACGCGTGTTCTGACCAACGCGACTATCGAGCCAGGGGTTCCGGGCTGGCTGCGCAACTCCGGACGAGGCTGGGTTACAGCGGAGTACGCAATGCTGCCCCGCTCCACGGTGACCCGCACGCCGCGCGAGAGTGAGCGGGGTAAAATCGGCGGCCGGACCCATGAGATTCAACGGCTGATTGGCCGCAGCTTGCGGTCGGTGGTGGACATGCAGCTTTTGGGCGAGCGAACCGTGATTTTGGATTGCGATGTGATCCAGGCGGACGGTGGCACACGCACCGCGGCGATTACTGGTGCGGCGGTGGCACTGGCAATCGCGCTCAATGCGCTGGTGGCTGCTGGGGTGCTGAAGCAATCGCCCATGAAGCAGTTGATCGCCGCGACCTCGGTGGGGATCGTCGGCGGCACGCCGCTGCTCGATCTTTGCTACGAAGAGGACTCGCAGGCCGAAGTGGATATGAATGTGGTGATGACGGCCGACGGGGGTCTTGTAGAGACACAAGCGACCGCAGAGAAAGGCAGCTTTTCGCGCAGTGAGCTGAATGGGCTGATCGACCTGGCGGAGGATGGATTGAAGGATATCTTTGCCGCGCAGCGGGCAGTGCTGGGGGTCTAAGGCGGCGCGTTCCAAACGTCTTAGAGCCCCAAAAGAGACCTTCTTGGCATCGATGGAGTCTGGTTGCGTGCTGGTGGGGATCGGCGCGGTCAGTCTTGCCGCGAGCTAAATTCCCGCGCGGCAGGCGAAGTTGATCGATCCGGTGCTGTCTCTTCGCACGGGCAGGCGAGAGCTCCTGCAAATTGCGACGGTTCAATACGCAGCAACAATCGGCAGCTCGATGCTGCTGGCCCCAGCGGCTCCGTGGTAAACCCGCTGTGTGGCTTTCTTGTATTCCTCCCGCTTGGCCCAGAAAATGTTTGGCACAAAGGTTTGCGGATTGCGGTCGTAGAGCGGGAACCAGCTCGATTGCACTTGCACCATGATGCGATGGCCGGGCAGAAATACGTGATTCGTGGGCGGCAATGCGAAGCGATACGGAAGAGGCTTGCCCGGCTCAATGGGCTTGGGCGCGGAGAAGCTCTCGCGATAGCGGCCACGGAAGATGTCCATCGCGATGGGGAGTTGGTAGCCGCCGAGCTCGGGGTGATCGGCGACCTGGTCGGGATAAACATCGATCAGCTTGACGACCCAATCGGAGTCGGTGCCGCTGGTGGACGCGATGAGATTGGCGATGGGCTGGCCGGTGATGTGGAGCGGTTCGGTCAGAACATCAGACGTATAGGTAAGCACGTCGGTGCGGCCCGAGGCTTCGCGCTGATCGTCGACGAGCCACTCGGGCCAGGTGAGCGGCGGGTCGTAGCCGATGGGCTGGCTGGGACGGGCGCGGTAGGGGACGGGGTGTGCAGGATCGGAGACGTAGGAGTCAAAATCAGCGGAGTCAGCGGTGCTTGCAGAGCTCGTTCCAGGTGCGGTGAACCCAAGCTTGAAATCCGGCTCAAGATAGAGAGGCTTGGTTGCCGGTGCGACCGGCCACGCTTGCAGATTCTGCCAGCGATTCACGCCGGTTTCGTAAACGGTGACGGGCGCGACCTGCATCGGCGGTGCATCGTCTTTCAAGTAGTGATCGAGAAAAGGACGCAGAACGTTTTGGCGAAACCATGTGCCGGTGTCGGAGCCGAACCGGATCGCTCCGAGCGAGGCGGCGTCTTCGATCTCCTGTCCATGGTGCCACGGGCCGAGAACCATAAACACCTTGTCGTTGTTGGTGTCGAGAGGTTTGATGGCCTTATACACCGCGGGCGCCCCGTAGATGTCTTCCTGGTCCCATAGGCTGTGCACGAGCATCGTGGGCACCTTGATGCCTTCGCGCTTGAAGTCGTCGGCCAGCACCTTGTCGACGGCCTGATCGCTCCAGAACGAATCATAGGCTGGGTGATCGAGGATTTTTTTCCAGAAGCCCATTTGCTCCAGGCCATGCTCGCGGCCCAGTTCGCCCGCTGAGCCAGCGCTCATGTACTCGTCGTAATCGTCGAAGTGCGAAACCCACCATTTCGCGTTGGCGTTGTTGTCGCGCGTGCCTTCCTGCTCGTAGATGTAGGGCATGTTCTGTTCGCGGAAAGCGCCGTTGTGAAACCAGTCGTCGCCCATCCAGCCATCGACCATGGGATTCATGGGCACGGCGACCTTGAGCGCCGGATGCGGATTGATCAGCGCCATCAGGGGCAGAAATCCATCGTAGGAGATGCCGAGAATTCCTACCTTGCCATTGGTCTCAGGGATGTTTTTCACGAGCCAGTCAATGGTGTCGTACGTGTCGGTGGCCTCGTCGACGGGCGTGGGGTTCTGCGGGCCGTGGATGGGGCGATTCATCACGTAATCGCCCTCGGAGCCGTATTTGCCGCGAATGTCCTCGATGACGCGGATGTAGCCGCCTTCGACGATGACGTCCGTCGCGTTGTCGTACCCGTAAAGAGTCGGCCCGAGGTGCGCGCTCGGAACGTGCATGGTGAGCTGGTCGGCGCTGTAAGGAGTGCGCGTCAGCAGGATCGGCGCGTGCTGTGCGCCTTTGGGAACAAGAATGACGGTATGCAGCCGAATGCCGTCGCGCATGGGGATCATGACTTCGCGGCGCGCGTAGTCGAAGCCTGCCGTGGCGGGTCGCAGCTGCTGTGGTGTCTCGCCGGGGTAATTGGGATATTGCGGCTTGGCGGGCTCGTTCTGTGCGAGGGCAGCGAAGGGAGACCCAGTCAAGGCAAGGACGGCGATAGCAGTAAAGATGCGAGGCATAGTCTGACGCCTTTCGGGCTACGGTTGTTGGCTGCTTTTCGCAGGGTAACAAATGCGGGAGGGCATCTAGCGCATTTCGATCAGTACGATGCGCGCAAACATTCACGCATCTTTGATTGAGCGTGCGAATCTCAAGTGCAGGGCGACTGCCTTTGTGAATGCCGAGGTCGTCTATTCCACCAGCAAAATGGAGCAGTTATTGTATGGCGAAAGATGCAGCATTGCGCGAACAGTTGAAGAGCCTGCTTACCGGTGGGAACGCCCACGCAACCTTTGATGATGCGGTTAAGAATCTGCCGGTGGAGTTACGGGGCAAGAGGCCCAGGGGGGCCGAGCATTCACCGTGGCAACTGTTGGAGCATTTGCGCATTGCGCAATGGGACATCCTGGAATTTTCGCGCGATGCGAAACACAAGTCGCCAAAGTGGCCGGAGGAGTATTGGCCCAAGAGCCCCGCGCCGCCGGACGAGAAGGCATGGGACAAGAGCGTGCGTGCTTTTCGCAAGGACCTGAAGGCGCTGTGCGCGCTTGTTGCTGACGCAGAGACAGATTTGTTCGCGAAAATCTCGCATGGAGATGGGCAGACCATTTTGCGTGAAGCGCTGCTGACGGCGGATCACAACGCGTATCACATTGGGCAGTTGGTGCTGGTGCGGAAACTGCTGGGGGCGTGGAAGTGAAAGAACAGGGAACAGGAACAGAATGCGCCTAGCGGAGGACCGCCGCCAGCAGCAGCGTTCCCGCTAGGCCCACGACGGATAGCACCGTTTCGAGAACGGTCCAGGTAGCGAAGGTCTCTTTCATTTCCAAATTGAAGAAGGATTGAATCATCCAGAAGCCGGGATCGTTGACCTGCGAGAAGACCAGCGAGCCAGTCCCCGTGGCAAGAACCAGCAATTCAGGGCGCACGCCGAGATGGCTGACCATGGGCGCGAGCACTCCGGAGGCGACCGCCATAGCGACGGTGGCAGAGCCCATGGAAACGCGCACCACCGCCGCGAGCAGCCACGCCAGGATCAGCGGCGGCATGTGCGCCTGCACCGCTAGCGAGACGGTGGCTTGTGCGGCGCCCGAGTCGCGCAGAATGCCGCTCAATCCGCCTGCCGCGGCAAGAATCATGAGCACGTTGGCAATGGGTTCGAAGGATTCTGAAGTGAGCTTACGCAGCAACTCACTGCCGTGATGGCGGCCTGTCTGGATGCGTGGGCCCAGCGAAACCAGCGCCGCGAGCACGGCGATGAGGAGCGCCACATCGGCGCTGCCGATGAAGCGGAGACACTTGTTGATGCCGCTTCCAGGAGCCGCGAGCGAATCGGCCCAGCTGCCGAGAAAAATGAGCGCGATGGGCAGCAGAATGGCGCATGCCGCGCGAATCGGACCGGCGGGTTTAGGCAAAGGCCCCGGAATCGATTCTGGGATTGCCGATTTCTTCAATTGTTGCTCCGCATCGACCGCGCTTCCAGAATCGGAAGACTCGAAAAGTGTGAGTTCCTCCGAACCCTTGTAAGCCGCGATGCGCTTCTTCCAGAAAAAATGCGTCAGCACCCATTCGAGCACCGGTCCGGCCATGATGCCGGCCGGAATGCCCACCATCACGCCCCAGACGATGGTGCGGCCGAGATCTGCGTGATACTGGGTGGCGGCAAGCATTGCCGCAGGATGCGGCGGTATTGTTCCGTGTACGATCGAAAGCCCGGCGAGCATGGGCAGGCCAACAAGAATCGGAGGTCGACCACTGCGCCGCGCCGCGGCGGCGATGATGGGCATCATCAGCACCAGACCCACCTCGAAGAACACTGGCATGCCGACAAGGATTCCCAAGCCAAGGAGAGCCCACGGTAAGCCTTTTTCTCCACAGCTCTCGACAAGCGTATCGCCCAACGAGGCTGCCCCGCCGGAACTGGCGAGCAGGCGGCCAAGAATGGCGCCTAGGCCCAGCACCAGGGCGATGTGTCCCATCAGTCCGCCAACGCCAGCAGTGAACGAGAGCGGAATCTGCGTCAGCGGCATACCAGCGGCGATGCCGAGTGCGAAGGCCGACACGGCAAGTGCAAGGGCCGGGTGCAGGCGAACGCGAGCGATCAGGACGAGCAGCAGCAGAACGGTTCCCGCTGCGCAGGCGAGCAGGAACCAGCTGGAAGGGATCGCA
>CAZAQN010000138.1:4284-6034 GCA_964487345.1 uncultured Occallatibacter sp. | reverse complement strand
GCAGCACGCCCGCCGCGTCCACATCCCCCGTCGCCACCACATTGGTCGTCCACGTGAGCGTATCCACCGGCAACAACGCGAAAGCGGCCGCGGTCGTCGTCAGCTTCGCGTTCGACGCCGGCGTAAACAGCCGCCCTTCATTCAGCCCATACAGCGGCTGCCCGTCGAGAGCCATCACGCTGATGCCAAACTCCGCATGGCTCAGCGCTGGTTCGGAAAGTATTGCCTGAATCCGTTCTGCAATCGCTCCCTTCGCAGGTGCCGCACGCGCAACCGAATGCGACGCAGCCCGCGCCGCTGGACGCGCCTGCGCCACAAGCCAATTCGAGCCGACCAAAGAAACCGTAAGAAAGAATGAAAGGGCACGCGTGCTCGCCATGGCCGGAGTGTAGCAGGAGACATTCAAGGTGAGCACGCGGCTGGCTAGCCACTGCCGTCCCCTAGAATCATGGGGAACCGCAGGCGCATGCGCAGGTGAATGCCTGGGTGAATGCATGGACCGGCCGAATCCAATTTGCCGTCGATCGATCTGCCCCTGGCAGCTACGCACCCGCACGCTCGAGCTCGGCCGCCGTACCCTCATCATGGGCGTCATCAACATCACGCCCGATTCCTTCAGCGACGGCGCTTCTTTCCTCGCCCCTGAGGCTGCCATCGCCCACGCCGCGCAATTGTTGGACGAAGGCGCAGACCTGCTCGACCTCGGTGCCGAGAGCACCCGCCCCGGTTCTCGCGCAGGCAGCGTCCTCGGCTCAGAATCCGCGCCAGCAGTCACGGCGGAAGAAGAGCAAGCGCGCCTGCTCCCCGTCCTGCAAGGCATCCTCGCGGCCCAGCCCAATGCAGTGCTCTCCATCGACACCTACAAAGCAGCCACCGCACGCGCAGCCCTCGCCGCAGGCGCAGAAATCATCAACGACGTCTCCGGTTTTACATGGGATTCCGCGTTACCAGCGGTCTGCGCCGAAGCCCGCTGCGGCGTCATCCTGACGCACACCCGAGGTCGCCCCGAAGAATGGCGCACGCAGCCTCAGCTTGATCCCGAAATACTCATCGCCACAGTGCGCGATGGCCTCGCGGCCAGCCTAGCGACCGCGACAAACGCAGGCATGGCTGCCGAATCGATCGTCCTCGATCCCGGCTACGGCTTCGGCAAGCGCTTCAATGAGAATTTTGCTCTCCTCGCGCGCCAGCACGAATTACTCGCGCTGCGGCGGCCTCTACTTGCCGGGCTCAGCCGCAAATCCTTCCTCGGCCACGCGCTCGCCCCGCTTTACGCCGGCCAGCCCGCCCCCGTCAATGCACGCGAAACCGCCAGCATCGCCGCGCTCGTCGCCGCCATTTTGCATGGAGCCTCAATCGTCCGCGTCCACGACGTAAGCCCTGCCGTAGAAGCAGCCCGCATCGCCGATGCAATCCTCAACGCAACCTAGTATGCCGGGTGCCCCGTCCTAGCTTTGCTAGGGCGGGAAACTGCCCACTCAAGCCTCACCGCCCCAGCATCGCATGCAGCGGGTGCCCCGTCCTAGCTCCGCTAGGGCGGGAAACTGCCCACTCAAGCCTCACCGCCCCGACATCGCATGCAGCTGGGTGCCCCGTCCTAGCTTTGCTAGGGCGGGAAACTGCCCACTCAAGCCTCACCACCCAGACATCACATGCAGCTGGGTGCCCCGTCCTAGCTTTGCTAGGGCGGGAAAGTGCCGACTCAAGCCTCACCGCACCGACATAGCGTGCAGCTTCAGCACCGTATTCC
>CAZAQN010000138.1:0-4184 GCA_964487345.1 uncultured Occallatibacter sp. | reverse complement strand
TGCCGACTCAAGCCTCACCGCACCGACATAGCGTGCAGCTTCAGCACCGTATTCCAATTACGCGCCGTCGCCGTCACGCCCAGCACTCGGTCCACCGTTTGCGCTGTGAATTTGCTATCGGCCGCGCCGTCCGGCAAATGAAGGTAGAGCGTGTCGCCCGCAAGATGATAGCGATCCCGCCGCGCAGGATATTTCGTCACGACCTGCTCTAATCCCGCCACCTTTGCAGCCGCCGGCACACCCGATAGAAAGACAGCATGCACCCGGGCCCCATCAGCCGCCGCCTCCGCGGCAAATGGATTCGCCGCAATTGCCCGCTCCAGCTCATCGTGTGTCCGCACAATCACCGGCACCGGCGCACCCATCTGCTTCTCCAGCGAAGCCGCCACCATCTTCGTCAGGTTCGAAGCTGAGCACTTCGCATCGACAACAGCGTTGCCGCTCTGGATGTATGTTTCCACATTGCTGCAACCAACCCCCGCGAGAACCTTGCGAAAATCAGCCATCGGCAACTTAGCCGTCGACCCCACATTCACCGCGCGCAGCAAAATCACAAAAGTGGGCATGGATCAACCAATCCTCTAGTGCTTCTCCGACGCAAAATAAACTACCACGCCTCCCACCAGCGCCAGCGTCGCCAGCACCGGCACCAAATACCAGAAGCTGCCCTCAAACCCACCTAAAGACGCAGGCCACAGCGCATCGAAATGAAGCGCGCGCGGCACCGCCTCGATCCACGCCAGCAATCCAAAGCCGTGCCGCACCTGCCAAGCCACTCCACCCGCGGCCACCAGCAACACCATCGACAGCGCAAAAATCTGCGCGCCCAGCAGAGGTCTTCCGATGCGCGCAATCGCGGCATTGCGTCGCCGCAATTGCGCGCGCCACCACAACGCACCCGCCGACGGCAGTGTCGGCTCTGCCATAGCGCTCGAGTGCGCAGCCTGAAACGCCTTCGCCACCACAGCAAGATTCGAGCAAACGCGGCACCCTTCCACATGGGCGCGCAACTCCGCAGCGGTGGCCAGCGGCCACTGGCCGCGACCCACCAATTCCTCCACTTCCTTCTCGCGCGCGCAGGCAAATTTCGTCACTGCGCTCCCTCCCGCTCGAGCGTTGGGCGCAGCAGCCGCGCCGCTTTGCGCCGTGCGCGAAACAGTAGCAGGCGAATGCTCGCCGACATCAACCCGGTCACTTCGGCAATCTCTTGATGGCTGTAGCCCTCGGCATACGCCAGCCACAACAGCTGTCGCTCGCGGGGACGCAGCTCAGCCAGCGCCGATCCCAGCATCATCTGGGAGTCAGATTGCTCCGCCTCGCTCGCCGTAGCAAATCGCTCTTCGGGCACTTCCTCAATAGGGGTTGTGCGTCTCTTCCGCCAGTGATCGCGCAACAGGTTGGTGGCGATCTTGAACAAATACCTGCGCGCCGCCACTTCTCCATCTTCGGGGTGGTCCGCGCACAAGAAGCGCACAAAGCTCTCCTGCATCAGGTCATCCGCCAACGCAGCATCGCCGGAAACCCGCGCCAGATACGCCCACAGTGGCCGCGCCGAGCGCTCATAGAATCCAGCAAACGCATCGTTATCCATCGGCTCGCAGGCGGACTGGGGCGCGTCTCCTGCCAGCGTTTGCGGTATGGCAAATTCCCAACGCATGGGCTTCTGCTTTCTCACGGGGTTTCGGCTCAGCCCCGGTCACTGTCTCGGACCGTACGGTGAACCGGATTGATTCTGCGTCGCCGGAGGCGGCATCAGCCCCAGCCGCGCCGCCAATAACCAGGTGATCCCCGCGCTCAGGATAAACCCGATGCCGGGCATGAGCGTGACAGTGCCGAAGATCAACATAGGCTCATCAAGGTCGGGACCCGCATGGCGCAGCAGCATAAACCCAGTACCGAGCAGCACCAGCACCACGCCGATCTGCAAAGGCGTCAGCACACGCGCCACAGCATTCGGTACGCGCTGGCTGGTTTCCATATTCACGGGAATCGGAGCCGCCTCCAAAAATCGCTTGCCCGCCTCCGTCTCCATATACGCCGCCAGTTCCTGGTTCGAGCTGAACTTGTCAATCAGCCGCCCGTGCACTTCGCTTTGCAGTTTGAAAATTCTCCCCCATCGGCGATTCTCGACGAACACGCGAATCATCCATGTCAAAGCCACTAGGAATCCCAGGAACGCGAGTAGCGGCGAAAGATCGTGCGTGAATTCCTGAAGCGGTCCATAGTTGCTCTGGATTCGATACACATCGGGCCACACGGCGCGCTCCAATGCCTCATCCGGCTGCCCATGCTCGTGGTTCAAATGCGAGAAGAGGAAGTATTCGGGGTTGCGCGAAACCTCAGGATGCGCGGTAAGGAACGCAGCCAGCTGCGGATTATTCCGTGCCACGTACTCCTGGTCTGCCAGCAGCGACGGATCATGCGAAACTACCGTGGTCAGCGTGGGACTTAACCGCAGCAGCCGAATCAGCTCCACCTGCGTTGCCGCCACATCCTTGTCATTCAGCATCGGTGAAGCCGCAGGCGCAGCCGGAGCAGCCGGTCCCGTCTGCGCAACGCCGAGCAAGGCGCAAAACAAAACCGGCACAATCAGAACAGAAAGGATCCAGAAAACACCGCGGCGAGCCTGCATGTCGATTTCTCCCCTCAAGTCAGAAGAGCGCATTCCCGCTTCTTCTACCCCTACAACGTTTGGGGAGGCCGTTCGTTAACACCCACGGAAAGCGTCCTTCCTGTTCTGAGGCGCGTCCGCACAGGTCAATCTAGCTCAGTAAAGGAAAAAACGGCCCCGGACAATCAAAGCATGAAAAAGATAATGCTCGGATTGGTTCTTATCTTCTGCTTCGCCGCAGTTCCTGTTGCGACGCAGGCGCAGGTTGTGGTGGTTGTTCACCGCCATCATCACCACCATCACCGTCACTACCACCCTGGTCTCACGCCATAACCGTTGCAGGCAGCAGAGGTTTCACGATCCATCCACTTTGAGTTCGCGTCGAACGCAAAAACCTGTGCATGTCGAGTCGAAAAAACCGGACTCGACATGGGGTCCCTGCGAAAAGTGCGGGAGCATTCCAATCCAGATCGATCGCATACGTTTGATTCCCACAGGTCTATTGTGAGCAGACTTCCCCCTGAGCAGCTCCTAGCCTCAAACGTGTTGAAGAATCCAAACGGCGATTGCGATGGTCTGTCCGCCTTCGTCGTAATTCAGTGAGGTCACGGCATGGAACTCATTTTGATGGTTCTGTTGTTGCTTCTTCTCTTTGGTGGCGGACGCTGGGGTTACTCCAAATGGCGTCGCTAAGATCTCTTCGATTCCAGGCACCGTTGCCCGCGTCTTGCCGCGTGGCTTCCACTTCCAATGCAAACCAGGACGACCTGTCAACGGAGATTCCGGGACAGAAGAGGCCACTGGGCAACTGTGGTTTACAGAAGGGCTATGTTTATGAAGAAAACGGGCCGAATCAACCTTGCAAGAGAAATCATCTCCAGTGTCAAAAAGGAGATGCAGGAACCGCGCCTGACCGAGTCGGTACGAGAGGGCCTGAGCATCCAAACAACGCCCACCATCAAGGGGTTTCCCGTCAAATCAGTGGCTCCAAGCGCATCTTATCGTTCCAAGAGCGCCTGATTCGGATACCAATTCAATCCGGCGCACCTCCCGAACAAACTCGCCCCCCACTACCGATGTCATCCTGAGCGGAGCGCAGCGAAGTCGAAGGACCTGCGGTTGCTTTTCGACGGGAAGCCGCTCACCATTGGAACTCGAAGTGATTGCGTCAAGAGAGTTCCCATGCACGAAGGATGCTATTTCACGTACATGATGGCGAGCCGGAGCCACACCCTCTAGATCGGAATGACAGGCGACCTTCACAAACATGTATTCGAGCACAAGCTCAAGTTCCACGAAGGGTTTTCTGCGACTTATGACTGCAACCGGCTTGATCTGGTTTGAGCGGTTTGACGATCCCAGGAATGCGATTGCAAGGGAAAAGCAGTTAAAGGGATGGATCCGCGCGAAGAAGATAGCACTCGTCGAAAAAGCAAATCCGACCTGGAACGACTTAAACGAGGGGTGGTACTCCCCGGAGCAATTGGCAGCGAAGTCGCGCTAGCCACAGGTCCTTCGACTTCGCTGCTGTTGCTCCGGGTCCGCTGTTGCACCCTGGAATTCCTCTCATTCT
>CAZAQN010000137.1:0-6195 GCA_964487345.1 uncultured Occallatibacter sp. | reverse complement strand
TCTGGCTGGCGTACTGCATGATGAGGCGGCCGGTTGTGGTTTCGCCGGTGAAGGCGATTTTGGCTACGCGCGGGCTGGAGGCCAATGGCTTGCCTGCTTCGAGGCCGAAGCCGTTGACGATGTTGAGCACGCCGGGAGGAAGCAGATCCCCGACGAGTTCAGCCCATACAAGGATGCTGGCTGGCGTCTGCTCGGCGGGCTTGAGGACTACGCAATTGCCTGCGGCGAGCGCCGGAGCGAGCTTCCAGGTCGCCATCAGGATGGGGAAGTTCCAGGGGATGATCTGGCCGACGACGCCGAGTGGTTCGTGGAAGTGGTAGGCGACCGTGTCGCGATCGATTTCGGAGATGGTGCCCTCTTGCGCTCGGATGCATCCGGCGAAGTAGCGCCAATGGTCGATGGCCAAGGGCAGGTCGGCTGCGGTGGTTTCGCGAATCGGCTTGCCGTTGTCCCATGTCTCGGCGAGCGCGAGGATGTCGAGATTGTCCTCCATGCGCTGGGCGATCTGGTTCAGGATGATGGCGCGTTGAGTCGGGCTGGTGTGTCCCCAGGACTCGCGAGCTGCGTGTGCGGCATCGAGAGCGCGTTCGATATCCTGCGCATTGGAACGGGGGATCTCGCAGAAGGTCTTTCCAGTGACAGGTGTGACGTTTTCGAAATACTGGCCGGAAGCGGGCTCGACCCACTTGCCGCCAATGTAGTTGCCATAGCGCTTGCGAAAGCTCACCTGGTCGCTGAGCTTTCCCGGATGTACTGCGGTCAATGTTGCCATTGCGAGATCCTCCTGGGGGTGGGCATTTTCAGGCTGATGCCAGAAATCCGTGGGGCCATCGAATTGCGCCAGCTGAGTTGCGCAGGCTTGGCTCGGCATCGTTGCTGAAAATGCGTTTCCGCGCGGTTCGTGATTGAGGAGCGCGGCGACCGCATCATACATCCGGCCTCGCACGGTTGGCAGCAACGTTTAACGAAAGTTGTAGTGGGCCCGCAAACGGATGAATGCAACGGCGTTTAGGAGCATGTGAAGATTTCCAGGTTGCGTTTTCTCGAGGAAACATCGATGGATGCTGCAAATAATAAAGGACTTATCTTGTGGATTTAGTAATCAAAAGCGCGTTACCACAAACCGCTTGAAACAAACCGATAAGGGATTGAGGTCGAGGCTGGGCTGCACTACTCTAAGTGTCTCGCTGCCCCATCAAGGGTTATCAAGTTAGAGTTTGCCGGGCACCTAGGGGTCAGCCTTGCTTGCGGCAAACAGGGGATTAGTGTGCTCGAAGGCACTGAGTTTTCAATTATGAAAGTTCGCGTTAGTGAATATAAGTTCGAGCGCCAAGACAGAGAGTCAAAGCCCTTTCAAGAAGTCTTTGTGGAGATCCCCAAATGAAGAACTCCCTGGTTGCTCGCGTGGTTTCTGGGATGAAGTTAAAAGCGCAAACATTACCTTCGTACTGTGTGGATGTGGAATTGGTTAGTCGCCAATTGAGAAAGCGCCATAACTTGAAGGCATTCATCCGGGTATCGGATAAGGAAGAACGATGTGCATCGGCGGATTATCTCAACTTATCGCTTTGGAAAGTGGTTGGAATTGGTAGCTGGGAACCAGATGACCAGAAAGAACTATTGTTAGAGCCTGGAAAGAACGGCACTGTTGTATAAACTGTCCCCACTCCGCGCATCCTGCACGCGAGAGAACGGTCGCGCGGGTTTCCAGAGCGGGGAGGTTGACATTCGGAGCAAACGAGGGACGACGGCGATGAGTCTTTTTCGATTGAGTGGAGATTGCTTGCCGCACTCGCAAGCCGCCGAAGATCCGGCGGGATTTCGTTCAATGCGATTTTCCGGCTATCTTTCGAAATCCCCAATAATGCCAGACGGGGAAGAATGGCGCGGAATGGGAAAGACAGGTACCTGGATTCACAGTCTGAGGCATTTGCTGTGTAGATCGCGGCCCGAGGAAGGGCAGAGCCTTGTCGAATTTGCATTGGCGTTCCCGGTGTTCATATTTTTAGTCTTTGCAATTTTTGATTTCGGACACTTGTTCTTCGTGGAAATGGACGTTCAGAACGCCATTCAAGAGGCTACTCGCTATGGGTCGACGGGAAATCATCTGCCGGATCCGAAAAATCCGGGTAATAACCTATCGAGAACGACCTCTATCATCGACACCCTCGAGAATGACGCAATGGGCATACAATTTTCAAGCATTCAGCTATCAAGCGCGAACGGCGGCTCCTGGACCTGGACCGCCGGCAGCGGTTCAGCGCCCCCAACCAGCAGCGGTTCGGCAAGCGCCGGCGGCGGTCCAGGAGATTTGATGACCGTTGCGGCGACCGTCAACATGCCTTTGATGACACCGATGATCGCGCGGATGTTTCCAAATGGGACATACACCTTTACATCGAGCGTCACGATTATGAATGAGCCCTTTCCGCCCGGCCAAACGCAATAGATGGAGAACGCAGGGATGATCAAGCGACTTATCGAAGGTTTTGCATGGGCGAAGCGGCTTGAGGATGAGCAAGGGGCGGCCTTCATCGAGCTAGCAATTTGTGTGCCTATGCTGCTTATCCTGGTCTTTGGGCTCATCGATTTTTCGCAGATGATTTTCGACAATCAAAGGATGTCTGGCATATCCAGACAAGGCTCCGACCTCGCTTCCCGCGATGCGTTCGGTTCAGAGGGCCTGCCACCCATAGTGTCAGCACTCGTAACTCAGGGCGCTGCAATGAGTATCGGCACGCAGGGGAGAATCATCTTGACCGAGGTAGGCGGTACCGGTAGCCAGCCCACAATTTTGGCCCAGTCGGAATCGCTAACCGGCATCACGGTAACCAGCGCCGTTGGCACTGGGGTTGGGAGTCCAGCCACCGTGCCAGCGAATGCCGTCACCGTGCTGAACGCAGGTCAGAGGCTCTTTGTCACCGAGGTGTTTTACTCCTATAGTCCCATGACACCGGTTGGCGGTCTTCTTAAGACATCACTTGCTTCCACATTGTATGACGTGGCGTATTTTTGAGGAGGATCAAGTGCATCTCATTCGAGGTCTGAAGGCGGCTGGAAAAGAGAGCGGGCAAATGATGATTATGTTTGCCTTGTTGCTGCCCCTCTTATTCTGCTTTGTGGGGTTCGGAATCGACTTTGGTTTTGCCTTTTTGACAAAGGCACAACTCGCGAAGGCGTGCGATGCGGCGGCGTTAGCGACTATGCTAAGCCTAGGCCAAGGGGACACTCAGGCCACCGCCATTGGGCAAGCCAAGTTCTACTTAAACGCTAATGGTAACTCGCAGTTGTATGTTTCGGTCCCCACCCCGAATATTAGTATTTATAATCCGCCAGGCACTTCTAGCGAGCCCGTTGTCAATGTTAAGGGCACCGCCATAATCCACACCTTTTTTATTGGATTTGCGGGCTTTCCCACGCTCACCATCTCTAACTATGCTCAGGCGACCCGCCCGCCCATTTACATGTCGATGGTGTTAGATCGTACTGGTTCGATGAACGGAAACGGTGGGGCAGCGGCCTTGCCTGGCGCGGTGACGGATTTTCTTAGCTACTTCATCGAAGGCACCGATCAGCTTGGACAAGTAAGCTTTGCCTGGAGTGCAACGAACGATGTGCCAATCAGCCAAACTTTCAAGACGCCAATTAATAACTCCCTGAGTAGGATGAACTTCGCCGACGGCACCTATTCGATGAGCGGATTGCAGGGTGGCTTTAGCCAAATCCCGGTACCTTCCGCCCTACCGACAAATGCCGTGCCGGTAGTCATATTTTTCACAGATGGTTGGGACAATACCATTCAGGCTTTGCTGCCGAGTCCGAGCGCGTCGAACAATGTACTGGTGGAATTTGGAGGCAACGCTGCTACGACGGCTGGGTTTGATGAGAACGACTACCTTGCTTTTATCGACCCGAACAATGTGGGACAGAACTCTGGGAACGGATTCTGGGGGCAGAATCCTGCATATCCAACTACTGCCGGCACATGTGAAGCGGGCGGCGGTAATGGTTATCCTTCCGATCGTTCCATGCAAAATTGTAATGGCGCCAACACGTTTACTCCGATGGGAGGTTCAGCAGATCCTCTTGGAACTTCCCCTGTCCCTATTAATAGAATCAATATCACCACGGAAGCCGAATATACTGCGTATCAAGAAACCGAGCAGATGAGAGCGCAGGGGATAACGGTTTACTCGATCGGCCTGGGAAATGATATCGACACGACCTTTCTCCAGGAGGTTGCGAATGACCCTGCGAGTCCGTATTACAACGCTAGCGAACCATCAGGAGTCTATGTGGCTGCTCCCACGGCGGCTGACTTGGATGCTGCGTTCCAACAGGTCGCCGCGAAGATTCTCCTTCGCTTGACGCATTGAAGCTCCAAAGCGGTTCCACAATTAACGTGCCCTTTCAAGTATCGTGCGAGGTGGCATTTACTTCCACCCCGGCGACGAAGATCTGTCGCCAGGGCCCCGGCTCGGGGAAAATGCCACTTGAGGGCGCTGGTTTCGAGGTACAGCAATTGTGGAACCGCTCCGGGGCCTGTCATCAAACGTAGAGGCCGGGTGCGCCATCCTTCGCGCATTCTGAGGGCAAGGTCGTTAAGGGCCAATTTGGAAGTCACAAATGTCGAGAAGTACGAGCGTTTTGGGTTATCAATTTGATGGTAGGCGAGGCGGGGCTTGAACCCACAACCCCCGGCTTAGAAGGCCGGTGCTCTATCCAGTTGAGCTACTCGCCCACGCTTTTTTATTGTAGCGTCGATTGCGCGGGCCCGCGAGTAACTGTGGACTCAATGGAATCTGCAAAGACAGCCAACACCGTTTCAAGCTGAGCGCGGGCGGCCTCGACCGTGGAACCACAGGCCGCGAGATAAGCCGTAATTCCAATTCCATGCTCCAAATCCGGCGTCCTTATCGCGCGGCGAATGACCAGATCGATGCGGCAGCAGCGCAGCGGTGTGCCCTTGAGGCGGATACAAAGTGCCGTAGACCACGCAATCGTGTTGTCGGAATCGGACCAAAGCTCTGGATTACCGGGTACCAGGTCGATGTAGACGGCAATAGCGTGCGCCACCGATTCTTGCGGTGCGTCGAATTCGGGCGGATCAATCTCCGTGAGTTGCCAGACATCGCACTTCGCGGTGTAGAGCGAAGACTGCGCGGAATTGAGTCGAACCAATGCAGGGGCGAGTGCGGGAAGAAACGGAATTTCCCTCAATTCAATGGCTTTCTCGGGGCTGTGTCGCAAATCAACGAAACCGGACCAGCATACATCGATGACGGGAGCGCTACCGCCGAGTTCAATCTCCCAATCAGCTTCCACAGCGTTCGCCGGCCACGTGCAGCAGATAGCGCGTTACGGTGGCCTCGGCCCAGTGAATTTCGTTCCCGCGCTCACCGCAAAGATAGGCGCAGTGCCCCCCGTGCCGAGTCTCAACCAGTGCGATGTTTGAGTTAGTCTGGATCGCCGCACGGGTCTCCGGAAGCAACCGGATAAACGGATCGTCGAGAGCATGGAGGATCAGAGTGGGAACGGCAACTCGATCGATGACGCGCGCGCTCGCGGCACGAAAGTAGTAATCGTCCGCGTTGCGAAAGCCGCAGTAGCGCGCGACGATTTTGTCGTCAAACTGGCGCACCGATCGTATCGGACCGAGGCCACGAATGTCGTAGACATCTGGATAGAGCGCAGCCTTTCGCCGATAGCGCCGCTTGAGTCCGCGCAAAAAATGCCATTCGTACCCGCGATTGACGGGCTCATGCAGAGCGTCTGAGCCGGCAGCCAAATCAATCGCCGGGCAGACAGCCGCCACAGCGCAAAGAGGAGCGCGGTTGCCCCACTCCCCGGCCAGTTTGAGCACCAGGTTTCCACCCATGGAATAGCCGATCAGAGCTACTCGCTTTAAGCCGTGAATCTTTGTGAAGTACTCGACGACCGCTCCTACATCTCCAGAAAGCCCCGAGTGATACAACGTAGGCGTGAGGTGATCGGTGTCTCCGCAGTTCCGCATGTTCATGCGGATGACGTTGCAACCCGCATCCCAGGCGCGTGCGGCCAGACCCTGAATGTACTGAGAATCGGACGAGCCTTCAAGACCGTGAACCAGGACAACAGTCAGGCATGTGGCGCGAACCGGCTCGGGCTGCCACGAGCAATGGCACAGGACGCGGCTTCCATCCGAGGGATCGACCT
>CAZAQN010000136.1:0-6218 GCA_964487345.1 uncultured Occallatibacter sp. | reverse complement strand
CGCCCATTTGAAGAACGGCGGCGGTGTGATTGCCGGTCGGGTTCAGCGCGATGGCCTTGGCGCGGGTCGTGGTGCCGAGGTTGACTTGCTTGCCGGCGGGGGCGAGGATTGTGCCGTCGCTGGCGACGAAAGTGCCGTTCGTCTGCGGACCAACTGTGTACGTCGGGAACGGTACGGACTGCGCGAGCGCCGGAATACTCAAGCCCACTGCCAGCAGGCCAGCGAGTGCGTGCAGCAGGTTAATCCGAGAATGATTTCCAGAAGTCTTTCGGAACATTTGTGCTTCTCCTCTTTTCGGTTTCTTCCATTACGCGACCCGGAATCGGCTATGCAAAT
Source organism: uncultured Occallatibacter sp. (assembly GCA_964487345.1). GTDB lineage: Bacteria > Acidobacteriota > Terriglobia > Terriglobales > Acidobacteriaceae > Telmatobacter. Next base: position 5,882 of record CAZAQN010000136.1, on the reverse strand, counting down.
TGGGGTCGGGAACCAGACATGAAACAAGCGGATGCTTTCTCTTCGATTGCTGGACTGGCGCTGCGGGAGAGCCGCGCCAACGGGCCAAGTCTAGGACCGCTAAAAGGACGCCAGCATGACGCGAGGATTACAGTTTTGTCATTTCGTTACGGCAGTGTGAATGCGCAGTGTGACAAGCGTTCCACGACCGGGCTTCCTAACTTTCCCGCAACATCGTCGCTTCTCGACGATCTTCGCGTTCGACAAAACGCTGGTCTCACGGAGATCGATATTTGATGGAACCTTAATCAGGGCGTGATCTGCACATAACACCCGGATTACAAAATCGTCATTCATCACGTCCGAGGGTTCCTTCCAGATCGTGCTGACGCCCGGACGTCATGGAGCGCGATTAGACCTCACACAGCAACGTTTGAATGCCCGCTGCGGGAGAAGCCACGCGGTTCTTCGCTTGCAGCCGGGAACGAGGGCACGCGTTTTCAACTGTTACAACTTGAACATCCAGATAGCGACTCCCATGCGCGCACCGAGCGGTGGCAGAACGTGGAATCTTCGAACGTCGCTCGGAAATTCGCTTTTTTCTTCGGAGAATTTTATGCATTGCGAGTTGAAGAAAGATCTGTTCCCCTGCAGATCTTCTGAGTTGCGACGTCTTAGCGTTTCGATCGGATTGATCGCTTTGTTTTTCTTTGCCGGCATCTCTTTCGCGCAAGTGGACCGCAGCGGGTTGACGGGTTCGGTCACCGATGCTTCGGGCAGCCTGCTGCCGCAGGCACATATCACGGCGGTCGAAAACGCGACCGGTCTGCGCCGCGAGACCATTTCGGACGCAAGCGGCAACTACAACATTCCCCAATTGCCGGTGGGCATTTACAACGTCAGCATCGTGCACCAGGGTTTCAAGAAACTCGAGTTTGTCGATGTGGAGCAGGTGATTGGCAGGACACGCACCCTGGATGCAACACTGCAAGTCGCGGGCGGCGAGGAGCGCATCAACATCTCGTCGGCTTCGGCGCTGATGGACCGCAACACCAGCGCCGTGACGGGCCTCATCGAGAAAACACAGGCCGAGGAACTGCCGCTGAACGGCCGCGACTGGTCGTCGCTGACGGCCTTCGTCCCTGGCGCCATCGACACCGGCGGCAGCAATCAAAGATCGGTCCGGTTCGCCGGACGGGGCCTCGACGACAGCAACTTCACCTACGACGGCGTTGACGCAACCAATGTTGTGAATCAGACGCAGCGCGCCTGGGTGCGGCTCGCCATTCCGCTGGACGCGATCCAGGAGTTCCGCGTCGATACCCTCATGGCAACTGCCGAGGAAGGCGCGACGGGCGGCGCTCAACTGGACGTTAGCTCGCCTTCGGGTACAAACCGCTTCCATGGACGCCTGTTTGAGTACTTGCGCAACGACGTTTTCGATGCGCCGGAACCTTCCTGGGCCTCCAACGGCGAATCGCAGCAGCCGCTTCGTCTGAATCAGTTCGGCGGATCGCTGGGCGGACCAATCGTGCACGACAAGACCTACTTCTTGCTCGCTTCCGAGACGTATCGGCAGAACTGGGGATATCCAGTGAGCGGCGACGTGCCGAGCGCGGCGCTTACTGCAAAAGTTCCGAGTTCATCGGCGGTCTATGGGATCATGAACGCCTTCCCGGGAGCCGGTCCAAAAACATTTCTGACGCCCTGGACGCCAGCCAACGACCCTGGCGATCCGGACTACGCGGATTATGACTTGCTGACCTGCTCATGCACGCAGGTGGTCAACGAGAACTCCGAGATGCTGCGGCTCGACCAGCATTTTTCCTCCAGAACCACCGGGTTCATGCGATTCAATTACGACCGCTCAGTCGATACCCAACCGCTGTCGGCTGCTGCGACGGACTTGCAGCAAAGAGTGTCCACGCCGGTCAATGGTGCGCTCGAGTTGTTGCATATTTTCAATTCTCACCTCGTGAATGAGACCAAGTTTGGATTCAATCGCGCCACCTCCAACAGCTACAACAACAGTAAAACCGGTTCCATTTATCAGATTGCGATTTCCACTGGTCCTGGGCCGGGATTTGTCACCCAGAACTACAACTACGACAGCATCTACGTGGGCAACACATTCTCGGGGATCGACAACCTGACCTGGAGCCGCGGCCGGCAAACCATCAAAGTCGGAGGGGAGATCCGCCGCATTCAATTGAACCAGGAGTACGGGGGGCATGGAAAAGTTACGTTCTCCACAGTGGAGAGCCTGGCCGCGAATCAGGTGAAGAGTGCAAGTCTGACCGGTGCTCTGCCGGTCAACCACTTGCGCAAGGACGATATCGCCGGCTACGCCCAGGACGAGTTCAAGCTGCGGCCCGATTTCACCCTCAACCTCGGCGTGCGGTACACCGTCTTCCAGATCTTCGACGAGGCGAACGGGAAGGCCAACCCCTTCGATTTCTCGACCTGCGGGGTTCAGGGATTCTGCGGCGTAGGGGCAAGCTTCGGCCAGCAGAACTACGGCGATATCGATCCGCGCGTGGGTTTGGCCTGGTCGACTGACAAGAGCGGAAAGACGATTATTCGCGCCGGATTCGGAACCTACCACGAAGATGGCCAGCTGGACGATCAGAATCTGCCCGCCAAAAATGAAGTGCCCTCCTACTCGGTGAAAACTTCGAAGAGCCTGCAGGTGACCTATCCGGTCGACTCATTTTTTACCGGGCACGGAACCCTCTCGCCGAATGCCGAACAACGCGACCGCAAGGACTCGTATGTTGAGCAGTGGGACCTCTCCGTGCAGCGGGAGTTGCCTGCGAACTTCGTGAGCACGGTCTCCTACCTGGGAAGCCATGGCGTGCATCTGCTCGATACGAACGTTGTGAACCTGATCAATCCGACGACGGGCGTTGCGCAATATACAGTCTTTGCTCCCGCCATTGGCTGGCGCGGCTCAGTCGGCATGAGTTCGTACAACGGTCTCTCTGTCGCATTGCGGCGGCCATTCTCGAACGGGCTCCTGGTGACAGCAAATTACATGTGGTCGCACGAGATCGACAACGGATCCAACGGCAGCGGCGATGGCGACGAGATCTCACCGCAGAATCCGTTGTGCCTATCTTGCGATCGCGCCAGCGGCGCATGGGACGCCGCCCATGTGGTCAATGGCAACGCCGTCTATCAGCTCCCCTTCGGCCACGGCAAGCTAATGATGAACCAGGGCGGGATTGCCAGCGCCATCGCGGGCAACTGGGAAGTGACCACGACGGCGCTGGCTCGCAGCGGCTTTCCGGTGAATGTGTTGATGCCCTCGAGCTACGTCGCGCCGGATGGGGCAACCGGCACGGAGCGCCCCGACCTCGTTCCAGGTGTTTCTCTCACTCCGCCAAGGGGAAAGAGCGCCGCAGAGTGGATTAATTCATCGGCCTTTGCAACCCCGGCAGGCGAGTTCGGCACCGCGCCGCGCAACCTCCTTCGCGGGCCGGGCACCTGGCAGATCGATATGGGGACCACCAAAACGATCTCGCTACGGGAGCGCGGCCGGCTCGAGTTCCGCTCGGAGTTCTACAACATTTTCAATCACCCGCAGTTGGGACAACCGCAGTCCACTTTCAACCCCTCGAATGTCACAGGGTTCGGCAGCATCATCAATACGGTGAACTTGAACACGGCTATCGTATCGCCCATCACTCCGGTGGGCTCTGGGACGCCGCGCGAGATGCAGTTCGCGTTGCGGTTTGAGTTCTGAGGTTCTATGCATCCGCAGGCGGGTAGAGTGTTGGTCTTCGTTCTACTTTCAACGGCAGCGACCGTGGCATGGTCGCAAGGAACGCCCAATTTCTCGGGCCAATGGAAGCAGGACAACGATCGCTGCCAACCGAGGCGGAATGGCGATGTCACGCTGCGGATCGAACAGCACGATCCGGAACTCACGGTGGAAACATCGATCGCCCGCGAATCTGCGAGTCCGCGACACGCGATGCAGAAGTACACCACAGATGGGAAGGTTTCCGTGTCAACCGGAGCCGATGGAGACGAGTTCAACACCTCCATCGTTTGGAGGGATTCAAGCCTCGTTTTCTCGATCGAGGAACACGAAGACGGCCGCATTCTTCAGTCGAAAGAGACATGGTCCGTTATTGAGGAGGGCGCAACGCTCGAGAGGATCCGCGAGCGCCCGAACGGCGAAAAGCAAATTCTTTTCTTTCACCGGTATCCAAGTGAACTTTCCGATAGCAAATCCAAATTCGTAAAGGCCCCGGACTAATGAAGATCCTGGTTATCGAAGACGAAGCCAAAACTGCCAAGTTTCTCAAGAAAGGACTCAGCGAAGCCGGTTTCGTCATCGACGAAGCTGCCGACGGCCTGGAAGGCCTGCACCTCGTTCAGGTAATCGATTTCGACCTCGTCATCCTTGACGTGATGCTTCCAGTCCTGGACGGGTGGCAGGTGCTCGCGCGCCTGCGCGAGTCCGAACAGAAGCCTCTGGTCCTGATGCTGACGGCGCGCGACGCCGTGCACGAACGCGTCCGTGGTTTCGAACTGGGAGCCGACGACTACCTGGTAAAGCCCTTCGCATTCTCCGAACTCCTGGCCCGCGTGCGCTCGCTGTTGCGTCGCTCAACGCCGCGCCCGCAGGAGACTCTGCGCATGGCCGACCTAGAGATCGATCTGCTGCGCCACCGCGCGACGCGTGCCGGCCAGAGGCTCGACCTCACTTCGAAGGAGTTTTTGTTGCTGACCCTGCTGGCGCGCCGCGCCGGCGAAGTTCTGTCGCGCACGCTTATCGCCGAGTCGGTGTGGGATATGAATTTCGACAGTGATACGAATGTCGTGGATGTGAATGTGCGCAGGTTGCGCAGCAAGATGGACGATCCGTTCCCCGTAAAGCTGATTCACACCGTGCGCGGCGCCGGCTATGTCTTCGAATCCGAGCAGTAACCCCTGGACAGAACTGCGCCCGCCCAGGACGTTGGCATTCCGCCTCTCGGCAGCCTACTCGTTGGCGGGCCTGATGCTGGTAATTCTGGCTACGGCGAGCCTCTACATCGTCCTACGCACGGAACTGGACCGAAGCACAGAGCTGTTCCTTGCCGACAAGCTGCACGTGCTGCGCACGATGCTGAGGGAACGGCCGGACGACGAGGATGGACTGCGCGAAGAGATCGAGCTCGAGTCAGCGGCCCGCCGCTACCAGCAGTTCTACATTCGCCTCCTGGATGAACATGGCGTGCCGATCATGACGACTCCCGGCATGGCCGAGCAGTTGGATCTTGCGGAGCTCGCGAGCCGAACCCGCGGCCGCTTCGAGCGCTCCATTGAGATGGCGGGCAGACATGGGCATCCATTCCGGGTCACCAGCGCTACGGCTTCCGTGGGCACGCCGCCGGCTCACAGCGACACCGTTCAAATCGCCATCGACGGCTCGCAGGAAGAGGAGCTGCTGACGCGCTATCGTCTGTGGTTCTGGGGGATTCTGCTGGCGACCGCAGTTCTCTTTCCCCTGGTGGGATACCGCATTGCGCGGCACGGCATTCGGCCCGTCGAACAGATCGCCGCAACCGCGCGGAGAATCACGTCGACGAATCTGCGCGAACGGATCGGGTCGGAAGGCTATCCGTCGGAACTTGCGTCGCTGGCCGGGACATTCAATGAAATGCTGGAGCGGCTTGAAGAATCCTTCGAGCGCATCTCGAGGTTCACGGCCGACATCGCGCACGATTTGCGCACGCCGGTCAACAATATCCGCGGAGAAGCCGAAGTGGCTCTCGCCCGCGCACGGACGCCCGACGAATACCGCGACGTACTCGAGTCTTCACTGGAGGAAGCAGTCCGGCTTTCCGAGCTGATTGGCGATCTCCTGTTTCTGGCGCGCGCGGAGAGCCCCTTAACCGAGTTGCATCGCG
>CAZAQN010000135.1:0-6407 GCA_964487345.1 uncultured Occallatibacter sp. | reverse complement strand
AGGATGTCGCTGGGAAAAGCTATGATTCATGCACGCAAGCAAAAATCGATCGCCAGGGCCACGGCGCTCGCCGCTGCCGAACATCCCGCGGTGCAGCCGACTCAGATCCTGCAGATGCCGGTGCTCGTGCTCAACGCCTCCTACGAGCCCATTAACATTTGCGGCGCGCGGCGCGCCCTTGTTCTGGTGCTCAAGGGCATCGCCCGCACGGAAGAAGAGCACGGCCTTACCTTGCACGCGCAGCGCAGCATCATTGCCATGCCGTCCGTGATCCGCTTGCTCGAGTACCGCCGCATTCCCCACCAGACCCGTGCCCTGTCGCGCAAAAACATTTTGCTGCGCGATCGCAATGCCTGCCAGTATTGCGGTGTCGTGCTCCCCTCGGCCGAACTGACACTGGACCACGTGGTGCCGCGTTCGCGCGGAGGCAACTCCACCTGGGAGAACCTCGTGGCTTGCTGTCACGCTTGCAATCGCCGCAAGGGCAATCGCCTGCTCAACGAAATCGACGATATGGTTTTGCTCCGCGAACCGCGCCCGTTTTCGCTTCACACCAGCCGGCAGATCATGCGTATGCTGGGCCGCGGCGATGACCGGTGGCGGAAGTATTTGTTTTATTAAGTCGTGGTGACAGTTTTCAAAGAGAAAGCGCCGTCTGATCTTTCGTCGACGGCGCTCCGTTGTTTCGATTCTCCCTCCAATTTGTTTATGGAATATCTATCATTACGATCTGGCCTGCTCCCGGCGGAGCTGCTCCGGCGTTGGAGACATACAGCTTTCCATCCGGCCCGAAAGTCATCCCCGTCGGCACGACAAGGCCTGTCGCGATCTGTTGAATCTCGCCGTCGCGGTTGATCCGAACAACATCGCCTGCTCCCGGAGTGGGAAAGCCTGCTGCCGGCGAAAGTTCGAGCGCATAGAGAAGCCCGTCGGGTCCGAAGTCGACGGCAACTACCGTAGCAAATCCGGCCCGCGATCCGACGATGCCGAGGCTGTTGAAGTTATCGCAGTCATCGAGTCCGGGAGTAAATTCGCCGATGCATCCCGGTGCCAGCGTCAAAATCTTTGATGCGTGCGGCGTGATCGGGAACAAACCCAGATTGCCCACGAAGAACTCGCCATTGTGCGTTGCGATGGAGGTGGGAACAATGTGACCCTGGGCTTTCGATACGTCCATCACTTCCGTGATGTCACCCCAGGTGGTGACTCTGAAAATCTGCCCATGATTTGGTTCGATGGTGTAGAGCTGACCGCCATAAGCGATGAGGCTATAGAAGACGCCATCCGGTTCGAAATCTGCGGCGTCGGGGTACATTGCCGGGTTCGCCTGCAGGAATTCGCTCAGGTTGGCGATCATTGTGTAGGAGCCGGAGTGGATATTCACGCGGTAGATCGCATTCGGCGTTGCCGGGTTCCCATGCGAGCAACCTCCTGCGGCGGTGACGGCGTAAAGCTGGCCGCCAAGGAATGCCACGTCGGCGACTCCCATCAGGTCTGGGGTTGGATTGCTGTCCACGGTTGACGGAAATCCAGTCGCAACTGTGGTCACATTTCCCGACTTGTCGATCCGGGAGATTCTGCCGGTACTGCCGCCGCTATACGGACCGATCGGACCGGGTACCTGAGTGCATTCTTCCGGGGTTGTCGCGTTGGCGCCCCCGGTGCCGGCTTCGGCCACGTACAGATATCCGTCCGGTCCGAACTTTAGGCCGCGGGGGCCATTCAGTCCCGACGCAACCACGTGAACATTGGATGAGGGTGATTGCGCCGGGCCTGCCTGGGGGAAGACGGTTGCCCCGAGCACGGCGGTGCACAGCAAAACGGGCTTTGAAATCTTTCTCATGGAAGAGCCTCCATTCGATTCAGCAGCTCGTTTGGGCTGCTCACCTGCGAAGGCTATGCATATCTGGCCAGGCAAGAAAGTTGCAGATCGTAAGTTACGTACCCTTTCGGAGTAACATGCCCTTGTCAGGGAGTTTGGCCGGCGATGGAATCGCGTTACATGCCGTTAAACGAGACTGCGCGCGCTCAACTGGAGCGCATTCTCGCTTCGGCGCCGTTTGCGAACTCGGTCCGCAGCCAGCGATTCCTTCGGTATGTGGTAGAGAACTCGCTGCGCGAAGAAGATGAGGCGCTGAAGGAATACACCATTGCGGTGGAGGCGTTCGATCGCGATCCATCCTACGATCCCGCCGTCGACGCCACCGTGCGAGTAGAAGCCGGTAGGCTGCGATCGCGGCTGCGGGACTACTACGCCGATGAGGGCCGCAACGATCCGGTGGTCATCGACGTACCCAAGGGAGGGTATCGCGCGACGTTTACCGAACGAAGTATCGGCGCGGGAGGTGCTGTCGCAGAGGCGGAGTCGGCGCCACGCGCGGAGCACGCGCATGAACACATGGAAAGCCCGGGATGGCGCAGGATGGCACCGCTGGCACTGGGGGTAATCATCCTCATCTCTGCGGTCGGCGGCATCGCGTTATGGAAGAAGCGAACATCCCCCACCATCACAGCCGGAAACGGTCAGAAAGTTCTGGCGGTGCTTCCTTTCTCCAATCAGACCGGAACCACCGCCAACAGCTACCTCGCCGAAGGCATTACGGAAACCCTGATTCGCCAGTTTTCGCTAATCCCTAAGCTTAGGGTGATATCGCGCGCTGCGGCAGACCGCGTGAACAAGCAGAATGCAGCCAGCGAACTTGGCGTCGGCTTCTTGCTGACTGGAGCGCTGGAGCGCAATGCCGATGGGCGGCTGGTGTTGAACGCAGAGTTGAGCGACGCGAAGAACGGCACCGTGCTGCGCAGCAACCAGTACATTCCGGATGAAGCGGATCTGCGCCCGATCCAGGCCGAAATCGTTCAAGATGCCGTGAAAGGCCTGGGAATTTCAGTCGATACGGTTCAAGCAGCGGGGGCGCAGAGACCGCTCACCTCGAGTCCCGCCGCATTTCAGAGTTTTCTGCGCGGCGAGGCTGCGGCGCGATTCCGCGACGACCCAACGAACCTGCACCAAGCCATTCATAATTTTGAAGAAGCCGTTTCGCACGACCCCTCCTTTGCGTTTGCGTATTCGTCGATGGCGGAAGGCCACCTGGCGTTGGGAATCTACTACGAAGCGCCACGCGACCACCTGCCACTTGCGCGCCAATATGCTCAGCGCGCTCTCGCGCTTGATCCATCAATGCACCAGGCCCACGCAATCCTGGGCCTTATCGATCTGCTCTATGATTGGAATCTTCCTTTGGCACAAAGCGAATTGGAGCAAGCCGACACCAGAGACCACGCGATTTGGCAACTCGGCTGCACCGTTCATCTGCTTTCGATCAACGGACGCTATCGTCACGCCGAAGAAGACGTGGAAAGCATGTTGGAGTTCGATCCGCATTCCGGGATGCTGATCTCCGAACTAGGCTGTGTGAAATATTATTCCGGCCATTATGACGATTCCATCCGCTACTACAAGCAGGCTCTCAGCCTGGATCCACATTCCGTGCAAGGCTATTGGGGGATGGGAAGATCGCTTGCAAGCGAAGGGCGCTATAAAGAGGCGCTCGAAGATCTGAAACAGTTCAAAAAGTTGAATGGATTTGAGCCCCCCATCATCACGGCGGAAATCGGATTCACGGAAGCGGCCTCGGGGGATCGCCACGGAGCGCTGGAGACGCTGAAGCAGCTTCAAGAAGAATCAAAGCGCGCATATGTGGACCCATATCTGATGGGAGTGGTCTATCTCGGCCTGAAGGATCGAGAAAATACCTACGCATTGCTCGATAGAGCCTACCAGGCCCACTCGACATTTCTTATCTCGATCGCAACGGACCCTAAGTGGTCAGGATCCCAGGGCGACCCGCGTTTTCAGGCTCTCTGGAATCGCATGATGCGCGTCAGCTCCGCAGGAACGGGGTGACGTCGAACTAACGCAGTACGTCCAACTTAACTCTTTGAAGAGCGTCAACCTGCAACGGTCTCAGATCCTGACCTCTCGAATGTGAGGTTCACTGATCGCTCTCCGATCGGGCGGGTCCGGTGGCGGACTCCGCGGGGAATCGTCAGCAACTGGCCGGGATGAAGCTCCAGCGATCCGCTCTCAAAGTCGATGGCGAGCCGTCCCTCAATGACCAGAAATGTTTCGTCGGAGTTCGGATGAAAATGCCAGTGAAAGGGCTCTGTCATCGTGGCAATCCGAACCACATGGTCGTTGGTTTCAGCGATGGGATGATTGTCGTAACTGATGTGAGTCGAAGACTGAGCCTCTAGCGTGATGATTTCTGGAAGACGGCTGCTCATTCTTAGTCCTCGTGTTCAAGGTCCGCCGAATTACCCTTTGCCAGACCGCTCGGTCTTGGAAGGATTTGATTCAGAAAGGGTACCGTATGCGCGTTCGTTGCGAGTCGCATGCTTTCGTCCTGCTGCGCAACTGATCACTGACAACTATCACTTCTGCGGCTTCGGTTGCTGTCCAGGCTGCTGCGCCTGCGGATTTTGTTGCGGCGTGATGTCCTGTCCCTCATAGATAATCTTTGAGCTCGAGCCGAACCGCTTGTAATCCGTGTACTTGATAATGTCGCGAATATGCACGTCCTCTGCCATGTAGCCATTGCCACCGGAAAAGTGCAGCTCACCCTCGCCCTTCGTATAGACCGGGAACCAGTAGTGGCCGTCCACCTGCGCTCGCCACGTCATGAACGGCGGGTGTAAATCTTCTTTCCCCTTGCGCGTATCGTCCGGGACCATCCGGCCATTGGTCACCACAATCTGCAAATCCGTCGCGTCCACCCAGATGCGCCCGTCAAGGTACCGCTTGCCTTTTTCAAGCTGCTTCGGGCTCACCTCGAAGACATAGCAGTCCACGTCGTCCACCTTTTGCCGGCCCACATACTTCACGTTGTAGGCGCCGATGTCCTGCGAGGTCAGCACAAAAGGATACCCATGCTGAATGTCCTGAAAGTCCGACGGCGACATCATCACCCGCTGCAGCGTACTTCCCGGCGCAAAGACCACTTTTTCGGTCCGCTTGCCTTGAGAGTCGAAAATCACGTCATCCACTTCGTAGTATTCCCCGTCCACCTTGTTGTCATCGTCCACCGTCTGCACCTTCGCCACGCGCCGATAGGTGTAGTGGTTCAGCGCCTCCTGAAATTCCGTTTCCTTGGCGGCAAACTTGCTGATAATTTCTTCCGGCGGCGTCGCCGGCGCTGACACGTCCATGCGCCCGAAACCTGAATCCAGCGCCATCGGCGTAAATGTGTCCTGCGCGGCCGCGGCCAGCGCAAAAGCGCCGCTCACCAGTAGAATCAACCGACGTAAAATTAGCACTCTTAATGCACCCCCAACGGATTCCCAGCGGCCATTGGAATTCAACCCGACTTTACCGCCTGCAATACCATCCCATGTCTTCGTTCTACAACATTAGACGCATGTACAGGAGCCGAGTATGGTTGGACAATAAATCGTGGCTGCGCTCGGGGCGAGGTGCGCCAGCCCGCCTTTCGATCTATCTCCAGTCTTGCATTCGGAGGAAACTCAACGCCAGGCGTGATTTACCCCGCTCATTGCCCAGTATGGTCGTTTTTGATTAATTGGTTCCAGAGCTCTCAAACACCCACTGCGATCAAGCATTTGATCTCATACTGTTACAGAAGGTGATCCAAGGAGACTCCCGGCTGAAATGGCCTATAGCTACCAGCTTCCCGCGTTCGTTTTGACGGCGCTGCTGCTACCGGCGTTTGCGCAACTTTACTTGCGTTCGCGCGACACGCGCACCCTGCTCTGGCTCCTGGGCTTTCTCTTCGCCTGCCTGCGCATGGTGCAGGTCTACCAGATGGGATTTTGGGACTTTTCAAGCCCCCTCGTCCACCCCTGGCTCGCGGCCTCCGGTCAAACCGCGGCACTCATTGGTTCCACACTGTTCCTCGCTTCCTTGTCGCCGCTTTCCTTTCGCTTCAAAGGCCGGCGCATCCTCTACGCGGTCCCATTCATTATTCCGCTCGCCCTTTATGCCATCCTCATCGATGGCGTGTACCACGGCGAGATGCCGATCAGCATTGCGTTTTTCATCTTCCCGGCTCTCGGTGCACTCGCGCTTTTCGTAGGCTGTTTCTGGGCCTTTTCCCGCGGCAGCATGCCCACCTCTCTGGGGCTCACCCTCTGCATCGCCCTGGGTGGCATCAGTTTCTGGATCTGCATTTCCATCCGCGGGAGCTGGCCCCTCGTCTTCGTTGAAAGCGCACTGCACCTCACGACGGCTCTTTTGGTCTTCTACGTCTTCCGCCGCCTCACTCCAGGAACGATTCTGAGCGGACTCGGTTTCTTTGCATGGGCGTTGAACGTTGCAGTGATCGCGCCCCGTTTGATCGACCATCCGGCGCTCGTCCTCGGCATGCAGAACTTCTCCGTCCTTGGCAAAG
>CAZAQN010000134.1:0-6444 GCA_964487345.1 uncultured Occallatibacter sp. | reverse complement strand
GCGAATTCGACATCATCACGCAGGGAGAACGTAGCCCGACCTATGCGCGCGGACAACACGCGCGTACAGATGGGCACCTGATTCCGTTTTTCGGAAACATGGTTCTTCCTGAAATCACCTCTGGCAAAGTCAACGAGTATCGTATCCGTCGGCTTGAAGAAAGCAGGGCTCTGCGCGGCAAGCCGCTGGCGCACAACACCATGCACCAGGAGATCGTGACTTTGCGCCAGATATTCAAGACAGCTCTGCGGCACGGATGGATCGATCATCTACCGGATTTGTCCGAGCCTTATCGCTCGTCGCCAAAGATTTCTCATAGAGCCTGGTTCTCACCGGAAGAGTATAAGCAGCTTTACGAGGCGACGCGAAAACGCGCCCTTGATCCCAAGCAGCCCCGCTTCCGTTGGGAAGCGGAGCAACTTCACGATTACGTTCTATTCGCAACCAATACTGGCCTCCGCCCGGACGAGGCAATGCGCCTTCAGTTTCGTGATGTCATGGTGGTCGAAGACGAGGGCAGCGGCCAGACCATCCTTGAGATCGAAGTACGTGGCAAACGCGGTGTTGGTTATTGCAAGAGCACAGCGGGAGCAGTGCATCCGTTTGAGCGGCTGAAAGCCCGCACACGACCAGATGGTGGGCCTGGGAGATCGGGCAGTCGCACCGCATCCATAGCGAACGGAGAGTGGCACGAACCAGGACCTACCGATCTTCTGTTTCCGAAATGGCCTCGCGATTTATTCAACGCAATTCTTGAGGAAGAAAAGCTCCGCACCGACCGCGACGGTAGGCCGCGAACTGCCTATAGCCTGCGCCACACTTACATTTGCCTGCGCCTGCTCGAAGGGGCCGACATCTATCAGATCGCCAAGAACTGTCGGACAAGCGTGGAGATGATTGAGAAATATTACGCAGCCCATTTGAAGACAAGACTCGATGCTTCCGCAATCAACATCATGAAACCACGTCCGAAGAAAAAGGCGATTTCCAAGAAAGGTCCCGGTCGTGTGGAAGCACTGCGCTTGGCGGACGAAGCATAGACCTTCGCTCCGTGCTTTATGATGGGGCTGTGGTAAACATCACGCGGGCGTGGTGAAATCGGCAGACACAGCGGACTTAAGGAAATTGAGTGCCCGTCAGGGAAACCGGCGGAGTAGAACTGCTCAAAGTCGGGGAAACCTTGAATGGCAATCCCGAGCCAAGCCCGGAATCACTTCTGGGAAGGTGTAGAGACTAGACGGGCAGCACCTAACCTCATACGGGGAATGGTGAAGGGATAGTCCAGACCACGAAGCCGCCGTTGGCGGTGCGGCGAAAGCCGAAGTGGTATGAAAATCCGCAGACCCTAACCGGTCGTGGGGGTTCAAGTCCCCCCGCCCGCACCACCACTTCCCACAGTGGAGCCAGGATGGAACCATCCTGAAGTGTTTTGGGGCCGGAACCGGCCCGCTTTGGCCCGGCACCGGGCTAGGCATTTGAGGCGCTTGCATACGAACGTATGCAGTGCTGATCGTGTTATCGCCCTCTCCTACTTGTAGCCGTTTCGACATCACCACTGATGGAATTTGCGGTGGAAACCGACAAGAACCGTAGTCAGAAGTTTGTTGCATTTTTCTGACATTGCGTTATACTAAGTAAGTCAGAAGTTTGTTGCATTTTTCTGACATAAGAGTAGTCCATGTCCACTCAAGCATCCAGCATTCCAGCCGCCATCCGGGATCGGACCTCCGCCTCTGCGCAGCCGCACGTCTGGACCCCGGAGGACTTCGCCGACCTTGGACCGCGCACTGCGGTCGATCAAGCCCTCCACCGGCTAGTTGCTTCCAAAAGCCTGCGACGGATTGCGCGCGGCTTCTACGACATCCCCCGAGATAACCGCCTTACCGGAAAGCCTACCTATCCAAACCCGCGCGACGTGATCGACGCGCTGGCCCGGAAGGGCAAGGTTCGGGTGGTGGTCGATGGCCTTACCGCTGCCAACGACCTCGGACTCACCGACGCCGTCCCGGCGCGCATCGGCGTTCTAACCGATGGTCGCCTGCGGCCCATTACCCTCGGCAACCTCACCCTCGATTTCCAAGCCGCCGCGCCCAGCCGTCTCTACTGGGCAGGCCGTCCCGCCATGCGCTTCGTGCAGGCACTCCATTGGCTGCGCGACATGCTTCCGTCCGACGACGGGAGCCTCCACAAGCGCCTCGTCTCCATCCTCAAAGACCCCGATCATGGACAGGCCATTCAGAACGATTTGCGCAGCGGCCTGTCGGCAATGCCGGAGTGGATGCGAGTGATCGTGCGCGACCTGCTCCAGCAGGTTAGTGCTGTGGTGTCGCCGCCGACAGAGAGAGCAAAGCCTTCCAGACGCGCACCGGCACCTATCATCAAGAAAGCGAGAGGTTCCAACAGCCGATGACCGAGGGTTTTCAAATCGTACTGGCCGCGAGCGACGAGGAGCGCCGCGACCTCTTCGTCGGCGCTGCCGACCGGCTCCGCACCAACGAGCAGAACATCGAAAAAGACTTCTGGGTTTGCTGGACGCTTGATGCGCTCTTCAATGAACTGGAAGCCGGCGGGCCCCGGCTGCTGTTCAAGGGTGGCACGTCGCTCTCAAAGGGCTATGGGTTGATCGAACGCTTCTCCGAAGACATCGACATCACCGTCTTCCGGGAAGACATTGGACAACCCGCGACCTTCGAGGAACTGGAAGCTATGAGCGGGAAGAAGCGTAACGCCCGCCTGGAGGCAATCAAAGCAGCATGTCAAGAGTACATCCAAGGCCCGATGCTGGAGCGGTTGAGTGTGCTTTTACAGCAGACCCTAAAGACAGCAAACATGAATCCAGATCGGGCGCGAGTGGAACCCGATCCCGATGACCCCGACGGTCAGAGCTTGCTGCTGTGGTATCCCACTGTGACCACAGATGGAAATGCTTACATCCGTCGTGCGATCAAGATCGAATCAGGCGCGAAGTCGGCTCTTGATCCTCATGCGCCGGTGGTTGTGAAACCGTATATTGCAGACGACATTCCGAGTCTTGATTTGGCAGTCGCCAATGTGACTACCGTTGATCCAAGCCGCACCTTCTGGGATAAGGTCATAATCCTGCACGGCCTGCGCCGGTGGTGGGACCGGCGTGGCGAGTTGAAGGGAGGAGGGCAGCGCGTCTCGCGGCACTACTACGATGTCTACCGGCTTTTGGCTTCGGAGATAGGCCGGAAGGCAACGAAAGATTCAGAGATGGCCGAGGACTGTGTGCGCCATGCACGGATGTTCTTCAATCGGCCCGACCTTGACCTGGCTTCCGCAGTTCTCGGCAGCTTCGCTCTGATTCCCCATGACGGGATGCTCGCCGATCTGAGACGGGATTATGAAGCCATGTCCGGGATGGTCTTCGGCCCGATACCGTCTGTGGATGCAGTGATTGAGGCCATCGCAGAGCTGGAGCAGCGAATCAATCAGGGACAAGCAGCGATTTAGATTTGGGCTGCGACAGATTTCATGGCTTACCCGTCGAAAGGTGGCACCGCATATGCCTAGTTCCGTGAGTACGACAGACTCCGTTACCAAGAGGTATTCCATATACATATTAGGCGCGGGATTTTCGCGCCCGGCGGGGCTACCTCTGGCCAATGAGCTATGGCCCGAAATACGCAGGAGAGCCAAGTTAACCAGTGACAGAGCCAATCAACATTTCACGAAGGATTTGCAAGCCTACATCGATTACAAGAAAGACTGTGATACAGAGATCCTTTCACCGGAGGCTGTGCAGTTTGAAGAATTCATGGCATACCTTGATGTTGAACATTATTTGGGCCTTCGAGGATCAGACACCTGGAGTCCGGATGGGAACGAAACACAGATTCTAGTCAAAACGCTTATCGGCGAAATTCTCACCGAACGCACACCTCAAAAGGAAGACATTCCGGGATTGTACTTGGCATTCGCTCGACTCCTTAAGCCATCGGATGTCGTCCTAACGTTCAACTACGACACCTTGCTTGAGCAGGCCCTTGATGTAGAGGGGATCGCCTATCGCCTTTTCCCGTCTCGATACCAGAATATCGGCAATGGTCAGGCAGAAATCGACAGTTCCAGGGAAGAAGTTGTCATTCTAAAAATGCACGGTTCAGTAGATTGGTTCGACCGGACACAATATGACGAGACCGAAGAGGCGCGGCTAGTACGAGGACTAGATCCCGGACATGAGCACCCAGTATTTAGCAAGACTCAGGAGCTTGACGTGAAGCCGTTAACAGATGGCCCGCGATTTCCGGGTGATCCGTTACGACGTATTTACAGGGTTAGCGATGCGGCCAAGCTATACAAGAGCGGACCATTGTTTCTTGCAACCCCGCTTTTGCTGAACCCGTCTCCTCTGAAGCTAGTGTATTCATCAATCTTTCAGGACTTCTGGAAAGGTTTAGGACGGGATGGTGGCCTCAATTTCGGGATGACCATTATCGGGTTTTCTATGCCCGCACAAGACGAGTATCTGCGACAAGTAATATATCGGCTAGTTACCAACTACCAGACTAAGTATTGGGATGGTGGGTTTCTTGAACACAGAAAAACCCCCTTGGTGATGATTGATTTCCGCGCCGATGAAAAGAGTCGGCGTGAGCTGCTCGACCGATACAGATTCATCGATTTGAACAAGGCTGTAACTCATTGGGAAGGCTTAAATCAGGATGCATTAGCAACTCTTCAGGCATACGCCTGAGTAGCCAACTTACGACAACAGTGATTATGAAGTGGCCAGGCGCGATGCGCTGAGCGTGGGTAGATTTCAAAGACCTAAGGTGGGCCACCCGCCTTTTGCACTTTCACTCAGGGTTTGGTTGGGGCCGGAGCGTCGCAAAAAACATGAAACACAGTGTCCACCGGTGTGTCAGGTATCACTCGCCGCGCAACGTTCTCTGGATCAGTTCCAGAATCGAAAACTCCGTTCGGGTCCGTAATTGCGGTTCCCCAAATTTGATATGTCCTCGATTGGCAGTCCCCGTGAATGCTGGTTTTCTCAAATTGAGGGGCTTCTATAATGTCGCCCTCAGGGAGCTTAGTGATGATGATGGTTTGGAATTGGCCAGTTACTGGAATACCCGAGAAAACTTGAAATTTTATATCGCGTTTCTTGACAGTGACCCAGGTTGTACCATCCGCCCCAGTTTCCATAACGCTGCCGTTTGGGTAGGTGAGCTTGCACGGACCATTCGTGTGGGCTGTTGCTTCCAAACATCCTGCTGGGGACTCTTTGATACCATTCGGCAGCGTGTCAGAGGTTTCGGGAGGTACACTCTGAGTCCCAGCATGAGGAACGCAAGAGGAAGTATCCGTATCGCCGTGATACTCATAAGCTAGATTGAGCTTGGCGCAACTTTCCGGCGTGGCATCTTGTCCCCTAGCCGTTGCAGCCCCTGAAGTAGCGGACTGAGAGCTGTCTTGTTCAACTTGCCGGATGATGACGGAGAGCAGGTCAGACATTTCAGGCGATAGGCGGGCTGAGAGATGGGTCAGATTGAGTTCTTCACCGGTGAGGAGTGCGACGCCAGCTATGGGGTTGGCATTTCTTACGAGGAACGACTTTGTTCCCAGACCTTCAGTGTTGGGTGGGGTTACATATTCGACGGCCTCTTTGCTTTTGTAGGTCAATCTGTCTGTGGGATAGGGGCCGTGTGGGAAAGAGGTTGCGGGTTCAACGCCTTCGGCGATCACTCGTCTGACGAAATCCAAATGAGCAGGAAAAACCCGAGCAATGGTCTGTGCAACCTCGAAGCGGCCGGATGTGTCGCCGTTGGATTCGCTGAGCTGGATTCCGTAGCTGGAGATGCCCTTCCAGCTATTTGAGAATAGATGGGCGGAGTTGAGCGGCGTTGGAGTAACGTACAGGTTAGACCCATCGGAGCCGTACGTCCCGAAGCAGTACCAGCCGCGCGGAGCGAGAACACCCGAGCCGTCCGATGCCTTGTAATAAGCGACCCTTTGAGCCAACTGGGGAGAGATTGTGATTATCTTCGGTTCGCCGGTTGGTGCGTCCTGTGGACCAACTTGGCCGTCCGATTTGCAGCCCACAAACGGGACACTGACGGAGGCGTTTGCATAGACCGAACTCGTGAATCCGATGCCTGCCATCAATGCGGCGTTCAGAATCGCCATTCGATAGACCATTAGCACTCCTTTATCTGTCGCATCAATTCAACGACATGACCGAGAGCGCATTGTCCGCAATCGGGATTCTCTAAGCGTCGAGTCGATTAGCGACAGTATATCGTTCCGCGCCGAACACTTCCGGCCTCGCAGATGTAGCATGGCGTCGTCATCCCGTCCTGAATAGTGCGGCCAATAACGATTCGTCTCGCTCAACAGGTAACGTACAAAAACGGTCTGGTTCGTTTGGGAGGAAGTCTCCTCCCGTCTGCGGCTGCTTTGCATCCTCCGCCCCCACCTCTG
>CAZAQN010000133.1:0-6482 GCA_964487345.1 uncultured Occallatibacter sp. | reverse complement strand
GCCTGCTCGGGAAGACCTTCCGCCATCAGCAGTTCGCCCATTCCAATCCGCGCCAAAGGACTGATGCTATCGAGCCGGATCGCCTCAAGGTAGGCCTGCTTCGCGTCTTCATACCTGCCAGCAGCTTTAAGCGCCTGGCCCAGCGTCACCCACGCCACATCCATCGCCGGCGCCGCAGCCACGGCCGCTTTCGCCATCTGCACAGACGCTTCGAACTGACCGCTCGCCAGTGCAACCAGGCCGATGCCCACCAGTGCTTTGGGATCCCGGTGGTTCTTCTGCAGCATGCGCTGGTAGCCGAGTGCGGCTTCGTTAAGCCGCTGGCTAAACGGCAGCTCCGCCCGTCGCTTTATTGCCGCCATCGCCATCAACCACGATGAAGTGCAATTCCAATCCCGAAAATCGTCCCTGACCTTGAGCGTTTCTTAACCTTTCGGTAACCGAACCCAGCTTGCTCCCGCAAAGGAAAAAACCCGCCCACGGCGTTCTCCCTACTAGGGGAGTTCTTATGCAAACACCGCTCTACTTGAAAACTGGGATCAGATGCTGCGCATTTACACTGGCAGGAGCCGATGCCTGGGGCGCTATGACCGACATTTCAATTGCTGAGTCCCGTGTTCCGCTCCTCGAGCGGGACGAAGTTCCGACAGAGATTGCACAACTCTACGACAAGCTCCTAGCCGATCGCGGAGTGGTGCCCTATATGTTCAAGGCCCTCGCCAATGTTCCCGCGCTTGCCTTGGGAATAACTGCGTTCCTCAAACCCCTCATGGCCGATGGCGCGCTCCCCGGCTGGTACAAGGAACTCATCGCTACGCGCATCGCCTCGCTCAATCGCTGTGACTACTGCGTAAGCGCGCATCGCTATCTGGCCCTCAAGCGCGGAGCCACGCTGGGACAAGTTGCGAGCTATGACAACTTCGAAAAGGGCCCATTCTCAGAAAAAGAGAAGGCCGGCTTCCGCTATGCCAGCCTGCTCCATCAGTCAGGGCACGCAGCCAATGAGACAGCCTTCGACGCCGTGAGCGAGCACTTGAATTGTCAGGAGATCATCGAGTTGACAGCGGTCGCCTCCGCGTTCGAAATGTTCGCGCGCATCAACTCATCGCTGCGCATCCCGGTCACGCCGATTCCCGACTGATTCGGCCGGCCTACTTCGCCAGCTGCTTCACAAAAAAGTCCGCCATCGTGTGATTGGCTTCGATCGCTTCGGGGAGCATTGGGTCATACCAGAAGGCATGCGGCAGCGCATCGAAAACCACCAGCCTCGCATCGACACCCACATTCAAATAGGCGCGATGCAGGTTGGCTGTCCCGCTTAGCAGCAGGTCGCGCCCGCTGGTCACAAACAGCGTCGGCGGCAGCCCATGCAGGTCTCCATAAATCGGCGACAGCACCGGATCCTTCGGATCGGCGGAGCCAACGTATTCCCCGTCATGCGGTTTGGCATCCGGCGGATCGAGATGCCCGGTAAAACCCCGCAAAGCATACAGCGCTGTCGAGTCTCCCGCCCGAGCAAAGTCGCCCATGCCGCTGAAGATCCCCAACGCCGCCGGAAGCGGCAATCCCAGCTGCTTGAGCCTCGCAGCCACTTCTGCCGTCAGGATCGCGCCAGCCGACGTCCCATAGATCACGATGTGCTCGGGTTTGTAAGTCTTCAGCAGCTCTTTGTATACGGCCACCGAATCGTCCACTGCCGCCGGGTACGGATGCTCCGGCGCCAGCCGGTACAGCACGGCCACCACTTTGATCCCGGTATAGCTCGCAATCGGAATCGACTCCGTGTACGAACCCGAGTCCGAATTGAATCCCCCTCCATGCAGATTCAGCAGTACCTTGTCGCGGTTCTTCTCGGGCATCCCATCCGGAGTCACAATATGCACCGGAACTCCGGCCATCGTCGAATCCACCAGTGTATTGGGACAGAGACGAGTCCATGCCACCCGCGCCCGCGCCGTGTACGCGTCCGTCATCTTTCTCCGCTCATCGAGCGACTGTGGAGGTCCCTGGTCCGGACCGCCATGACCCAGCGACAGCTGCGCCTGCGGGCTTAGATCCTGCGGCACCGGCACCACCCGCGTCACGTGGGCTGCGCCCTGTTCGTCAATGTAGCTCGTGTCCCGGTTCGGCGCTTCCGCCGCGGTGGTGGGCTGCGGCGCGCCCGCGGATTGACCGGCGAGCTGCTGCGCGGAGATTGAAAATGAAGGCAACAGCAAAACCAGTGCGGCATGTTTTGGCGAAAACGACATAAGATTCCGTCCCTCCAAAAAGATCAATTCATTGCATTTTCAAAATCGAAAGATTGGCCCCGTCCACGATAGCAAACGAGGTGCACAGAACGGCGAATCCTGGAGCCTTGTGTGCTGTGGCAGTCTCCTGATTTGACGCCTCGGCAGTCTTGTTGCATAAAGGAGAACAGAAGGAAGCTTCTGTGGACCCAAAAGAGAAAATGAACCCGATCGGCCCGCCAGTGCCGGAGTTGCCGGTCGCCGATGTCGAACGCGCACAACAGCATTACAGAGATGCCCTCGGCTTTGAGATCGGCTGGCTCTACCCAGGCAAAGAGATTGGCGCCGTGTCGCGCGATAAAGCGGTGATCTTCTTTCGGAAGAAGACGCCGCCGTTCGAACCAGCCATTCACTGGGTGTTCGCTCCAGATATCGATGCGTCGTACGAGGAATTGCAGTCGTCGGGTGCGAACATCGTCGATCCGCTGGAAAAAAAGCCCTGGGGAATACGGCAGTTCACCGTCGAGGATCTGGACGGAAACATCTTCTATTTTCATCACGGATAACCAGACATCGCATTTAAATCAGGACGATTCCTGCTGCCAGCCGACCTCCCACTGCGGTAAAGTGGAAGTCCGATGACTACACTCGCTTCCCCTACAATCCGCACCCTTGAGATCCGCAATTTCATCGGCGGCAAATGGCAAAATTCAACCAGCGCGCCGGGCCTCGACCTCACCAACCCCGCTACCGGCGAACTGCTTGGTCAGTCGCCTTCCGGGTCAGCCGCCGAAGTCGACGCCGCCGTTGCCGCCGCCCATGCTGCCTTTCCGGCGTGGCGGGCCACACCGGCCGCCGATCGAATTCAATTTCTCTTTAAGCTGAAGGCGATTCTCGAAGATCGTTTCGATGAGCTGGCCGCCATCATCACCACGGAGAACGGCAAAACCCTCGCCGAATCCAAAGGCGAATTGCGCCGTGGCATCGAGAACGTTGAAGTCGCCTGCGGTATCCCCGTGCTCATGCAGGGATACTCGCTCGAAGATGTCGCGCCTGGCATCGACGAGATCATGGTGCGCCAGCCACTGGGCGTCGCTGCCATCATCACGCCCTTCAATTTCCCGCTCATGATCCCGTTGTGGTTCCTTCCCTACGCCATCGCCACCGGCAACACAGTCGTCCTCAAGCCGAGCGATCGCGTCCCTTTCTCCGCCGCGCGCCTCGTCGAGCTGATCAACGAAACTGGCCTTCCCGCAGGCGTCGTCAACCTTGTTAACGGCGGCAAACCTGCTGTCGATGCGCTCCTCGACCACCCGCTCGTCCGCGCCGTCAGCTTCGTCGGTTCCACGCCCGTGGCCAAATACGTCTACACGCGCGGCTCAGCCAGCGGCAAGCGCGTGCAATGCCAGGGAGGCGCCAAGAACCACGTCGTTGTCCTGCCCGACGCCGATCCTGAAACCACCACCAAAATCATTGCCGATTCGGCTTTTGGCTGCGCAGGCCAGCGCTGCCTCGCCGTTAGTGTCACCGTTGCCATCGGCGAAGCGCAAGGCTGGTTCCGCGATTCCATCACCGCTGCCGCCGCTGCGCTCAAAGTCGGCAATGGCCTCGATCCAGCCGTGCAGATGGGTCCCGTCATCACCAAAGCCAGCCGCGATCGCGTCGTCTCCCTCATCGGCCAAGGCGCGGGCGACAGCGCCAAGCTCCTCGTCGACGGCCGCAACGCATCGAACGGCGATGGATCTTTCGTCGGCCCCACAGTCCTCGACGGGCTTCCCACGACGAGCTCGCTGATGGAGACGGAAATCTTCGGACCCGTTCTTTCTGTCGTCCACGCCAAATCTGTCGAAGAGGCTATCGAACTGATTGACCGCTCGCCCTACGGCAACGCCAGCTCCATCTTCACGTCCTCCGGCGCAGCAGCGCGCAAATTCCGCAACTCCGTCTCGACAGGAAATGTCGGCGTCAACATCGGCGTTCCCGCGCCCATGGCCTACTTCCCGTTCTCAGGCTGGAAAGGCAGCTTCTTCGGCGTCATGCATGCGCAAGGCCGCGACGCCATCGAGTTCTTCACCGACAAGAAAGTAATTGTGGAGCGCTGGCCGCGCGAGTGGTCGCGCAAATTCTAGGTCACTGACCGTTTGCTGTTGTACCAATTTTGGGTGCCCCAGGTTCCGGGGTCCCCACGAACAGGTCTTAGTTCGTGGGGTGGAGATCTCGATTCTGAGACCTGGGTGAGCACGAACTCAAGAAGCGAATTCACACGGTCCGAGGCGTAGAACGATTTCGTTAAGTCGAAGTTTGCAGCTCCGCTGCAACGACATTCATCTTCCGGTGGAGATCCAAAGTGCACGCGACTCCCGTTGCACGCAAATTCTTCGCGACGCTCGCACTGTTGCTCGCCAGCACCGCGCCGTCCCTAAACGCTCAGACCCCAACGCGCATCACCGGCGATATCGTTCCCGGCGCCGAGTGGCAGCAGACCATGCCGGAATCGGTCGGCTACTCAAGCGCGATGCTCGAGGCTCTCCGCGGCTGGCTCAAAACCCAGGACACCACGTCGATGATGGTCGTCGTCCAGGGCCGCGTCATCTTCTCCTACGGCGACGTCTCCCACACCAGCAAAGTTGCTTCTGTCCGCAAGAGCGTCCTCGGCATGTTGTATGGGAAATACGTCTTCGACAACACCATTGACATCGACAAGACTGTCAAACAGCTCGGTCTCGATGATAAGCAGCCGTTTCTTCCCATGGAAGCCAACGCGTCGCTCGTCCAGTTGCTTGCCTCGCGTTCCGGCATTTACTTACCCGCACGCGAACATCCTGAAACCCTGTCTCCATGGGACCAGGGCCGCTACATGCCGCCGCGCGGATCGGCCTATCCGGGTTCGCAATTCGTCTACAACAACCGGGACTTCAACGCCGCCGGCACGGCGTTCGAAAAGCTGACCCACAAGAATATGTATGAAGCGCTGCAGTCCGACATCGCCGTACCCATCGGCATGCAGGATTACACTGTCGCAAAGCAGAAAAAGATCGACGCGCCCGACAGCGTGCATCCCGAATACGCCATGTATCTTTCCACGCGCGATATGGCGCGTCTCGGCCTGCTCATGCTCGACTCTGGCGTCTGGAATGGCAAAGTTATCGTTCCCGGCGACTGGGTGCGCTACATGACGACTCTCCTGACGCCGTTTCACGACATCTACCCTGCGGGCTTTCGCAACGACGGAGCGATGGGGCTACGGCCTTCTCTGGTGGGTCTGGGACGGGCCAACATTTCCCGGCTATACCTACATTGGCTTCATGCAGGGCGCGTATAGCGCAATGGGCACCGGCGGCCAATACATCACCGTCTTGCCATCCAAAGACATGGTCGTCGTCCATCAGGTCGATATCGATAAGAATTCGGGCGCCGGAGTTTCCCCGTCAAGCTATATCGCCATGCTATCGATGATCGCCAATGCCTATTGCGATCAGAAGTGCAAATGAACCATCGCCTACCCCGCGTGCAAAGCAGCGAGAGGAGCGCTTCGCAGCGCCCCCTCGCAGCACGTTCCCTTTAATCCTCTAATGCGGAAGGATCAGCAATTCGTTTTCCAGCAGTTGCTCTGTCAAGCGATCCAGGGCCAGCGGGAATTTGTAGGAGATGGCTCGCGGGCTCATACCGAGCAACGCAGCTGCCTCAGCCTGGGTGTATTCCTGAAGCACGATCCTGCTCAGCATAGCCCGATCGAGTGAGCCAAGCCGATCAAGACAGCGCTCCACATCGAGCACAAAGATCACCGCATCTTCGAATGTCCGCACTCTGCGGCTCGAAACCCAGCCCCGCCCAACAGAGTCCCCAAGAATTGACGGCGAACGCCCGACCTGCATCGAAGAGTACAGATAACGCCGCAACATGCGTTCCGTGTGTTTCCGGTAAAACGCCATGCAGATCGGCGGGGCGCTTGCCGGCTCCTCCTCATCCTGTTCTTCCCAGGGCTTTGCGACCGGCTGCTCCCGGTCCGTTTTTCCCTTTCCCAGCCATGCATTCGGCGAGCCGCTCGATCCCTCCACCAGCGGCAACTGAAGCGCTGCACTCATTCCGCACCCCCAACTGACTCTGCAACGGCCCAGACGTTGACAAGCGTTTTGCGGCTCGGCCGCCCGCGTCTCTTTCTTGTCTCAGGAGACGGAAAGTCCTTCAGTTTTGCCTCGCACTCCTTGCAATACACAGTCCCTTGTGTCTGGGACCGATACCAAAGACAACCGC
>CAZAQN010000132.1:2745-6550 GCA_964487345.1 uncultured Occallatibacter sp. | reverse complement strand
CCATGGAGCCGAGCGTGGGAGTGCGGTATCTGGTAGTTGCAGGCACGGTGCTGGTCGATGAAGGAAAGATCGCGCCGAATGTGTTTCCAGGTCGCGCGCTGCTGGGGCCGGGAAGACGTACCGCGCTGCGCTAGTTCTCTGACCGCTTGTACTTGCACTATCTCCGTGCCCCATCCATTCGTCTTTTTTCTGGCGAACGGGTGGGAACGCACGAATGTCAAAGTGCGAATTCACGCGGTCTGAGACCTAAGTGTTTGTCGACTGAGTTTCACCCTCTGGGTTTGAATTCCGGAAAATTCGATTCAAATCCGCTTCAATCCCTACTATCGCTGTTGATACGGATTGCGACCCCGCTTCGAATCCTGCGAAGAAGTCCGGCAACCTGCGAGAACATGATTTGTTGGGGTGAATCGGGGAACCCATGGCGCAGAAAACCATATTGAGGGAATCGTCGGCGATTCAAGGCTTGTTGGCAAATGCAGTCCGGGAGCATCAGGCCGGCCGCCTCGAGCAGGCGAAGCAACTTTACCTCCAGGTATTGGCGATCGACGTAAGGCACGCCAAGAGCCTCTATGGTCTGGGACTGATCCTGCATCAGATCGGCAACCTCGACGCAGCCGCGAGCATGATGCGGCGCGCGATTGCGGTCAACCCCAACGATGCCGCGTATCACGCGAGCCTTGGCGCAGTTCTGCTGGATCAGGGGAAGATGGAAGAGGCGAAGCCCCACCTGGAACGATCGCTTGCACTCAAACCCGACTCGACTGAAGCCCACACCAACATGGGCATCCTGCTGGCGCGGGAAGGCAAGCCGGAAGAAGCGAGGGTCTGTTATCAGCGCGCTCTCGCGCTCAATCCTGATTCCCTGGAGGCGCTGTGCAACCTGGGCAATCTTTTCTGCACCGGCGGAAAGCTCCAAGACGCAAGAGCCTGCTTTGAGCGTGCTATCGCGCTCCAACCGAATCTTGCCGAAGCGCACAACAACCTCGGAGTCGTTTTTCGCGACCTCGGCATATTCGGCGAGGCGCAGGCGTGCCACGAACGCGCGCTCGCGCTCAAGCCGGACTATTCCGATGCGCACAATAATCTGGGAATTGTTTTTCGGGACCAGGGGAAGATGGAGGAGTCCGTCGCATGGCACGAACGCGCGCTGGCGCTCAAGCCCGACTATTCCGAGGGATACAACAATCTCGGAAATACGCGGCGTAGCCAGGGAAGACTGGAAGAAGCGCGAAGGTGCCATGAGCAAGCGCTGGCCCTGAATCCGGGCAACGTCGAAGCGAAGTGGAACCTCAGCCTGGTCGAGTTACTCACGGGAGATTTCGCGGCGGGGTGGCGCGATTATGAGGTTCGTACCAAAAGAAAAAACGCACCCCGTCACTTTCCGGAGCCCCGATGGCGCGGGGAATCGCTGAACGGCGCGCGGATTCTGCTTCACGCGGAACAGGGCTTAGGCGATACCCTGCAGTTTCTCCGCTACGTGCCTCTGGTGCAGGCTGCCGGCGGCACTGTGATTCTCGATGTGCAGCGGAGTCTTCTGCGATTGGCTGCGGAACTGCCCGGCATCGAGACCTTGGTGGCGACTGGAGATCCTCTGCCGCCGTTTGAATGCCACTCCCCGCTGATGAGCCTGCCTGCGGCATTTCAGACATCAATCGAGTCGATTCCTGCGCAGGTTCCGTATCTTCGCGTTCCAGCAGAAGCAAAGCAAAGTGCGGAAGGCCTGGAGTGGCCCGAAAAAGGGCTGCGCGTAGGCCTGGTGTGGAGCGGCAACCCATTGTTTCCGGAAGATCGGCTTCGGTCGATCCCTCTTTCAGATTTCGGGGCTTTGCTTGCTCTTCATGGCGTGCGCTTCTTTTCGCTGCAGATGGGACCGGCCGCGTCGCAACTGGCCCAGGTTGACGCGCAGATAATCGATCTTCAGGCCGCGATTGCCGACATGGCGGATACCGCTGCGCTGATTGAAAAGCTGGACCTGGTCATCACGGTGGACACTGCTGTGGCACATCTCGCCGGTGCGCTGGGGAAACCGGTGTGGGTGCTGCTTCCTTTTGCACCGGACTGGCGCTGGTTGATGGAGCGCGCAGACAGCCCCTGGTATCCGACGATGCGCTTATTCCGGCAGCCGAAGTTTGGCGACTGGCCCTCGGTCCTGGAGCGGGTTCGCGGCGACCTTGCGATGCTTGCGGGAAAGAATTGACTTTTGGGCGGTTCTCGGCTTGTCCTGCGATCGATTGAATCGCGTCCCGCCAATTCCCTGCACCTCAATCTAGACCTGCGGCGACTCCGTAACTTCTATATGCCTTGCAGCGTCCCATCTTCAGCAGCACTCGGACTTTCGGTCCACAGTTACTCCCTGCGTGAATTCCGGACCAGAGACATGGAAGGCATGGAAGAATCCAAGGAGGTCGAAATGACAAAGAATCCGCAAGAACAAGCGAATCTCCAAACGAGGGACAGCGAAGCCACGCACCTTCCGAACCGCCGGGCCTTCGTTATCGGAGCGATGGCATTTGGAGCCGCTGCATTCTGGGCATCGCGCCGGTTTCCCGTCCGTACTGTCGAAGCAAGTGGGAGCGGCGGGAGCGGCCCCGTCACCATCATTCAGTTTTCTCCCGTCGGCAAAGCGACCGGCAAGGTGACCGTACCCCGCGTCGTCAAGACGGATGCAGAGTGGCAGCAGGAGCTCTCGCCGATCTCTTACCAGGTGACACGTCACGCAGGGACGGAGCGGGCTTTCACAGGAGACACCTGGAACAACCACGATCACGGCATCTATCGCTGCATCTGCTGCGACAACGCGCTTTTCAGCTCGGAGACAAAGTTCGAATCCGGCACCGGCTGGCCCAGCTTCTGGCAGCCTATTGCCAAGGAAAACGTGGTTGAGACCAGCGACGAAAGTATGGGCATGTCACGTACCGAGGTCAAGTGCCGCGAGTGCGATGCGCATCTGGGGCATGTCTTCGATGACGGCCCGCGACCGACGGGGCTGCGCTACTGCATGAATTCGGCAGCGATGAAGTTTTTGAAGACTGCTTAGGCTGGGCGAAAAACCGCAGCCTCGCATCTTTCATTGATTGAACCGTGATGGATTGAAACTTGATTGATTCGACGCTGCGCCTGGACCATAATCGAACATGGCGCCAGAAAACTCCCTCATCCCTGCCTCTGATTTGACGGCGGCAGAATCGCAAACCGCGGCGGTTCTCCCACGTGGATGCACGTTCGCCGAGCCGGATTGGCGGGCGCTGGCTCCGTTCTGGTATCCAGTGGCGTTTTCGCGCGAGATAACAGACAAGCCCTACGCAACGCGCCTGCTTGACGAGCGCGTGGTACTCTACCGCATCTCCGACGGGTCCGTGGTTGCGGCGCGAGACATCTGCTACCACCGGGGAGTTCCGCTCAGCCTCGGTCACGTCGAGGGCGACGAGATTATTTGCAAGTACCACGGCCTGCGTTACGACCCTTCGGGCCGCTGCACCTGCATCCCCGCTCATCCCAAGGGGGCAATCTCTCCGCGGCTGCGGCTCGATATCTATCCGGCACAGGAACGGTATGGACTGGTGTGGGTTCGCCTGGTGGACAACGGTCCCTTACCGCTGCCCGAGATGAAGGAATGGGAACATCCCGATTACCTTCCGGTGCTTCCCGACAGTGTGACGATCGAGGCTGCTGCGGGACGGCAGATCGAGGGATTTCTCGATGTAAGTCACTTCGCTTTCGTCCACAAAGAGAGCTTCGGCGAACCGGACAACCCTGTGGTGCCGGATTACAAAGTGACAAAGACGGCTCACGGCTTTGTGGC
>CAZAQN010000132.1:0-2645 GCA_964487345.1 uncultured Occallatibacter sp. | reverse complement strand
GCTGCGATCGAAGAGACCCTCGATTTCAACTACCAGGTCTTTGCCGAGGATATCGCGATTGTGGAAAGCCAGTTCCCCGAAGACTTACCCCTCGACCTTCACGCGGAAGCCCACTTTCCCGCGGATCGAAGCTCGGTGACCTACCGGAAGGGTCTTGCTGCACTTGGTTTAGGACGAGGCTACACCGCTTAGGGAGAGATTGTTGGCTACGGCTCTTCTTTAGACACCCAATTCTCCCCTTGTAGCATCTTCCACTTCAGTTGCTCGTTGAATCACGCGCAGCCAACCAAGGCGCGTCGATACGCTCGGCAAAAACCTTTGTGCAAGGAGTGGTTATGAAACGTAACTTGATTT
Source organism: uncultured Occallatibacter sp. (assembly GCA_964487345.1). Lineage (GTDB taxonomy): Bacteria > Acidobacteriota > Terriglobia > Terriglobales > Acidobacteriaceae > Telmatobacter. The sequence goes on along the minus strand of CAZAQN010000132.1, from coordinate 2,291 downwards.
CCCTGGTTCTTCTGTCGCTTACACTGGCTCCGTTTTCCCTCGGCCAGATGGCGGCCTCAAGCCCGGCTGAAGCCCGCATTCAAAAAGAAGTACGCCACGAACTCCTGATGCTTCCGTGGTTTAGCGTCTTCGATAACATCGCCTTTCAAGTAAATGGCGATACGGTCACATTGCTCGGCCAAGTGACCCGGCCTGTTACCAAATCCGACGCTGAAAACTCAATCAAGCACATTGAAGGCGTCGATCACGTAGTCAATAAAATTGAAGTTTTGCCGGCCTCTCCGATGGACGACCAGTCTCGACTGGCTCTCTATCGCGCTATCTATGGATTTCCGACCCTCGAGAAATACGCCATGGGCGTGCAAAAACCCATTCGCATCATCGTCAATAACGGCCACGTCACACTTGAAGGGGTGGTGGACAGCCAGAGCGACAAAGACACCGCCAACATACGCGCGAACAGCGTCCCTGGAATTTTCTCTGTGACCAACAATCTGCAGGTTGCTCCCAGATAGTTGTTTCCCACTGGATTGGAATACTGAATTGGAAAACTGAATGGACTGGACACTGGGGTTTCCACGAGATGGCCCTGGTTTCCAGTCTCTTCAGTGCATCTGGATCGCGGAATTATCCGGCTCGAGTTCATGCGAAGGATGAAGGCGTCGTAGTTGTAGGCAGATGTGAGCCGTTCGCTGGACGGCGTCGCACCGGAAAGACTACGGTCCGTCCTGCTGGGACCAGGGGTCGAATCGGAGGTTGAATCGCAGGCACGTCGGGCCCCGGCGCGTTCGTATCGGCATTCCTAAGCAGGATCGCCAAGCCCTGTGCGCCGTCCATACGGCTCTCGACCAGCAACGCATGGGCCTGGGCGAGGAAATCTGTGTGATGTTCGAAGTGCTTGCTGGCAGCCTGGAACGTGTGCACCACGTGTTTGGTTGAGAGACCTTCACGATGGAAGCCGGCAACACCAATCAGCAGACCCTTGATCAAGGCAAATTGTGCGGTGAGTAAAGCAAACTCCCGGCTCATCGAGGGCGCAGAGCCATGGCGTGCCCAGTCACGGCCAAAGGGAAAACTGCATCGGAAGATGGTGTTGATCAGATAGTTTTCCAGGATGTACGGGTGCCTCTCGAAGAACGGCGCAAAGTAACGGTCATGCGCTTGTGCGTAGCAGGCAGTGAGAGATTCCAAGGTTGCTGTTGGACCGTTCCCGATGCCCTGGGTGAAAGCCTGAACACATTCGAGGAAGCGCGGACGGAGATTCGAGCGGTGCAGCAGCATCCCTGCCAACCGAAGCACGACATCCAATTGCTGTGCATGGTCCACCGGCAGAGCTTCCATGGGGGCTTGCAGTTTTCGCGAGGCCACAGCAGCAGCAAAGTCGTCCAGGAGCCGAGGGACACTCCTTACGAGATCGCCGGGCGCGACTGCGTCGAGCCTGCCGCTGAACAGGCCAATTAGAAACAGGCGCTGCCAGAGCGGGTAAACGCGATTCCGCACCAGCGCCAACGCAAAATCCCGGATAGTCCAGAAATGCGGCAGCCAGAGATCGCCACCGAACGCGGTCTCGTCTCGCATCGGCGGTTCGACAGTCTTCGCAGAGCTCGTGGCCAGTTGCGGGTTCAGAAGCACGAGCCGCGCGGCCTCGGGGCAGGAGAGAGAAAGCGCCTTTTCTGTCACGCCTCCAATCGAGGAAACAACACGCGGATAGGTGGCGCACATGTGGGATAGAAATGCCTCACCGTGTTCAGATTGCATTTGGCAAAGTCCGCCTGCGGAAAGTAACGGACACTTGCGATCGGCATTCATGCAGATCTGTGCGAAGGCCGCCGCTGTCGAGCCGCCCTTCGAGTTCGTCTCCTCCGAAATGCGCAGAATGTTTTCGTCCACAATCGTTCGCAGAGGACCGGCGGGCAGAGCCTTGTACTTCTCAAATGTCGACTGATCGACGTGGATGGTCCACTCCTCGCAACAGGAGTCCTCGCAGGCAGGGCCGATGCAACGGAAGTTCTCCGAATACTCGGGTTTGAAATGCGTGGTCCGTCGCACACGGCGCTCCCGATAACGACTGAGGACGCGGCGAGCAACCGCATCCGCTTCGTTCTAGATTTGTCCAGAAACGATGCACACGGAAGGCATTTCTAAGTGGAAATAAATTAGAAGACTTTCAGAAAGCGGCGTTCCGAAGAGACGGGCGGGATGATTTGCGAGTCCCGTGACCGCTGCGAACAGATGCTTTGACAAAGGGAGGTGCGGACTCTATGCTTTGTTCCGAGCAAACGTTTACTCAA
>CAZAQN010000131.1:0-6553 GCA_964487345.1 uncultured Occallatibacter sp. | reverse complement strand
CAACCAAACAGCGAGATGGTGGAAGTGCGCTACAACCAGGTCGTGCCGAAGCGCATTCAGGGTTCACTCGATGATCCGGCGATTCGGCAGTTGCTGATGATGGCATCGGAAGATCCGGCTTCGGCGGGGATTCGCGATGACTCGGTGGGCCTGCTTGCGGCGGAGTGCCGGGCGGGTCATAGCTGCAACGGTGCGGGCATTCGCGACGCCTTGATGGTGGCGCTGCGTTATGACCGGAACGAAGGGGTGCGCGAGAAGGCGCTCAAGGGACTTGAGCTTTATGTCGCAGAAGATATGCGTGTGCGCGATGCGGTGCTGGAGGCACTTTTGAACGACAGCGATGCGCGCATTCGTACCGAAGCGATCAACATTCTTGAGCCGGTCGAGGCAGACATGACCGTACGTCAGGTGCTGTCGACGGTGGCCACGTCGGATCAGAATCCCCAGATCCGGAACGTCTCCCGGCAGGTTCTGCGCCGGGTGCCGCAGTTTCAGTAGATTATGAAAATCGTTCAGGAAACGGCACCGTACACAAAGAGTGCCAACCTGAATAGGAAGAATACAGGGGGAAGACGAATGAAGTACTTTTCGAGGCCGTACCGCACTATGTTTCGGAGCTTTCAAAAGAGCTGGCTATTTGGAGTTGCCGCGTTGATATTGGTTGGGCTGGCGTTCGGGGTGCACCGCGCGACGGCACAGTCCGCAGGATTGGCACAGCTGATGGAAGAGCCGAGTCCGCTGCTGCACTCAAGCACACAGGGCTACATGGGTGTGCTTGTGGGGGACGTCGATTCCGACTCCGCCGCCAAACTGAAATTGAAGGATGTGCGCGGGGCGGTTGTCACGCTCATCGATCATGATGCGCCAGCGGCGCAGGCGGGTGTCCGCGTGAACGACGTGGTGTTGCAGGTCAACGGACAAGCAGTGGAAGGCGCCGAGCAGTTCACCCGTATGCTTCGTGACGTTCCCGCAGGCCGTTCTGTGAGCCTCGTCATCAGCCGTGACGGAGCGGTGCAGACCATCGCAGTGCAGTTGGCGGACCGCAAGAAGATGGAACACGATGTGTGGAACCGGCTCGACAACGGAGGCGATCAGTCGACATCGGCTCCGGGGATGGGCATTTTCTCCGGCGGCTCGGGCGATGTTCCTTCGGGTGGTTTCCATATTCCGTTTGTCGGAACGAGCACGCTGAATGTGGGCGCGCTGGTGGAACCGCTGGCCTCTCAGATGGCCGATTATCTTGGCGTCCAGGGCGGTTTGATGATCAAGCAGATTGCCCGCAAGAGCCAGGCCGAGGCGGCAGGGTTGAAGGCCTTCGATGTGATTCTGAAGGTGGGCGCGGATGGCATCGCCACGACCGCCGATTGGGATCGCGCGCTGCGGGCCAACCAGGGGAAACCTGTGCAGGTGACGATTCTGCGCGACCGGAGGCAGCAGACGGTGACGCTGCAGGTGGATACGAAGCGGCACCACTCGTAGATCGAGGATATGTTTCCATCATTTCCTCCAGGGGTTTGCGCTTTCCCAGGTCTCAAAATCGAGACCTGGGGCACCCATTTTCGTGCCGTTTGGTGCATTGCGGTAGTAAGGGATTCGTTGCCTGCTAGTGTTTGAGAACCTGCTTGGCGATGGTGGCAAGCTGCATGTTTGAGGTGCCCTCGTAGATTTTGCCAATCTTGGCATCGCGGTAGTACTTCTCGGCAGGGTAATCGCGCACGAATCCGTTTCCCCCGAAAACTTCAACACACTGGCTGGCTACGCGCTCGGCTACCTGGGACGCAAAGAGCTTGGCCATCGCTGCTTCCTTGACGTAGGGATTGCCCGCGTCCTTGAGGCGAGCGGCGTTGTAGACCAGGAGGCGCGCAGCCTCGATCTCGGTGGCCATTTCAGCGAGAGTGAACTGAACAGCCTGAAATTCGGCGATCGGCTTGCCGAACTGGCGGCGCTCGCCGGCGTAGCGGGCCGCGTGATTCCATGCGCCTTCGGCGAGGCCGAGCATCTGCGCGGCGATGCCGATGCGGCCTTCGTTCAGTGTCTCGATGGCGATCTTGTAGCCCTTACCGCGTTCTCCGAGCAGGTTTTCTTCCGGGATGAAACAGCCGTCGAGGATCAGCTCGCAGGTGCTCGAAGCCCGAATGCCGAGCTTGTCCTCCTTGCGGCCTACGATGAAGCCAGGGGTGTCATTCTCCACCAGAAATGCCGTGATGCCGCGATAGCCGGCTGCGGGGTCAACGGTGGCGAAGACGATGAAGAGACCGGCCTCTCGAGCGTTGGAGATCCACAGCTTTCGGCCTGAGAGCCGGTAGCCGCCGTCGGCCGTTTCGGCGCGGGTCTGAAGGGCGAAGGCGTCGGAGCCGGAACCGGCCTCGCTCAGCGCATAGGCTCCGACGGTGTCCGAAGCCAGCCGCGGGAGCCAACGTTGCTGCTGCGCGTCCGTCGCCCAGCGGCGGAGCGCGTTGATGACGAGTGTGTTGTGCACGTCGACGAGGACAGCGACTCCGGGATCGACGGTGGAGATGGCTTCGATGGCGAGGACCGCGTCAAAAAAGCTGCCGCCAGCGCCTCCGAAGGCCTCGGGAGTTTCGATGCCCATGAGGCCCAACTCGAAGAGCTGCCGAAGGAGGCCGGGTGCGAGCTGCTGATCTGAATCCATTTGGCCCACGAGGGGCTCGATTTTTTCCTGGGCAAATTGCCGCACCGTGGAGAAGAAGAGATTCTCTTCTTCAGAGAGATGGGTGAGCGGGGAAGGAGTGGCATGGCTCTTCGACAAGCGGATCGATGCCTCCGGCCTCGCAGTGTATCAAACGGGGAGCTTGCGTGGTACGAAGTGCAGGCAAAGAAATGGGGCAGGGGCCGGGGAGGCCGCCTGCCCCTGATGGAAACCCTCGGCTAGTCGATGACGAGGGTGAAGGTTGTGGTCGCAGTGATGGTGGCTGTCGTCGAGTCCTGTCCCGTGACGTTGATGGTGTATGTCCCCTTGGGTGGATCGGGGACTGTGGTGGAGGTGGAGCTGCTGCCGCCGCAGGCCGAGAGTCCTAAGCCGATGGCGAGCAGGCCGATCACTGCGGCCAGGTTGCGGAGTCTTCGTGAAGAGCGGCCCATGAATCCCGCAAGCAGCAGCCCGGCGAAGGCAATGGCAAGCGGCGCCCGGTTTGGGGCGTTGTTTTGCGACGTCTTCACGGGGCCGAGGCGATGCATGGCGTGTTTGCCGCTCTTGGCGATTGCCGCGCTGGCGCAGTCGGCGGCGTTGGTGTCGAAGGTGAGCTGAGTCGTGGCAGCAGCCGTTCCCGTGACGGGCACCGATCCATCGCCGTCGCTCAACGTAGTGGTGAAGTCGTAGCAGAGATTTGCAAGAGCCGAGTCGTTCGACGAGGTGAAGCTGAGGTATACCGTTCCGGTATAGCCGCCAGCCGGAGTGACCGTAATTGTCGAGCTTCCCGAGCTACCCTGGGCCACAGTTACGCCGGTCGCAGCCAAGGCGAAGGTTCCTTTGCCCGAGCTTGTGCCAGGAACCGTGACAGTGATGGCGGTCGTTGAAGGTGCGAATGTGGTGGAGCCGGAATACTGGAACACGATCGTATGCGGGCCTGCGGTCGTGAAGGAGGTTGGGTAGGTGGCAACGCCCGAAGAGCCGCTCGCTGCGAGAGCGATGCCGGTGACCGGCGTGCCCCCGTCAACGATTGCCGTTATTGTTCCCCCGGGAGCAACGGTGCCGCTTGCAGGAGTGACCGTTATGGTAAAGGTGTCGCTCGCGTTGAGGGCAGGTGTCGTGCTCGACGCGGAAACCGTAGTCGTTGTCGAGATCAAAGCAGGTCCCGTGATTGCCGGCCACGCTGCAACGAGAGCGCTGAGATTTACCGAACCGAGACCAGTGACCTCGTCGTAGCCGGCGCCGGTGGTGTAGCTGCCTTCACTGGCGGTGCTGCAATAGGTAGCACCGAGGCTGGACGGGCATTCGTTGTTCCCGGTCGCTACATCGTGAAACGCTGCCGCATAGGTAACGCTGTTCGAGGCCAAAGTGTACAGCGTTGGGTTGATGAGACCTTGGCCGGCTGTGTAGCCTTGCGCCTGATTGAGAATGGCGACCATGCCGGCAAAAACCGGTGTGGCGAAGCTGGTGCCTCCAGCTATGGTCAGATCCTGGGTCGCCATATCGCGGAAGCCGCTGTTGCAACTGGCTTGCTGAGCGGTGTTCCAGTCGCTGGTGTCGCTGGTGCAGTACAGGTAGCCAGGCAGGTCAGGCGATGCGTAGAAGGCCACGTCGGGCACGTAACGTCCGGGAGCGGTTGGAATGCCGGGGACGCCCTTCTGCCAGCTTGGCGAAGTGGCATAGAGCGTACTGACGCCGCCGCCGGTGGAACTGAGGGAAGTTGCTCCAGCCGCGACTGAAGCAGCATCGTCGTTCCAGGCTACTTCAGGGATGTACTGGAGCAGGGAAGTGATTTCGTCGCTGGATCCCTTGGCCTCCCAATATGTGGAGCCTGAGGTGTCGTCGGCGGTGGTGATCTCAGTGCCGCCCACGCCCGTGACAAATTGGCTGCTGGCGGGATAGCTGACGGCTAATTCTTCCTGCGTGGCAAGTATGGGAGTGGTCGTGGTGGGGCTTACGTAGCAAGCTGAGGAGCCAGAATCGCCCGACGCGGCGACGACTGTTTGTCCCTGGGTTACAGCCTGAGAGAGTACGGCATCAAGAGCCGTCGCGCTGCCTGCTGACAGCTCCGGTTCGCATGAGCCGTAGCTCACACTGATGATGTTTCCGATTTTCTCATCGACGGCATATTGGATCGAGTCGTAGACGCCGAAGCTCGTATTGCTGCCGGTGTAGACGAAGAGGATTTCGGCGCCTGGAGCGATGCCGCCGGACCACTCGATGTCCAGGTCCGATTCGCCTTCATCGCCCGCGAAGGCCTGAGGCGTGCCTGAACCCGGCACCAGGACTTGATTGGGATCCTTCACTGTCAGTCCGGCCGCAGTCTCAAAGTTCTCGATGTCGCTGGTCACGATCGACGACTGGCCCATGATGGCAATCGTTTGCCCAGCACCCGTGTCGCCTGCGCTGATGAGCGTGTTGACGCCGTAGGCGAGTTTGACGTCGCCGGGGGCGAAGAAGACGCTGCCGGAGACGCTGGATGTAAATGCGGGATTGGCTTGGCCGGCGCGGCTCGCAATGAACATTGGCTTGGGCCGGAAATCGTCGAGGTTTCTGACTGCTATCACGACAGAAGCGAGTGCGGAAGGAAGCGTGAGCGCGGTGGAAGGAGCGAAATGCTTAACTCCGCCAATGGTGTAGAAGTGCATCTGGGTTTGGAAGGCTTGTTCCACCTGGCCTGCGCTGCCGGAAAAGCGAATCTGGTTGCGGCTGCGGGCCACAGAGTCGACGGAAAAACCCTGCTGCTCGAGCCAGGCCTGTACCTTGTTCATGTCGGACTGAGCCATACCAAAGCGGGCCGCGAACTGATCGGGATTGAGCCACTGGTGATAGAGCGGTGAGCTGGGATTCTGCTGCGCGGCGATCAGCGCTTCGAGGTCGGCTTGCTGTGCGGCCGAGCGATTGAAGACGATGCTGATGCCGTTGAGCCGGGTATCTGCCGGGACGCGGCCGGAGTCGTATTGCGCCTGCGCCAGGGGGTGGAGAGAACCTTGTAACGTGGATGCCGCGGAGGTGGAGATTTCGGCCTGAATGCGGGGTGCCGAAGTCTGTGCGGCAAGTGTCGTCACCGCCAAGGCGAAAGCAGCGAGCGATCCACAGATGCTGAGGCGTCTTAATGAGGAGGAGAGAAACGTTGTCGTCATAGTCATCCTTCAGTGAGTGAAAGCGTTTTGGGTCAAAAAATGCGTCCGCAGACTCATACGGCCTGCGTTCGACCAGAGAGCGAGGACGACAGTTTCTGCCCTTAGCAGTTCCGTGAACGCATTGAGCGAGCCGGTACTTTTCCGATGGCAGGGAAGCAGAATCTCAAGGGGTTGGCGTCCATCCGATGCGCATCTGGGGACTGCCTCCCGGCGTAGACGTGGGGCAAACGACTAGATACTTAGACTCGGATTGCTCCCCAAAGTTGTGGGGCGGCCGGCGCGGATAGGAACCAAAGTTACTAGGGGCGGGAAGCGCAGCCCGTCACTCCTTGTTAGGGTCAGAGCAAATGTGCTCACGAGCTAGGGCCAGCCAATCGCAGGACCGGTACGCTCTTGCTGGGCGGAATGAATTTGCTCGCACGCCAGGCAATCGAGAGTGGCTCGCCGTCGAGCAACCGGCGAATTTGGCATCGTGCATGGTCGGCCCAGGGTCCGCTGTGGTCGAGGCGTATATAGGCCTGCCAATGACGCAGGGCGGATCTGTTTTCTCCTCTGCGTTCGAAGGCGAGGGCAAGATTGTAGTGGGCGTCGGCGTAACGCGGGGACAGGCCCAGCGCCTGCTGATACGCGCGGATCGATTCCTCAGGCCGCTCCAATTCGTCCAAAACATTGCCCAGGTCAAAGAAGGCGAGCACGTAGCCAGGGTCGGTTTCGGTAGCGCGGCGATAGAGTTCCTCTGCCCGCCCATAGCGGCGCAAGT
>CAZAQN010000130.1:0-6650 GCA_964487345.1 uncultured Occallatibacter sp. | reverse complement strand
GCGCGTTTCGGGGAGGGCGTCAGTGTATCGTGCCAACCAAGGCTGCGCGAGCCCTAAGTCTGTGTGGAAAACAGCGGATGAGCCGAATCTCTATCGACCTGCATTATGCGCGCCCGTAATCCCTACGCCCTCTGTTTGTGACTCGAATCACAGCGAGAAATCACACAAAAGAATCTCCTAAAGTGTGGATCTCGTCAGACGAATCGTTGCGCCCACGCTCGTTCTCTCCCTGCTCGCCTGTTCTTCAATGGCGCGGGCCGAACACAAACTCAAGAACGAAGACTGCCTCACCTGCCACTCTGACAAGACACTTACCGACGGAGACAACGGAAAAACGGTCAGTCTCTACGTCGACGGCGGCAAACTCTCCCATTCGATCCACGGCAGCATGTTCACTTGCGTCGATTGCCACAAGGACGTCAAAGGCCTGGGTCACGCAACACCGCCGAAGAAAATCTCCTGCGCCGATTGTCACAGCGACGCGCAACTCGCATACTCCCACAGCCTCCACGCCAAACCCACAGCCACAGGCGCGCCTGCGGCCACCTGCGCCGATTGCCACGGCGAAGCGCATCAAATCGTCGGCGCCGACGATCCCAAATCGCCCGTCGCGCACGCAAACATCCCTGCCACCTGCGGCCGATGCCACGGCCAGAAGTTTCTGATGGAATCAAACGGCCAGAGCGCGCAACCCTTCGTCTCCTATCAGGAAAGCGTGCATGGCCGCGCCATCGAGAAAGGCTCCACGAAAGCCGCAGTCTGTACCGATTGCCACGGCTCGCATGAGATTCTCGCGGCCAACGACGCCAAGTCGTCCATCTACAAATTTAACGTGCCCGAGACCTGCGGCAAATGCCACGTCCAGATTCAGCAGGCCTTCGCGCAGAGCATTCACGGGCAGGGAATCGCGCGCGGCAACGGCCTCGCGCCCGTCTGCACTGACTGCCACGGCATCCACTCGATCAAGGCGCACAAAGATCCCAACTCGCCGGTCTCCGAGCAGAATCTCTCCCGCGATACCTGCGCCCGTTGTCACGATGGCGTGCGCCTCTCGCAGGAGTTCGGGATTCCGGCGAACCGCGTCTCCACTTACATGGACAGCTATCACGGCTTGGCGATGGAAGGCGGCTCCGTGGTCGCCGCCAACTGCTCAAGCTGTCACGGCGTGCACAACATTCTCCCCTCGGCCGATCCGCGCTCAATGGTCAATCGCGCCAACCTCGAAATCACTTGCGGCAAGTGCCACAAAGGCGTTACGCAAAAGTTCATCATGACCCGCGTGCACCTTGAAGATGGCGTGCACCCCAAAGACATCGGGTCGGCCGCCGTCCGCTGGGTGCGCATTATCTACGTCACGCTCATCTTCCTCGTCATCAGCGGTATGTTCCTGCACAACGCCATCATCTGGCGCAGCAAGATGATCGCGCGCCGCAAAATGCACAACCCAATGATGGTGCGCATGACCATGAATCAGCGCTGGCAGCACCTGATTCTGCTCACGAGTTTCATCGTTCTCGTCATCACCGGCTTTGCCCTCAAATTCCCCGAGTCGTGGTTTGCCGAATTGCTGGGCATGGGCGAACATCTCCGCAGCATCGTCCATCGCGTCGCAGGCGTGGTCCTCATCGCGGCCGGAATTTACCACATCTTCTATGTCGCAGCCTGGCACGAGGGCCGCCGCCTGATTCGCGACATCGCCCCGCGCCCGCAGGACGCCTTCGATGCCTTGGGCACGATGCTCTACTACCTCGGCCTGAGCAAGCACAAGCCGGAATTCGGCCGCTTCAACTACGCCGAGAAGGCCGAGTACTGGGCTCTCGTCTGGGGAACTGCACTCATGGGCCTCACCGGGATCATGCTCTGGGCCAAAGTCTGGGTTGGCGATCTGTTCGCCCGCTGGTGGGTCGACGTCGCCACCGCGATCCACTACTACGAAGCCATCCTGGCCACGCTCGCCATCGTAGTGTGGCACTTCTACCAGGTCTTCTTCGATCCCGATGTCTATCCAATGAATGGCGCGTGGTGGGACGGCAAGATGCCCATCGAGCACTACAAGCACGAGCACCCGCTGGACACCGAGTCATTGCCCCAGGATCCAGAAAAATCGGCAGCGGATTCGGCAAATGACTAGAACTGGTTGCACAAATGGTGTTTTGAAAGGGCACGGCTTCAGCCATGCCGCAATGGGTCAGTAAAACAGAGGGCTTCAGCCCCTGAGGGATGGGTTCATTCGGCCGCGACGACATTTATGCAACCAGTTCTAGGGCGTTCACCCGGTCGTCCATTGCACTCGATCCATTAACTAGAGTGTCATCCTGAGAACCCGCCCGTCTGGGGCCCTGTGAACGACGAAGTCGTTCATGGGGCAAGCGGGGCGAAGGATCTGCTTCTCGTGTACTTTGAGGGCCGCAGGAGTACCTCAAAGGAGAGAGCGCTACGAATTGCCCGTTGGAAGCTGTAGTTCACACGCGCCAGTCGTCCACCCGCGCCTCTCCAGAATCTTGCCGCCTTCTCAAATCCAATGCGGGTCTTAGAACGTTCACAGTTTGGTACCGCATCCCTCAGCAAATGGGTTAACCTGACCAAGCCGACAGAGACCGGCGGCGATTCTTCCCCACCCCCGGTCAGACCCTCGTAAGGGAGCCCCAACCAAGTTGTCAGCCACCGCACAACGCGCCGAGCAAGAGCAGCTGGTCGCGGTCCTGCGCGAGTATCGAACGGAGACGGGCCGGTCGCTGCTTGAGGTCGTCGATCAATCTCCGGTTCTGCTGATCTTCCTTCGCCACTTCGGATGTGCTTTTTGCCGGCAAGCCCTCGATCAGGTCGCCCAAATCCAGGCTCAGATTGCGGCCAGAGGCACACAACCGGTCTTCGTCCATCTCGGCTCGCCCGAGCGCGCCAAGCCCTACTTCGACTACTACCAGCTCTCTACGGTCGAGCGCGTCAGCAATCCCGACGCCTCTCTCTACCAGCACCCGGTCTTTGCCCTATCGCGCATGAACCCTTATCTGAATCTTCTAAGCCTGAAAGTCTGGAAAGGCTGGCTCTCAGGCGCCTTGCGCAAATACGGAATTGGCACGATCCAGGAAGACGGATCTCAAATGCCGGGAGTGTTCTTCCTGAAAGAACGCAGAATCGTACGAGGCTTCCGCTATCAAACCATCGCCGACGAGCCCGATTACCTGAAACTCATCGGCCCGGCCTGAGAAGCGGCTGCATGTCGGGAGCATTCGGAAAGCAAACGATCCGAAATCTGATTGCTAGTCACGACTGAAACCTGACATCTGTCACCTGACCACTGTTCTTCTCACACCCGCCAATCGTCCGCACGCCAACTCTTGATCCGCTCCTTAATCTGCTTGCGGGTCAGATTGTGCTCAAGCGCCTGCTTGGCCAGCTCCACCACCTCATCGTCCGCCGCGAACCGAAGTCCGATGAGCTGATCCTCGTTGAGCCGATAAATCTGCACATGCCATTCCGCGGGGGCCAGGGCCTGCAGCCGCAGCCTCTCCTCCAGCCGGATCACCCGGTCCTGCACCTTCAAGGGATAGTTACGCAGCTTGAAAAGCAAGACGAACGCGGCGAGCGAAAGCAACAGAACCCACCAATGGTGAAAATTCCGCTGATGCACCAGCGCCACGATCGCGACGATCAAATTTGCCAGCAGCACCGGGGCAAGAAAGAAGTGAAAGAGGGGATCGAATCGGCCGTGGTTTTTGGCACTCTGCGGGTTATTACTCATGTGCGGACGTCAATTCCTTCAGGCCGGAATGGGCTGAGGACGCTGGCGTCTCCGCAAAGCCGTTCACAGCGGCGCGTGTGGCCTGATTATTAGCGCTTTCCGGATTCTCCTCGCGCTCGCCGGACGCTGTCAATGCCGCTAAATCGTTCGGCCCTACAATCTCCGGGTGTTTCGGAATCAGGTGGTATCGCCCGCGCACCAGGTAATCCACAAACAACCCGCCAGCCAGATACGGATTAAACACGGCAATCGGAATCGCATATCCCGATGTGATCAACGATTCCGAGATGCTCTTATTCGCTCTGCTCAGATGCCGGTAACCAGGAATCTGCGGAATCTCGTACACCTTCACATCGGTGTCAGGATGTTTCTTTCCGTAGCGCACCAGCTTATACGTGATCTGCTTCGGCGTGGTCATGCCTGCGTCCGGAAAGATGCTTCGCTTGAACGTCCCTGGGAAGTATTCGTTTAGAACCACACGCGCAAAGTCGGAGCAGTTACTGAACAGCAGTTGAAAGTGCGAGTGGTTTTTCACATCATTCATCTGCGCAATGAACGCGTCGTCCTGCTCCTCGGTGGTGTCGAAGCGGAACGCATAAATCCTGCGCTCGTAGGCTACCCCGACCAGTTCGGTCCAACCCCCGTGCAACAAATTCCCGGCCGGCACATCGTCCCCCAGGCTCAGCAGATGCTGTTCGTGATATCGGTTACGCAGACGGTTTACGATCGCACGGTCCACACGCGCCGGAACCGCTTCCGGATCATCGACCGAATAAAGATAAGGAACCAGCGGAATCGCGATCCAGTCGTAGTTATTGATCCCCTCGTACCGTGAGACCACGGCGCCAATCTCGCCCGGATGGCAACGGCGCAACGTCACCGGAGTTTCGGCGCAAATGCGCTCAAAATAGATCGCGGTGTGTCCCGTGGGGTTGACCGTGCCGAAGAAGCCATAGGGCTCTTCCATCAGCAAGGCAGCTTGAGCATGGCAGCGCGGACCTTCGAACGACAAAAGCGCTAAGGCCATGAGAGCGAACGCAACCGTGCGTAGGAATCGCATAGGGCATAGGTCTCCTGGTCGGATTGTCGATCTTCTCTCAGTATGCCGGGTTCTTCGTTCGACTCGGGTCCCACATACCGGATAACGGTGCATCGTCGTTACGTCGGGACTCTTGTCCGAGGTCCCGCGCATCCAACAAAGCGCGTGCCTCAAACATCGCGTCTTTGGCATCAATAGCCGCTGACTGTAATCTCCTTTTTCGACCCCATTCACCGCAAAATGTTTCCCGCACTAAATTAAGTTCGCGTCGCAGCCTTCTACTACTGACGCGTCCGTGCCCGCTCTGATAACGTTCTCTATCCGGCAACTTCCCAGTCCAAATTTGATCCAAATGCGATCGGAAGCCATCGGAGAATCCGCCTTCGCGAGGCTTCCAGTGAAACTCCACCTGCTCGTTCTGCTTTCTTTGATGCAAACTTCAACATTGTTCGCGCAAATTTCGCTACCTAAAGTACTTGGCAGTCACATGGTCGTCCAACGCGATCTCCCCGTGCATGTCTGGGGCACGGCCGCTCCAAACGAAGAAGTCACCGTAAGCTTCCGCGGCGAATCCCGCACCACCCATGCCGGCCGCCTCGGCCAATGGAGCCTTTATCTCGCACCTGGCTCCGCTGGCGGACCATTTCTGTTAACAGTTCGGGGACTTATTGAAGGCCCCAGCGCAACCACACCCGGACCGCAGCCGATCGTTCTCGACGACGTTCTGGTCGGCGATGTCTGGCTGGCCTCCGGCCAGTCCAACATGGAATTTCCCATGAGCCGCGCCGCAACGGCCTCGCAGGATTTGCCACACGCTGCCAATCCCCGCATTCGCCTTCTGATGGTGAAGAAGCGCGCATCGGACTATGCCGAGGCCGACCTCGATACCGATGGATGGACAGCATCGAGTCCCGACACCGCAAAGGATTTTTCCGCGATTGCCTGGTACTTCGCGCGCGACATCGAGCAGCGCGAACACGTGCCTGTCGGCGTCATCGATTCCACATGGGGCGGTACCATCGCCGAATCGTGGGTTCGTCTCACAGCTCTTGGCGAGGACGCGTCGCTCGCACCCCTCTTCATCTCGCGCGGGAAAATGACCGATCACGGCGGGCTGGACGCGCTTGAACAGAAAGATGAACAGAGCCAACGCGACAAAGCCAAGGCCGCAGGCCAAATCATCCCACAGTTCCCGTGGCATCCGCCGCTCGCCAGTTGGGGGCCGGGACTCTTGTGGAACGGCATGATCGCGCCCCTCGCTCCGTTTCCCATCCGCGGCGTCCTCTGGTATCAGGGCGAAAGCAACAGCGCCCTCGAGCGCGCGCCACTTTACAACCACATCTTCCGCACCCTCATTGAAGATTGGCGCCGTGAGTGGGCCATCGGCGATTTCCCATTCCTCTACGTCCAGATCTCGAACTTCAAATCCACGCCCGCCGAAGACTGGGCCGCCCTCCGCGAGCAGCAACGCCGCACCCTCGAAATGCGGAACACGGCCATGGCCGTCACTATCGACATCGGCAACCCCGATGACGTCCACCCCACCGACAAACTCGATGTCGCCCTGCGCATGGTCCGTGCCGCCCTTTCTCTCACATACGGCGAGCAGGTCGAATACATCGGCCCGGATTTCCGTCAGGCCACGCCGGAAGGCGCATCGATCCGCGCCTGGTTCGATCACGCCAAAGGGCTCAACGCGAGAGGAGGCGAAGTCACAGGCTTTGAAGTCGCCGGACCCGACGGCAAATTTTCCCCAGCCATTGCGAAAATTGAAGGCGAGACCATCGTTGCCTCAAGCCCAGATGTTCCGGAGCCCGTGAATGTCCGCTACGGCTGGGCCAACAGCCCTCAATGCAATCTGTTCAACGC
>CAZAQN010000129.1:0-6684 GCA_964487345.1 uncultured Occallatibacter sp. | reverse complement strand
CTACGGCTGCGGCTGGCTAAGTAAGATTACCGTGCGGAAAATGGGGGCAGGTCAGGGGCAACCGGCGCCGTCTTCCCCACGCCCATCCCATTGAACACCGTGTCGTCTTGCCGGATCGTTTCGAGCCATTGAAATGTGTTCGTCATGAAGTTTCCAGCACGCACGAAACTCGCGTGGAGACCGGAAGCACGAATGACATCTTCCTTGTCCTTGTGCACCTGCCCGATCGGCGACTCAGCGTCCGCCGCGAACAGCGTCGAAAGAAACACCACGTGCGGACGCCCCGCTACTTTCATCGCCTCGATCAACTGCCGAAACGCGTTGCCATCGAGAACACCATTCATCAGAAAGACAGCTTCCACGCCAACCAGGGCTTTGGCCAGAGTGTCGGCCTGCGTGAGGTCACCCACTGCCACCTCGACCCGGCCCTGCAGATGCGAGACTTTTGCGGCGTCCCTGGTGAATACTCGCACTCGCTTTCCAGCGGCCAATAGCTGCTCGACGACTTCACTTCCTACATTTCCCGTAGCTCCAATGATCAAGTACATTGTCGTTCCTCCTTTTTCGTACTGCACGTGTCTTTCGATTTGGCAGACGAAGCCGTCGATGCAACAATCAGCCCGGCTGCAATACACTGTTCCAGCCGGGCAACAATGAATGACCTCAACGAAATTCGGTTTTTCGTGCTGGTGGCCCAGACCCGCAGCTTTACCCAGGCAGCCGAACGCCTCAGTGTGCCGAAATCGTCCGTAAGCCGCGCCATCGGACGCCTCGAAGAACGCTTAGGTGTCCAACTGATCGAACGCACAACACGCAGTGTCCGGCTCACCGAGATTGGCAGACTCTATCTCGCCCATTGCCAGAGAGTGATGGACGAAGCCGAACAGGCAGACCTTGCCGTTGGCGCTATGCTCGCGCGCCCTAGAGGGAAGCTGCGCGTCGGCGCGCCTGTAGCCTTTGCCCGGTTTGTGCTCGGCCCGCTCATGAGCGAATTCTTGGCGATGTATCCGGAGTTGCGTGTGCACATCGAGCTGTTGAGCGGGAACGGCCGCACCCATGACGAGGGCCTCGATATGCTTGTGCGAGCGGGCCCGCTCGAAGACTCAGGATGGCTCGTCAAGGCGCTGATGCGTGTGCGCCTGGGTATCTATGCGAGCCCCGAGTTCCTGAAGCGGCACAAGCGGCCGGAGTCACCCGCCGAACTGCGGCAGCTTCCCTGTATTGTCACCAGCTGCGGCCCGCTCGGCGAGGCCGAAGACTCTGCGCTGTGGCGGCTGCGCCGCAATAGCGAAGTGCGCGAGATCGGCGTTGACGCGCGCGTTTCCATACCCGACCCGTCCGTGCATCGCCAGTTAGCTCTTGCCGGGGCCGGCGTGGCGATGCTTGGCCAGGCCGAGGTTGTGACGGATCTGAAGCAACGCAGATTAATACGGCTCTTGCCGGAGTGGGAACCGGAACCCATTGAGTTGTACGCGTTGTATCCTTCGCGGCTGAGTGCCTCGCCAAGAGTGAGAGCGCTGCTGGAGTTTCTCCAGCAGCGCTGTAACGACGCCTACCAACTGGAGGGTCGAATTCCGGACTAGAACGGAAGGAATCGCTTCCGGACCATGTGCGCCGTACGCAAGGTAGCCGGTCAATTGCCGCCAACAGGGCTTTGGACGTTTCTAAGCCTCGAATGACACAATGGTGATTTCATCACGCGCCGTGCTCGGCGTAGGCGCAAGTGTGCAACCATCCTTGTACACCGGCTCGAAACTCAGCACCTCCGCTGTCATAGTTCGTTTTACCGAAATCCCCTTTTCTCGATTATGCCGGAGTCACGGACTACCCGAAAACACCCAAGCCGTTCCGCCATATGCTTCTTGATGAATCGTGCAATCGGGAACTGCTACGTCCTCCAACCTGTCTCCGCGTTATCGAATTTGAAGAACTCTTCTGATCACCTCGAGGCTCTTCTTGGCCGGTTGGTGTCTCCCGGCTTCCCAGTCCTGAATCGTGGCCGGGTCAAAGCCCAACGTCTCGGCTATCTTTCGCTGCGACAGGCCAAGCGCCATGCGCGCCATTGCGAGGCATTCAGGAATTGAGTTGGCCGCGGGCAAGGGGTTGTATCCAAGGAACTGAATGATAGCCGGCATGTAACGAACCTCGGGAACTGTTGCGTTGCCCTCCCAACAGTTAATCGTCATTTTGTGAACACCAATCTGGTTGGCTACCTGCTCTTGCAGCAGGTTGAGGTCTAGGCGATGTGTGCGGATATGGTCGCCTAAGGTACTGATGTCTTTCGGGTAGCGTTCTGACTTCGGTTTTGGCGCTCGAAGCTCGGCATAGCAGAAAGGCAACGCAGGGATGTCCGTGCGGTTACTTCAATGACAAATCCCGCGAGTGCATGTGCACCCCGCCGATGATCCAGCGCTACATCGCCAAGATCTCCGGACCGCTGCTGGACCGCATCGACATCCATATCGAAGTGCCGGCCGTCAGATACAAGGAGCTGCGCGGTTCAGCCGCTATCGAGGGTTCTGCCGAGATTCGCGCCCGTGTACTCGCAGCCCGTGAGCGCCAGCGCCTGCGCTTCCACAAGGCCGGCGAAAAGATCTACTCCAATGCGCAAATGACCACCCGGCAGATCCGCTGTTACTGCGAGCTGGGCCCCGACGCCGAACACCTGCTCGAACGAGCCATGCAGCAACAAGGGCTCACTGCCCGCGCCCATGACCGCATCCTTAAAGTAGCCCGCACCATCGCCGACCTTGAAAGTGCCGAAAGCCTCAGCGTCGCCCACCTGGCCGAGGCTATCCAATATAGAACGCTCGATCGCAGCTACTGGGCCCGCTGAGCCCTCAACGCAAGTCCCGCTTTTGACTAAAGCTGCAACCAATGGCGCGATTTCCACATGCTCCAGCGGCTATCACATCGGTAACCACCGTGATTCCCCCACACGGTGTGACCAAAATCACTTCTTTTTCGGCGCTTCGCGCATCCAGTAACACTCCTCTATGCATCTCAAAACAGGAAGGTTACCTTCGGTTCATTGCGATTTGGTCCGGGCGACCAAAGTCCACAGCAAAGTTCAAAAAAAATGTTGACCCGCTTTTGCACCCGGTATACATTCAGGAGTGCCATCCTTAAGGATAGATTGCACAGCGCGAGTGCGCGTCTTTCTGTCAATCCCAGCATCGATTATTGGGCTACGGCTCGTCACTTGATGCGTCCGAAGTGTGCGGTTTGCGCACCCTACGGAACTGGGAAAGATGAGAGATTCGAGTTGTTCCGATGCGGCAATCTTGATCTCTGAAAAGGCACAAGCCTCTTCCTGGCTTGACGATTTTGCATCAAAGATTTAGAACTCCACGCTGATTTGGTGCGTCTAATCCAAGGAAGCTAGGCCGCGGGGGCGGTCAGGCATCTATTCAGCTGTTCACTGCACCATCGGTGCCAGGTAGTACCGAAGGGCAGGAGTTTGTTAGAAGGAGAATTCTTATCATGCGTTCTGATTTGGTTTTTGGGGCACTTTCTCATGTGTCCAATCGCTACCAGCTCTGTCAACTGGCGAGCAAGGCTACCCGGAAGCTGCACAAGCCCACCACTCGGCTGCAGGACACCACGAACGAAGTTCTTGTTCGTTTTCATTTCACCAACCCTGGCGCGGCGGCTCCGGTTGCTGTGGCCAAGGATCAACCGGTCCAGACGCGCCGCGCAGCTTGACCGTATTCAGCATTTGCAATGAAGTCCACGTCGGTTGAAGGGTGGCTGCCGATTCGGTTAGCCGCCTTCTGCTGATCCCTCAATCACAGGCTCCAACTTGAAATTTGACTCCCGCGCTGACGGCGCTAACCGCTCGTACGAATCCCGCCTGGTTCTCTCCGGAGCACAACCTCCTCTCGGATCTCCCTCCACTCCATCCCGCCTTACTGCAGGTGAACATGACCATCGCTGAACTGAAAGAAAAGAACATCACAGAACTGAGCCGCATCGCGCGCACCCTCGAGATTCCCGGCGCCAGCGGCCTCCGCAAGCAAGACCTGATCTTCAAGATCCTTCAGGCCCAGAGCGAAAAAGAAGGCCACATCTTCGCCGAAGGCGTCCTTGAGATCCTGCCCGATGGTTACGGCTTCCTGCGCTCGCCCGACTACAACTATCTTCCGGGCCCCGACGATATCTACGTATCTCCCTCGCAGATTCGCAAATTCGACCTCAAGACCGGCGACTCCATCAGCGGCAATGTCCGCCCACCGCATGAAGGCGAGAAATACTTCGCCCTGGTCAAGATCGAGGCCATCAACTTCGAATCGCCCGAGGAAACGCGCAACAAGATCCTCTTCGACAACCTCACGCCGCTCTACCCGCAGGAACGCATCAAGCTCGAGACCGTGCGCGAAGCCGTCAGCGGTCGAGTCATGGACCTGCTTACTCCCGTAGGCAAGGGCCAGCGTGGCCTCATCGTTGCCCCGCCACGCACCGGCAAGACGATGCTGTTGCAGTCGCTCGCCAATTCCATCACGGCGAATCAGCCTGAAGTCGTCCTGATCGTTCTGCTCATCGACGAGCGCCCGGAAGAAGTCACCGATATGCAGCGCTCTGTCAAGGGCGAAGTCATCAGTTCAACATTCGACGAGCCGGCAGCCCGCCACGTGCAAGTCGCCGAAATGGTCATCGAGAAAGCCAAGCGCCTCGTCGAGCACAAGCGCGACGTGGTCATCCTGCTTGACTCCATCACGCGTCTCGCCCGCGCCTACAACACCATCGTTCCACCTTCCGGCAAAGTCCTCTCGGGCGGCGTCGACTCCAACGCTCTCCAGCGGCCCAAACGATTCTTCGGTGCAGCTCGCAACATTGAAGAAGGCGGCTCGCTGACCATCATTGCCACGGCACTCGTCGACACCGGCTCGCGCATGGACGAAGTCATCTTCGAAGAGTTCAAGGGCACCGGCAACATGGAAATCATTCTCGACCGCAAGCTCGTCGACAAGCGCGTCTTCCCAGCCATCGATATTCAACGGAGCGGCACGCGTAAAGAAGAGTTGCTGATCCCCAAGGAAGATCTGCAGCGCATCTGGGTCCTGCGCAAGGTGCTCAATCCGCTCTCGCCCGTTGAAGCCATGGAGCTGCTCATCAGCCGGCTCGAAAAGGTCCGCAATAACGCAGAATTCCTGCAGAACATGAATCAGCTCTAGCGTCGGCGCGGCCAACGTTACAGTTGGCCGCGCCGCAGGTGCTTCCAGTTCTGAGTGGTCTAGGTGGTCTGGGTAACTCAGTGAACTGGCGCAGAGGCCGGGGAATCATCTTCCCCGGCCTTGCAGTTTTTGCGGTTGTCAATTGCCGACGATCAATTGCGAATCGCGCCGACGAGTGATTCGGACTGGGTCCGTCAGTTGGCGAGCAAATGCCTGTACCACAGACTGCCGGACCTTTCATAGAAAGCCGCCCGCTGATAAGATAGATAAGTCGTGGGGCTGTAGCTCAGCTGGGAGAGCGCCTCGTTCGCAACGAGGAGGCCAGCGGTTCGATCCCGCTCAGCTCCACCAATTCCCCTCTCACATCTTTGACTGATGGCGTTCCGACGCCGGGCCGCGTCCGCACGAAGCCGCTGCGCCCTCTTGCCAATCTCTCCCGATATCATGAAATGTGGTCTCTTCGCGCTTTTCATCTACTTTTCCGTTGACGCGTCGTCGCTTCCTCACGGCAGGCCTCGCCGGCGCCGCGGGTCTGGCGCTCTATTCCGGCGAAATCGCGCGCCACGCCACTGAGATCTCCCATCCCGAAATTAGACTTCCCAACCTTCCTGAGGCCTTCGATGGCTTCCATATCGCCCAGCTGAGTGACATTCATCTGAACGAGTTCACCGAGCCGTTCTTTCTCCGTGAAGCCGTCGACCACATCAACCACCTCCGCCCCGATGCGGTTTTTCTAACAGGCGATTTCGTGACACACGAGTTGCTGCCCCGCAAGTGGTCCATACCCAACGCGTGGAAATGCGCCAGCATCTTCGAAGGTCTCCAGTGCACGCAGCGCTATGCGGTCCTCGGCAACCACGATGTCGCCGTCAGCGCTCATGCGGTAACCGAGGCGCTCACCGCCAGCGGCATCATCGTCCTGAGAAATGCATGCGTTGCCCTTCAGCGCGATTCCGCTCGGCTTTGGCTCTCTGGACTTGACGATCCCGTGGAGGGCCATCCCGACCCGGATCGGGCGATTCCGCCCTTCATCCGCCACCGTGCCGACGAGCCGATCCTGCTCATGTGTCATGCGCCCGACTTCGCCGACAAACTTCTCAACCATCCAGCTGGCCCGAGCGTTCAGCTCATGCTCAGTGGCCACACCCACGGGGGCCAGGTGCGCCTTCCTTTCATCGGCCCCATGGGCCTTCCGGAGTGGGGAAGGAAATACGTCGAAGGGATCTTTCATCTTCAAGGTCTGCAGCTCTATGTCAACCGCGGCATCGGCACCGTCGGCCTGCCCTTCCGGCTCAACTGCCCGCCGGAAATCACATCCATGACTCTGCGGCGCGGCTGACCAGATCGAGCAGAGTTCGATTCTCGTGACGCAAAAAAAGCAAGCGCCCGAGAGTGACGGTCCTCTCGGGCGCTGATCGCAAAATCCAATTTCCCAAAACCAACGAGGTGTTGTTTTTCTGTTCCCTGTTCCCTGTTCCCTGTTCCCTGTTCCCTGTTCCCTGTTCCCTGT
>CAZAQN010000128.1:0-6736 GCA_964487345.1 uncultured Occallatibacter sp. | reverse complement strand
ACAGCGCCTTGTTGGTAGGAATCAGCGAAAGGAACGGAGAAATGGAAAGCATCTTCACCGGCTGGAAGTTTGTCCCCAAGCGTCTTGTGGATGAAGTAACGGAAGCTGAAAACCAGGGTATTGCTCCGCGCAGGCGGCCGGTGAAGGGTAAACGATGAGCGATAGCGCCCCGTTCCGGATTGCATTGTTGGGCCTCGGCAATCTGATGCGCACCGATGATGCCGCCGGAATGCTTGCACTGCACAGGATCAAAGAGTGTGGCCGGCTTCCGCCTAAGATCCGGGTGATCGAAGGAGGGACACTCGGTCTCGATCTCCTTGACGGTCTCCGCGGTATTTCGCACCTCTTGGCGCTTGACGCCGTAGACACCGGCGCTGTTCCGGGTACGCTCTCGCGATTCGAAGGCAACGAAATTGACAATTTACCAGTCTCAAAGAGCGTTCATCTCCTTGGATTTTCCGATTTGATGGGCGCACTGCGCCTGATGGATGCTGCCCCGAAGGAAGTTGTCCTTCTCGGAGTGCAACCGGCGTCAACAGATTGGGGAACGCTCTTGTCCCCAGAAGTTGATCTCGCTCTACAGACCCTGATGCAATCCGCGCTTGCGCAACTCACGCAATGGATGAGTAATCCTCCGCGGTCGCTGCAAACCAGAGAGAGCAGCGATCTTGAGATAATGGCTTAGCAAGGTATCTCCGTCTGATGGACCTTGGCAAGGACCTGTCAGTCACCTCAACTCGGCCCAATGCGCCTTCATGTTGATGATTCTTCCACTCGCATTTCATCGAAGAACGGCGTGGCCCGCTGCTGAACAAACTCCGCGGCGTATAGGTACATGGCGGCCGACCAGGTCTGCCATCGCGGCTGCTTGGCTTACCGGTTTGCGCGGGAATCCACTCGTTGAAGCCCCACTCCGCCTGACGCGCTGGCCTGTCGACCAAAATCGCCGCGAGGTGATCATGTTTACGGACGGCGTTGGTCGCGACCGGCATCACTACGGGTGGCATAGGGGCTACCGTACGGATGTTGACGTCAACACGGCTATTGCGTCAAGGACGCAGCCGGCAAGATCCATCAGGAAGACAAGATCGGATCGACACGGCGCGAACTGGACGCGTAAATCAAGACTCTTCCCCAACCCCGGATGATGGCTCGAAAGCGACTTATCGGGCCTGAGCGCGAAAAGTCTCGATAACCGCTGACATATCTTTTTCAGCGTAACCGGCGGCGGCGGCTTCGACAAAGAGTGTCTCGGCGGTCTTTGCCGCGTGCAGGTCAACACCCAACGTCGCAGCATCGGCAACTGCGTATCGCAGATCTTTGCGCATCAATGAGAGCAGAAAGTTCACATCATAGGTTGCTGCGACCATACGCGCAGAAATTGCGTTGATCAGTGGACTTCCGGGCGCTCCTTTGCAGAGAATCTTCAGCGCTTGTTCGCGATCGAGGCCGCTGCGCTCAATCCACGCTAATCCTTCGGCAAGGGATGCGACTTGAACTCCGCAAAGGAAGTTGTTGATGAGTTTCATGCGCGCCCCGCTGCCAACGGGTCCGAGAAGCACAATCTCTTTACTCATTGCCGCCAGCGCTGGCCGAACACGCTCCAGGACGCCGGCGTCTCCACCGACGAGAAAAGTGAGCTGACCACTTTCGGCTTGTACGCGGCTTCCCGTCACAGGCGCATCAAGCAGGCTGATACTGTGCTCCGACGAGAGCCCTGCAAGCTCTGCTATCCACGCGGGAGTTACTGTGCTTGACTCCACGATCACGGCTCCAGGCTTCACGCCGTTCAAAGCACCGTGTTCTCCAGTCCACGTTCTCCTTGAAGCATCGTCATCGGACAACATGCTTATAGTTACTTCTGCGTCGCGCGCCGCGTCTGCCGGCGTATCCGCGATATGCGCCTCTGCCGCACCAAGTTGCTCTGCCTTCGCACGGGTCCGGTTATATACAGAGATGGAAAAGCCGGCCTTGAGCAGGTTCTTCGCCATGCCCATACCCATGGTGCCCAATCCCAGGACTGCAACGCGCAGTGTCATCATTCTCTCCATTATCTTTTGAGAAACTAGCTCAGGCCAACGGCTGAACCCGCACCAGTTGATTTAGCTTCTTCTCTTGAATGTGAATCGGATTTCGCAGGGGACGGCCATATCCCTCGAAATGCACTTGCATCCAATCTCCGTCGGCGAGTTCGATACCTTCGCCGAAACTGAGCGAGTGGGCCCCGAAAAAGTGCACGTGGACGGTCCCGGGAATTCGATGCCCCTCGAATTTGAAGTGATGGTGCTCAATGTTTGCCAGACTGTGCGACATGTTTTCTTGGCCCGTCTCAATCGGCTTTTGCCAGAGTGGAACGCCGCCTCGCTCGATGCTGACTTCGCCTTTGACCGCGCCAAACTCCGCCCCCACAACCAACTCTGGGCCAATACTGCATTGGCGAAGCTTGGAACCAGCAAGGTTCAGATAGTTGCGCCGCTCGAAGCTGTGGTCGGAGAATTCATTCCCGGCACATATCCCGAGGCGATACGGACTGCCGTCGCCTGCGACGAGATAGATACCGGCGATTTCTGCCTCCTCGCCGCCATCTTCTGCATGTGCCGGCACTGTGAGAGGCGCAAATGGAGCTTGCAGCGCATCGCCGCGACCTTTGTAGAACCATTCCGGCGCTACGCCAATCTCGCCCTCTTTGGGACGACCACCGGCGACACCCAATTCAAACATGCGCATGCTGTCGGTCAGTGGTTTGGCGGCGGTTGCTTGCTGCACATGCATGGCCTGCCGGTCCTTTGCGCTGCCCAAGTGCGTCAACCCAGTCCCGGAAACAAGAGCGCGCTCCGGTGCGCCCGGAACGTCAATCGGCGAAAGCAAGTGCCATCCACTCTTGCTTGAGTAGACATCGTCATACGAAATCGTGTCGCCGGTCGCAAGATCTTGAGCTCGTCGGGACAACGACACTTTGTCGCGAATACACGCTGAGGCCAATTCGTAGACCGATTCGACGCCGGTAAGGCAGCTCAGATGTGGCTCCTCCACAAGAGCAACTCGTCGTGCGGAGCCGTTGGCTATCTGTACCAGGCGCACTAATCCCGATCTCCTATTCGATTATTTTGAACCGCTTTAGCGACTCTTCGTTCACAGTCAGCCCAAGCCCGGGAATCGCGTCGTCGAGATTGATGAAGCCATCGACGGGCACTGGCTCACCGTCGAAGATATACCAAAAGAGCTCATTCCCGACTTCCACGTCGACCTTTGGGAAGAACTCCGCGATCGGCGAATTCAAGCTTGCCATGACCACATGATAGTTATGCATCTGTCCCGCATGAGGCACAACGGGCACTTGAAATGATTCGGCCAGCGCAGAGATCTTCCGAGCCTGGCTGATGCCACCCACACGATTGGTGTCGAATTGAATGTAATCGAGCGCGTTGCCTTCAAGCAGTTCGCGGAAGCCGAAAACTGTGAATTCATGCTCTCCGCCCGCTATAGGAATGCGTCCGTAGCCTTTCAGTTCCCTGTAACCGCGCGTGTCATCGGGAATCACCGGCTCTTCAAGCCAGCGAAGATGGAACGGCTCCAACAGGGGCAACATGCGTTTTGCATAGTCAAGTGTCCATCCCATGTAAGCGTCGGCCATAAGGTCTATATCCTCGCCGATCACTTCTCGCACTGCGCGAACCAGTTCGATATTCTTCTGCATTCCCGCGGCGCCGTCGATTGGTCCCCATCCAAAGCGCAACTTCATCGCCTTGTAACCTTCGGCTTTGTATCGCTCGGCTTCGGCACGAAGCTCTGGGATGGGCATGGCATACAACCGGCTGGCATAGACCGGGATCTTGTCCTTCGTTCGTCCCCCGAGCAGGCGGAATACCGGCTGTTTGGCGCTTTTCCCTAGAAGATCCCACAGGGCAATATCGACAGCGGAGATGGCGGTCATGGCCACTCCTTTGCGGCCGAAGGCCATGGTGCGCCGGTACATTTGCTGCCACAGATACTCCGTATCCCACGGATCAGCCCCGATAAGAAGCGGCTTCAGGTAAGTATCGATCAGGGTCTTGGTG
This sequence comes from uncultured Occallatibacter sp., assembly GCA_964487345.1. Classification (GTDB taxonomy): domain Bacteria; phylum Acidobacteriota; class Terriglobia; order Terriglobales; family Acidobacteriaceae; genus Telmatobacter. The sequence goes on along the minus strand of CAZAQN010000128.1, from coordinate 2,678 downwards.
ACGATTGGGGACAATGCCGCGTTGCCCAGGCCGATGTGACCGCTATCGGTGAAGATCTCTACGAGTACCCAGCCGTGGAAAGCAAAGTTGCCCATGGAGGCCTCGCGAAACGCAACCAGATCCATGGGATTTGTGCAGAAATGAGGGGGTAGCGGGACCGTCTGGCCTTCCCATTGAACAACACGCGTGCGCACTTCGGTGATCTTCATGCGTGGCTCTCGATCTCCTTCAGGTCGTCGGTTCGAAGAGTTTGAATCTTGCCTCCCCAATAGACAAGGACCAGGAAGCCAATTAAGTGAAATGTTCCAACAGCGGCAAAAAGCGAGCCATAGGTAAATCCATGTCCTAGTAGCGCTCCAGCAATAAGACCGAAGATAGCGCCACCGATGGCCCCGCCAAAGCCCACCAGGCCGGAGACTGTGCCGACCGCCGAGAGTGGGAAGACGTCTGCCGGTATCGTCATTATCAAGCCCGACCAGGATTGTTGTGCAAAGAACGCGATGCTGAACAGCAGCAATGCATAGGATACCGGCACCATGGGAACGAGCATCACAGCCGGCATCATCGCCGCATTGATGCCCAGCACGAGCTTCCGCGAAAGGTTGAGTGACCGCCCGGTGCGCAGCAAGCGACTGGAACACCATCCTCCAAGGAAGCTGCCGATGCCCGACGCAGCATACGGAATCCAGGCGTAGTAACTGACCTGCCTGATGTCGAAGCCTCTATCGTCATAAAGGTATTTGGGCAGCCAGAAGAGCATGAAATACCAAGCCGCGTCGCTCATGAATTTTGCAATGACAAGGGCCTGAACTCCCCGCAACCCGATAATCTCGCGGAACGACAGTCGCCGCGCGAGTTGGCGCGCAGCAATTATTTCCTTCTCATCCCTCGAAAAGCCGGTATCGTTCCCGCGATAGGAAAGCGCCCACCACAGCACCCAGAGAAGTCCGATCGCTCCGGCTGAAAAGAAGACCGCTCGCCACCCACTAAAAATAAGGACCAGTCCGATCAGGGGAGGTGCTAGAAGAGAGCCGACTGCGGTGCCCGCGTTGATGAAGCCCATGGCGGTGGCGCGCTCCTGAGGGGGAAGCCACTCTGACACGACGCGCGTAGCAGCTGGGAATGCTCCACCTTCGCCCATCCCAAGTAGAAAACGCATGACCAGGAGCCATGCGAACGTAGTTGCAAAGCCATGCAACATGCATGCCACCGACCACCAGAGCATGATCAGCGAAAATCCTAGTCGTGTACCGAACTTGTCCAACATTCGGCCCCCGATTGCGTACAAAGCAGCGTAGGAGAGAAGAAAGCCCGTCTGGAGATAAGAAAACTGTTGATTCGAGATCGGGATCGTTCGCTGGATTGCAGCAATGGCAACCGATATCGTCTGCCGATCGAAGTAACTGATTGCAATCGCCGCCGTAACAAGCGCAACGAATCGCCAGCGGAGTGCAAACTTGCGGTCAGATGCTTCGACTTGGTCGGTCCTGATCTTCGCATCCATCGCAGTCGTTCCCTGCCAATTCAATCGCAACCGCAATTCGGACTCCGGTGGCCTCTCCAGGCCGACGGGACCAAGCGCGCTCTAGGGCAAACCAAGTCCTTGGGCAGAATCATTGTGAATGGGCCGGATTGCAGGCGTCCAAGGCGCCAACGGGATGCGTCCTGGCAGCGCACGCCGTCCTCTTCCTGGGGAGGCTTAGGATTTCTGCAGATCTGCCTGGGTCGACGTGCGCGAACGCCACTTGTATGCCCGTGTCGAATTCTTCCAAAAGTACTTTTCTTGCGCACTGAGGCTCCGAGTAGAAATATAGCTCTTTGCAACGGCAAATGTTTCATCATACGTGGCGAGCGTATCGCTGTTGGGCCAATCGCTCCCGAAGAGGATGCGGTCTTCTCCAAAGAGGTCCCATAGTTGGTCAAGGGCCGTCTTGTAAGTTCCTGCATTGAGATCGACCCGACTACCCGTTTGGCGCACGATCTCAGAGCCCTTCACAAAGACCGTTGGCCGGTGTGATAGCTCGCGCAGGTTGGACTCGTAGTTGGCGCGGGCCGTGACATCGGTTGGCGGATCGGCGTGAGGCAGGTGGTCAATGACTATGCGGAGATCGGGAACACGATCGGAGACAGTCAGAACCGCGACAATGAGGGCCGGATCAGGGTTCGCCGTCTCAAGCACCAATCCTGCCTGACTCAGCAGTTTCAGTCCTGATACGAACTCCGGTTTCTGGAAGCCGGCGCCGAGATCACGATTCCACAGGTTGCCGTATCGTATGCCAAGAAACAATGGGCTGATATGAAGGCGATCCAGGGTTGCGTCAAACTCCGGAGATCCGGGTTCCAGGTCACCGATGAAACCAAGCATGATAGGGTTTCTATCCACGACATCCTGAAGCCAAAAGTTATCCACCAGCCAGGGGCTGCACTCGACCGCTATTGCTCCAACGACACCATGCGGTTGGGCAAGCCCTGCATAACGACCAGGTAACGCGGGATGGTACAAGACAGTATTTGTTTTCTCGGGCCAGGGGACGCCGCCACCCCTCGACGGATCGAAGAGATGAATATGAGCGTCAATCACAGGGATAGAGGCGCTAAGTGCCTGAAGCAGGGGCGTCGCTACCGAGCCCGCTGCAAGTGTCGTTGCGGATTTCAAGAGGTCTCGTCTTCGCATTACT
>CAZAQN010000127.1:0-6763 GCA_964487345.1 uncultured Occallatibacter sp. | reverse complement strand
TCGGTTTCGGTAGCGCGGCGATAGAGTTCCTCTGCCCGCCCATAGCGGCGCAAGTGGAAATAGATGGTTCCGAGATTGATGTAGGCCGCAGCGTAGCAAGGATCCCGCTCCAGGATCTGTTCGTACAAGGCGATGGCGCGGTTCTTCTCGCCAGACTCCTCGGCCTGCACAGCTGCCAGGAAGAGGCTCTGTACGCTCTCTGTGCCGACCGGCAACAGACCTGGCCTGCGCAAAGGCGACGGTCCAGCCCCTGCTGGGTAATGTTCCAGGCGTTCGAAGTCGAAAAGCAATTGGCGGCGAATCGGATCGACCATGGCGCCGCTGCAGCGGAATGCCAGACGAGCGCCGGTGCGGACGAGGCTCGCCTCGAGAAGCGGATTGGTCATGCCAGCCACGGCGCGCATGGCAATGATCGAATCCCGGATCGAGGCTGCGGGCACATCCTCCTCGCGTAAGGCGCGTAAGGTCCGCAGCTGGCCGAGGTCCTGGAATGTGTAGGTTTGCTGCGTGGGAATGATTCCGGCTCTTTCCCAACCGAACAGCTGGCGGGAGCTGATCTGCAGGATCCTCAATACATCCTGACGGCTATAGCTGGTCACTCTTCCATGCTCCCTACCCGAATCGGACGATGGTCCAGTCCGTTGGATGGCGAATCGGGTTCGAATCGTAAGCCGATTTTTGATTTTCTCCGGCCAATCGGCTTGAACTTCGCCGAGAAACAGCGTCGGAGGAACCGCTTGTTGCGATTATGCCAAGAATATGCGTGGATAAGCAGGAGCGAATTAAGACGGGAAAAAAAGTGAGTGGATAACTAATGCTTTATTTGGTTCCTTTGGGTTGGAAGGTTGCGAGTGCGGAAAGGGAACCGAGCACTTAAGAGGTTTTCGAATCGCTGGTGAGGCATTCCAACTTGTGCAAGAAAATGGCAAACATGTGTGACAGATTGCACGTGCCAATGGAACTGAAAATGCGTGGATAGAGTTTTTGATACTGAGTCGACAAGCACCTCTATTTCTCTGTGTTTACGCATAGTTTTGTGGTACTTTTGTGCCTTCCGCAAGCTCATGCGCCGTCCAACGCACGATGGCGTATTGAAGAGGAATCGGCCCCGTGTTGGAAGCGGATTTTCGCATGGTATGGATGAAGAAACTGGACGTCCTGTCTGTCAGCGAACGTGTCGAAGCGATTCTGGGGTATAAACCACAAGGATTTCTCTCATCTGCAATTTCATTGGAGGAACTGGTTCACCCCAATGACGCCGCAGCGGTGCGGAAGCTGTTTTCATCCTCAGCCCCGGAGGATTCGGGCGAATTGAATGTCCGAGTCCGGCATGCCGACGGGCGGATCCGGTGCATGCGCTGGCGCTATGAACTTGAGAAGACCGCGGAGGGATTCGCAATTCTGAATCTCGATCTGCGCGGCGGGGCCAGCACGAAGCAGGAGGATGCCAACCGCGGGTCGTCGGTCGATTTGATGGCAGTGATGGAATGCGTGGATGAATGCGCGTATCTCAAGGACCGGAATCACGTCATCACGCTGGCCAACGGAAATCTCCGCAGGATGTTTTCCAATCCCTCTCAAGAGCCTCGCGACCTAATCGGGCTGACCGACTACGACCTGTTTCCGGAGGAATATGCCGACCAATCCTACGAATTCGAAGAGCAGGTATTGGCCGGGAGGCCCGTCGAGTATGTATTGCAAGAAACAGTGCAGGGGAGGAAGGAACGTCTCGACCACAGGAAGTTCCCGGTGCGCAATCGGGAAGGGCAGATCATCGGGGTGTTTACGATCGTCGCCGTGACGACGGAACGAGTGTTGGCGGAGCAGGCCCTGCGTGCCAATGAAGAATCCCTCAAGGAAGCACAACGAATTGCGGGGGTGGGCAGTTTCATTCTCGACATTGATGAGAAGACATGGACAGCTTCCGAGGTACTCTACGAGATTCTTGGGCTCGAGAAAGGATGTGAACGCGCAGCGGCTCTCTGGAGCGACCTGATTCTTCCGGAGGATCTGACTAGATTGGTGAAGCTCTACGGAGATACCGACCTGGACAAAAGGAAGATGCTGGACGACGAGATACGTTTTCTGCGCCAGACAGACAAGAAATTGCGATGGGCGCGCGTTAGGGGCCGGCTCGAATTGGACGCGCAGGGAAGACCACACACGCTGCGCGGGACGATCGAAGACATCAGCGAGCGAAAGCTGGTTGAAGGCGAGGTGCGCAAGAGCACCGGATTGCTCGAGCTCTTCATTCAGGACGCTCCTACCGGGCTTGCGATGTTCGATCGCGAGATGCGGTACATCAGCGCCAGCCGGCGCTGGATTGAAGACATGGGGGTCAAAGAATGGGATCTCGCTGGGAAGTCCCACTATGAACTGGGCTATAGGATTCCCGACCGGTGGAAAGAGGAACATCGCCGTGCCATGGACGGCGAAACAGTTTCATTTAATGAGGATCACTACCAGAGAGAAGACGGGAGTGAACGGTGGGTGCGGAGAATGGTGCGGCCGTGGTGGACCGGCCATGGGGCCGTTGGCGGGATTGTGCTGCTTTCAGAGGATATTACCGCGACAAAGGAGGCGGAGCGCGCACTGAGGGAGAGCGAAGAGTCCCTAAAAGAGGCGCAAAGAATTGCAGGCATTGGCAGCTACGTGCTCGACCTAGTAAGCGGGGTCTGGTCGAGCTCTGCGATGCTGGACGAAATCCTCGGGATCGACGCGTCGTACGGGCGCACATTGGAAGGTTGGAGAGCGCTTGTTCATCATAATGACAGAACGATGATGGCTTCGCTGCTGGCGAATGAGGTTCTAGGAAGGTCCATGGACTTCGGGAAAGAGTACAGGATCGTGAGGCCTAACGACCACGCGGTGCGCTGGGTGCATTCGGTGGGAAAGCTGGAGAGGGACCCGCAGGGAACGCCCGTCGCGCTTCGCGGAACGATCCAGGATATTACGACGCGCAAACAATCTGAAGCATCTCTGCGGGAGAGCCGGGAACTGCTACAGCTCTTCATTGAACATGCTCCGGCCGCCATTGCTATGTTCGATCGCGAGATGCGCTATCTGGCTGCGAGTCGCCGCTGGCTGGAGAGCTACTCTCTTGTGGGCAAGGAAATCCTCGGCCGTTCCCACTATGACGTTTTTCAGGAGTTACCGGAACGTTGGAAGGAGATACACCGGCGCGGAATTGCCGGCGAAAGTCTTCGCGAAGAGGAAGACCATTTTGAGCGGGCCGACGGCTCGAAGTGCTGGCTGCGGTGGGAACTTGTTCCCTGGCGGAGGGCGGATGGGACGATCGGCGGGATTGTGCTGTTTACCGAAGACATCACTGCGCTGAAGGCAAGCGAAGATCGTCTTCAACTGGCTGCGAACGTCTTTACGCATGCATCCGAGGGCATTGTGATCACGGATGCGGAAGCGGTAATCCTCGACGTAAATAACGCATTCACCCGGATTACCGGGTACACACGGGAAGAGGCCCTGGGACAGAATCCGCGCATACTCAGCTCGGGGCGGCAGACGAGAGAGTTCTATGCGGCGATGTGGAGAGACCTGAAGGAGAAAGGTCGCTGGTCAGGGGAAATCTGGAATCGAGCAAAGAACGGCCAGATCTTTGCAGAAATGCTGACGATCAGCGCAGTTCCGGATGTGACGGGTCCCACGAAGCAATATGTGGCGATGTTCTCGGATCTGACGCTCATCAAGGAGACTGAGAGGCAGCTCAAGCATATTGCGCATTTCGATTTGTTGACGGGGCTGCCGAACCGGACTTTGCTTGCCGACCGCCTGCGACAGGCGATGGCACAGTCCCGCCGTCTCGGAAGTATCGTTGCGATTGCCTACCTTGACCTGGATGATTTCCATGCGGTGAATGACCATTATGGACGCAAGACGGGCGACGAGCTTTTGACGGCAATCACCAACCGATTGAATGCTGCGCTGCGCGAAGGAGATACGCTTGCCCGGGCCGGTGGCGACGAGTTTGTCGTTGTTCTGTTGGAGGTTGGGAACATTGAGGAGAGCCTTGCCCTGATTGGGCGGCTTCGGGATGCGGTGGCGGAACCGGTGCAATTGGGCGACCTGAGGCTTCAGGTGTCGGCGAGTATCGGAGTCACTTTCTACCCGCAGACGGAAGATGTGGAGCCGGACCAATTGCTTCGTCAGGCCGACCAGGCTATGTATTTTGCGAAACTGGCCGGCAGGTCACGCTACCACATCTTCGATCCGACGCTGGATCGCAGCATGCGTGGCCGTCACGAAGACCTGCAGCGCATTCGGCAAGCCATGCAGGCCCATGAGTTCGAGCTGTATTTCCAGCCGAGGGTCAACATGTGCACCGGTACGGTTCTGAGCGCCGAAGCGCTGATACGCTGGCGGCACCCTGAGCTTGGCCTGCTTTTGCCGCAACACTTTCTGCCGGTTGTGGAGGGTAATCTGCTGGTGGTGGAACTGGGTGAATGGGTAATCAGCAACGCGTTGTCGCATTTGGAGCATTGGCGCGACGAGGGTCTGGACATACCTGTCAGCGTGAATGTTGACGCGCTGCACTTGCAGGAGCCTCGGTTTGTCGATCGGTTGAAAGAGTTATTGGCTCGGCACCCTGGCGTCAAGCCGTCGAAGTTGGAACTGGAGGTTCTCGAAAGCAGCGCGTTTCAGGACGTGGCCCAGGCTTCAGAGGTGATTCGCGCTTGCAGCGAGCTCGGAGTTTCCTTTGCATTGGATGACTTTGGGACAGGTTATTCTTCCCTGTCGTATTTAAAGCGATTGCCTGTCGATGTTCTGAAAATAGATCAGAGCTTTGTGCACGATATGCTCAGCGATCCGGAGGACCTGACGATTCTGGAGGGCGTTCTGGTGCTCGCTAACGCATTTCGGCGTCAAGCTGTCGCCGAAGGAGTGGAGACGGTCGACCATGGTTTAATGCTGCTGCGGCTTGGATGCCCCGTTGCCCAAGGATTTGGTATCGCCCGCCCGATGCCCGGAAGTGAGCTTGCAAATTGGGCGGCGGGTTGGCGCCCCGACCCGCGCTGGGCCAACGTACCCCCGGTCGATCCGGTGAACTGGCCGATTCTCTACGCGACTGTCGAGCATCGCGCGTGGGTTGCGGAAATCGAGGAGTTCCTTCATGGAGATCGGCTGGCGGCGCCGCGCATAGACCACCATCTGTGCCGATTCGGCTCATGGTTGGATGCCGAGGCATCGGCTGGTCGCGGCGAGCGCACTGGCTTTCAGGCGATCGATGCTTTGCACCAGAAGCTTCATGCGCATGCGAACGGGATCCTCGACTTGAAAATCGAAAGCGAGGGGGCGGCGGCATTCACCGGGTTGACCGAGCTGCACACCCTACGAGATGGTTTGCTGGAGAAGCTTCAATATTTCGTACAGATGGCATAAGGAGCCCTCCATGGCCGGGCGCACGCCGGAGCGCAACGGATTTTTTTCCCGGTCCGGGAGTCCTCGCGTCCAATCTTCGGCTTTTATGGCTTCTCGGCACCCGATGTTAGACTTCTTCCAGTGACTTGCGCGGGCACGCAACGAATGAATAACGGCATGAACCGTTTCTGCAAGCGTCCTGCGTTGCTCCTATGCGGCAACGAGCAAAGCGGCACTTATCCTAATCCTTCCTCTCAAAGGAACTCCTAAAAAGGGATGGACATAAGCGAGACCATCGTAGTGACTGGCGGCGCGGGCTTTATTGGCTCGAACTTTGTGCTGCAGTGGTTCAAGAACGCGGCCACGGCGCTGGTGAATCTCGATGCGCTCACCTATGCCGGGAACGCAGAGAACCTTGAACCTCTAAAGAGTGACCGAAGGCATCAGTTGGTGCGCGGAGATATCTGCGATGCCGAACACATGGCCTCGCTTTTGCGCGAGCATCGGCCGCGGGCGATCGTCCATTTTGCCGCGGAAAGTCACGTGGACCGCTCGATTGCCGATCCTGGTGCATTCATCCGCACCAATGTGCAGGGCACGCTCAACTTGCTGGAGCAAGCGAAAACATATTGGTTACAGCTCGATTCAACGGGTCGACAGGCATTCCGCTTTTTGCACGTATCGACGGACGAAGTTTATGGAACTCTTGGACCGGATGATCCACCATTCTCGGAGATCACGGCCTACGCGCCAAACAGCCCCTATGCTGCATCGAAGGCTGCCTCGGATCACCTGGTGCGAGCGTATCACCATACATACGGCTTGCCGGTGCTCACAACTAACTGCTCGAATAACTATGGTCCGTATCAGTTCCCCGAAAAACTAATTCCTCTCATGATTCTGAACGCGCTTGAGGGTAAGCCTCTGCCCGTCTACGGCGATGGCCGAAATGTGCGCGATTGGCTGTTTGTGGGGGATCATTGCGCGGCGATTCGTTGCGTTCTTGAACGGGGCCGCGTGGGAGAGACCTATAACATTGGCGGGAACAGTGAACGTAAGAACATCGACGTAGTTACCGCGATATGCGATCTGGTTGACGAAATGAGTCCGAACTCTGAAATCGGGACGCGAAGGAAGCTGATCACATATGTCACCGATAGACCGGGGCATGACCGCCGCTATGCGATTGACGCTACGAAAATAGAGCGCGAGCTGGGATGGCGTCCCGCCGAGGAGTTTGAAGGCGGATTAAGAAAGACGGTCGCCTGGTATTTAAAAAATGGTGGGTGGATTGAAAACGTGCGCACCGGAGCATACAAGGACTGGATTCGGCGGAATTACGACGAAAGGATTGCCCAATGAAAGGGATTATTCTTGCGGGCGGATCCGG
>CAZAQN010000126.1:0-6817 GCA_964487345.1 uncultured Occallatibacter sp. | reverse complement strand
GCGAGTGTTCATTACCACGAGCCTCTGGGCGACGGGTCGGCATGTAAGTCAGGCCTGCAATGCAACCGTGCAACATGTCGAGGACCGGTTGACTTAGCCCGCACAGGAGCCGTTGCACTCCACATTCAGCAAAGGAGACAAACAATGAGGCTAGTGAATTGCAGGTTCATGGCTGCGGCAGCGCTCGCGGCTCTTTCATTTTCTCCGGCCCTGCACGCGCAGGACTTCAGATTGTTCGACCGCACCGTCCAGGTACACGGATTCGGCTCTCAGGGTTATTTGAAGTCGACCGGCAACAACTGGCTCACCATGACCACCAATGGCGATGGCAGCTTCGGCATGACAGACATGGGGTTGAACGTGTCAACCCAGGTTACCGATAAGCTCCGGGGCGGAGCGCAAATCTACGACCATAACATGGGGCAGCTGGGGCAGTGGCATCCGCAACTAGACTGGGCAACCCTCGATTTCAGGGCCAAACCATGGCTTGGGTTCCGGGGCGGTAAAGTAAAAACCACCTTCGGCCTGTTTAATGACACTCAGGATCTGGATTTCCTGCGCACCTTCGCTCTCCTGCCGCAAGGCGCCTATGCAATGGACATGCGCGACGCCAACATCGCTCACGCGGGCGGCGACGTTTTCGGCAGGATCCCTCTTGCTCACAGGTTGGGCAAACTGGACTACACCGTCTGGTCGGGTCACCGCAGCGACAGCATGCACAGCGGCTATGCCTACTTCTTGCAGTATCACGGAACCATCGAGAACTTTTACGGTGGATTGCAATACGGCGGCGACCTCCGTTGGGAGACGCCCGTCAAAGGCTTCCTCTTGGGCATATCGCGACTGGATGAGGATCTTATTGGCATCGGTACACGCGCAGGATTACACAACACCGAGAATACGAAGAAAGACTTTACCAACCAGTATTTCGGCCAATACATCCACAAAAACCTGGAGATCGACTCGGAGATCAAGCGCCAGTACAAGGACCACATGATCCGCAATTTCACGAATGAGGACAAGGGAAACGGGCATGAATGGTATCTAGCCGGAACCTACCGGCTCACAAAGCGCGTCTCCGCGGGCGGTTACTACTCCCACTACACGGCGACCTCCTCGTTTAACCAAGTCTTCAACACCAGTCTGCCGAACGGCCACATCTACGACAAGGTCGCTAGCGGTCGCGTCGATATCAACCGCTTCTGGAACGTGAAGGCGGAAGGCCACTTCATGAACGGGTACACGCTGGCTTCGTTCCCCAATGGCTTTTACCCACAGCAGAACGCGACTTTCGTGCCCAATACGAACGTCTTGGTCATGAAGACCGGTTTCAATTTCTAGCCCAAAGAGAGAGGAGAGACAGATGAAAAACGAGAAGCTTTTTTTGAGTTTAGCTGCGCTGGCTTTCGTTGCGTCGTCGCCCATCTTTGCGGCCGACGTGAAAGTAATTGCCAACAACAGCGTCTCGACGAGCAGTGTTTCGTCGGGAGACCTTCAGGCAGTGTTTCTACTGGATAAAGATTCCATCGGCGGAAGCCACGTCGAGCCGGTCCTCGCCAAGGGGGGCGCGGCGCACGAAGCATTCCTGAAGACCTATCTGGGAAAGAATGATTCGGCGTTGCAGGCTTTCTACCGCTCTCTGGTCTTTACGGGGAAGGCTTCCATGCCGAAGTCTGTCGCCAACGATGCCGAAGTTGTGTCCTACGTCGCAAAGACCAAGGGCGCGGTTGGCTATGTAAGCAGCGGGGCAAGCACCGAAGGCGTGAAGACCCTGGAAGTTAAGTAAACCTGAATTCAGCCGCGCGTGCCCGGGGGATGCGCGGCTGGAATAACCCATCAACCGACCCCGGGCTGTATGAATCCGGCAGCATATCCGGCGACAAGGTGACTCAATGTTTCGACAGTTGAAAATCAAAACCTGGATTCTCGGCATCGTGGCTGTTCTTGGAGTCGGCTATCTGCTCATGCTGGCTGTGGTAAATTACTCGGCCACCGCCACGCATAGCCGGATGTCGCAGATCTCCACCGCTCTCTTTCCATCCGCCCTGCGCATGCAGGAGGCCGAGTCGGCCTTCGAGCGCATGAAGAAGCACTACGGCGATGCCGTCGTTCTTCAGGATACGAAGAGCCTGACGGAAGCCGACAAGGACGCGGAGGCCACAGCCGCGGCACTCACCGAAGTGAAGCAGTCGCTGAGCGGCATGAGCGATCTCGAAAAGCAGGCCGACGCGCTTCTCGACCAGTTCTCCTCGCTCCGCTCGCGCGATCGCGATACCTATGCGGCCATTCTCGCCGCTAAACACGGTCCCACCGAGGACCTGATGGCCCAGGTCGGTGCATTGGGCAAGGACAACAAATCGCTCTCCGATGCAATGACCTCTTTCGACAAAGTCATTGCTGACGATTTCCAAAAAGAGCTGGATACCGTGGACGCGTATTCGCTGCGGACCCGCCTGACCGGCCTCGCCATGCTCGGCTTCGTTGTGTTCATCTGCGGCGCTGCCTGGTGGGTCATCCAGTCCAAGGTAGTGCTGCCCCTCGGTGCACTGGCCCTGCGCCTGCGTGATATTGCGCAGGGAGAAGGCGACCTGACCCACCGCATTGAAATCCACGGCGACAACGAAATCGACGAAGTCGGCGTGTGGTTCAACGACTTCATCGGCCGCATCGAAGACATCGTTCGTCGGGTCAGCGTTCACGCGCAAACGCTTGGCTCCGCCGCCACCGAGTTGGCGCAAACCGCCCAGGAAACTGCCTCGCAGGCTAAACAGCAACAGGAGCAATCGGCGCGCATCAGCGTGACCATGAATGAAATGTCGACAGCCGTCAACGAGATCAGCCAAACCACGCAGCGCGCCGCTGAAGACGCGCGCAAAGCCGAAGAGAGCGCAGTATCCGGTGGTCAGACCGTCCAAACGACAGTCAAGGCGATCCAGGAGCTTCTCACTGCCAACCAACAAACCTCCGCGCGAATTGAGGATCTGGGCCGCTCCAGCGACGCCATCGGAAAAATCGTGAGCGTCATTAACGAGATCGCCGACCAGACCAACCTGCTGGCTCTGAACGCCTCCATCGAAGCAGCGCGAGCCGGTGAACATGGGCGCGGCTTTGCGGTAGTAGCCGGAGAAGTACGCCGCCTCGCCGAACGTACCAGCGCCGCGACCAAAGAGATCGACGCCACGGTCCGTGGCATTCAGGACGGAACCCACATCGCTGTCGAAGCCATGCGCTCCAGCATGGAGCAGGTTAAGAGCGGTGTGGCTTCGGCCAATTCGGCCGGTGAAGCGCTCACCAGCATCATCAGCGGCTCCGTCTCCGTTCAAAAAATGGTCACTCAAATTGCAGCCGCCGCAACCGAGCAGTCCTATTCCACCCAGACCGTCGTCAACACCATGGGCGAAATCACGGCGATCGTCGAGCGGACCGCGTCAAGCTCGCAGCAGTCCGTCGACGCCAGCGAGGAGCTATCCCACCTGGCGAATGAACTCAGCGGATTGGTCGGAGCCTTCAAGGTTGGCGACGAGTCAAGCGACCGCACTCCAACTCAATCTGCGTACGGCAAACACGCGAGCTTCGCAAAGCCCTTGAATAAGTGGAGCAGAGCAGCCGTCTCCGCGGCTTCGTAACTCCACGTTTCCCGGCAACGAGGGCCGGCCAGGGAACGCCGATTGCACTGTCCGAGCGCGCAGAGCAGCGGCACTCCCTGGTTTTTTCGCGGTCTGTGGCAGCAAATCCTGCGCGTTCATGCCGTCGATTCCTTCCTCGGATCCCAATGTCAACCGATCCCATCCGACTCGCCGACGCACCTCAGGCCTCCAGCCCCGGCACCGGCGGGCATCCAGGAAACTCAGGCACAAATGTGTTGCCTTTGTAGCCGAGATACTTGATTCCGATCTTGCTCGTGAAAAATCCATCGGCGGTCAGGTTGCGCAACAACGAGAAAAACTCCACACTTTGCGTAAGTCCCGCGTCCGCATCCGCATTTTTCCGATAAGCAATCAGATCGAGAATCTCCTTCTGCTGCCCAGGCGCGCAATCCAGATAGACCTTCCCATACCGGCTCGTGCACATGGCATCGAGACCTTGCATTCCGCCTCCCAGCTTTGTCTGAAAACCCGCATTCTCGCTTGTCACTAGATCGATGAACTCCGGAGCCCCGGCCTCGACGGCCCCGCCCGAATCCGCATCCGCCGGAAAAATCGTCTCGCACAGCGCCTGCAGCGTCTTGTACGCATGCGCATCGAAGAACTTCGGTACATAACCGCCCGCATCGGCCTTCTCCGCATCGATCACGCTGTGCGCATAGGCCGCCGCCTCCAGCGGGATGACACGCAAGACTGAGCCCGCCACGGCTCCCATGCCCAGCGACTTCAATAACGCGCGTCGCGATACAAGATCGATGGCCATCAAATTAGACTTCCCCCTTTTTCGCCTGTTCCAGCAGATACTCCGACGTTCTCCAAGCGAGCGCCATAATCGTCAGCGTGGGATTCTTGTCGGGATTCGAAACGAACGGCGCAGCATCGGCCACAAAAAGATTCTTCACGTCGTGTGCCTGGCAATGCGCATTCAGCACCGACGTCTTCGCATCGCTTCCCATACGCACCGTGCCCAACTCGTGAATAATCTCCCCGCCCTGCGAGATTTTGCCCGTCGGTTGCTGCATATCCGGGTTCTTCGCCGTCCCCTGCGGCTTCGGATGCCGCCGCGTCCCAGCAATCACCGTCCCGCCCGCCCCTTCCACAATGGACCGGAACGTCGCCTGCATATCCGCGGCCATCTTGATTTCGTTCTCGCTCCATTGCCAATGGAAGCGCAGCACCGGAATGCCCCACTGGTCCTTCACGTCAGGGTCAAGTTCGCAGAAGCACTTGTCGTTCGGAATCATCTCGCCGCGTCCACTGAATCCGATAAACGTGCCATACGAGCTGCGGCACTTCTGTTTCAGGCTGACTCCGTAGCCTTCCTGCTCTTCGCACACGCCATCAAAGCCACCCACCCCAGGCATGTCGCGTCCACCCCCAAACTCAATGTGGTAGCCGCGCAAGAATTCATTCTGCTTGCCGAAGCGCCACCACGGCATGTACATGTGCATGCCGCCCACGCCGTCATGGTTGTGCGCCGGCATCTTTTCAAGCTGCGGAAAATATCCGGCCAGGTCGCTGCCGACGGAGTCCGTGAGGTTGCGCCCCACCGCGCCCGACGAATTCCCGAGACCGTTGGGAAAGTTTGCCGATCGCGAATTCAACAGCAGCCGCGCCGATTCGCACGCACTCGCCGCGAGCACAACGGCCTTTGCATAAACGCGCTGTTCGCTCTTTGTCGTTTTATCTATATAGGAGACTGCCTCCGCTTTGCCGCTCCCACCCACCACAATCTCGCGCGCCATCGCGTTCGCGATCATCGTCAGCCGGCCCGTCGCCACTGCCGGCGGAATCATCACCTGGCTCGAACTGAAGTTCGAAGCAGACTTGCATCCGCGGCCGCACTGCGCGCAGTAGTGGCACGCATCGCGCCCATTCAGCGGCTTCGTAAGAATTGCCATCCGCGACGGAATGCACGTGATATTCAGCCGATCGCAAGTCTTCTTGATCAGCGTCTCGGTGCAACGCGGCTTGGGAGGCGGCAGAAATATCCCATCCGGCGCATTGGGAACATTCTCCTTCGACCCGAAGACGCCGATATACGCCTCCACTTTGTCGTAATACGGCGCAAGTTCTTCGTACGTGATGGGCCAGTCGTCCCCCATGCCATCCGTCGAGTGCGCCCTGAAATCCGCCGGCCCAAACCGCAGCGCAATCCGCCCCCAGTGATTCGTACGACCACCCTCAATCCGCGACCGGAACCAGCGGAATGAAGAACCCGGCGCCGTCGTATACGGCTCGCCGTCAATCTCCCAAAAACCATTCGGCGCAAGAAACTCGCCGAAGTTGCTTCCCAATCCGCCAATCCCCGCTCCCCGATGCGGCAACTGATAAGGCCAGACGTGCTCCTTAAAATCCCGATCGGGATCGAGCCGCGGACCGGCCTCCAGCATCACAACATTCAGACCGCCTTCAGTCAGCACCTTCGCGGCCGTGCCGCCGCCCGCGCCGGAGCCGATGATGCAGACGTCGTACACCGTCTTGCGCGAGTTCACTTGGAACATCGATTCACTCCAGGAAAGAATTTGCCGGCGTCCAAGTGTACCTGCGTCCGGGGTCTCGCTTGCCGCCCGCCCATCAGGCCTAACGGCAAAGGCCGGAACAGCACCGACCCAATATACCCTCCCGTCACAACTGCTCGCGATGCTTTTCTGCGCCCCTCAACCGCTTAGAATCGGCATAAACAAACCACTTTCAGCAATCCCAGGGAACCAGCGCTCCCCAATCCGCGTATTCCCAGGATCGAGGGATAGCTGCCCCCAATTTCCCCGTTCGCGGCACCCCAGTTCCGTTTCGTCCCAAAGCGGCGGCGGGCTGCACGGCCTTTGCGTACACTGAAAGCAGGGGACAAGAAGCCAAGCCATGAAGCTGATTGAGGCCTTCAAACTCGCGCTCCAATCTCTTTGGGGCAACAAGCTGCGCTCCATCCTCACGCTTATCGGCGTGGTCATGGGTGTCGCCTCGGTCATCATGGTCATCACCCTCGTCAACGGCGCCAACAAGTATGTCAGCACGAAGCTCTCCGGCTATGGAGCCGACGTCTTCACCGTCACCCGCATGCCCAGCGTGATCTTTACCGCCGAGGAATATCTCAACTACCAAAAGCGCAAGATCATCCGCATCGAGGACTACCAGGCCGTCAAAGATGCTTGCACCGAATGCAGCGAAGTCGG
>CAZAQN010000125.1:0-7075 GCA_964487345.1 uncultured Occallatibacter sp. | reverse complement strand
GCTTCATGCGCCCATTCTCATGCATCTGGCCGAGGAGGATGAGTTCATTTCCAAGACTGCACAAGCGGAGATTAAAGCGGCACTTGCTACGAAACCAAGTGCGACGGTGTACAGCTACCCGGGGCAGAGTCATGCCTTCTCGCGCCATAACGGAAAACACTACAATGCCGCCGCGGCTCACCTTGCCAACGGTCGGACGAGCGAATTCCTGAAGCACGAATTGCGATGATTGCCGGACGCTGCCGGAGGCAGTCACGGGGGCCGACCGTGGCGTCCTCTTTTGTCGGTGGCCAGAGAACCTGCTGTAAAGGGCCCTTGAGGTGGTTGGCGGGAGTGGCTATTCCGGTAGCCATGAAGGTTGGTGAAAAAAGCATCTGAACTTGTCTCAGCTGTGAAAGCGCACAGCATGCCACATGGAAATTGCTCTCGCATTTCTTAAGCGTGATAGGTCCAAGGAGGCAAAACATGAATTACCCCGCTCCGCTCGATCACACGATAGAGCGAGTAATTGCGCCAGTTGACGATATCGTATTGGCAGCTCAGGCAGGCTCGGCTGCAGCTTTCGCAGAGATTCATTCGATCTATTCCGGGCGCCTCTATCGGACCATCCTTTCCATTGTCAAAAATCCACACGACGCAGAGGAAGCCCTTCAGGAGACGCTTCTCCGAGCCTTTTTGGCGATTAAGAGATTTGAAGGTAAATCGCGAATATACACCTGGCTAACTCGGATCGCCGTCAACACTACTCTTATGGTCCTTCGCAAACAACGTGTTCGTCCCGAGGTGTTGTTTGACCCTCAGCCAGATGATCGATGTGAATCGTTCACTTTCGAGGTTAAGGACTCTGCGCTGAACCCCGAAGAGTTGTGTGTCCTGCATCAGAGTCAACTCAAGACTTTGCGCGCGCTGCATCGGCTTCGTCCGTTTCTGCGCGAGCCAATTCGGATGCAAATAATGCACGGATGGTCGATTAGCGAAATTAGCCGAGAACTTAATGTCTCTGAGGCAGCCGTCAAGTCCCGCCTATATAGAGCTCGTCAACAGCTTTCGACTTCGTGTGGACACCTTGAGCATTCCGACGCCCAAAGCTACTGTGGTGTGATTCCCACACAGACTTCAATTCGGGTTCGTTCACTGCAGAAAGTAATCGCGCGAAAAGCGCAAGAGTAATGCTGCACTCGGCGACGGCGGCGACCAAGGGCGGAATCGACTGCCTCGCCGGCATGACTCCCAGGCTTCATTGAAGAACGGTCTCCAACGAGGAACGAGGAGTAGAAGATGACTTCCAAAAATGATTTGCAAGCCCGCCGCAGTGCCCCACTGAGGACTCCGTCTTGCAGGGCTTAGGAATTTGCTTGGTATTTCATGACTAGTCAGGAGCAAAAGAGAGTGGCTACAACAGCAAAGCGAGTTAAAGACGCAAAAGAGCCTAAGTTTTAGTCTCGAAAGCACAATCGTTGCAAGAACTGCGGACGCCCCAGAGGGTACATCCGGAAGTTCGGAGTTTTTCGCATCTGCTTTCGGGGACTTGCGCTAAGGGGCGAACTCCCTGGGGTCTTGAAATCGTCGTGGTAGAAAGTCGCTGATCCAAAAGATGACCGTGGAGATCGCCTTCGCGTGTACGGCGGGTTTCCCATATGGGCAATTGCACGACCGTAGAAGTATCGATGTCGAACGAATCGACCTAAGCAATGAATGAAAGAGGCGATGCAAAATGACCGCGCAGATCACAAAAACATCGTTTAGCTGCGAACTCGTTACGATCCACTCGAAGAGGTCGTTTGCCGATCTCATCAGCCGTATTGAGGCCACATTTCAGTATTACAACCCGAAGACTCTCCGTGATCTCACAGTCGAAGGGGATACGGAGAAGCTAGCGGCGTACGTAAAGCAAGTAGGTGAGCCGACCGAATTCGCGCTCTTCTTCTCTCTCGACCAAGGTTCGACGCAGCGATTGGCCGGAATACCGATCGAATCCCGTTTCTACCTGTTCGGAAACGCGATCATCGCCCAAGGCCTCTTCCGATATTCTCCACGCGCAGGTCTTGGAGCGCCGGTGCGCTTTTGCGTCTCACAAAAGGATGGCGAAGATGCGCGCATCGACATCGATCTTCCAACTTCGTTCTTCAGCCAATTTCCAGAGATGAAAGATTCACCGGTTCCTCAGATATTGGATGATCGCATGATTCCGCTCTTGCAGGAAATCGCCAGCTAGACGTCAGGCATTGGCGATCCAAGGCTCCTAGGGGCACTCACGGGGCCGGAGAAGCATTTTGGAAGTTTCCTGCACGTGATGGGGCGTCCATGAGTCAGGGTTGAGCTTGGCCTCTAGAGGGGGCAATGAGTAATCGTCGGCGCCAAGGAGAAATGAAGGTATGGACAAATTGACTGGAAAGATCGCGCTAGTTACGGGTGGCAACTCTGGGATAGGTCTTGCCACAGCAAAGCAATTTGTGGCCGAAGGCGCTTATGTCTTTATCAGTGGCCGTCGCGAAAGTGAACTCGCAAAAGCAATCCAAGAGATTGGCGAGAACGTCACTAGCGTCCAGGGAGACGTATCCAAACTAGCTGACCTTGACCGACTCTTCATTCAGATCAAGAAGGAAAAAGGCCGCCTCGACGTCATTTTTGCCAACGCTGGAGTCGCCAGATATGGCCGGTTGGGTGAAATTACGGAAGAACTTTACGATTCCATCTTCGACACCAATGTGAAAGGCGTGCTCTTTACCGTGCAGAAAGCACTCCCAATGTTGGCGGACCGAGCATCTATCATTCTAAGTGCATCGATCGTTGCCAGCAAGGGCCTACCCGCGAACGCCGTTTATAGCGCAAGCAAGGCGGCGGTCCGTTCGTTTGCTCGAACTATGAGTACCGATCTTAAAGGACGTCAGATCCGGGTGAACGCGATCAGTCCGGGATCAACAGATACTCCCGGATTCAGTGAGCTTGTTGGTTCCTCGGAAGTCGGTCAGGAGCGGATCAAAGCCCTTTCGATTGCAATTCCATTGGGACGTCTCGGCCGCCCTCAAGAGATTGCCAAAGCGGTGACATTTCTCGCTTCCGATGAGAGCAGTTACATCACAGGAATCGAGCTTTTCGTGGACGGAGGGATGGCTCAAGTTTAGAAATCAGGACCAGCGCGCAGGTCTCTTTGCCATGGGAGAGGACCAGAAAGGATCTTCTAGATGATCAGAACAATTGAGGTTGAGCGATTCAGCCTTATCTCCTCTAAAACTTTCGATCAGGTTGTGGCGGTTCTTTACGCTTCTATCGGTCATCCGGACATGGCCGAATTTGGGAGATCGACTAACGAAGCGAGCTCCTTTGCCGATCTGAAGCGCGCAGTCGAGAAAGGGTTGAGCGAAGCCGGCCTGATGCTGTTTATGCAGCTTGACCACGGCGCGGTTGTCCGCAAAGAAACAGGTCGCAATACCCCCAAGATCAGCCGTTTTATCATTGGCAATCCACTCATCATGATGCAAATGGCCAAACACGTTCCAGATGCTGGTTCATACGCTCCCGTTACAGTTCTAGTGGACGAGCGGCCAGATGGTGTGCACCTGTCATACGATAGGATGGCCAGTTTTCTAGCTACGTACGGAAACGTCGATGCGCTTCGGGTTGCAGAAAATCTGGACAACAAAGTCGAAACTCTCTTACGCGAAGCGGCCGCCTGAAAGGACGTTGTTTCTAACCTCTGAAAAAGGGCAGCGACTTGCCAACCTGATTCTTCAAGAATTTGATGGGTGGCGCTTCCGCCGCCTGACTGAGTGACAGTTTGCGGCCTATCGAGATTCACCAGTTTGCCATTTCGAACGGCCTCGGCCATAGTCAAATGTCGCGGACGAACCTGATCATCCAAATGTTTTTGTAGCCATCGCCTTCTCGTCAATAGGTTCGCTAAACTGCTCTTGGATGGCCAAGGCATAAAGGAAGACGATGAGTCTCAAAACCGATGACTCAGGTATCTCAATCAGAGGTTTCTCACTCTATGGGGCCGTGGCAGCCTCTCCGGAACCGCACGTTCCGAAACCTGCTTGCGTCCAACCTGATCTCTGATATTGGAACTTTTATGCAGAGTGTCGGCGCGGCATGGCTGATGACTTCGCTCACCAGGAATCCTCTGTATATCGCCCTAATTCAAACCGCCTCCGCTTTACCGTTTTTTCTGTTGGCGCTGCCAGCAGGCTCGATCGGAGACATCTTCGACCGCCGCAAGCTGATACTCGGTACAGAGACGTGGATGCTCGTCATTGCGGTTGTGCTGACTGTGACTACATTCGCCGGAGTGATGACGCCTTGGCTCCTACTCCTGCTTACGCTGGGGTTGTCGATCGGGGATGCGGTCGAATCGCCCACTTGGAGGGCAATCTTTCCCGAGCTGGTAGACAAAGAGGAGTTACCCGCCGCTCTGGCTCTGAATGGGATCGAGTTCAATCTGGCTCGGGCCGTAGGGCCAGGTCTCGGCGGCTTCATTGTCGCATCTGTAGGAGTAGGCGCTGCATTCGCATTCAACGCGTTCTCCTTCCTCGGGGTCATCGCCGTGGTCGAGAGGTGGAGGAGGCCTGTGCGAAAGAGCACATTACCTGCAGAGACCTTCCGGGGAGCGACCTCCGCCGCCATTCGCTACGTCCGGTATTCCCCGGGTATTCGCAGACTGCTGTTTCGGTCGGCGGTTCTTATCTTTTTCACGAGTTCCTTCTGGGCGCTCCTGCCAACCGCGGCGAGGGAACTCAGTAAAAGCCCAATCGCCTACGGATTCTTGCTCGGGTTCTTCGGATTGGGCGCGGTGCTGGGCGCCGTGGTGCTGCAGCGGACAAGGTCGAAGCTCTCGACTGAGACTTTACTGTCTTCCGCCACAGCGATATTCGCCGCAATTGTCTTAAGCCTTGCGTTGTTACGTTCACCTGCGATCCTCTCCTTCCTAATGCTCTTTGGAGGGGCCTCCTGGACCGCGATCATGTCCCTCTTCAACATCATGGTGCAGGAGCTTGCACCCGATTGGGTAAGAGCGCGAGTGCTCGCCGTGTATCTCTTCGTCTTTCAAGGGAGCGTTACCCTAGGCAGCACCCTGTGGGGCTTCGTAGCGTTGCGCACGAGTGTCCATGCAACTCTTGCGGCTGCAAGTATTGGAACGGCTGCATGCCTGTTGCTGCGGCCCTGGTTCAGATTGCCGGATACTAAGCTGGATCTCAGCATCTGGAATCACTGGGTTAAACCGGCCATGATCGAGGAACCTGGCCCCGACCAGGGGCCGGTCCTTGTCACTGTGAAGTATGTGATTGATCCGGCGAAAGCTTCCGAATTTCTCCATCAGATCCACAAATATGAGCGCGTTCGTCGCCGCGATGGCGCGACAAGCTGGGGGATCTTCGTCGACACAGAAGCACCGAATACCTACTTGGAGAGCTTCAAAGTCGACTCTTGGGCAGAGCACGAGCGGCAACATAACCGCTTTACTCAAGCTGACAGTGAGATTGAGAAACAAGTGCTCAGCTACGCCATCAAGCCTGTCGAGGTCCAGCACTATGTCTATGCGCGGGAAGGGCCTCGCTTCTTATAGACCGACGCTTAGCGAGAGGCGCAATTGTATGACCGCTTCTCCTTGTTGCCCAATCGCGATCCTTTGTGGACAGATCGCCATTTGGGATTGGACAATTCTGTCCGCGCAAAGGTCTATACGGCAGAGGTCGCGGGCACAATAACGATTACCATGCGTGCCTCAAAGCGCCCAAAGAAGCCATCCATTGCGCTTATTTTCGGCAAGTTACCGCTTTCCTGGGCCGTGTCACGGCATTCTCAGGAAGTTTCGGGAATTGACGGGCACGGAAAGAGAAGCACGGTAACCGTCGAAAGTCGATATTGCGGGGGCGTTAGTTCAGGTGGTTAGAACGCCTGCGCGTCACGCACGAGGCCGCGGGTTCGAGTCCCGTCGCTCCCGCCAAGAAGTTTTCCGACCCCAGTTTCAGGACCTTCTTCGGCACTTAGGCTTGAACCAGAACTGACGCGCGGATGAGCAGTTCGCCGTGCTGGTTGCCGATCGTCAATGGACTCACCCTCTTTCCTGACGCCCTGACAAGCCTCAGTGCTCTCCCGGGTTGAGCTTTTTCGTCATCGCATTCAACTGATCTTGAACACCTTCGAGAGCATCCTGCGAATCCCTTAACCGCTGCTGCGCTTCGTCCAGAACAGACTGACGGGCCTGCTCCTGGACCTTGAGCGCCGAAACATTCGCCTTTAGGCGCTCTACCTCTTCGGTGAGCAGCTTCTGCTCCACGGCGTCGGAGGAATGGTCGAGCTTATCTTGTGCGCTATTTATTTCGCTTGAGGTCCTTTTCTGGTCGACTTGAATCTGGATTAGGCCCGACCTCTCCCTATCGACGCGCTCCATGGCCTGATTCACAACTCCCTGTTTAGCCTGCAGCTCCGCCAGGAGTGTCTGCATCGCTCGCGTGAAGCGCAGCTCGTCGTGAATTTCCCTTAGCTCTGCAAGAATCGCATCGAGCGTCTGTGAATCGGAATGAGCCGTTTGCGCGAGGCTCGGCGAAGCGAGCACAATGAACGCCACGACAGTAGCCATGAGCTTCATAACCCCTCCCAAAAAATGCCAGATAACATTATGATTCGGATTGCGGTCGTGTGACCGCCGAACCGTCAGTAACCACGCGTGTTCACTGCTTTGCGGTGACAAGAAGGAGGCTTCCATGACGCTCAACTGCTGGACACTCAAAGGATGGAAATCTAAAGGATGGACTGTTTGCGCCATCGCCCTGGTTTCCTTTGCCGCTGGATCGCTCATGACTGCCCGCCTGGTGGAGATTAACCAAGTCAAGGCCGACAGCAATCGCGTCTTTGAACTTCGCGTTTATCACACTGTTCCGGGCAAAGTGCCGGAGCTGGAGTCACGGTTTCGCGACACGACTTCAAAGATCCTCGCCAAACACGATCTGAAGGTTGTGGGCTACTGGGTACCCGAGGGTGCTCCCGCTTGGGACAACACGTTCATCTTTATGGTGGCTCATTCCAGCCGGGAGGAAGCGAAAAAGAACTGGGATGCGTTCCGGGCAGACCCAGA
>CAZAQN010000124.1:0-7105 GCA_964487345.1 uncultured Occallatibacter sp. | reverse complement strand
GACCCTATCTGGAGCTGCGCGCTCTCTTCCTCTACAACGAGCGGCCGCCCAAGTAGGTCCCGCAGATTTCCTCTGAGAACGCTGGTTCAGGTTTCCCTGAAAGAGTACAGGATTCACAGGCTGGAAAAAACCGATGCAGTTTCGCGTTTTGTAACAGGGCACGACTTCAGTCGTGCCGCAAATGCCGCAAAAAGATCATCGGGCTTCAGCCCCTGAAAAATGGGACGCTGAAGGGATGTCCCTATTCAACAAACGTCCCTCGATCCTTCGCATCGGCGAACAACGGCGTCTCCGCATCATGCGCCGAATCAACCTCAACCGGCTCGGGCACACCATGCAGATGAATCCCATCCTGCTCCAGCAGCGCATCGTAAACCGGCGTCCTTCTCCAGTGCCGCGCTAACGCAAAGGCGCTCATGTTGGCAATCATCATCGGCAACACCAGCCCATAGCCGCGGGTCATTTCAAAAATAATCAGGATGGACGTCATCGGCGCGCGCACAATCCCCGCGAACACCGCACCCATTCCCACCACGGCAAACGCGCCAATGGAGTCGGCCGGGTGGTGAAAGACCGTCACGTCGATATATCCGACAGCGCCGCCCAGCATGCCGCCCATAAACAATGCAGGCGCAAAGATGCCTCCAGCGCCGCCGCTTGAGTACGAAGTCACCGTGGCAGCCAGCTTCAACACGCACAGCGCAATCATCGCCGTCACCGGAATCGTCCCGCTGAAGGCCTGCGTCAGGGTCTTATACGGATCGCCGGCGATGCCACCCAAGTGAAATAGCAGGAGCCCTACGACGGCGAAGCCGCCCGTAGCCGCCCCGCCCAGCGCAGGCTGCACCCATTTCGGAACCCCGCGGAGCTTTTTAAACCACGCGCGCACACCGAGCAGCGAGTCCGTGAATGCCACCGACACAAAAGCCGCCAGCAGGCCCAGCAAGGCGTACCAGATGAGCGATGAGGCTTTGCCCAATTCAAACGCCCGTGGCACGTGAAAGATGGGATTGACTCCCATAAGCGAGTGCTCGACCACAGCCGCCAGGGCCGCGGCCACAATCACGCCCGAGAGCATCGTCTGGTCGAGATCGCCGATCAGCTCTTCCAGCGTGAAGGTCACAGCGGCAATCGGAGCGTTAAAGGCTGCGGCAATGCCTGCCGCCATGCCCACGGACGCCATGCGCCGCCGATTCTCTGGGTTCAGTCGTGCCGCCCGCGCCAGCAGATTGCTTACACCGGCGCAGATGTGCACCGTCGGGCCCTCAACTCCCAGCGAACCGCCGGACCCGATCTGTATCACGCACAGAAAAAACTTGGCGATCGTCTCGCGAGCGGAAATAAACCCCGACCGCAAGGTAAACGCGACCTTCACCTGAGGAATGCCGCTGCCCGCCGCCGCGGGAGCGAAGTAGTAAAGGCCGAGCCCGCACACCAGCCCGCCAAGCGCAGGACTGAGAATCGTCCAGGCGATCCAGGAATGATTTGCCGGGTCGGCATGGCCCGCAGCCGCACGGTCAATCAGAAAGCCCTCGACCCAGGCCACGCTCATGTGAAACGCAACAGCCGCCAGCCCACACAGCCCGCCAGCCAAAATCGTGAAGGCCAGAAGCCGCTGCCGCTCGTTCGGCACGCGTCTCATCAGCCACGCGACAAATCTTGTATAGAGTCCCGCCAACCAAACCCAGAAGCTCAAGGAGGGAAGTGACCTCGCTGCTCTCAGTATAGGAGAGCGCATGCAACAGGCTGGTTGCCGCGCTCGCCTGAATCCTGGGACTAATCACCCGTCTACGCGGTGCAGCTTCGAGCGTTTAGACCGCGATTGCGCAGAATATCTAACAGCTCTTCCCATGAGGTGGCCAGCTTCGGCATATCAAAAAAGCCATATCCCTCTGCAATGACGGGTTCTCTAGAGATGGAAGAGGTCTCTCCACCCGGTATCTGGTTTATGCCGGAGCCAAGGGGCGCGATGGTCCATCGACCTTTCACCGTATGATCATTTCGCTGGATGATAGTCCTTCCCCGATAGACCCAACAGTAATGCATGTGTGGGCTCACACCTCTCGGCTGAACTTCCTTCAGGATGTCCGTCAAACTGATACCTAACATAGAGGCCATGCCACCTTGGCACCCCATCTCGCCCTGCATGTAAAGCTGCTCTCTGCTACGATCGGCACCAAACGATTCGATTGCGTCTCTGCATTTCGGGTAGGAACGCCCGATCCTATGGAGCCCAAAGTGTGAACGGGAACTGTCTCGCCTTCGAAGGAGGGTGACTTGAAGATATGGACGAAAGACCGCGGCCATGCGGGGTTTCCAACATGCTCTTGCGGATGCACCATGACCAACATGAGATGACAACCACCCATGCGCTCTGCTTCCTCGAACTGACAGAAGAACGTGCGAGCACACGCGGGCCATTCTCGCAAAACGGCATGAGGGTCGCAAGCGACGCGTTCGTCGTTGTAAGTTGAAAGGCGTCGCAGCTCATCCAGCATTGCGAATCCAATCTTCACCGATCCTGCAAAGCCTGCAGCGAAGTGTCTACCGATTGGATAGATTTTTTGTAGACAGTCTTCTTCTCTCTCATCTGCAAGAGTTACCCGGACGTCCGATATTCCGAATCCGTAGCCAAACATGGTAGGCGCGCCGACGATCCAGGTCACACCATCTACGATACCGCAATCAGTGCAAAGGAATGGCTTTCGGATTAGTCCCCGTAAACGCCCCAGGCTCCAGATAAGCTATTATCGCGACGTTAGTCATTCCGGAATCGACATCGCGTTCCCTGTTCGCTATTGCTTACCACATGCCGCCCCGATCAGGAGGTTGGTGTTACCACATTCACAGCGGCGACATTCTGAATAAACTCGTCAAGCTGTCCTTCCAGCTTTGGGTGGGTTTGATCAAGAATCTTAGCGTAATCTTCTTTGTTGATCGAAGCTCTAACTCCATCCGGGCTGCGACCAGTAAGGGGACAAGCAGCTGGCTAGCATTTACGGTTTCCGCAAAACACTGTCTTGCAAAGGGAAGGTGCTTTGCAGAAAGCTCGGCGGTTATTTGTTGAATCTCTCGGATTGTAGTTGCGATACGGCCTGCCTCAAACTCAAAGTTTTTCTGTATCGCTTCAAATCTGCGTTCATCTTGAATGCCTTCGATATTGTGACGCTGCATAAGCTCCATCATTGAGTCTCGTGTTTTTTCAAACCCCCGAAGTAATGAAGCTTTTACCGCAATCTGTTCTTGCAATACGTTCAGGACTATTCGTTGTTGCGTCAAACGAAAAAAGGCAGCCGCGAACTCGGTTTGGAAATTGGCGAGCGCACGAATAGTCTCTTCACCGGCGACAAGGTTGACTTTTGCGAGGACGGGAGATTTTTCGAGGTAAACTGTCGAAATTTCCTTCAACGAAAAACTCAAATCGCTGAACTTGGATAGAACGTTCATCGAAACCGAAACCGCCTCTGCCGCCGCTGCGTAGGTTTCTTTTCTGAACGTCATTTCCCGTTCCCGATTCTTTAGCTCTCGATCGTTTTGGAGTTGTGATCTCAGACGGCGGTCGCTAGCACGATTGGTGAGGTAGACCCCTGTCAGAGTGAACAGCGAGCCGATTACGACACCCCAAAATGTGGCGGGTATTCCGTTAAGTAACTGAGTAAAAAAGTGAAGGAAATCTCTCATTTTTGCTCCACCATAAAGCTTTCGCTTCGATCATGAGCCACAACGCACAGACTGAGAACTCCTGCGGGTTTTTACATCCTTCGATGGTACTTCGGAGCGGCAGGGAGGCAAAAGGGTTGGAACCTCTCGGGAGACGGAGAAATGTACCTGGCCGCCTGATGGCCAAACCTTCTAAGTCTTGAATCGACCCGCTTGCGGACGCCGCTAGGTGCTCTCCGAGGTTCGCGCCACCGGTATCGCATTCGTTACTTCAATGCTCAGCCCGCGCAGGATATTTTGATTTAATGCGCCTTTTCACGCTGTTTTTCTTTGCAACCTCCTTTGCCGCCGCCCAAACGCCACTCCACGAGCGCCTTGCCGATTTCGCCAACGAGGCCCGGGGCAAAGTCTACGTCTCCTGCTCGCTGCCGGGCGTGAAGCTCGACTGCGATCTCGATCCCCACGGCCACCCACCGATGCAGTCCACTTTCAAGTTCCCGCTCGCCCTCGCCGTTCTGCATCAGGTGGAACTCGGAAAGTTGCAACTCGATCAACCAGTTCGCTTCCTCAAATCCGACCGATACCCGACCTTCAGTCCCTTGCAGGATGAGTTTCCCGAGGCCGACGTCGATGTTCCTCTGCGTAAACTCACCGAGCTCATGGCGAGGGAGTCCGACAACATCGCGGCAAACCTCCTGCTTCGCGTCATCGGTGGTCCTGACGCTTTCCAGCAATATCTCGACTCCCTAGGCCTGAGCGCCATTCATCAACAGGACAGCGAGTACACGCTTCATGGTAACCAGAAGCTGCAATACCGCGACTACGCTGAGCCCGCCGCCATGGTCGCACTTCTTCGCTTGTTCGCAGACCACTCGCCCCTCAACCCAGAACACACGGCCCTCCTCAATAACTGGATGCTCGAAGCCACGGGCGGCCTTAACCGCATCAAGGGACTGCTTCCCGCCGGCACGCCAGTTGCGCACAAGACCGGCTCCTCAGGTGCTGAGTGGGGCATGATTCCCGCTACCAACGACGTCGGACTCATCACTCTTCCCGATGGGCGGCGACGGCTTGCGCTGGCCGTCTTTGTCACCGATGCCCATGCCGATCAGGACACCTGCGAACACGTCATCGCCGCCATCGCAAAGGCAATCTACACAGAAGCCCTAACCAAGCAGAAATAGCCGGGCGTCTCATTTTCTTCCGCGTTCCTTGGCTAGCTATTGCTTCGGCTCGGTCTTTTGCATAAATTCCGCGAGATAATCTTTCCAGACCGCCGCGACCGTATGCGTCCCGTGTCCGCGCGTCTGATCGGAGATTGGAACCAGAATGAACTTCCCATTCGGAATGCGCTTCACCATCTTTTCGGCAATCCCCAACTCTGGCGGATTGATGTAGTCGTCCGCGGAATTAATCCACAGGACCGGCGCTTTGATCTTCTCCAGGTGCGGGCTTGGGTCATAATTCCTGCTGGCGTTGAGGTAGTAAATCATGTCGTTCGCGTCGGGACTTGGGCGCGCCCAGAACCGGTCCACATACTGCTCCGCGGCTTCACGCGTCGGCGCCTGTTTCTGCATCTGCAGCGGGCTCGACCCCATCACCAGCACCAGCGTGTTCGCCAACCGCAATCCCTCCGCCGGTTCCGTCTTGTACTCCCCGCCCATCCACGTGGGGTCGAGCTTGATCGCCTGAATCGACATATAGCGCATCATGCGATTCCGCCCGGCAATCTGAATTGGCAAACAAGCAAACGGCGCCAGCGCATCCATGAAATCGGGATAAGTTTCTCCCCAGACAAAACTCTGCATGCATCCCATCGACGTGCCGAGAATCAGACGCAGATGATCCACCTTCATCTGGTCGAGCATCATGCGCTGGCTGCGCACCATGTCGTCGTAGTCGTAAGCAGGGAAGTGCATTCTCAAACCATCCGAGGGCTTCGAGCTTTCCCCATGCCCGATATCGTCCGGAAGGATGACGAAGTATTTCGTAATGTCGAGCACGCCCCCCGGCACAAACAGCACATTGGAAAATAGCGGATTCATCAGCGAGTGCGCGTCGCCGCCAGTGCCGTGCAATAGTAGGACCGCGTTGTCCACATGCCCCGCTGCGTCGCGATGCGGCGTACCCAGCGTGAGGTAGTGCAACTTCAGTTCGGGCAGCGTCTCGCCGGTGCCAAAGCGGAAATTCGGCAGAGCGACCGTTCCATCGACGGCCGGCCATTTGCTCGCAGGCGCTGCGGCGGGCGCTGGACTTGTCTGGCCAAAGCTCAGAGCACAAAAGAAGAAAATCACGATGCCAAGGACGCGGGCGACGCGCAATATCATGGGAGATCTCCGGGGAAAATCGGAATCGCTGCGATTACTCGTTGCTAGTCTAGCCGCTGGTTTAGCCAGAATGCGCAGTGAATTTCCTCGGTGGTTTTTAGCTTCCTCGTTGGCTGGATTCCGCGCTAAAATCGTGCTGTCCGCCATGCGCAGTCTTTCAGCCATTCCGGCTATGCCAGCACCCAAGCGCTTTCGCCGCGGCCGCCCCGACCGTGGACGCTGACTCTCTCGCTGAGTACTCTATCCCTGTCCAGATTTTTCCGGATTTTGCCGTTCGAGCCCGCGCGATCGCAGGCTCGCGGCCGACCGGAGCGCGCATTTGTGATTTGAGTTCCGTCCGCCGTCCCGCGGATAGAAAGGTTCCCTTATGAACAGTTTTGCCAGCCGTGCCAAGCTCACCTCAGGCCAACGCTCGTACACCATCTATCGCCTGCCCGCACTCACAGCACGCGGCTTCAACCTGAGCAAGCTTCCTTTCAGCCTGAAGATCCTGCTCGAAAATCTGCTGCGCCGCGAAGACGGCGTGAACGTCACCGCCGCCGACATCGAGTTCCTCGCAAAATGGGATCCCAAGGCTGAGCCCAGCCGCGAAATCGCCTACATGCCCGCCCGCGTCCTCATGCAGGACTTCACCGGCGTCCCCGCCATCGTCGACCTCGGCGCCATGCGCGATGCCATCAAGACCCTGGGCGGCGATCCGGAGCGCGTCAATCCGCTCGTGCCCGCCGAACTCGTCATCGACCACTCCGTGCAAGTGGACGAATTCGGCACCACGGGATCGTACGATGCCAACGCGCTGCTCGAGTTCCAGCGCAACCGCGAGCGCTATTCGTTCCTCAAATGGGGCCAGACCGCGTTTCGCAATTTCAGCGCGGTGCCTCCCGGCATGGGCATCTGTCACCAGGTAAATCTCGAATATCTCGCCCGCGTAGTCTTCATCACAGAAATCAACGGCGAGTCGTTCGCGTATCCCGACACCCTCGTCGGCACCGATTCGCACACCACCATGATCAACGGCCTCGGCGTTCTGGGCTGGGGTGTCGGCGGCATCGAGGCCGAGGCTGCGATGCTCGGCCAAGCCGTCTCCATGCTGGTCCCGCAAGTAGTCGGCTACAAAC
>CAZAQN010000123.1:0-7197 GCA_964487345.1 uncultured Occallatibacter sp. | reverse complement strand
CGAATGCGAGCATCGATTCTCCCCGGCCAAATCTCGCCCGATGCGGATATCTGGGATCATCCCCAAAGGGACCTTGACGTCCGCTGTGCCCCCTCGTCCAGAGCGGCGAGGTCTATTCTGTAAATCAGGGCGTTTGGTTACGGAGTCAGGATCGTGAATGGGCCGCTAGGTCTGTCCTCTATTTCGGCACCGCTCTTGCTCTCGAAATCACCGGAACGACCCACTGCTGGTAACACGTCGTCGTCGCGCCAAATTCGATTGCGCCCCATCTGTATGATGATCCTGCCAATACCAGTGGGCGTGGTGCCGTACCGCTTGATTAAAGCAGCCATCTCCTCCTGCTTAGCGGTTGAGAAGGCAAATTGATGCACTGCCGGGGTGTCCAATCTAAACTGTGCGAGCGACATCGATAGCGGGCTTCGCATCCAACGAGGAACGTCGTGGTGCAATAAGGTAGTCGGATTGTCCTCGTTACGATCGCTTCCCCAGATGTTATGCGTCCGTCCAGTGCAAAAACTCTTCACATCCGCAAATATCTCGGGCCACTCGCCCTCGCGTTCACCATCGTCGCCGAGCATCGCGTTAACCGTCTCAAAGACGTATTTAACCCAATCATCCATCACTGCGAGGCTCATCGCGGTATGGGTCTGAATTAGATTGATGCCAATTTCTCCATTCAGTAGCTTCTCATAATTGCCGTTGGCGCGCACATAAGCTCGAAGCTCCTCTTCAGAGTCCCAGAGTTCTTCCTTTGTCAATCGCACGAATGACTTGAAGATAGCCTGCACAGAGTCCGGTGCGGCGTGAATGCCAGTGACAAGCCGCTGGAGCAGCTCGATGATCGAAATACGATTCTGTCGCAAAAGCCTCAACAAGGGACTAAGTCCCCCACCGTTATAGACGACTGCGACCATCAGGTGAAGCTTTCGCGCTTCTACGTAGTCCTCGAAAGACATAGTGTTTGTAGAAGTAATAACCTCTTCGATCTCTACCGCGATGCGTCCATTACCAAGTTTCGCGAAGTCACGGGGCAGGACTCGGAAATGCGACCCAATCTCATAATTCGCCC
This sequence comes from uncultured Occallatibacter sp., assembly GCA_964487345.1. Lineage (GTDB taxonomy): Bacteria > Acidobacteriota > Terriglobia > Terriglobales > Acidobacteriaceae > Telmatobacter. The sequence goes on along the minus strand of CAZAQN010000123.1, from coordinate 6,128 downwards.
GGCTAAATGCCGAATTGAGCTTGGTGCCGTTGAGCAACATGCAGGTATATGTGTCAATGATGTCGATTCCCGCTTCCACTACCTGGGAGAGAGAGTTGACGTGACGTTCATACGAATCACCCGGCAGGCCCAAAATAAGTTCCGACAGAGTCGGAAGGCCGAGCTCCTGATACACCCCCGCCAAACCCATCATCTGCGAGGTACTGATGTTGTCTCGCTGGATCTCTTGAAGGACGACTGGATCCATCGACTGGACAGACATCCACATCGACATTGAACCATTCAGTTTTCGAAGCGCTTTTGCGATGCGTTCCTTCTTATTCTTGCCCGTCGAAGCGAAAATAGAGCGCGGCCAATTCTGCTTCTGCTGAATTCGTTCGATATGTTCGACAATTTCGTAGTCACGTTCGTACATTGCGAAATTTGGATCGGCGAACATCAAATTCGTGATCAGGTTTGGCGCTCTCTCGACAGCGGCAGCAATATAATCGAGCTCTGCCTTCACCCGCTCAATACCGAATTGATTCACCTTCGAAATGAGCTGGTTTCCTTCGTGGCAAAAAGTACATGAGAACGGGCATCCGCGATTGGTCTCCATCATTGGAGAGAGCTTGCCATCGAAAAACTTGTCCATGAAGCCCGTAAGGTAGGGAGAAGGGATCTCATCGAGGTCGCGTCGTCGGGGAAGCATGATCCCGCTCATGACCTCCGTCTCACTCACGCGGTGGATAAATCCATCGATTGGAGTCGATTTCATTTTTTCGTGGTCAAGATTTGACTCAAGCGCACGAGTCAAGAGCGCCACAAATGCTTCTTCACCCTCAAGGTAAGCGTAAAAATCAATCAGGGGGTTGCGCTTTACAAACTCCCTGCGTGCCTCCTCATCAAGGGGTATGTTTGGGCCACCCATCACGCAGATTGTCTCGGGCGACACTTCGCGACTCATCTTGAAGAATTCCAAGCCGAGATTGAAATTCCATGGGTAGTTACTCAAACCCAGAATGTCAGGCGGCCTTTCATTGATCGCCTGCTCCAGATCATCGACATACTTGAACAACTTCAGATCAATCTCTTTACCGAAGTGTTTGTCCGCGTAGGCTGCGATAAAGCCGATGTTGAGGGGGAACGCATCGGTCGCAAGGGAAAGCGTGGTGTATGTGAGGTCGCCCAGATAGACGCTAAGCGGCCTCGAAGCAGATTTGTCCGCAAGATGAGTCATGTGATCTCCTTTGGGGGAAGATACTATGGCATTGTCGGGATATATCTAGCGCAGTGCAACCGGCTCCTTGCGGAGACTTTCGGCGATGGGAAGCCCGTTTGGGACACCGTAGGTGGAGCAGGAAGGGGAGATTACGAGCTTCCTCACCTTGCCGGCCAAGACTGCGTCCACAAGTGCGAGCGCAGATTCGATACTATTACGAAAATAATCGCGAGGATTGATGACCGACGCCCCAAAGTGCATTACGAGCGCACTCCGAGAGGCCCCTTTTCATTTAGCTTCATGCTAACACTCATCCAAAACTCTATCAATGTTCCTTCGGGCCCGGGCCGCCTGTTCGCCGATTGGCTGCGGCGTTTTCTGTTGGGTTCGCCGAAACGACCGGAGCGGGCGCCGTTGGAAGCACGTAGTAGAGATAAATATGCCAAAACGCGGTCGGCGAGTAAAACTCTTTCTCCAGCCTCAGCCCATTCTGCGCGTTATTCTCTATGTGCACGGCAGATATGACATACTCGCCGCCCATCACACGTAGTTGCTTCGTGTCTAATTCCAAGTGATGCAGAGTAAAGCGGCTGTCGCCCGAGTACAAATCATTGTGACCCAATTCACTCGAGAACACATAGCACCGATTGCCCCAGCCGTCGAAATACTCTTTCAGATCCGCGTCTTTGCTAAGCTCCTTCCAAATAATTTGTCGAAACTGACGTTTGTACGAAAGCGAGTAATTGTTTAAATAGCCGTCCAATGTGTAGAATCCATTGAATTCAGCAACGCTGGGATAAATCCCAATCGACACCACCCGATAGCTGTCCTTAGGTCTTCCAATGAATCTGTCTATGTCCGAAAATAAGTCCTTGGCAAAAAACCGATCGAAGGACGGCTCATAAACATGTTTCCCGATAAGCATCTTGACATTGTTTTCATACTCCGTGTCGAACTTTAAAATTGCTGCAACTTGAATTGCAATCAAACACCAGGTAATTGCAAAACCCCACTTAACGCGCTTCAACTCTCTCAGACTAAGGGCGAAGACAAGCATCCAAAGCAAAGGCAGGAGGAAATAGTATCGACTTGCATTAAAGGTCTGAGAGCCTCGTACTAGCCACCCAAACAGGCGCACAAGCCAGTCGTAGAAGCCATACTCAAGACAGATGAGCACAATGACTATTCCTAACACATCGACTAGGCCGGCACGTCGCTTCTTCGCGAAGAGAAGCGCAAGGGCAAGCGCGACGGACAAGATAACCGGCAGCGTTGAGAAGCTCCCGGTGTGGTATTGAGTAGTAAGAATGATTTCAAGCGATCTCCTCATATTTGAGAGAACATTGAAGTCAGTCCAGCGATTCCATGTGGTACGGTGCGATACCCATGTGTGCGAGCCTAGAATGGAACCGATCAATTGGTATTGAAGGGCAATATAGACGGAGGCGAATAAAGTTATCGCGATAAGCAAGCTCTTATTCAAGCGATGCGTCAGTACCCAATCGATGATCAGGAGCAGCCCCAAGGCTGTTACTGCGAACGGGGCAATCAGCGCAAGTGTGGACCACAGTGGAAAGCACAGAATGACCAGGTAGTCCTTCCAATTGCCTTGTTCATTGCGAATGTTCAGGAAAGCATAAGCCAGTAGGGGCTGACCTGCCACCGTAATACCGTATATCGTGTAGAAAGGGACAAGGAAGAAACAGATCGAAACTGCTCCTGCGAGGAGGTAATCATCTTCCTTAGTCAAGAAATGCTTTCGCAGGAGCAGGAACATCCCACAAAAGGCAATCACGTGGACGAGGATGAAATTGACTATATAGGTCCATGCGGGCGTGAAAATATAGAACAGAAGTACTGAAACATTTAAACCGGACGGTAGCGATGCGCGTGGCAGACCGTTCATGATATTCTCGATCCGCGTTGTGCCGTCGAAAGCGAGAGCTTTGCCAGTCTTGACAAGTAGATAGTTAACTACAAATTCATCATCGAGATTGTCGTGAATCGTGAAATAGGACCTGCTTCCGAGGAACAAGAAGGGACCAAAATAAGTGGCCATTGTCGCAAGCAAGACCACGAACAGTATCACGCGGCGGTTTAGTTTGCGTTCGTCTTGTTGCGAAGCAGAGACGAGCTTCTTCAATTGATCCGAGGCCACTTGTGTCATCGAGAGATATCTTTGGTCGACCGGCAACTTGCAGCTGCCGCCGGCTCTGAGGAAGACGGGGCTAATACGGAAACTTTTGCCATGGTAAGTTCGCAGAAGGGCATACGTCGTAGTTCTGGCGACATGCTCTTGGCTGGAACCGGAGATCGTCCAAGCTCTATCAATGTTTCTCCAGACCCGGGCCGCCTGCCCCGTCTGTCCGGCTATTTGCGGCGGCGTTTTCTGTTGGGTTCGTCGAGGCGACCGGAGGGGGCATCGTTGGAAGCACGGAGTAGAGATAAATGTGCCAAAACGAGGTCGGCGAGTAAAACTCTTTCTCCAGCCTCAGCCCAGTCTGCGCGCTATTTTCTATGCGAGCGGCAGATATCACATACTCACCGCCCATGGCACGCAGTTGATTTGTGTCTAACTCCAGGTTATGTACAACGACGTGGTCCTGAGCCGGAGCCCAAGAATTGCCCCCAATCTCACTGGAGAAGATATAGCAGCGACTGCCCCAGCCATCGAAAAGATCCTTCAATTCCGCACTTTTGTCTATTTCCTTCCAGATAATCTTTCGAAACTCGCGTTTGTATGCGAGCGAGTAATTATTCAAATAGCCGTCTAAGGTATAGAACCCATTAAATTCAGAAATGCTCGCATACATTCCGATCGACACCACGCGATAGCTTTGCTTGGGCCTTCCAATATATCTGTCTATCTGAGTGAATAGATCTTGCGCAAAAAAACGGTCAAACGATGGTTCATAGACATGCTTTTCGTTTCCGATAAGGATATTGGCAGTGTGTTTGAATTCAGTATTGAACTCTAGAATTACTACAGCCTGAATCGCTATCAGACACCAGGTAAACGCCGAACCCCACTTTACGCGCTTCAACTCTTTCAAGCTAAGAGCGAAGACAAGCATCCAAAGCAGAGGTAGCAGGAAGAAGAATCGACTTCCATTGAATGCTTGAGAGTTTCTAAAAATCCAGCCAAACCAGCGGAAAAGCCAGGCCCAGAAACCATACTCGAGACCGACGAGCAAGATAACTATCGCTAGCACATCAACCAGGCTCATACGTCGTTTGCCCGCAAAGAGAAGCCCGAGGGCAGCTGCGAAGGCTATTATCGCCGGGAACGTTGAGAAGCGCCCTGAGTGGAATTGAGTCGTACGCAGGATATCAAATGTTTTCCAGATATCGTGGGAAATGCTGAAGCTAGTCCAACGATTCCACGTAGTTCGATGCGACACCCACGCGTGTGATCCTAAGTGTGCTCCTAGGATGGAATCGACCAACTGATATTGAAGGGCAATATAGACGGAGATAAAGAAAACGATTGCGATGAGAAAGTTCTTGTTAAGACGACGCGATCGTACCCAATCGATCGTCAAAATCAATCCCAGGGCTGTCGCCGCGAACGGAGCAATGAGCACCATGGTGGACCATAGCGGAAAGAGCAGAATGACTAGGTAGTCCTTCCAATTACCTTCTTCTTTGCGAATGTTCAGGAATGCATAGGCCAATAGAGGCTGACCCGCCACAGTAACGCCGTATACGGTGTAGTAGGGAACAAAGAAAAAGCAGATCGAAATTGCGCCAGCAAGGAGGTAATCGTCGTCTTTTGTTAAGAAATGCCTTCGCAGGAGCAAAAACATCCCACAAAAGCCGATCACGTGAACAAGAATGAAGTTCACAATATAGGCCCATGCGGGGGGGAAAACATAGAAGAGCAGTATTGGAACATTCAGACCGGAGGGCAGCGTCCCGCGCGGAATGCCATTCATGATGTTGTCGATCGGCGTGGCGCCGTCTAAAACGAGGGCTTTGCCAGTTTTGACAAGGAGATAGTTCGTTACAAATTCATCATCGAGAGTGTCCTCTATGTAGAAATAGGACCTGCCTCCGAGTAACAAGAACGGAGCAAAATAACAGACCATTGTCGCCAGGGAGACAACGAGAAGTATTGCGCGACGGTTTAGCGTGCGGCCGCTATGTTGCGAAACGGAATCTAGAGGCCGCGGCTTTTGGAATTGTTCCAAAACTGTTTGAAGCACCGTAAAACGCTCCTTCGTCGATAAGCGTCGACGCGATCACACTAACAACGAACCGTATCCACTCCCAAGGCTCGACGACTACACTGCTCGCGACATTCTTTCATCGCACCGGCTACCACCCAAAGATTGAGTTTGGCTGAAAAGCGGGTGCCCGAGCGAAAAGCGAAGAACCAGCGGAGTGTCCAGGCAATGAGGCGTTTAAGCAGATAGAGCGGAATGCCAGCGACATACCAACGAGTCCCTGGAGGGATACCGTGTTCGCGAATGTCGCCGCGTGCCTTGTCGAACCACCACTTCAGGAAGTAATGCTGGGTGACGCGACTCCGAGCGATCTTGTGGTGAACGACCGCGGCTGGTTCGTACCATAGGTGCTCGCCCCTTTGAAGCAGGCGCATGCCAAACTCGGTATCTTCACTGCGGATTTCGGAGCCGGGCTGCGGACCAAGGTCGCGGCGGAAGTCGCCGTAACGCGCAAATACCTCCCGACGGAATGCCATGTTCGTGCCAAAGGGCGGTTCTCGGAGCCTGCCGGCGACCGGACCAAGATCAAACATTGCTAGAGGTGCGAGGGCATAGCGTGCTGAGGTCTCAAGCCAAATAGGTGGCGTGAATTCGGACTCGGGCAGGATACGGCCGCCAGCGCCAGCATACTCCGGGTCATCAAAGATCCGAGTGAGCATGTGGAGCCAATCGGGTTCAACCTGGACATCGTCGTCCATGAA
>CAZAQN010000122.1:0-7260 GCA_964487345.1 uncultured Occallatibacter sp. | reverse complement strand
TCGCCGCTTGCTTCCACGAAGATCGTGCGGCGCGATCCAACCGACACCGATGTGCAGATCGAAATTCTTTTCTGCGGCATCTGTCACTCCGATCTGCATCAGGTGCGCAACGAGTGGAGCGGGGTGATGCCTACTGTTTATCCCTGCGTGCCCGGACATGAGATTGTGGGCCGCGTGACCCAGGTCGGCCCGGCGGTGAAGAAGTTCAGAGCGGGCGACCTTGCCTCGGTGGGCTGCCTGGTTGACACCGACCGTACCTGTCCGGAGTGCAAGGCGGGGCTTGAACAGTTTTGCCCGAATCCTACATTGACTTATAACTTCCCCGACAAACATCTCGGCGGCGTGACGTATGGCGGCTACTCAGAGAGCGTGGTGGTGGACGAGCGGTTTGTGCTGCGTGTTCCCACAAATCTCAACCTTGCGGGAGTCGCGCCGCTGCTTTGCGCGGGCATTACGACCTACTCGCCAATGCATCACTGGGGCGTGACGAAAGGCAAGAAGGTTGGCGTGGTGGGACTGGGAGGGTTGGGCCACATGGGCGTGAAGTTTGCGCATGCTCTGGGAGCGCACACAGTGGTGTTCACCACTTCGCCGAACAAGGCAGACGATGCGCGCCGCCTGGGCGCCGATGAGGTGGTGGTTTCGCGCAACGCGGACGAGATGGCGAAGCATGCGGGCAGCTTCGACTTTATCCTCGATGCGGTTTCTGCGGATCACGACATCAATGCATACCTTCAGCTGCTTCGGCGGGACGGAAATATCACGCTGGTGGGCGCGCCGGAGAAGCCGCTCGCGGTTGCCGCTTTCGGTCTGCTGTTTGGGCGGCGCAGCCTTTCGGGATCGCCGATCGGCGGCATCCCCGAGACGCAGGAGATGCTGGACTTTTGCGGGAAGCATAACATCACGTCGGACGTTGAGGTGATTCCGATTCAGAAGGTGAACGAGGCCTATGAAAGGCTGTTGAAGTCCGATGTGAAGTATCGGTTCTCGATCGATATGGCTTCGCTGAAATCGGAGTAAACACGGGCTGACCAAATGTTGAGTGGCACCGGCCGGCTAAGGGCGCACGCTGGGATGCTCTTGCGAGACGCATCCTACGAACGTGTAGAGGAGAAAGGAAACAAATGGAGATCAAGCGAGTCGGTTCACAGGCTTCGGGGAAGGGACCGGCGGATTGGTTCACGGGCACGGTGCGGGTCGATCCGCTTTTTACAGCGCCCGATCCTGCGCGCGTTGTCGGCGCCAGCGTCACGTTCGAACCCGGCGCGCGCACGGCATGGCACACGCATCCACTCGGGCAAACGCTCGTTGTAACGTCTGGCTGCGGACGGGCGCAACACTGGGGCGGGCCCATCGAGGAGATCCGGCCGGGGGATGTGATCTGGTTTGCGCCCGGTGAGAAACATTGGCATGGCGCAGCGCCAACCACCGCAATGACTCACTTCGCGATTCAGGAAAAGCTGGACGGGAAGACTGTCGACTGGCTGGAGCAAGTGAGCGACGAGCAGTATGGCGCATAATCCGCGCACAAAGGGAGAACAAATGCAGAAACGGAAATTGGGAAAGAGCGGCCTTGAGGTTTCAGCCCTGGGCCTCGGATGTATGGGACTGAGCTTCGGGTATGGCCCGGCAACCGAGAAGGAACAGGGAATCAAGTTGATTCAGACCGCCTACGAAAGAGGTGTCACTTTCTTCGACACAGCAGAAGCCTACGGCCCATACCTGAACGAAGAACTCGTTGGCGAAGCGCTGGTGTCTGTCCGGGACAAGGTCGTGATTGCCACCAAGTTCGGATTCAAGGAAGGAAAGCCGGCGCTAGGGCTCGACAGCAGACCGGAACACATTCGTGAGGTCACCGAGGCATCGTTGAAGCGGCTCAAGACCGACGTCATCGATCTGCTGTATCAACATCGCGTCGACCCGAATGTTCCCATCGAAGACGTTGCCGGCACAGTGAAGGAATTGATTGCGGAAGGTAAGGTCAAATATTTCGGCATGTCAGAAGCCGGCGCTCCAACCATCCGGCGCGCGCACGCAGTGCAGCCCGTCGCGGCTCTCCAAAGCGAGTATTCGCTTTGGTGGAGAGAGCCGGAGACGGAGATTCTGCCCACACTCGAAGAGCTTGGGATTGGCTTTGTCCCGTTCAGTCCGCTGGGCAAGGGATTTTTGACTGGCGCCATCAACGACAGTACGACGTTCGACAGCACCGACTTCCGCAATGTGGTCCCGCGCTTCACTGCGGAGAATCGCAAAGCAAACCAAAACATCGTGGACGTGATCGGTGTAATTGCGGCACGGAAGGGCGTGACCAATGCGCAGATCGCGCTAGCGTGGCTTCTTGCGCAGAAGCCATGGATCGTTCCGATTCCCGGTACGACCAAGTTGCATCGGCTCCAGGAGAACCTGGGAGCGGCAAACGTGGAGTTGACCGCCGACGACCTCAACAACATTGAGAACGCCGTATCGGGCGTGAAAGTGCAGGGGGAGCGCTACCCCGCGCAGATGCAGCAATTCGTAAAGCGCTAAGCGCGATCATGGGGAACTCACTGGTTCCTCAAGGGAGAAACAAAATGCAGAAGCGCACTGTGGTAAGCCGCAATCGGTAGGAGAAATCGAAGATGAAATGTCTGTGCCTAGGCGCGCTGGCTGCGATTGTAGCAATTGCCGGAATTGCTCAAGGGCAATCGGCGAAAAAGCAGATCGGAGACCGCGAAAGGCTGATGGGCGCGTGGCATCTGGCGCATATCGATTCGCCGGGACCGGACGGGAAGCCTGTCGACATCGCGCAGCCGCAAGGAATGCTGATCTACACGCGGGATGGCCATATGTCGGTGCAGCTCATGTACCCCAAGTCGGCCAGCGCGAGCAACAATGAGTACGTCCAGGATGGATACGAGGCATCCTTCGGGAGCTACGACATCGATGAAGGGACGCACACATTGACCCATCACGTGCAGGGAGCGAATACGCGCGACCTCCTCGTCGGCAAGGACCTGCCGCGCGTTTACCAGTTCACCCGAGAGGGACATTTGATCCTCGAGTCGGCTCGTGCCGAGGAACACTGGTCCGTGACGTGGGAACACTACTGATCTAATTTGCGTCAGTCTGGCGATTGCGCGCAAAATTCTGCGCAAGGATGAAAGCAATGCAAATGCGGAAGCTCGGAAAGAGCAACCTGGAAGTATCGGCCATCGGATTGGGCTGCATGAGAATGACCCCTGGTCACGGTCCAGTAGCCGGAACCAAGCAGCAAATGATTGCGGTGATACGAGGCGCAGTCGATCGCGGCATCAACTTCTTCGATACGGCTCAGGTATACGGCCCATTCTTGAATGAAGAATTCGTTGGCGAAGCTCTCGCTCCCGTACGGGACCAGGTTGTCATCGCGACGAAGTTCGGATTCCAATTCAACTCGACAGAAGATCCGCACCCAACCGGTCTCAACAGCCGTCCGGAGTACATTAAGCAGACCGTGGAAGGATCGCTGAAAAGGCTTCGGGTCGCCACGATTGATTTGCTGTATCAACACCGCGTCGACCCGGAGGTGCCAATCGAGGATGTAGCGGGAGCGGTGAAGGACCTGATTGAGCAAGGCAAGGTGAAGCACTTCGGCTTGTCGGAAGCAGGCGCGCACACCATCCGCCGCGCGCATGCCGTTCAGCCAGTCACAGCCCTGCAGAGTGAGTATTCGCTTTGGTGGAAGCGGCCTGAAGAAGAAATACTACCGACGCTCGAGGAACTCGGGATCGGCTTCGTTCCGTACAGTCCTCTTGGCAAGGGATATCTTGCCGGGACGGTGACAGAAGACACGCAGTTCGACAAAGAGGACAACCGCGGCACCTTCCCTCGCTTCACCCCCGAGGCCCTCAAAGCGAATCGCGCCCTGGTCGATCTGATTCAGGCTTTCGCGGCGAAGAAGAAAACAACCGCTGCGCAGATCGCACTCGCCTGGCTGCTTGCGCAGAGACCGTGGATCGTTCCGATCCCAGGCACCACCAAGCTTGAGCGCGTCGACGAGAACATTGGATCCACTCTCCTGGAACTTGCTCCGGACGATCTCCGCGAACTCGACAGCGCCACTGCAAAGATCCGCATCCATGGCGACCGGTATCCAGCAGAAGTCGAGCGAATGACGTATCGCTAGGAGGAAACTATGCCCCATGTCGTGGTGAAGCGGGCGCGTCAGCACACGTGGGGTGGCGAAGCCGGGGGAAGTGAAAGCCTGCCCTGAGCGAAGCCGAAGGGGATCTGGTTCTCGCACTGCCTCGATCCGCACGAAAAATGGGTGGGAAAGCACGACACCCCAGTTCGCACCGGAGGGGAGCCGAGGCCTTTTCAGGCTGCAGAAAAACTCGTCGCAAGAGCGGCTTTTGAAAGGGCACGAGTTTACTCAGGACTATTTACTTGACAAAAGTAAGGCATTGTCATATCCTTAGTACATGGAAGAGCTAACCATCACTTTTTCTTCGTTTTACCTAGAGACATTGATGGACGAATCTCCTTGCGGATGCTCTGTTTCACGGATGCAAGTAATTTCCGCAAAGGAACCTTCTTTAGCTCGGTCTGTTTGCTCTTCTCATCCACGGAGGAACCTCCTGTGACCATTATCGAGCTTTGCAACACCTTCTCCAATGATGATCTTTGCCGGGAACTTTTGGAGCGCCTTCGCTGGCCGAATGGCCCTGAGTGCCCTCGCTGCCATGAGTCGGCTGTGCGGCTGGTCAATACTCCCCGCGTTCTGTATTGCAAGGACTGCGATTATCAATTCACAGTAACCGCAAACAGCATCTTCCATGACTCCCATTTGCCCCTCATCAAGTGGTTCACTGCAACATACCTGCTTTGCGAGTCCAAGAAGGGCATGAGCGCCAACCAACTTAAGCGGATGCTCTGGGAGCCAAACAAAGGCTCCTACAAGACGGCGTGGTACCTGTGCCATCGCATCCGCAAGGCCATGGCGACGGCAGAAAAGACGATGCTGTATGGGACCGTCGAAATGGATGAAACCTATGTCGGCGGGCATCAGATCGGCAATCAAAAGCCGGGCAATCCTCTTTGCAAAAAGCAAATCGTCATTGGCCTGCGTCAACGCGGCGGCGAAACTCGCTTCTTCCATGCCGAAGACGCCAAGAGCGGCACGCTGGCACAGTACATCAAAGACAACGTGAGCGAAGACGTTGACATCATCGTGACGGATGAGTTCAATGCCTACCCCACTGCTATGAAATCTCTCGGACTCACAGAGCGCCACAAAACAATCAAGCATAAGGCGAAGGTCTATGTTGACGGCGATATCCATACCAACACGGTCGAGTCTGCCTTCTCTCTTTTGAAGAGAGGCATCATCGGTACGTGGCATCGGATTTCTGCAAAACATCTTGAAGCCTACCTTGAGGAAATGCAATTCCGGTTTAATCGGCGCAACTCTAAAACTCTGTTCGTCGACACGCTTCGGCACATGATTACTGCTGACCCTCTGACCTTTGAGACTCTAACTGCTTGAAGTAATTAACCGCCTCTTGGGCAATTTCACCGGCTCGTTCTGGAGTTACGATGTGCGGTTTAACTCTCTCTTCAATATTTTTCGGAAGGGAGGGAGCTCCCTCGTTCTCCCAAATTACCCTAATCGGATTCGTCATGATGGTATGAAATCCATCGATCATGCTGAAGGTCGCTGCTGTTGTATATTTCCCGACATCCCTAGCAGATTCAGACATGAATTTTGACGCACACGCAACGTATGAGCATTCCTCCACGCTGCGCGCAGACCCGATATGTTGGCGCTCCCTGTGATAGATCAAGGAACTTAGTGCCGCTTCCGCTCCGCTTCCGATAGCCCAGAAACCGAGGCTCGTGTAATCGGTAGGCGACTCTTCTCCGCCACCGACAATGATATGACCCTTATTTTTCACGTCGAATCCAGCCACCAAAAACTTAAGAGAAAGTTTAACGCTGGCGATCTTCGAACAAAGGCTGTTATAGACGCTCGCTGTGCGTTTCTTTTTTCCTTCATCTCTGAAGGACTTGATCGTATATCCATAACGCCTAAGTACCTTTGCCTCGATCTGAGCCTCAAGACGCTCTTCATAGGCCCGCTGAAGCGAACTGGCTACCTGCTGAGGCGTAACAGTCGCACCCTTTCTTTTTCGAATTGCCGACAATAAACTGCGGGTGCGGCTGAGGATGAAGGGGATGTGGTCTACATCTTCTCCGGCAAACAATGTCATCCATCGATGGAAAACGGACTCCATTTTTAATACCGCCATATCTGCGGAAAAGTCACCAAAGCTGACTTTCGTGTCTGAAACCAAGACCACTTTATCCCTATTCTCGCAAAGAGCCGCTATGCAGACCGTCACACCGAACCTCCAGTCGGCCAATCGGGGCGAATGCTCCTCTCCCTTCGGACCAAAATCGTAGGATGGCAAGATCATGCGCCACCCCCTCGACTTTGGTCAAGTGAATAATCTTGAGTTTACTCGTGCCGATAAGTCGATTGGATTAACACCGGCTTTAGCCGCTGAGGGAGGTATTTCACAATTCTTCCCGGAGCTTTTCACTTTTTCCGCAGCCCGTTCAGGCCTCGGAAAAAGTCAGCAGCAACGCCAAGGCCTTCAGGCCCGGACTCAACCACCCCCATTTGCTTTGTAACAGGGCATGACTTCAGTCATGCCGAACCTTACTCCTCCCAAGAAGTGTCATCCTGAACGGAGCGCGTTTGGGGCCCTGCGGGCGCGTCAGCGCACGGGGGGTAAGCGAAGTGAAGGATCTGCTTCTGCTTCTCAGGAAACCTCAATCAGCACGAAAAATGGGTGCTCCGTCCATTCGCGTTCTTTGCGAATGGGTGGGAAAGCACGACACTTCAGCTCGCACCGGAGGGGAGCCAAGGTCCTTTACAGGCTGCGGAAAAACTCGTCGCAAGAGCGGCTTTTGAAAGGGCACGAGTTTACTCGTGCCGATAAGTCGATTGGATTAACACCGGCTTTAGCCGCTGAGGGAGGTATTTCACAATTCTTCCCGGAGCTTTTCACTTTTTCCGCAGCCCGTTCAGGCCTCGGAAAAAGTCAGCAGCAACGCCAAGGCCTTCAGGCCCGGACTCAACCACCCCCATTTGCTTTGTAACAGGGCATGACTTCAGTCATGCCGAACCTTACTCCTCCCAAGAAGTGTCATCCTGAACGGAGCGCGTTTGGGGCCCTGCGGGCGCGTCAGCGCACGTGGGGTAAGCGAAGTGAAGGATCTGCTTCTGCTTCTCAGGAA
>CAZAQN010000121.1:0-7265 GCA_964487345.1 uncultured Occallatibacter sp. | reverse complement strand
GGGCGGCTCCGAGCTTGTCGAAGGCGCGGGCACAGTGTGTCTTGACGGTGTTTTCTGAAACGAAAAGCTGCGTGGCGATCTCGCGATTGCTGAGGCCGCGGGCGATCAGGGTGAGGATTTCGAGCTCGCGTGCCGTGATGCCCAGGGTCCGCTGTTGAGCCTGCCGGTGGGCCGTAGTGCGAGCGGAGGGTTCGAGAGCAGGGGCTTCCGCGCGGACAGGCACTTCCTTCACAACGACCGTTTCCCGAATGGTTTCGCGACTGCGCGTGATGCGGAGGCCGAGCCAGATGCCGAAGGTCGCGAAGAGGATGGCGACCAGCGCGCTATAGAGCTCGACGGAGTGCGAGAGGATGACGAAGCGGTATTCGGTGTATTGCAGGATGGCGATGAGGAGGCCGCCGACGAGACCGAAGATAAGGACGTGGCGCCTCATGATGGGGTTGTGAAGAAGTATAACGGAGACGGCGACGAAGTGGTTTCACCTGCCAGAAAACAGAAGGCCGAGTAAGACTTGCCACAAGCCGACATACCGATACTAATTCGATGTCAACGAGTGCATTGGCGATTTAGCATAAATCAAGATTCACTCCAGGACAGACCTGGCGATACCTCAAACGGGGAGAACTTATGGCTCCGCCTCCTGAATTGCGGACCTGGATCAATCTGCAAGAAGTCACCGGTGGCCCAAGGACAACGAAGGAAGACTTCAGGGGTGCGATCAGCCAGTTTCCGACCAGTGGCTGGCTAATCACCGTCGCCCGCCTCAGCATCCTCTTCAAATACGGGATGGACGCCAACACCGTGGCCTCACCGGAATCGACCATGCATTTCGCACCGGAGATGTTTCATCCGGCCCTGAGAAACCGCGTATCGCAGTTGGCATCGACGGGACGCCCAATGTTCTTTCAAGGGCAATTGCGATACCTAGCGGCGGAAGCGATGCGCCTCGACCCTCAACCGCCTGCCGACGGTAGAATCATCCCTGACACCATCCTCGGACCGATTTTGCTTGGAGCCGGCGAACTGCTTTACCGGCCGCATGTCCAAGTCACAGAAGATCTGGAAATCATGGCGAATATCGTCGCCGATTTCTTGCCCACCTATGAAATCGACTCTATGAACGATGGATTTATTCTATTCTTGCGGTGCTACATATACCTCAATGTCATCATTCCCCGGCTGCCAGTGCAGTTGAAAACCTTCGACGTATGGGAGTGTTTTGAGAAGGCGTTGGGATTCCCTCTCAAGCTCTATAGCCAGTTTCTCTACGCGTTCTCAATGCATGCTCTGACCGAGCGAAGCGATCTGCAGCCCAATGCGGTTCCGGCAGATGGTGGCCTCCATATTTCGTGGTTCAGCAAGACTGCCATGGCACCGGACCAAATCAGTGCCATGTTCGCCACAGTCTGCTGTTCCCTCGAGGACTTCCCGGAAAAGAAAACAAAGGCGCTCCATGGTTTCGCCGATTTTGAATACTTGAAAGATCACCCGTTCTTCCGCGTCGAGGATCGGCTCTATCTCATGGACTATGAATTCGGGTGCGCAAAGTTGGAAAGTGGCGCGTTGTGGCGGACGGCATTCTCCATGCCCGAAAAGAAGCGTCTAGCCTATTTCGGCTTTTGGGGCGAGGTGTTCGAAGAGTACGTGCATTGGCTCTTCGAGGTATACGCCAATAAGGAGAAAAACGTGTATTATCCGCGTCCGATATATCCGAAGGATAAGGACAAGAAACCCATTTGCGATGCGATCGTCATTTGTGGCGCGACTGCGGTATTGATCGAAGCCAAACTCGGAACCTGCGCAGCCGATGTTCGTTATTCCGGCGATCACACGAAATTCCGTCAGTATCTCGAAGACAAGCTGGTCACCGGGACAGATAGACCAATAGGCGTCGCGCAGCTTATCACGGCAACTCGAAACCTTAAATCCCTTCTTCCGGATGAACTTCCCGAATACCTAGCTGGCGTAATCGAACTCATGCCTCTCATCATCACGAAAGACGATATTGGTTCGAGCTGGATGACGAACGCATACCTAAATGTGAGATTTCAGCAGCAACGAACAGATGAAGAGAAAAGCAAGGGCGGGGTCTCACCACTCGTAAGCATGAGTGTCGGAACACTTGAGCGCGCTATTGCGCCGCTTCAGGAAATGGGCTTGAGTGACATCCTGCGCGACCGTATCACTGAAGAACCATTCCTCGGCAGGCCATTTGAGGCGGGAAGCTCATATGTTCATCGCGGTATGCCGCGCAAGGTGTTCAAACATATCGAGATCATGCATGAAATGACAACGGAGTTGACGACGGACTTCAAAATGGTCGAGGAATGACCGACAGCGCGATGGAGCCAGAGCGAATCGAAACCCGTGCCGTGACCTTCGCTGAAGCCTATTACGAGAGTATTGGCTGGACGGTGAAGAACGTCTCGCGCGCCCGCGGCGATCACGCTGGATACGATCTCTTCCTAGAGAAAGATGGCGCGAAGCTGATGGTCGAAGTGAAGGGCTGTTCCCGGCTCTTCCAGATTCCTGATTTGTACGGCTCTGAAATCGACGCCGCAACAAAGATGTTGATCGCTGATGAACTTTGCGTCGTCTACTTTCTGCCGGGCGAAGACGTCCCGCAGCTTGCTCGTGTCCCAAGGAGCGCACTTGATCCTCAATACATCGTCCCGAAGCTTGGCTACCGAATTAGCGGGCGTTTCAAGAACAAACGCATGATGGAGCGGTTCATGATCGATCCTAGCTGCTACGGATGGAGAACTTGAAGCGCGCCGTGAGTGACTCGCAACCTCGCTTTTGAAACATCCGCAAGTAGATCGAAAACAACCTGAAAGTCTGATTTCTGGCCCGGCGATGAGGCTGTTAAGACTCGCGAGGTCGGCTCGCTGCCCGCAATCCAAGCCCCTACAGCTCAACTGCTCACTCCAGGGTCAAAGCGCTCATTGGGAAGGTTTTCGGCAAAGAGCAAGCGATCGGCCTGAAAAACGCCCTTGTCGTCAGTTTTCCTACTTTTCGTTCACGAGTTCGCGGGTTCGATCTCGAATGCCGAAGGCCGCAGGGGCGACAAGAAGGGCCGTAGATCTGCCGCCTTCGTTGCAAACAATTTCCGGCATCCAGCGCACAATAGACGCTAGGCCAAAGCACGAAAGCCGAGGGCGAACGGCGAAAAGTTGCTAAGTCCTTTGCCGAGACATCTTTCGCCATAAGCGATTGAGCCAATTAAGGTTATCGTAAGTTATTGATAAAGCTAAATCCAATGGGCAGAGACATTTAGCAAAAAATGAGGGGAGGGGGACTGGACCGTCACCAGCGACAACTCTCTCTTTCCCTCATCAGAGGAAGGGGATGGGTATCTCGCCAACCCGAAGAAAACAGGGAACTTCCTCCCGGAGTCCGGGGGAGGGGGGTCCCATCGCTTTTCCAATTGCGGTATACAATGGACAGATGCAGCACGAGCCAGTTGGCCCGGCTCGCACCCGAGGCTTCGGAGCCGCCGCTCATCCACGTCGGTCTACTCCGGGGTCCCTAGCGACAGATCTTCGTCGCTGGGGTGGTCAGTGGGGGCGTCACGGTTTCGACGGGATCGCTTGCGGCACGGAGGCATGCTGGGGTGTGGGCACCCATAATCGCCTGCAAAACTAAAGTTGCCAACGATAATCTGGCACTTGCAGCTTAATTAACTAAGCTGCCGTCTTTCGCGGTTTCGCCTATGGACTGCGAGCAAGACGTCATTCAGTAGGCTGGCGGTTGCGGCTCGGTCCGTGTTGTCACCGCGAGATCATCGGACTAGTTTCATGCGCATCTTGTCCGTTCTGAGCGCACGGAGCGAAACCATCCGGAACTGGACTGAGCATGGAGCCTCTCCGGGCTGATAACGATTTCGGACGCGGGTTCGACTCCCGCCGCCTCCACCATAAATAAGTCGTTTAATATAAACGGCTTATCAGATCGGACTCAAAAATCAGACCAAAACTGTACAGTCACTGTACAGTCGCCCTCTGGATTTTTGCCCCACTTCAGCAAATCGAGCACAATCCGAGCTGAAGTCGGGGAGTCCCCATGCTGTCTGTCTATACCCGCCACCATCCGAGTTGTAAGAATGCCGGCGACAAAACCTGGCGCCGCTGCAACTGCCCCAAATGGATCTGGGGATCGCACAATGGTCAATTCATCCGCCAGAGCGCAAAGACCCATAGCTGGGAAGCGGCAGAGGAACTTCGCCGGCAGCTGACCGAAGCGTTGACTCAGCCTAGTCGGCCGACGCCGGAGAGGCCGTCCAATCCCGTTTTGGCTGTGCCAACCTCGGCGCAGCCGCGTGTCGCACCTCGACTGGCAGCCGAAGAGATCACCCCGGTCCCGCATCGGAAACCAAGAGTCACTGTCGAGAGCGCTGTCGAAGCATACCTGGCTGATGCCCGCAGCCGGGAACTCGAATCCTCCACGCTTTCAAAACTCGAGACCATCTTCCGCAAGCAGTTCCTCGTCTGGAGCCGGATCGAGGGCATTGACTACCTCGACCAGATCGATCTCGATACGCTGCTGAATTTCCGCAACACATGGAAGGACGGAAAGCTGGCCAAGCAGAAGAAGCAGAGCCGCCTGATCGGGTTCTTCTGGGCCTGCGTCCGCCGCGGCTACATCGCGCAGAATCCCTCCATGGGCCTGGGCAAGATCAAGGTTGTTCAAATCCCCACCGATTACTTCCCCCGGGACGAATTCCAGAGAATACTCGACGCGACCGATGTCTACGGAGATCCTCGCGGCGGATTCATCCCCATTGAAGACTTGAGGACCCGTCTCCGCACCATGACTCTGTTGATGCGCTGGAGCGGGTTGCGCATCCGCGACGCCATCACGTTCGAACGCCACCACCTGCAGGGCGACAGTCTTCTCCTCTACCAGGCGAAAACAGGAACGCCGGTCTATGTTCCCCTCCCTCCCTACGTGGTCGGGGCCCTCGACAATGTTCCGCCTGGCCCCAAGCCTAATCCCCGCTACTTCTTCTGGAGCGGCAACGGGGATCCCAAAAGCGCGGTCGCCAACTGGCAGCGAAGCTATCGCCGCCTGTTCGAGTTGGCAGACATCAGGAGCCCGGACGGCGAGCGTAAGCGCTGCCACCCGCACATGTTCCGCGACACCTTCGCGGTCGAGATGCTGCTCGCCGGCGTTCCCATCGATCAGGTCTCGCTTCTGCTCGGCCATGCTTCAGTGAAGATCACCGAAAAAAGCTATTCTCCTTTCGTGAAGGCGAGACAGATCCAGCTTCAGGAGAGCGTACGCAATGCCTGGCTCGTGGGCCAGTCCCCGGAACCTGACCCGACACCGGCCCCGAAAAATTCTTCAACCAACGCGCAGGGGTCCGTGGACCCGAGGAAGGGCTGGCAGCTGATCCGCACCGCGCCCCGCCCCAGTGTTACTGGAGACGAGCACCGGCATATCGCGCCATGTGATTCTGAACGCGCTCATAAACCGGGCTCCAGTTCGCGTCGATCATCTGGAAGAATCGCTCGGGCAAATGATCGTTGAGGACGCGAGTGCGGAACCAGGTGCGGAAGAGCATCGATTCCATGACATCGTCGTTGACATCTTTGCAGAACTCGATCGCATTCTGAAGATGTTCGACGGCCAGAGGCATCTCCCATTCCGCTTCTTCTTTCGACGCTGGCGCTTTTCCGAGCCACGTCTCCGGAATCGCCCTTGCTGATTCGATCTTTGCGATACGCTTTTCGATTGACGGGTTCCATGAAGGAGTTGGCAAATCATCATATATCTCCTCCAACAAACCCCGGAGCTCCGCCACATCCGCGCCGAACTTCTCGCGCAGGCGCTCGCCATCCTCTGGGAGGATATGAAGTCGTTTCGCCAGTTGAGAGAACCATGCGTTGAAGAACACGCCCTCCATCGCAAATGAACTGATTCCCTCTTCATGCGCTTCAAGCGTCGCAACACCGAGTTCGGAAACCGCGAAGCGCTTTCTGCTGGCCAATTCGGAGCGGCCCGATTCGTGAAGCAGCGTATAACACAGATCGATGGCCCGCTCATCTGCCTCTGCCCCCTGGCGATACTCACGCAGGGCTTGCTTCCAATTGCGGTGCTGTTCAGGCGTCAGGAGATGGCGATTCTCCTCCGTGACGATTCGGCCGGTCCTGGAAAACGCATAGATCAGATCGGGACTGACGTGGCTTCTGCGGAAGACCGATCGGATCTCATCCGTGAGCTCCTGCCGAAGGGACTCTGCTACTTCGGTAGGCATAACTGGTGCCAACACGCCGGTAAGGGCCGAACGCTGGACGATTTGTGGTCCTGGCTTCCCTGCCGATTGTCGAGCCTTCTGCTTGGCCATCTACCACTCCCGCACCTTCGATTCTACGTTTGCCTGTGTCATCTCTTAAAGCCGTCAATGCCTTCGAATCCCGATTTGACCGAGCTTTGAGCGTGCGTTACTTGTAACTCGAGCGCATTTTGAGGTTCGTAGAACCGCTCTTGTGTTTCGCCCTTTGCTTCCTCATGCCGGTTCACACAACCACGAATTAAGAGGGGTGCCGAATGGAACTTCAACTGGAACCAACATATGGCGCGACACCCGCCGTCGAGCGACAGTCATCACTGGGTGTACCAGCTCTTGAAACACACTATACGGTCGCTGAACTCTCTAGGCTCTGGTTTTTCAGTGAAAACACGATCAGACGCCTCTTCACCAAAGAGCCGGGAGTGGTAAAGATCGCTCATCCACATACGAGGGCCAAGAGAGGCTATACCACCATGAGAATTCCTGAACGAATTGCTCAACGTGTTCACCGTCGCCTCCAGGGTTTGTCGTGATGGCTTTACCTGAACCTCTCAGGAAATTAATTTCGCAGCTCCACTCGAAAGGCCTTACGAGATTCACGTTCAGTTCCTGCGAAACTGCGAATTTGACCGAGTCCTGAATCAAAGACATGCTCATTTCTGTTTGAGGAGGCTCTGGTGAAAGGACGAGAGGAGCGATTCGGAGTTGCCATCGCGTTGACGTTCATTGACGTGCTCAAGATGCAGGTGTACTCCGATCTCCGGAATTCCGGCTAAGACCGAATGCTTTCGATACTGCGGATTCACGCTGACCTAAAGGAGTGACTCAATGTTCGATTCGCTCGAAGATCTCTCCGTCAAGCTCGCCGCAACCGGCTACTTCATCGATCCCGTAATGGTACAGGTAGTCTATTTGGCCGCGAAGCTCCAGAAGCCGTTGCTGCTCGAAGGCCCCGCTGGCTCAGGCAAAACCC
>CAZAQN010000120.1:0-7376 GCA_964487345.1 uncultured Occallatibacter sp. | reverse complement strand
GAGTAGCGGAACCGCGAATTTTTGGGATGCCGGCGAGGCAATACACCGGTACTTCCCTATTTGAGGTCGCCGATCGCAATAAGGCTGTATGGATGTCTCTCTTTTCAGGGAGCTAAACCACAGGATCGTGCAAAGAAGGAACTTGCGGGCCCGCCGGAGTTTGGGCCCGATGACGGAGAGCGTCGAGTATGAGTGTCTCTCTAAAAACGAGGATGGCGAATTCAGGGAAATAATCTGCGACGGCTGGCCGGGCTGGTTGGACTCTTCGAGGACTTTGAGTTGGCGATCGGCGCCGGTGCCGGAGAGGATTTTGCGGATGCCGTTGATGGCCGCGCGGCTGCCGAGTTCGTCGACGACAGGATCGATGAGGGCGAGATACTCCTCGATGAGGTCGCGAAGTGGCACTTCCTGGTGCTTGCCGAAGTCGATCAACGAGCCATCGAGGCCGTAGCGGACGGCGGCTCCCGCTCGCGAACCTCGGCGTCGCCGAATTTGAAAATCAGAGACTTGCGTCCCGTCATGAGCCCATCGCCAAAACTTCAGAGTCTCCTGATCGTTTTCATTTCTCCTCCAGCGTGAGCGCATAGATATCATCGCTGCCAATGTCGCGGAGAACCAGGGGCGCGTCCGTCGGGTCCAGTCCCAGCCAAAATGTGTAAACTCCCGTCAGAGGCCATTCCTTCAGATCCACCATGCGCTCCGCCACTCCTCCGGCGACGCGGATTCGAAACACACCCCCATCGCCAATGTAGAAAATCGATTGGCTATCTTTTGACCACTCGGGGAAATTGGCAGGACCCCTGTGCAGCAACGCCTTCCATCGCTGCGTCTCGACGTCGAAGACACTCAGGCCATTTGAATCGTGCCACAGCGCGGCGATATGCCGCCCGTCCGGAGACCACCGCGGGGAAAAGAGACCGGTCGATTCTGGCAACGTGGTGATTTGATGACT
The DNA here is from genome assembly GCA_964487345.1 of uncultured Occallatibacter sp. Lineage (GTDB taxonomy): Bacteria > Acidobacteriota > Terriglobia > Terriglobales > Acidobacteriaceae > Telmatobacter. The sequence continues at coordinate 6,424 of CAZAQN010000120.1, read as the reverse complement.
ATCCATGTCGAGTAGCCGCAGTGTGCTCTTTGCATCCTCGCCGCCTATTTGGCCTGCGGAAAAAGCAACCTTGTGGCCGTCAGGTGACCAGGCCGGATCAGCCACTTGCTCATCCTTTTCAGGGATGAGCCGCTGAGGTCGACCGCCTTTAGAACTGACAAAGTAGATCCCCGGATCGCCGAGCTGAGACACATCCGTGAAAAGGATCTGGGCGCCGTCGGGCGACCAACGTGGCAAAATGGCATAGATGGGAGGGTCGCTCAATTGCACGGGATCGCTTCCGTCTCGGTTAGCTCTCCATAGGATTCCCTCCGGAAACGAAACATAGGCTAAAGCCTTGCCGTCCTTGGAAAAGGACACAAACTCGGCGGAGATGCCTCCCAGGAAGGGCCGGAGTTGTTTACTCTGGGAGTCGAACCGCGAAAGCTCGCCGCGGAATGTGGTGCCCCCAGAAAAAATTGTCCTGAAGTCCTTTCCCGGAAGGGGCTTACGCCAATGGATGGGGCCTGCGGTTAACTCAACGGGGTCGGCAGACGGCTCCCTAAATAGCCCGCGTCGTTCATCGATGGCCCAAAGCTCGGCTCCGCTCAAAAGCGATCCGCCGGATAGAAAGATGAAGAACTTTCCATCTCTAGTCCAACGGCCGCAGCATTGCTGGGACGAGGCGCGCCAATTCGGCAGCAACTGGTGGAGATTCGATCCATCCGACGCGATTTCCCAAAGCTGAAGGTTCTTGGTAAACCGGAGAATGCGGCCGTCTGGCGACCAGGCGATGTTATTGGCTACTCCCCCGACCGAGGCCAGCTTGCGAGCGCCTGTTCCATCGCTCCGAATCAGGTAGATGTCATCAGCCGGTGTCGAATAGGCAACTGTTTCCCCGTCGGGAGACCAGGAAGCGTAGGATGCGTCCGCCAATGGGTAAATCGAGCCGCCAAGAGTTCGGACATTCCATAGCGGAGCGGTCCAATCTGTGTGGGGTGCATCCAAAACTAGAAAATCGGACTGATCCGGGGAAGGCCCTCCTCGCATCACGAGCAGGTTTGACCCGTCGGGCGAAACGTCCATTAGGTAGGGATCGGGCAGAGCGACCGGAACCGGTGCAATCGTTCCACCCGAAGCCGCGACCTGCTGAATACCTGACCCATTGAAATAGAGCCTGCTCCCGTCCGTTCCAACTAGATCTTTTTTGCGACCGTCGTGCGTGATCTGTGAATATCCGGAGATGCGCAGTTGCGGAAGCGGGCGGTGCAGATACCAGATGCCTGCGGCGATGGCAACGGCGAGAACGGCTGCGGTCGATAGCGACCACGTTGCGAGCCATTTTCGACCGTCCTCTTTCCGGTGCGCGCTCGTCGATTTGCCGCCCGCTCCCTTATCGGCCTGTTCAGGGGAAATCACGGCGGCATCCGCAGCCGTCGCATTTCCGGGCGTCTCGCCGGTGGACTTCAACACTCTCGAATCTTCCTCCGCAACCTCCACTTTGCACACCCACCGGTACCCGACTGTGGCCACGGTCTCGATGTAGCGAGGGTTGCGAGTTTCGTCTCCGAGCAGCCGCCGCAGCAGCGCGATACTGCGCGTCAGCGAATTCTCCGTAACCGCGGCATCGCCCCACACCGAATTCAGTAGCTCTTCTTTTGAAATCAGCTTTCCGGGGTGGCGCAGCAGGATCAGAAGCACGCGGAAGGCCTTGGGCTCGACGGACAGCGTCTCGCCCGCCTTCACCAGCGAAAACTCCCGCTCGCGAACTTCGATATCGCCGAATTTGAAAATCATGGACTTACCAGCCATCAAAGGTCCTTAACCCGTCTTCAGAGTCTTCGGATCGTTTTCATTTCTCCTCTAACGTGAGGGCATAGATATCGTCGCTTCCTACATCGCGCAGCAACAACGGGGCGTCGGTCGGATCGAGAGCCATCCAAAACGAAAAAAAGCCTGTAATATGCCAGTCTTTGAGGTCGGCAACACGCTCTGCTTTGCCCCCGGTTGCGCGGATTCGATACACGCCCCGGTCGCCATTCTCCTGGCGCAAAAAGTAGATAAACTTGGAATCGCTGGACCACGAAGGGAAATCCATTCTTCCCTTCACAGGCAAAAGCGACCAGCGCTGCGTCGCGAGGTCGAGCACCTTCAGCCCCTGAAACTCGTGTGACATTGCAGCAATATACTTGCCGTCCGGCGACCACCTTGGCGACCACAACCCAGCCGACCCTGGAATAGGAGTGACCTGGCGGGTTGCGAAGTCAAGGATGCATAATTTCCCCTTCCCCTCGACTCCTTCCGCATTAAATACGATCTTGCGACCGTCCTCCGACCAGCCGGGGTCGTTCTGATTTCCAGCGTAGTCCGGCAACAGCCTTTGCGCGCTGCCGCCCTGCGGAGAGACGAGATAGATTCTGTTGGGATCACGCTCCTGAAAATCGGAGAACACGATCTTCGAGCCATCGGGTGACCAGCGCGGATTCATCGCATAGATGGGCGGAGCGCTCAACTGCAGGGGGTTGCTCCCATCGCGGTTGGCTTTCCACAGGATGTGGTCAGGGAAAGAGACATAGGCGACGGACCGGCCGTCTTTGGAAAATGAAACATTCTCTGCAGAGATGCCCCCAAGGAAGGGCTGCAGTTGCTTCGTGTCTGGGGCGAGACGGCTAAGCTCGCCGCGAGGGATTTTGCCATCGGAAAAGATTTGGCTCGTACCCTTGCCGGGAACGGGATCACTCCAGTTGATTGGGCCGGTCGTCAATTGAACCGGCTCGGCAGATGGATGGCGAAACAGCCCGCGTCGCTCATCGAGAGCCCAAATCTTATCGCCCCGGTTGGCGGAGGTGGTCAGGAAAATATAAAACTTCCCATCGGGTGTCCAGCGGCCACAGCATTCCTGGCCTCGATTTTGCCAGCCAGGCAGCACTTCATGGAGGTTTGATCCATCTGTCGATATCTCCCACAGCGCTCCGTCGCGGCTAAAGCGAAAGACTAGGCCGTTAGGCGACCAGCGGAGATCATTTATACTGTTGCCCTCTATCGATGCGAGTTTATGCCCTCCCGTTCCATCGCCTTGAACCAGCCATAGTTCTCCGGGAAGGGTCATGTAGGCAACCGAATTTCCATCTGGAGAGAAGGTTGCGCTCCAGCCGTTCCCAATGCGGCGGGATGTTGCTCCCAACGCCCGCACAATCCACAGCGCATTCTCGACGCTGCCTGTCTCGTTTGAAGTCACCAGGAGATTGGAACCGTCTGGCGAGACGTCGAGCATGTGAAAGAGGCCTGGCACCGCGGCCGGAATCTGCGCAACTTCCCCGCCCGCTACCCCAACCTGGTTGAGGGAAATCGGCTGCAGCTGCGTAAAGTAGAGCCTGCTCCCGTCCGTTCCGGCCAGCACTTTTTCGTGGCCATCGTGAGTGATCTGGGCATACGTGACGATCCGAGGCGGCGGCAGCGGCCGATGCATAAACCAAATCAAAATCGCCAGGCCAATGGCGATCACCGCTGCGCCGGAAAGTAACCACTTCGGAAGCCTGCTGCGGCTCTGATCGCTCATCCCTCCGGTCTTGGGTTTGCCACTGGTGGCCTGTTGGGTCTCTGCCGGTGGCTGCGCATCGGCGTCTGCAGGGGGCGCGGTCGTTTCGTCGACCCCTTCCAAGATCCCCGCGTGATCCTCTGAAACCTCGATCTTGCACACCCACCGATACCCCACCGTCGCCACGGTTTCGATGTAGCGCGGATTGCGCGGGTCGTCTCCCAACAGGCGGCGCAAGAGCGCGATGGAGCGCGTCAACGAATTCTCCGTAACCGCGGCATCGCCCCAAACCGCGTTCAGCAGTTCTTCCTTGGGGATCAGCTTTCCGGGGTTGCGCAGCAGGGTTAACAGCACGCGAAACGCCTTCGGCTCGACCGCCAATGTCTCGTCCGCTTTCGTGAGGGAGAACTCCCGCTCGCGAACCTCCACATCTCCAAATCTGAAGACAAAGGATTTACTCGCCATCATCGTTCCATCACAAGTTCATCAGCAGCGTTCAGGAATAGATCAACCGCGTCCAGAAACAGATCAGGAGCCCGTCAAGACCATGTAGAAGCACACGCCCAGAGTGCCTTCAGCCTACCCGGCTGAGGAGCACTCGCAATGACAAATTTCAAGGGTTTCGCTTCACTGGTTCTTGCAGCAACCATCGTCTCCACGCTTTCAGCAGAAACACATTGCCCAGGGAATGTCGCCAGTGTACCTTTCCGTCTAGCCAATCGCCACCAGATCATCGTGGCCGTCTCCGTGAACCACTCCGGACCCTACAGTTTCCTGTTGGACACCGGAACCCAGATGACGATGGTTGATCCTTCTTTGGCTTCTGAGCTTCATCTGAGCAGTGAGGGCACGGCTGAAGTCGCAAGCGTCGGAACCCATGCTTTAGCTTCCTTTGCGCGACTCGATCAGCTCGCAGCCGGATCCTACTCTGTCGTCAGCCAGAAGGTGCTGGTATACGAACTACAGAATCTCCAGGCCACCGGCATGAACGTTCAGGGCGTCCTCGGTGAGGATTTTCTGGAGCACTTTGACCTGCTCATCGATAATGCGCACAACCTGCTCTGCCTCGATGACTCGGCCGCTATGCGCGGAGAGGTCAAGGGATCGCACATCCCACTCATGACACCAGCTCAGACAACTGACGATGCACCGCTGCCCAAGTCGCTCATCGTCCAGGCACGTCTTACCGATGGAATGCGTCCGGTTCGCTTGAAGCTGGACTCGGGCGCGAACGTTCCCTTCCTCTACAACACCGCTGACTACATGGCGCTGGGACTGTTTCGGGGCGCTTCCTGGCACGTTGGTGGCGCGAACGGTGCACAGCGGGCGTTTACGGCGTTGCCGCCCCAGAACATGAAGATCGGCTCGGTCGAAATCCCCAAAGTACTCTTCATCACGCAAGCCGGCGCGCAGAAGGATTCGCACACATCGGACTTCGATGGGCTGCTGACGCTGGGACTATTCCGCCGCGTGTTTATCTGCCACGCCGATCACTTCGCGGTCCTCGACCCGCTTTAGAAATGGAGGCGGACTACGCCTCCAGCCAGGCCGTCTCACACAGGGGTAATTCTATCGATGCTTTCTTGCGGGTTTCGGTCGTGTGGTGGGCGAGTCGGAAACTACTCTTCGGCAAACATCCAGAGCGACATGCGATCGCACTCGGTTTTCGATGCGCGCACACGCTTCGACGCTGAGGATGGCTACAGCCCCGCCCGCGTCTCCGCCGCCATGTAGTCAACTACGGCTTTGAGATCGTGGTTGGAGTCTTCGAAGACTTTGAGTTGGCGATCGGCGCCTGTTCCTGTGGCTAGGATTTTGCGAATGCCGTTGATCGCTTCCCTGCTGCCGAGTTCGTCGACGACGGGATCGACGAGGGCCAGATACTCCTCGATGAGATCGCGGAGGGGGATTTCCTGCTGGCGGCCGAAGTCGATGAGTTTGCCGTCGAGGCCGTAGCGGACGGCGCGGAATTTGTTCTCCATTAACAGAGGACGCGCGTACTGGCGGAAGTCCTGATTGGACTCGTGAAGGCGGTAGAGATAGGCGGCCGTGGCCTGGATGAGCGCGGCGATGGCGACGGTTTCTTCGGCGCGGAGAGGGATGTCGCAGGCGCGGACCTCGACCGTGTTGAAGAAGGGATGGGGGCGAATGTCCCACCAGATTTTTTTGGCGTTGTCGATGCAGTTGGTGCGGACGAGGAGGCTGACGTAGTTCTCGAATTCGGAGTAGCTGGAGAATGCGTCGGGGATGCCGGTGCGCGGAAAGTTTTCAAAGACCTTGGCGCGGTAGCCTTTGTAGCCGGTGTTGAGGCCGAGCCAGAAGGGCGAGTTGGTGGCGAGGGCCATGATGTGCGGCAGAAAATAGCGCATCGAGTTCATGATGCGCATCGCAGCTTCGCGGTCCTCAATGCCGACGTGGACGTGGAGGCCGAAGATGAGGTTGGCGCGGGCGACGAGTTGGAGATCTTTGACGACCTGGTGATAGCGGGGATCGGGATAGATCTCCTGGGTGCGCCAGTCGGCGAAAGGGTGTGTGGCGCCGGCGACAAGTTCGAGCTTGTGTTCGCGGGCGAGCTTGATCATTTCGCGGCGCAGCTCGTAGATGTCTTCGCGGGCTTCGTCGATGTTGCGGCAAACGCGGGTACCGACTTCGACAACCGAGGTATGCATCTCGGCCTTGACTCGTTCTTGAAGACGAAGCTTGCCTTGCGCCAGCATCTCGGTTTCGATGTGGGAGCGCAGGTCGCGTGTGACGGGGTCGACGGTCTGGTACTCCTCTTCAATGCCGAGCGAAAAGGATGGGCGCATGATTTTGGTCCTCGTGCAGCTTGAGGGCATTGTAAGGGGCTAGGGGCTAGGGACTACGAAGGGCGGGGTAGTCGGTGGCAGCGGTGCGAGAGTTATTTTC
>CAZAQN010000119.1:0-7421 GCA_964487345.1 uncultured Occallatibacter sp. | reverse complement strand
TTCCTGACGCAGCGAAAGAAGACGCATGGATTGGAAGAGCAGCCGCATTGATGCATTGCTGGAGCAGGCCCTGGTGGAAGACAAGGCCGCCAGCGACGCCACGACCACCGTGACCATCGATCCGAACCTGCGCGGTTCGGGCTCCATCTTGGCGCGGCAGGAGATGGTGGTGGCCGGCCTCGGCGCGGTACCGCGACTGCTGGAAATCTACTCCCGGCTCGATCAACGCCCGGAGACGCACACGCGCTTTGAAGTGGTGAGCCACCCTGAGATCTTCGACGGCGTGCGCGTTCATGGGGGGCAGGTGCTCGCCGTCATTCGCCACAATGCGCGCGTTTTGCTCAGTTGCGAGCGCGTCATCCTGAACCTGATGCAACACCTCAGCGGCATTGCCACCCTCACGCGCAAATACGTCGATGCAATTCAGGGAACAAAGGCGCGCATTCTCGATACGCGCAAGACCGTTCCCGGCATGAGGGCGCTGGAAAAATACGCCGTGCTGTGCGGCGGGGGCACCAATCATCGGCTCGACCTGTCCTCCGGCATCCTGATCAAGAACAACCATATTTCGCTGGGTGGCGGCTTGCGCGCTGCGCTGACGCATGCCCTGGAGCGGCGTCCGAAAGGACAGCGCGTCCAGATCGAGGTGAGAACTGCGCGCGAACTGAAGGAGGCGCTCGAATATGGCGCCGAAGCGATTCTGCTCGACAACATGTCGGCGGCGCAGGTGAGAGAAGCCGTGGACCTAATCCGCAAGGAGAATCGCTGGATTCCAATCGAAGCCTCGGGCGGAATCGTGCTGGAAAACATTCGCACCTATGCGGAGACAGGGGTCGACTTCATCAGCGTCGGAGCGCTCACGCATTCGGCCAAGGCAGCGGACATCTCCATGACAATTGCTGCGGAGCCGAGCTAACCGTGTATGAATTGGCGGCTCTTGAAGCCGCGCTCACTGACACCGTCTATGCGGGCAAGCTGCATTTTTCTGCCGCCACTGGGTCGACCAACTCCGACGCGCTGGCTGCCGCGCGCGTTGGTGCGCCGCACGGTTCGGTCTACTTCGCAGATGAGCAGACGGCCGGCCGTGGACGCGGCGACCATCGCTGGGAATCGAATGCCGGGCAAGGGCTGTATGTCAGTGTGCTGCTGCGTCTCGACCTCCCGACTGCTCGCTTGCCGTTGCTTCCGCTGGCTGTCGGCCTCGCGGCGGTCGATGCCATCCGCAGCGCGAGCGGCCTCAATGCTGACTTGCGCTGGCCCAACGATTTGTTGATCGGGGATCGCAAAACGGGCGGCATCCTGGTTGAATCGAAGACGGACGGCGACCAGCTGGCCTTTGCGGTGGCCGGCATCGGCATCAACGTGCACCAGGGCAGTTTCGACGTGGGTTTGGCAACGCCGGCGACTTCGCTGGACATCGAATCCGCCGGTCTCATCAGCCGCCAGGCGCTGCTCGTGGCCCTGCTAGAATCGCTGGAGCGCGAAGCGACGGGACTGGTCGAACAGGACGCGCACAAGAGGATTCCCGCACGCATTGAGCATGCCTCGACATGGATTCGCGGACGGCACGTCGAAGTGCACGGACCACAGGCGTGCTTCGGCATCACCGCAGGCCTCGACGATCGGGGTTTCCTGCTGGTGAAGGCCGGCGGAGGCTTGATTGCCGTGCGAACCGGCGGGATTCGCGAAGTGAAGACAGGCTGAACAGGATGCTTCTTGCTCTCGATGTCGGCAATACGAATACGGTTCTTGGCCTCTATCAGCTGGACGTTGAGCCGCTGCAGCTCGCGGCTCACTGGCGCGTGACGACACATCGGACGCAAACGGTGGATGAGTACGGCGTCTTTTTCGTGAATCTTTTTGAGATGCACGGGATGTCGCCGAAACAAGTCACACACATCATCATTTCGTCCGTGGTGCCTCCCGTGGAGTCTACGCTGCGCCAGATGTGCGAAAACTATTTTCATCTGGAGCCGCTGTTTGTCGAGCCTGGGATCAAGACCGGTATGCCGGTGCTGGTCGACAATCCCACAGAGTTGGGCGCGGATCGGCTGTGCGACTCGATTGCCGCATTCGAAAAATATGGCGGCCCGTGCATTGTGGTCGACTTCGGCACGGCGACCAAATTCGAAGTGATCTCGGAGCGCGGCGAATATCTGGGCGGCGCCATTGCACCTGGTCTCGGCCTTAGCGCCGACGCGCTCTTTTCGCGCGCCGCGCGCCTGAGCCGCGTCGACATCAAGCGGCCGGCCAAGGTGATCGGCACGAATACCACGGGGCATCTGCAGAGCGGTCTCTACTACGGATACATTGGGCTCGTGGATGGAATCATCGAGCGCATTTTCGAGGAGCTCGGCCATAAGCCGCGCGTGATTGCCACCGGCGGCCTGGCGCGCATGGTCGCCGCGGACTCGCGCTATATCGCGGAGATCGACGACATGCTCACGCTCGATGGCCTGCGTATTCTCTTTGAGCGCAATCGCGCGCCGCGCCCACGCAGCCGCGCACATTGAGGCGCCGTGCGCAACTATTTCAATTACTTCACCGAAATTGAGGAGCGCTTTCAGCAGAGGCGCGGCGCGCTCCTGCTGCTTTCGACGCTCGATTGGGCGTTGATCGAGACTTGGCGCGAGGCTGGCATTCCGCTGGAGGCAGCTTTGCGCGGCATCGACGCGGCGTTCGACAAGCATGAGGCTCAGCCGAAGCGTGGGCGCAAGCGACGGATTAACGGGCTGGCGTGGTGTTCGCAGGCAGTGATGGTCGCGGCCGAAGAACTGCGCGAGGCTTCGGCCGGCGCAGCGGCAGAACCTGCAGAGAGCCGCGAATCGGGATTCGAGCACGAGCGCGTGGCCGCACATCTTGAGACCGCTGCGGGTGCGCTGCGCGTGGCGACGATCGCCCCGGACGCCTGCGCGACGACAGCATCGCGCTTAGTTGAACTGGCGGACGAGGTTCGGATTTCGAATCCGTCGAGCGCGGCCGCGCACGATCTGGAGGCGCTTGAACGCACTCTTACCGTTCTAGAAGAAAAGCTTTTCGCGGCATTGACGGCTGCGGCTCCGGAGGAACTGCTGGTCGGGCTGAAGGAACACGCTGCACAGGAGCTTGCGCCGTATCGCAGCCGCATGGGGGTCGTCCAACTGCGCCAAGTGGAACACCAGTTCGTAACCAAGCAGCTTCTGGTGCAGTACGGATTGCCGCGTCTCAGCCTTTTTTACATGAGCCAGCAATGAGCGCGCAGAACACACAGCTCGTGCAGATTGAGAAGCCTGTTTACGGTGGCGCGTTTCTGGCGCGCGTCGAAGGCAAGGCAGTTTTTGTTCCCCTCACGCTGCCGGGTGAGCAAGCACGCGTCCGGATGGTTGAAGAGAAGCGAGGGTATGCGCTCGGGGAGGCAGAGGAAATAGTTACAGCGTCGGCGGAACGGATCGCACCGGGCTGCCGGCATTTTGGCGCTTGCGGAGGCTGCCACTACCAGCACGCAGACTATGCGTCGCAGCTTGGATTCAAGCAGGCGATCCTGCGCGAGACTCTTGAACGCGGCGGCTTGCGCGCGCTGCCGGAGATCGCCGTGCGCGGGGCTGATCCCTGGGGCTATCGCAATCGCATCCGACTTGCGTTCGATGCGGACGGGAACCCGGGCTATCGCGGGCGCCGTTCGCACGCCGTGGTTCCCGTAAGCGAGTGTCCCATCGCTGCGCCGCTTTTGCTCAAGGCTGCCACTGCCTTTGCCGCAATGCTGCGCGAATCGGGACTTGCGCTGCGTCCCACAGAAATCGCTCTCTTTTGCAATGCAGATGAAAGCGCGCTACTCGCCAGTGTTTTCGTCCCCGCACCGGGGAAGTTCCGTTTTGATGAAATTGCGGGCGCATTCAAAGGGCGAGTTCCAGGATTGCTTGGGTTGGAGTTCGCGGTTGAGGGCCGCAAAGGCGAACAGCCGCGCACGCTCGCGCGTTGGGGCGCGATTTCCCTCACCTATCGTGCTGCCGGTTTCGACTATCGCGTCGACAATGGATGTTTTTTTCAGGTCAATCGCTGGTTAGTGAATGCGCTGGTCGAGCGCGTGACTTCAGGCCGCAGCGGCAAGCTCGCATGGGACCTGTTCGCGGGTGTCGGCCTCTTTTCACGACAGCTCGCGGCGAGATTTGAGTACGTGGTGGCAGTCGAATCTGCGCCCTCCGCAAGCGAGGCTCTCAAAGAGAATCTTAAGAACACGCACAGCGGGACCGTTAAAGCAGAGGCACTCGCGTTTCTGCGCCGCCATTCGAAGAGTGAAATACCAGACCTGATTGTTGTCGACCCGCCGCGGGTTGGACTTGGCCCTGAGACAACGGCGCAGCTCGCGAGGATTGGGGCGCCCGAAATCGTTTATGTTTCCTGCGATCCAGCTACGCTCGCCCGCGATCTTCGCGCGCTTTCGGGATCCGGCTACCAGGTCGAATCCGTCACGCTCGTCGATTTGTTTCCACAGACGTTCCATCTGGAGACGGTAGTTTCACTTCGTCGCGCCTGATACCCTTCTTATAAGAACTCCTCGTCCCTTCACCCGCCATGCAAGCGGAACGCCCCAGCTCCGGGCCCCAATTCACAACTGCTTCAACGGCGGACGCGACTTCCCACACGAGTGTCATTCCTCTCTTTCATGCAGCGTGGCTGTTTTCGCTAGGAATCGCCTGTTCGTGGGTTGTCTGGCTGCGACCTAGCATCGTGCTGCTTGCGTTGGGCCCGGTCGCAGCCCTTTGCTGCATCGCCGCGATTCATGCGCCGCGTATCGTGTGGCTTCCGCTTGCGGTGTTGTGGTGCATGCTGGGCGCCTGGTGCGCGGAGATGGAGCCACATCCGGCCGCAGCTCCAGTTGTCTCCGCGCTCTCGGACGGACTCTTGCGGACAATCGAAGGAACTATCGTCGATGCTGCACCGATGCGGAGTGAACACATTGAGAACGTGGAGGAAACACCTAGCGAGAATCCGTCGCAACGGGTTGATGTGCGCGTGGCTAGCATTGAACTCGTCACCGATGCAGAGGATCGGCAGGCACCCGCTGATGGTAGCGTGCGATTGACGGTTCGCTGGCCGCAGCAATCGCAGGTTCCGGCACTCCCGCGCGGTTTCACATGTGGCGAGCGAATTCGGGCCATCGTCCGTCTGCTTCCGCCAGAGGAATATCGAGACCCGGGCGCGTGGAGCCGGACAGATTATTTGCTTGACCAGGGAATTACTTCGTCCGGCTCGGTCAACCTTGATCGCGTGGAAGACCTGGGACCGGCACAAACGCGATCGCTCCATTGCCGCCTTGCCGCGCTGCAGCATGCGTCGGGCGCGCGTCTTCTTGCTTTGCCTGCTGCAATGCGGGGCTTTCCTGCGGCGCTCCGATTGAGCGAGGACGACGCCGTGATGCTGGCTGCAATGACCACCGGTGACCGTACGTATCTCACGCATTCGTTGCGCGTCGGCTTTGAACGCACGGGATCGTTTCACATGCTGGTGGTGTCTGGTTTTCACCTGGCGATTGTTGCGGGGTGCTTTTTCTGGATCACCCGGCGCGTGCGCATGTCGCGCGTCCCGGCCATGCTGATCACGATCGTTGCGTCCTTTGCATACGCCCTGTTCACAGGCTTCGCCACGCCGGTACAGCGTTCTCTCTGGATGGTCACACTGTATTTGCTGGGTACATTGATCTACCGCGAACGCAGTCCTTTGAACGCCATCGGATTCGCGTCGCTCTGCCTGCTGGCCGTTAGCCCGCGCAGCCTCTTCGATTCCAGTCTTCAGATGACGCTGCTGGCGGTCGTGGCCATTGCGGGCATTGCCGCTCCTTTGCTCGATAAGAGCATTCATCCGTTTCTGGTTGCCACGCGCGATCTGCGCACAGTGGCCATCGACATAAAGCTGGAGCCCCGACTCGCGCAGTTTCGTGTTGTGCTACGCATGATCGCAAGCCGCTTGCAGAGGGCGATTTCTGCTCGCATGGCCTGGCGCATCTTTCCCTCGTCGATTCGATTAGCTCTGCGCTGTATTGAGTTGCTCGTGGTCTCGTGTGTGGTGGAGCTTGCGATGGCGCTGCCGATGGCGATCTACTTCCACCGCATCACGGTGTTTGCCTTGCCCGTGAACATCTTCATTCTGCCGCTGCTCGGCTTGTTGATGCCGGCTGCTCTGCTCACATTGCTCACACAGCTCGTGTGGCCCGCAGCCGCTGTGGTGCCGGCAATGATTGCGGCTCTGCTTCTTCATATCGGAGTCTGGCTGGTTCACTTGTTCGGATCCCTTGCGCTGGGCGATTTTAGAATTCCCTCGCCGCTCGTGCGGCAATCCATGGCTTTCTGCGTTCTGTTGGCCGCAGCAATGGTGCTGGCGAATCGAGGCCGCAGGCCAACTCGGCAAGACCGCATTTCGGACAGACGATTCTTTCTCAATGGAGTAGGCGCATGGGCAGCACTCGCGCTTGCAGCCATTGCTGCCGTCTTGCCGCGGCCGATCGACCATCCCCACCATGCGCTTTTTTTTGAAGCGATCGACGTGGGGCAAGGCGATTCTTTGCTGCTGATCACGCCGGACGGCAGGACACTGCTGGTGGACGGTGGTGGATTTGGCGGTGGGCCCCGGCAAGCTCCGCAGGATTTCGACATCGGCGAGGAAGTCGTCTCGCCGGCGTTGTGGGCGCATGGCATCCGGCATCTCGATGTGGTGGCTCTGAGCCACGCACACTCCGATCACATGGGAGGGCTGCCGGCAGTGTTACGGAATTTCCATCCTTCTGAGTTATGGGTGGGCAACAACCCGCGCGTGGCAGCCTACACCGCACTCCTGGAGGAGGCGAACCGGCTTGGCATCAGGGTCCGTGCGCTGCGCGCAGGGGATGTGTTGGCACTCGGCGAAGCGAACTTGAACGTGCTTGCGCCCTTCCGCGATTACGTGCCCGGCGCAGAGCCGACCAACAATGATTCGCTGGTGCTTCACATGGCATATGGCGGAACGTCGGTGATGCTGGAGGGCGATGCAGAAGAACCGATCGAACAAGCCATGCTGACAGAGCCTGATTTGCAAAGCACGGTGTTGAAGGTCGGGCATCACGGCAGCGTCACATCCACTCGACCTGATTTTCTGGCGCGCGTTACGCCGCAGTGGGCTGTCATTTCGTGCGGGCTGCATAATCGCTATCATCATCCACGTCAGGAGGTATTGGCAGAATTGCAGGCAGCGAAGGTCCGCACTTACGTAACCGACATCAACGGCGCTGCGTGCTTTCAACTGGATGGAATCGAGGCGGCCGCGGTCTCGTGCGAAGTACCGAGATCTCGCTAAAATCGTAATCTGATCCCAAGCTGAATTTGCCGCGGACGATAGAAGTCGGTTGCATTTACATTGAGCGGCAGGCCGAATTCGGTTTGACCGGTCTTCAGTCCGGTGAGGAAGTTAAG
>CAZAQN010000118.1:0-7807 GCA_964487345.1 uncultured Occallatibacter sp. | reverse complement strand
GCTATGAAGAGAAAAGAGACTATTCTCCCCCACCGAATCTTGTGACCCGTTCCTTGCAACCCGATTCTGCTCACAGAGGAATTCCACTTCATCTTGCGTACTCAAGGCCGATGTGCCCACGAGGACTAGGACTCTTCTGGAAGGATTGAGCCTCGGGGCGAGGGCCGGTCGTAATTGCTGATGTGGTCAAGGGATCGAGCGTGGTCAAGTTGAGGGACACAATTGCCTGCGCTAGATTGGAAGCTATTGCAGTAGGCGCTTCATTTAAATCGCCCAGCGAATACGGGTCGAACGGTCTTTCTGTAACTAATCCCTGCGGCAGGTTGTTGCCGTTAGATTCCACGGCTTAGCTATTGGACAATAATGATCAATGCTTCGAGTTCGCGCTCAAGCATCATCTCCAGATGGCGCTCAAACTGTTCTGGTTCATTCTGCGCATCTATGATGATCGGCAGGTGGTAGGTCGGTTGAATGGCCTCTTGAACGCCTTTAACCCACTTCACCCGGATTCCAGCAAAGAGAGAACTCAATAAGCACCTGCGGACCGTCGCGCTAAAAGAGATGCCTGGGCGACTTCTCGAAGTACAGCATAGCGCCGCGAAAACCGGCATGATTCGTGAACTCGACGTGCAAATTCGAACAATGCGCATCGATCAGAATGCCGAAGATACGATTCATGGAGTAGTTATGCATCTCCATGTTTGGACTCAAAAATGGTCTGCGCCGAACCAAGTTTATCAAGCCATTCACGAGATGTACGCGCTGACGCAATACCTTTATGCTACGCGCGCGCGTCGATGGCCGGGAATCGCAATAGGTGAAATGAATGGCGCCAACGCCTCCTACAACAATCAGTTCGGTCAATTTTCGCAGGATGAGCTCGCCTCGATTGGGAGGAATGTGCTGGAGAACAATGAAAGAGTGAACTAGATCGAAGCTTGCAGGGGCAAGTGAAGTCATCTCGTCGACATGCAACAGACGCGCAGAAACGGCGCCAAACTTGTCGCAGTTTTGCCGCGCGAGCCCAACCATGCTCGGAGAGACATCAATTCCAACAACCGACTGCGAGCGCTTAGAGAATGGGACAACCAGCCTGCCGGCCCCGCATCCATAGTCGAGCACTCGAACAGCATGAAAATTGGGCTTGACTCTCTCATGAATGACTCTGTAGACATGATCGACATGACTCTCCCCACTGTCGAAGAATTCCTTGAGACCGTTGTCGTTCAGATTAGCATTCAAATACTTCGGGTGGCTGATAACGCCAAAATAGGGATTCTCCTTTCCCCATCTCTCCCAATCTCGATCGGTGCTCGCAAGACGCGCCATGGTTACGCTCCAATCGCTGTTCAGTTTCCATTGTTTCGTTCCAGTGCCTGCAAAGCGGCTATTCCCTATGTGAATACTCGCCGGAAAGCGAATGGTGGAGCGGATCGCAGCGCCCAGTCATCGTCGGGAAGGGATTGAATCCAACCGCTGCACAGGAAGAATAGTGTATAGCCCTGGCCGTTCAAGTACACCGTGAATAAGACCACCAGGAGGCCAGCCAGCATTCCACCGAGGCAGAAATAGAAGCACGTGTCAACGGTTTGTTGAGAACGTAGAATGGCTCGGACGAGCGCAATCGCCCCTTCAGCCGCGATAAGGATAAACAAAGTTAATCCAACCTTGCCCTGTGCAACCCATACAAAAAGATAGTGATTGTCAATGGACCCAAACGGAGCGACCTCCGGATATTTAACGGCGGCATTCTGATATGCCGTAGCGCTCCATCCAAACAATCCACCTTCTTCGGCGACTGGTTCGAAGACTTCGTAAAGCCGTGTTCGGTATGTGGCGCTTGACGTCGATTCGTCCAGAGCAATTCCGCCGCCCGAAGCAGCCTCTTGATTCGCTATTTTTGAGTATTCAACGACTCTCCGATTCACAATAACGCCCCCGGCGGTGAGGAGAAGCAAAGCCACGATTATCGCCAAGCGCGTTTTCTTCACCATACCGACGCGGGCAATTAAATAGCCGACGGCAACTCCGAGCCAGGGTCCGCGCGAAAGCGTCATAAACAAGCCCAGCAAAATGCCGCCAACGCACAGGGTTGAGCGACGCAGCCCCAAGTATCTCGGTTCACCTACATTTTTCCGGGACCTGTTCAAAAACCAAAGCCAAAGCGCGAGAAAGAAACCCACGAGAAACACGATGCCGGCCTCTTCAGCTCCCAGAAATGGTCCCTTAACGCGGAGAAAGCCGTAACGGAATGTGTCACCCCCATAGTTAGGGTTCGCAAAGAACCTGTGTGTAATTACTACGAACGGATCTTTCTTTGCGACGAATTCGATAACGGAGACGAACCCTACAGCGCCGAGAAGGACTGCCAGGCGCTCCGCAAATTTTTCGCGGTTTCCTGTTTGCTCAATTAGCAGTTTTCCGATGAAGTAAGCAAACACGCCTACAAGAAAGCCGGGGTCAATAACATTATAAATTGCAGTTTTGAAATCTAGATTTGTGAAATCCGTATAGAATCCTGCAATTGCATACCCGACGACCCAGAGGTCGGCACGCTGAAATCGCCAATTGTAGGATCGGCAAAAAAATGCTGCAACCGCGAGCGGGATAATGACGACATCGGTGCAGGAAAGAGGGGGAGCACCAGGTATACGAAGAGAGTAAATCGCTGGCATTAAGAGCAATACCGGAAGAAAGACATCCAGCATCGCCGATTCCACAGATTGCCGTAATTTGACGATAACAATGATGGCAAAAACCAACACCATCGGGTTTGACTGCAGCATTCAAATCTCCGAGCGGAGCGTGAGTCTTGCGCCAGATATCTCTACATTACAGTAGGGATCCTCCGGCAGAGCCTGAGGCTTTCGGTTGCTGGCCCCTCAAAGGGGCCTGATAGCAAACGGTGAAGGGCAAAAACAAGTGCAACAGCACGAGGGCTAGCTAAACCATTAGCCTCGCAAAAACAAAAGCAACAGCGGGAGGCATACTCCCGGAATTCTCAAAGTTCGCAAAGAGCATCCGAACTTCAACGGTTCAGCTATTTGGCGTGTGCAACAGGGCTTCAATCAGAGAAGCGCGATCTTGATGCATCTTCTGGTGAGTCATCTCTCGTGCAAGCTCGATGGAGTTCATGCCGAGGCTCTGAAGCTGCTCTATATGCTCGGTTACTTCCCGCAGGAGGCTTGCAAGCGCAACCGAATCTCCCGGAGTGAATAACAGTCCGGTTATATTCTCCGAAATGCACGAACGCAGTCCGGTTGTGTTACTGGCGATCACCGGGACTCCCTGAGAGTAGGAATCGAAGACTATCCTCGGTTGCTCGTCAGAGATGCTCGGGATCACCACAGCATGGTATTTGCGTATCCGGTTGAACAGAGGAGCTCCATAAGCAACAGACCCCAGCACACACACAGAAGTGGGGCCCTTCAGATCCTGGCTCACGCTGTTGCAATTGGCCTCGAGAACTCCTTCGCCTAAAATGTCCAATTGGATATCTAGGTTTTCTTCTGCAAGCAACCGCATAGATTCCAGCAGAACCGGCAAGCCCTTTTCACCGATCAGCCTGCCCGCATAAAGAATACGGAGCCGCGGATTGCTGGAGCGCAGTTTGGCTTGCCATAAATTCGCAGCTTCTTCGACAGAAACCACGTCTGCCTCATCGATCCATGATGCTGGAATCACGAAGCCCCGATCGGCCTCCCCAGCCAGCATGCTTTGCCGGTATCCGTCCTGCGTAAAGATAGGCAGGTTGGTTCTGCTCAGAAGCCAACAGCCAATTCTCTCTTGAATGCGAGCACGCAGGAGAGCCCGCCAGCTTGCAGCGCCGTCGGATTTTATCCGCCATGGCGCAGATTCAACGATGATCAGAAGCTTCTTTCGCTGCCAAAGCGCAATTGGTCCAACGATCCAGCCCATCGGAATCGGCCACCCTGCAATGGAGGTATGGACAATCTCCGCGCGTTCTGAGGCCTTCCATAGTGTACGTATCAGCCTAGGCAAGAAGCGAATCGATTGCAAGAGACTTTGTTGCGCCGGTAGCTCGATTAATTCGAGTCTGTCCTTGACTGAATCAAGGCAGATTGCGTTCCGCGGAGGCTCTTGTTGCAGGCAGGGACAGGCCACGGAAAGCAGGTCGAGATAGTCCAGATGCCTAAGTAGGTCTCTTCCCCATAGTTGTTCTGCAAAGAGCCGTCCAAAGACATCCCGGTACAGTGGCATCTGCACCACAACCATCAAATAGCGCTTCGAAAACCTCACCGCCGAGCGAAGCTCATCGTCATTAGAGACCAATTGTCGGGGTTCGAGCAAGAGTGAGATCCCTCATTGTTGGGGCCGCTGTTCTTATATATCCATACCATAGGAGAGGAATTTCGCTTGACACCGAAGGTCGCGAATGCCACGGCGGATTGCGGATCGAATGCTGTGCCGCGCGGTTCTTGAGCTTACGTTTGTCGTTTTGTTCGCCCGATGCTGCAATTGAGTTCCAGTTGACCTATCCCCGTCTTCTCATCCATGGATAACTGGAAGGTTGGTGATCTTGACCCGCTCCAAAAACGCGGCCGAACGGCGTTGGCAGGCCGGCGAATCTGGAGGACCAGGCGATCAGCCTAATTGGCCAGCCGTTGTATGAGGCGTTCATATGCGGGTACACGTCCAAACTGTGGGATTGCGAGCCAAGGGAGTTGCCGGCCGGCATTATTACGCGCCTGCCGGTGCGCCATTCATATCACGATGCGTACTTCAACAACAGGTATCAAGGAATTCCATTGGAGGGTTACACGCCAATCTTTGGCCGGATGTTGAATGGGATTCCATTTGAACTCGGAGTAGATTTCCTCGATGATCGCGAGGTCTGGGAAAAGAAGGCGCCGCATGGCATCGTGAACCCCGGCAAGCGACCACGGCAAAGAGCCTTGAGTCCTGAGACTATCGCTCGCGTCATGGGCGACACTTCCAACGATCCGCCAGTGTCGTTTTAGAGAGGGTGTTCACCAACACGGTGAATAGCTATTCACTAATGCAGAGAATAACTATTCAGTAATCAAACGCATTCTCAGCCAATGACCACGCGGGTTCCAGTGCATGTGATGATCGCAATAAACCATAACAGTGGGATAACTCTGTGTCAGTGCTGTCACAGTCAGGGATTTTCACTCTTTGTGCGCTGGTTCAAGCCGTAGCGAGCGCAAGCGTGCGTGCCAGCCTGGTACTTGGTCTGGCGTTTCAGTCTGGTACGACTCGCCGATAATCTCACCCTGTTAAAAAGGTACGGATAAGTGGACAGAGAACTGAGCATGCGAGATTATATTCATTGGGAATTGCGGTGCGCTTGGCGGGAATTCGACCGGTGCCCTCCCCTTGATCACCGGCTTTGCGACACCGGTAGCCAACTTAAGGAAGGTGAGCACATATGGGGATTCTCGAATACTTTGACCGCATGGCGATCATTCATTTGCCCGAGCGCGAAGATCGCCTTCGGGGGCTTCGCGCGGAGTTATCGCGCATCGGTATCGACATCAACGGCTCCAAAGTGAGCATCCCCGATCCCCCCATGCCGGAGACGCCGCACGGGTTCAAATCGCGGGGAGTTTACGGCAATTTCTGCAGTCACGTTGAAATTCTTGAAGCCGCTTTCCGAGATGGTCTTGAAACTGTTTGGGTCCTCGAAGACGACGCAATTTTCAGTGAGAGATTCCGAACCCAGCAAGCGGCCGTCGCTCAACATTTGCGCAAAAATGAATGGGATCTGTTTTTCATTGGACACTCCTCCGGCAAAGATCTTCCTCCTTCCCCAACTGACCTTGTCCGATTCTCTGGGCAGTTTATCTGGGCGCATTCCTACGCTGTTCACCGGCGAGTCATGCCTCGATTGATTAACTACCTTCGTCAAAGTATGGAGCGCGAGGTTGGGCACCCGGACGGTGGTAAGTTGTATATCGATGCTGCCTACTTTCTCTTCCGTCAGTTCAACCCGGATGTAATTTGCATTGTCAGTTCTCCATGCTTCTCCGTTCAGAGGGGCTCGCGGAGCAGTCTAAATCCGCGCCGATGGTTCGAAAAGTATGCTCCCGGTACTTTCACGGTGAACCTTGCCCGACAAGTTCGGGACGAATGCTGGCGCCGAGGGTGGCTGCGCATCGATGGGCCGCAGATACCAGTGTCGGATGGTATCAGACTTACTTCGGGACCGGCGGAGATCTGGCCGAAACCGTGAACGGATCGGAATTAGCAGGCTGCTGAAAGAGGGAGCTTTGCGCGATCCTGATTTCTCTGCGCTCGCGTTTTGGTTATTTCAGTTGTTCCTGGTCCGATGTTTCTGTGGCTGTGGGGCGGATTCCGCTTACGAAGCACACTTCAGCCTGCCTCATGCGGTTTGTGGCGACAGCTTTCTCAGATTCCGCATCCGCACCAGATCGTACGCCGCAGCCGCAAGGGCGAAGATCCATCCCACCTTGAACAATCCACGATGCCGCAGTTTGCGCAACAGCCATGTCCTTCAACCATCCGAAGCATTCTTCGATTCGTTTCCTCAAATAACTGAACATCCGACCTTATTTATGATCGGCGCCACGCATACTTTCCTCTTAACATGGACATCGATTTTTCCGCATCCTGTTAGGGAACCTCTTTAATGTAATGTAGAGATATTTGGCGCAAGACTCACGCTCCGCTCGGAGATTAGCGATGTCGCCATTATTGTCTCGACTTTGTCGTACAGGAGTCGCCTTCGAATTCCGCGGTGAACACTTACTCAAATTTACACATGCTTAGAGTCAAAGATCTATTGGACATGCGCCAATTCTTGAGGGAGGACAGATCGATGGCTTTATTCAAGACTTCGCAGGGTCCCTGGGACCCGATCGAGTGAGCAGTCGGTGTTAATTGGTCTTGTATTCTATTAGCCTCGACCTCTTCCGCCGTATTTTGTCCAATTCATACTTGAGTTGTCCAACGCAGATGGGGAATTGCTGCAATTGTGAGTGGATTCCGTAGACTAGCAAGGTGAATGTGTTTCGTGTCTTCCAGCGCGCCTTCCAAGCTGAACGCAGCGAAAGCAGCAGCAGCAAAGCGAGCCAAAGTGTTATAGAAGCCGGCCCATACCAGAAGCCAGCGGCGATTGCGGCGGCAAACGAGACTATCCAGAAGCCTCCCCTTATTAAGTTGCCATTGCGCTTGGAGGTCCACAACGGATCATCGCTGTCCCGGAAACGCTCCGAAACTTCGGCATATGCATGGCCAGTTCTTGTTGCGCGCTTCCAATATTGGCTCCAACGCGAGATCTGCAGGTCGTGTCCAGTCATTGGATGGTCGATGTGCAGAATCCTGTACCCACGGGCCCTCATGCGCCGGCAAAGCTCAGGTTCTTCGCCGGCGATCAGCCCCTCATCGAACCCTCCTGTTTCCAACAAGGCCTTGTGACGCATCAGCGCGTCGCCGCCGCAGAATTCGGAAAAGCCCGTCGGAGAAACCCAATCGAGGTCGGAAACCCGGTTGTAGACCGATTGCTCGGGATGGATCTCGCGCCTGTGTCCCGAGACGACCGCGATAGAAGCGTCTAGTGATAATGCATGACAGGCTGCCAACGGAAAATCAGGATGCAGCACGGTATCTCCGTCCAGAAAGAGGATCAGCTCGGATGCCGCACGCCTCCAGCCGGCATTGCGACCGATCGCCGCGGTTGGGCGCTCCGGATGGACCTTAATCACAGTTGCGCCATATCGGCTAGCCAGTTCCGGACTCCCATCCGTCGAATCGGAATCGACATAGATCACCTCTCTTACGGTGACGCCCCGAACCTGCTGAA
>CAZAQN010000117.1:0-7853 GCA_964487345.1 uncultured Occallatibacter sp. | reverse complement strand
CCGTAATGCCGAGGGGTCCAAGCTCGACAGCCAGATCGCGCATCAACATGCGGAGACCGCCCTTGCTGGCGCAATAGGTTGCGAATCCCGGAAACGCCATGTCCTCGTGGACGGAGCTGATATTGATGATGCGGCCTGGTTTCTTTGCGTCGCGCAGCCGGCGCACAAATGCTTGCGAAAGGAAGAAGGGCCCGCGCAGATTCACGGCCATCACTTTGTCGTAGTCTGCTTCCGTTGTGTCCCAGAAATCCGATTTCTTCTCCATGCCGGCATTGTTGACGAGAATATCCGCGGAGCCGAAGCGGGACCACGCGGTGTCTACGAGGGTGCGGACGGCGTCGAGGTTGGTCACATCGGCCGCGACGATCTCGGCGTCGCCGCCGGTGGATTGAATGGCGCGCGCGGTTTCTTCAGCGCCTTCCGGTTGCCCGACGTAATCGACGATGATCTTGGCGCCCTCTGCGGCCAGCCGCTTCGCAATCCCCTGCCCTATACCGGAGCTGGCGCCGGTGACGATGGCCACTTTTCCTTGCAAACCCTTCATTTCTTCTCCTCAACTCCGCCTTTGCCGCGTATTTCACAGATTGGATGCCGCAAACGTCAAAGTACTGTTACAGCGGTGCCCGACCAGGTTCCATCCCGTGACATTCACACCCTGATCGCGGTAGGCTGTGAGATATTCGCGCAAGCAAACGAAGGAGCCTTCACACCTCCATGCCTATACAAACAACATCGAAAATCTGGCATAACGGGAGCCTGATTCCCTGGGAGCAAGCCAATATTCATGTCATGAGCCATGTGATCCACTATGGCTCCAGCGTATTTGAGGGAATCCGCTGCTATGCGCAGCCACAGGGCTCGGCGGTGTTTCGCCTGCCGGAGCACATGCAGCGTCTTTTGGATTCGGCCAAAATCTACCGGATGGACCTGCCCTTCAGCCTCGATGAGCTTTGCGCCGCCGTGGTGGATGTGATTGAGGCCAATGGAGTTGCACCTTGCTACATTCGGCCGATTGCCCTCCGCGGCTATGGCGAAATCGGTGTGAGCCCCAAGGGTTCGCCGATTGAGGTATACATAGCAAATTTTCCGTGGGGCAAGTACATGCCCGGGACCGGCGGGGCAGACGTCTGCATATCGAGCTGGAATCGCTTGGCTCCGAATACCATGCCCGCGCTGGCGAAGGCGGGTGCGAATTACATGAACTCGCAGTTGATTCGCATGGAAGCCGACGTCAACGGCTACGCCGAAGGTATCGCGCTGGACGTCAACGGCCTCGTGAGCGAGGGCTCGGGCGAGAATGTGTTCGTGGTGCGCAATGGCGTGCTGTACACGCCTCCACTGGCAAACTCGGCCCTGTCGGGCATCACGCGCGACAGCGTGCTGACGATTGCGCGGCACCTGGGCTATACGGTGACGGAGCAAGCGATTCCACGTGAGCTGCTTTATATTGCCGACGAAGTTTTCTTCACGGGAACCGCTGCGGAAGTTTCGCCCATCCGGTCAATTGATCGCATCGTGATCGGCGACGGGAAGCCGGGCGAGATTACGCAGAAAATCGCCGACGAGTTCTTCGCCATCGCCAACGGGTTGAAGCACGACCGGTTTGGGTGGCTGACGCCTGTCAGCGTGACTGCGAGCGAACCGGTAACTGCGTAGGTTGTTTTGGGCAACGCAAAAGGCGGCCTCCGTGGAGGCCGCCTTTTGCGTTTTAGCGAAGTGGCTGGTGAATGGGCAGGCCCCCTTTCAACCTCTCACTGCCCAGGTTGCCGACGAGTATCATGGTGAGAGTGTTTCACTTCATCGCAATGGAAACCACCCAGGTAGCCACAGAAAATCCCATGGCTCAGAGAGATCGGCGCGCGTGAAACCCGATATGACAGTGCAGTTAGCCGGGATCGAGTTGGTCAACCCGATCATCGCGGCCAGCGGCACTTTCGGCTACGGCATCGAATTCGAGGAAATCGTCTCTCTCGAGCGTATTGGTGGTTTTGCGACCAAAGGCATCTCCCTCCTGCCAATGGCTGGACATCCCGCACCGCGCATCATTCAAACGGCTGCCGGCATGCTGAACGCAATCGGACTGCAAAATGTCGGGGTGGAAGAGTACATCGCGAAGAAACTTCCGCCTCTCCAGCGGTATCCGAAATGCCGCTGCATCGTGAATGTCTTCGGATATACGGTCCATGAATACATCAAGGTGATTGAGCAGCTCAACCACGCCGAGGGCATCGCGGCTTATGAGTTGAACGTGTCCTGTCCCAATGTGCACGCAGGGGGAATGACATTCGGCGCCGATCCGAGCTCGCTCGAATACCTGGTAAAGCTGGCGAAGGCCGTCGCCAAGCGGCCGCTCATCGTGAAGCTTTCCCCGAACGTCACATCGATCGCAAAAATGGCAAAGGTGGCTGCGGACGCAGGCGCCGATGCGGTAAGCCTGGTAAATACCTTCCTCGCGATGTCAGTCGATGCGGAGACGCGAACGCCTCGGCTGAGCAACGTGACGGGCGGTCTCTCCGGACCCGGAATCAAACCGATCGCTCTGCGCATGGTTTATGAAGTAGCACGCGCCGTCGGCATTCCTGTGATTGGAATAGGCGGGATTGTCACGGCGGAGGACGCAGTCGAGTTCTTGCTCGCGGGAGCGACGGCTGTGCAGGTTGGCACGGCGAGCTACGCCGACCCGCGCGCCGTCGAACGCATCGCCGCGGGGCTCCAATCCTGGTGCCGCAGCCACCATGTGGAACGTGTCGCAACTCTGACCGGCGCTCTGGATGTTCCGAAGGGATAAAACGAACCGGCGGGCTCTTCCGCGCGGTACTTGCCCGGCAAGCCAGATTGAGAACGTCGCCGGAATCCCAGAGACGAGAGACCGCTTTCTTCGAACCGCGACATTTGAGCGGTCGTCCTCGCCGTTTTTTAGGCAATTGCGTAACGGAAATCTGCCGGCAGACAGCTCTCCATGCCGCCGCTCGCAAGGCCTACATCCCCCAAAAGTTATGCCAACGATGCGGTACCAATGATGCCTATGTGTCATTGACTTTCCGACTTTAGTAACCTAAATGATCGATTACTTTCGCCCGAAAGTCTTCCATTCGGGACCGGATTGCACTAGATTCAATTCACGAACTCACTGTCATAGAGCACGTTGACTTCGATAAACGAAAGATTTATCGATAGTTAGTCGATATACCTCTTTAGTAATAGCATAACTGCGCCTTGGTGCCTAAATCAATGACCCATTGGGGATGACCACCTTTACCTATTTACAGGACATCCTCGTTCGCGAGTCTGGGGGACAGGCCCCGAAAACAGAGATTCAGGAGGTTTTGCTGAGGTGACGTTTATGCTCCCGATTTATCTTCATCCAGGCTTCAGAGACAATCAAAGAAACGAAGATTCGTCGCTCGCAATCGGAAACAGCCAAACCAATTCCTTCCGAAGGCACCGTAAGGTTCAGCTCTCATATCTCGTATTAGGATTGATGATCTTTGCAAGCTGCATTGCTCTTACGGGTTGCGGAGGGATTGTACCGAAGAGCGCTGCCGGTGCGAGCGCCGGAAGCTTCACAGCTACGCCCAATAGTGTCGCGTTTGGCTCGGTCACGATTGGTAGTCCGGCTACAAGCAAAATCTCACTTGCGAACACGAGTTCAGATCCGGTCGTGATTTCGCAAATATCCGCGAGCAGCCCGTCGTTTTCGTACGACGGTGTGGGCACTTTGCCTGTCACACTTGCCGCCAACAGCACAACAACCTTGAACGTCCACTTCGGTCCATCGAGCGCAGGCTCAGCTACGGGATCGTTGGTGATCACGAGCAACTCGCTGGTCACGCCATCGGCAACCATCCAGTTGAGCGGCAACGGCATTTTGGCAACTGCGGGCCTAACGGTCAATTCCAGCACTGTGGCCTTCGGCAATGTTGCGGTGGGAACCCCTTCAACGCAGTCAGTGACCTTGACATCCAGCGGTACCTCTGCGGTTACCGTGAGTGCGGTCAGCTTGACAGGAACCGGCTTCACCATGACCGGCGCCACTTTCCCGCTCACCCTCAACTCCGGTCAGACAGCGACCCTGAGCCTGCAATTCGAGCCAACGGCCACAGGAGCGGCAGCGGGCAACCTGACTATCTCCAGCAACGCCTCGTCCAACAGCACCGACGTGGTCGCTCTCAGCGGCACCGGCGTGCCATTGGCAGTCGACCTGAGTTGGAGCCCGCCGTCGAGTTCTGATCCGATTGCCGGCTACAACATTTATCGGGCTGCGAGCAGCGCCACCTCGTTTGCGCGCTTGAATGCGTCTGTAAACTCGCCAGCTTCCTTTATGGATTCGACGGTTTCTCCTGGCGCAACCTATCAATATTACGTGACAACGGTAGATTCATCCGGGATTGAAAGTACCCCGTCGAATACGGCAACAGTAGCTGTTCCATAGACCTAATTAGCTAAATTAGAAACAAAAAATGACGCTGGATTAGCAGAGTATCTGTTAATCCAGCGTCAATTCGATACCACACTGCAGGGCCAGCAAGATCGCCAACCCGATCTGAATTCAGAGCTAAAACAGAGCAGAAAACGCTTCCACCCCTGGAAGAAAATACCGAGAGGTAAAAGAATTACACGATCGGCAGGTCCCTTCTGCGCCGTCGTTTCCTCTCGGTTCGCTTCGGTAAACCTCCCAATTCGATTTACTTAAGGCGAATCGCGCTCAGCTCGTCCGTTCTGGCATAGGAATTGCAGGAATCCGGGCGAAACTACAAACACAGAGCGAGTGCTTCGCACGCCACACATGACAGCTTGACTTTACGTGTGGACCGAAACAGCTCATTGACAAACCAATGCCAGCGCTTGCGCTGGTTAATACGCGCAATCATACTGCGAATCGTTCTCCCACGAATCTTCGTATACGATTTGTACAGAATTCTCCAAGTGTCTGTTTAGAGATTCAAAACACTCCCCACCCAATTTGCGGGCCTGATGCGTTTATGGTCAGCCCACCCTAGCCCTTGTTTGGGCCAAATTCTCTCCGCGCTCATCGCATTCGCGACGGGTGTGGACAACCCACAATTGCGGGCTTTGGCCGCCCTGGAAATGAGGCAAAACAGAATCGTTCCAACGCAAAGTCGGTATTCAGGATTTGTTAGCACTGCCGTTTATGCAGTGCACAGCACAGAAGTGAGGTGAAGTTGATGTGCATAAAAAAAGTCGGTCGGCTCATGAGCCGCCGACAAGGCACGAGTAGAGTTTTTTCCAGCGAACTAAGACCGGCGTCACTCCGGACCAACAAATTCATCCTGCTCTCTTTCTTAGGAATCATTCTGTGCGGTTGCGGCAGCATCTCGCAGCTGAGCACGAACACTGTAGTTGCGACACCGAGCAAGATCGCCTTTGGGAATGTCGCCGTTGGTCAAACGGTAACGGCTAGCATCACCTTGCAGAATCGCGGTGTCTCGGCAGTCCAGATCCAAGACGTCGGCGCGAGCGGTCAGGTCTTTTCGATCGTGGGAGCAACAACTTTCCCCTTGAGTCTTCCGGTCGGCGCCAGTGTGACTCTCAAATTGCAATTCACTCCAACGGCATCCGGAAGCATGACCGAGCCTCTGATGATTACAAGCAACCTTGCGCCCGATCCCACGGCAATCGCAAACATCAGCGGAACCGGCACGCCGGGACTTAGTGCGCTCACCTGCAACTCAAACGCCCTTTCTGGCGCAGGAACCGACAGTTGCAATCTGACCTTGAACACCGCAGCGCCCACAGGCGGGTTTGTCGTCAACCTCTCCAGTAATAACGCCGCAGTGGCCTTGCCCAGCACGGTCACTGTGCCCGCAAACAACACTTCTGCCGGATTCACGGCGACCGCCAGCGCCGTGAGTGCTCAACAGTCTGTACTACTGACGGCTACCGGTAGCGGGACTTCCGAGACCTTTGCGATCAGTCTTCAGCCGAATACTGGCGCGCCGAAAGAGGTGGCGTTAAGCTGGGATGCGCCGGAAAGCACAGACGACCCGATTAGCGGCTACATCGTGTTTCGGTCCACGAGCGGCAGTTCCGCATATCAAGTGTTGAATACATCGATCGATCCGGAGACAACCTATACGGACACCTCTGCCCAGGGCGGGACTACCTACAATTACTACGTTGAAAGCGTCGACGTCGCAGGAATTAAGAGCGCTCCGTCAAACATGACAACCATAGCAATACCTTGAGCAGCGCAGCCGATTCGGACAGTGTCGTGGCGTCGCGGGTGAGAGAATTTCGCGCGGCGCCAAGGCAACTCTTCGGTCCCGGAAGCGAGGCACTATACGGTGGCACAATCTACCAGACGGTGAGTGGATGGAACGCTTCAAGAGGCTGAGCGGAGCAGAACAGCATCATGGAAGCGGCGCAGGCTGGTTGCCATTTTCTTCAACTAGCGCCTCAAATTCACCTATACACTTCCTTACTTTGGGTGTAACGAGTCTCGTGGGTTGTCCTCGCCCGCCCTACCCGAGACCCACCTTCAAATCTTAACGCCGCTTGTTGCTCGCTAGTGATAAAGAACATGTACGATTGAACTCCTACCGCAGCTACTGAACGAAGGCGTCTTTCATGCGGTCTATTATCTCGTCAGCGATTGCCAAGCTCGCTGTCGCCGCAGGACTTGGTGCGTTCAGCACATGGAGTGCCCTGGCCTGTCGAACAAAGTAAAAGTCCTGCACGAGTTCGCCCGAGGGCGATAGTGCTTGCGCGCGCACACCTGCGCCCCCGTGGGCCAGATCTTCAACCTGAATTTCAGGAACAAGGCGCTGCAGAGAATGGCAAAACAGAGCTTTGCTCAACGAACGCCGGAACTCACTCCAACACATCGCCGGATAACGAAGCAGAAAGTTCCAAAACCCGGCGTAAGTGGCGGTCTCAATCATGTCGCGAAGACTGAAATCGGTCAGCTTGTATCCTTCGCGCGCGAAGGCCAGCACCGCATTTGGGCCGGCCTCGATGCCGCCATGGATCATTCGGGTGAAATGCACGCCAAGAAATGGAAAGCTGGGATCGGGAACCGGATAAATCAAATTCCTGACAAGGTGCTGCCGATCTTCCCTGAGCTTGTAATACTCCCCCCGGAAGGGCACGATCTTCGTCGGATCGTGGGTTCCGGCCAACCTACTCAATCGATCGCAATGAAGTCCTCCGCAGTTGATCAGAAAGTCCGCTTCGTATTCTCCCGAAGCCGTTACAATTCGCCAACCGTTGGATTCGCGAAGTCGAGTGACTTTCGAAGAGAACCGAATCTCTCCGCCCCTCGCTTGAATTTCATCGACCAGCGCCACAGTGACGGCTTTGAAGTCGACAATGCCTTCCTGTGGGACGCGGATTCCCACGAGGCCAGCGGCGTGCGGTTCGAATTCGCGAATTTGTTCGGGTCCGAGGAGCTGCAGGCCTTCTAGGCCGTTGGCCTTTCCCCGTTCAAGAAGTGCGTGGAGGCGTGGAACCTCTTCTTGCTCAGTGGCGACAACGACCTTCCCACATAACTCATGAGCAATGTGGTGCTCCACACAAAATTCGACCATCCTTCGCACGCCCTGCACCGCCAAACGGGCTTTGGTCGAACCCGGCTTGTAATACAACCCACAGTGCAAGACACCGCTGTTGTTCCCGGTTTGATGGCGTCCTGGGCCGTTCTCTTTTTCAAGAACGAGCAATTCAATCGCCGGGAACCGCTTTAGCAGTTGGTACCCAGTCGCCAACCCAACGATTCCACCGCCGACAATTGCGATCTTCAAATGAATGCTCCGGCGTAATGGAGAAAGCGATGTGCGAATGACCTGCCCCCATTTTCCGCACGGTAATCTTACTTAGCCAGCCGCAGCCGTAGC
>CAZAQN010000116.1:0-8013 GCA_964487345.1 uncultured Occallatibacter sp. | reverse complement strand
GCGTCATGGACTCCCGGTAAGGAGCCAGAGAAACGTCGATGGCGCGCCGGATGAATTCGGCACGCGAGATATCCAGCCGTTTGACTACGGTCTTGAGCAGAGTGAAATCCTGGTCTGGAATGTCGACAAGGGCTCGCATCGGCGTGCTCCTTTGATATGTATGGAGTATATCATTCTGAAATGCATTCGCGCATTAGAAGATATCATTAATATATATCACTCGCATTCCAGAACTGCTCGTTGTACAGCTACATCTGGGTGCCCCATGTCTCGCTCCTGAGACATGGGAGACCACGAACATCAATGCGCCGCCGCCCTGCGCAACTCAAACCCCGCCGGAACTTCATATTCACGCCGCGCGTGCTCCGGCATCAGGACATAGCCGGCAACCACGAAGACCTAGCGCCGCCACACCGCTTCAAGCTCTCGTGCGAAGACTCCATAGGCTCCCTCCCGCGACCACAGTGCCTGTCTTCGATAACAGTTGAAGGTCAGAAAATGAAAACAGCCGCACTGCTGATAACGAACCAGGCCCCGCGTCAGGACGACGAAATTCCACGCCGAAACGGGCGGCCGAGGTTCGTGGTCTCCCGCCCTTCGATAGAAAGAATCGAAGGTTGGGGCACCCAATGTGGTGGGAAGATAAGGGTGGGTCGCCCGCCCACCTGCCAGAATCGGAACCAGCGTCAGACTCGGCCCGAGCACCATGGCACCGTGGCTAAGTGAGCGCCACCGATGAAAATCAGTGATGCGGGCAGGGTCATATTGACGATCTTGGTTCACTGTATCCAATAGGGCAATCAAAACCACTTGCGCGAACTTGTCCGCTTTTATTAGAAGCGCTAGATTTCTTTAGCTTGGTCTATGAAACCTGAAGACTATCACAGAAAGGAAATCTATCATGGGAGTGAACATACCCGCAGTGAACATACCCACAAAGCTGGACTCGCTGAAGGATCACCTGAACGACCTCGCGCCAGATGACGCGGCCTTCATCAGCGAGATGGTGACCTTGCGTGAGAACGGACGCGAACTGAACCGGCACCAAATACTAAGAATCGTGGATATGGCGATTCCTGGCGAACAGCGGTGACCGCCGAGCCGACCTTGCTCTAGCCTAGGCTTCCCGTCATTGCAAAGATGCCAATGGAGCATTTTTCTCCACTGCGGCGTGGATACGCCGTATCGCGTCCACAACCAGCGCGGGTTGATCCTGCTGAATCATGTGGTTGCTATCCTTCGCGACCATCAAGACGCTATCGGGTGGAGAGGGCAGCTAACTGCGCCTGCCTATTTCATCGCCATCAGGCAGAGCGGCACAATGAATCGAGGCGGCAGTTCGACTAGAATCCCGTTCAGGGAACAGAGGCCATCCGCCATATGACTCCGCCGATTGATGTTGACGATCCCTCTACTTGGCCAGCGCAAGTATTCGCGAAGGTCTCAGAATTGGCGGAGAACTGCCGAGGTGAGGAGTACACGAACGATCTTCGTATCCCGCTCGAAGATGAAAAGTCCTTCCGTCAATTGTTCGCCGGGCATCTACTTCGCGCTTACCACTACACCAATCTTCTTCCACACGAACGGCCTATGATTTTGAGCTCCGGCTTACGCCCACTGTCCGCTCAATTGCTGTCTGATCGGATCGAGGCGGCGAGAACTGCGGGAGAAGTGTCAGATGTTGACGCTGAGAGACTACATGCAGCCCACGTCTTCGCCGTAGGTGAGGAGGGCTGCCGTAAAGGTAAAATCTGTCTGGTCCTCTCGAAACGGCATTTCGAGCGTGAGCCTTACGGGTTTCTTCGTCTTTTGACAACATGGGGTGGAGAAGGGATCTACGCGTCTTCGCGTGCGGTACCACTCCGCGAGCAATTGATGAAAATGGGAAAGCCAAGTGTCGTAGTCGCCCTTATCGATTTGGGTAGACTTAACTCAGACGATTTGTTCTTTCCACCATTACAGAATGTGTTTGCCGGATCGCTTCTCGGCTTAGAGGACGCATGCAAGGCGGAGACTCACTATTCTGCACCCATTCCGCGAGAGCACATCGTAAACATAGAGGACATCCAGCTTCCTTAGCTGCCGCTCCGGCATCCCATTGCCTTTATAAACATTTTTGTTTATACTGGAATCGGCGAAGGCGAGCGAGTTTCAAGCGGTGGCTCGCGAAGCAGGGCGCGACGTTCACGCCTGCAAAAGGCTCCCATTTCCGCGTCTACCTCAACGGCAAGCAATCGATCCTGCCCATGCACGGAAAAGAAATCAAAACAGGCACGGTTGAGGGCATCAAGAAGCAACTCGGGATCAAATAGGAGAGCGCATGCGTTATCCGGTCAATTTGAAGAAGGCAAGGGAAGGTGGATATGTCGTAACCTTTCCCGACATTCCCGAAGCGATCACGCAGGGGGAAACCCTCGAAGATTCGTTGCAGCATGCGCAGGACGCGCTCGAATCCGCAATGGAATTCTATTTCGAAGATCGGCGTCGCGTTCCGGACCCTTCCAAACCCAAGCCCAGGCAGCATGTGGTTGAATTGCCGGCCAGCCTGACGGCGAAGGTTCTGCTGCTGAATGAGATGCTGCGGCAGAAGGTACGCCCAGCCGAGCTGGCGCGGCGCATCGGCACCACCCCGCAGGAGATCAACCGGCTGACCGACATCCGGCATACCACCAAAATCGACCGCATCGAGGAGGCACTGCGCGCCCTGGGCAAGCGGCTCGTGCTGCAAGCTGCCTAGCCGCCCTTCTGGTCGATGCCGCCCGAATGGTCCATGCCGAGGCAGCGGTTGAATGCTTCAATATCCCGCATTCCACTCGTCGTCTGGCTCCCAGTTAGCATCCAAGCGTACAGATTCTCTTGGAGAAGAACTATGCGCTCGTTGTTGAGGAACTTCGTTCCGCTCTTATTTGCAGGCGTGTTGGCTGCCCCGCTGGTGATGACAGGTTGTCAGTCGCAAGCCCCGGCGCCCGCCGCGCCCGAAGCCACGTCCCAAGCCGCACCGCAAGAGGACAGCTACGCCCGGTGGGAGCACGAAACACACCGTGACCACGTGGACGTGGAGAAGCGCAGCGCCGACGAACGGAAACAATATAACGACTGGCACAACAGTCATCCAGACCACCACTAGACATAGGCCCGTGGTGAGCTTCTGAGCATCATTCAACGTGTGCACAGACGCCCCAGCCGCGGGCGCCGTTTGCAAAGTAATTCCCCGATTTGGCGCATCCTGTTGAGTGAACCATCTCGACGCGGAAATCTCCAGAACACGGCAAAAATTCCTAACCCCAACCGGCAGAGATATTTAGCCGTAACCCTCTCATTTTAAACGCTTTAGTGTAAATTATTGATAATTTAAACCCCATGGAATGAGATACTTCCCCAAAAAGGCACCGGGGGGAGGGGCAGATCGAGGTAGTCCCCGAGCCAAGCGGTGACTCCCCGGAGTAATCTGGGGGAACGATGAGTCCGACAGCGCAACAACCGCAATTGAACGTTGCCCAGACCGAAGACTATCGGGAGTCCTATGCCAACAGCGTGCAGGTGCGCGTGAGCGTGTGGGATTTTCAGCTGGTTTTCGGCCTGGCGTTAAGTGAGAGCCCCGACCAGGTTACGATTCGCAACCACCAGGCGATTTTTCTGAGCCCGCAGCAAGCGAAGGCTCTGTGGAATGTGCTGGGGCAGAATCTTGCCCAGTATGAGCAGGCATTCGGCACGCTCAATCTGGAGCCACAAGGGCAAGGTTTCCCGCAAGGGCCGGTCAATTAGGCCGCGCGGAGACGATTGCCCGAATCGATGAGCACACGCCTGCGCCTTCGACAGATGTTCGAGCTGCGAAGGGACGCGCCGTTTCCGGCGTGGATGATTTTTCCGGTGATCTTCGCGGCTGAGTATGTCAGCCACTTTTCCCTGCTGCTGCTTCCGTATTACTGGGATGAAGCGGGGTATTACATTCCTGCAGCGTGGGATTTCTTTCGCACCGGTTCGCTGATTCCGATTACGACGCTGAGCAATGCGCATCCGCCGCTGCCGAGCATTTATCTTGCGCTGTGGTGGAAGCTGTCCGGATTTTCGCCCGAAGTGACGCGCGAGGCGGTCCTCCTTGTGGCGTCTCTGGGTCTGCTGGCTGTTTGGCGGCTTGCGCGTCGGCTGTCGGGATCGGCGTTGGTGGCGTTCTGGACCGTGGCGCTGACGGGGCTTTATCCAATCTGGTTTGCGCAGAGCACGCTGGCGCATGCGGATATTTTTGCCGCGGCGTGCACGCTGTGGGGGCTCGTGTATGCGCTGCCGGGAGAGGATGAAGTTAAGGATCGCAAGCCATGGGTTGCGGCGCTGTGGTTTATGGCTGCGGCGCTTTCAAAGGAAACAGCGATTGCAGTTCCATTGACGCTCGCGGTGATGGATGCAGTGGATGGGTTCCGCGCGCAGGGGCCGGAGCGGCGGCGCGCGTGGTGTGAAGCTGCGTGGATGGCTGCGAGCGTGTTGCCGTTGTGTGGCTGGTATGCGTGGCACTACGCGAAGACGGGATTTGTGTTTGGGAACCCGGAATATTTGCGCTATAACGCGGAAGCGACGATGACGCCGGTGCGGATTCTGGCGGCCTTCGGGCACAGGATTTTGCACCTGACCGCGCACATGAATCTGTTTGTGCCGTCGTTGATGACGATTGCGGCGATGATGCTGGCACCAAGGTTGGACAGCGCGGGGAAAGAGCGGATGGGGATTCAAAGGGCTGCGCTGGTTCGGATTTTTTTTGTGCTGCTGGTGAACGCGGCGCTGTTCAGCGTGCTGGGCGGCGCGCTGCTGACGCGGTATTTGTTGCCCATGTATCCGCTGGTGCTGCTGGTGGCGGTATCGACGTTTTATCGTCGGGTGCCGTACTGGCAGGGGCTGGCGGCGTTTTCGGCGATCGCGTTTGTGGTTGGTTTGTCTGTGAATCCGCCCTACCGGTTTGCGCCGGAAGACAACCTGGCGTATGCGCGGGTGATCCGGATGCATGTGGCCGGGATCGCGCAACTGAACAAGAGATACCGCGAGGCGACGGTGTTGTCAGCGTGGCCGGTGACCGATGAGTTGACGCGGCCGGAGCTGGGCTATGTGAAGGAGCCATACGCGGTTTATCGGATCGAAGATTTCACGAGCGGTCAGATCGATCGGGCTGCGAGCGAGCCGGAGAAGTATTCGGCGGCGCTGGTGTTCTCGACTAAGTACGATCCTCCGTCGCTGCCGTTGAGTTTGGGGCCGAAGAGCGAGGCCGTGGATGAGCGCTATTTTGGGCTTCACCATGATTTGCCTCCGGAGGCGATTGCGCTGCGATTGCATGGAACGCTGGTATGGCAGCGGGAAGATCACGGACTGTGGATTGCGCTGATCCGGTTCAATCGGCAGATTGAGGCAGATGGAGAATCGCAGAAAAGCCTACGCTCCCACACCTTGGGCTGAGGAGTGATGAGTGCTGCGCGTGTGGCCTGCAACCTATAATCAGAGCTGTCGTGATGCGTTTTCCTTCATTTCGAAAATCGGCAGTTGCTGCGGCTGGGATTTGGCTGCTTTTGGGTTTCGCGCTGGGCTCGCAGGCGCGCGGACAGGCGAGTCCTGAGGTAAGTCAGGAGACGGCAGATGCCGGTCGCGGGCGGATTCTTCTGGTGCAGCCATTTGATAACCGCACCGGCCAACCAAGCCTGGACTGGGTTCGCGAGGCCGCGGCGGAGATTTTGAGCAGCCGGTTTACCTCGGCGGGATTTGCTCCGTTAAGTCGGGAAGATCGGATCTATGCGCTCGATCATCTGGGGCTGCCGGAGGGATTCCAGCCTTCGCGGGCCAGTTCGCTGAAGTTGGCGCAGACGCTGGACGCGGACTCGATTGTTGTGGGCAGCTATGTGACCGATGGGACGGGCCTGGTGGCCTTTGCACGAGTGGTGGATGTAGCGCACCTGCGCATGAGCGACGAGGTATCGGTACGCGGCGAGATGCACGACTTGATTGCCGTCTTCGATTCGTTGGCCTGGAAGATGACGCGCCAGTTGGAGCCAGGGTTCAGCGGATCGGAGGAGACTTTTGTTGCTGCAGGAAGAGGTACGAGGCTGGATGCCTTTGAGCAGTACATCCGGGGCATTACAGAGCCGGACCACGATGAGCGTCTGCGCCATTTGAACAATGCTGTTCGATTGAGCCCGGATTTTGGTCCGGCGTGGATGGCACTGGGGCGCGAGGATTATGCCGGGCAGCAGTATGAAGAGGCCGCGGCAGCGTTTGCAAAGGTGGGCCGGAACGATCCGAATGCGCTGGAGGCCGGATTCTATCGCGGCTTGTCGCTGCTGTTTTCGGGGAGCTATCCGCAAGCGGAGGCTGCCTTCAAGGGTGTGGCAATGGTGCTTCCCTTGGCGGAAGTGCTGAACAACGAGGGTGTGGCCGTGAGCCGCGACGGGCGCGACGGAAGCGCGCAGTTTGTGGCAGCGGAAACAGCGGACCCGAACCAGGCGGATTATCACTTCAATCTGGCTGTGAGCCTGAAGCGCCGTGGAGAAACCAACGCAGCCCTTGCGGAGTTGGCCCAATGTGTGAAGCTGCGGCCGAACGACACCGAAGCTCTGGGACTAGAGAAAGAGTGGCGCGAGCCAGCGGCTGCGGTACGCACTGTGTCAGACGCAAACACGGATGCAGCGGCGAATCCCGACCCATTGGAGCGCATTGTGCGCAGCTTCGATGCAGTCGCATTCCGGCAGGCTGCGGGCATGATGGATCAAATGGAAACCGGGCGGCTGGCGGAACTGAGTCCGCATGACCGCGCAGTGAAGCTGACGGCACAGGCCAAGGATTATCTGGATCGTGGATTGTTGCTGGAGGCAGAACGACTCTATCAAACTGCGGTGGCGACTAATGGATCGATTGCCGAGGCGCACGCGGGACTGGCCGAGGTGCGGGAGCGAAGCGGGGATGCCGTGTCGGCGCGCACGGAGGCAAAGGCGGCGTTGGAACTGAAGCCGTTGGCCGAGGCGTATCTTGTTCTGGGGCGGCTGGACTTGGCGGCGAATCATCTGGACGACGCGGGGCGGGAAGCTAGCGTGGCTCTGAAGCTTGACCCACGCAGTGCGGCGGCGCAGGATTTGAGCCGGAAGATTGAGTTGAAGACGAGCGGGAAACTATAGGACCTTCGTAGTACGAGATTGGATGGAGCAGCCATGCTTCAGCTAAAGAGTAACTCCGGATTCGGACGTGCGGTCAGAGTGGTCGTGGCGATTAGCCTAGGACTCGTAATGGGCCTTGTATGGGAAGTCCCACTGGCCGCGCAGCAGCCGCTGGTGGTGAAGGTCGTTCTCAAAGACACAATTCAGCCGGTGAGTGAAGGCATGCTGGAGCGGGCGTTGACGCACGCGAATGACGCAGGCGCGGCTGCGTTGCTGATTGAAATGGATACGCCGGGTGGATTGGTCGATTCGATGCGCGGGATGGCCGGGGCGATCTTAGGCTCGCGGGTGCCGGTGATTATCTATGTTGCGCCGTCGGGTGCCAGGGCGGGGTCGGCGGGATTCTTTCTACTGGAGGCGGCAGATGTAGCGGCAATGGCTCCCGGAACGGAGGCTGGCGCGGCGCACGTCGTGTTTGAGGGCGGGAAGCCGGATGACACCGAAATGCGGAAGGTGGAAAATGACGCCGAGGCTTTCCTGCGCTCCTATGTGAAGCAGCGGAATCGGAACCAGGATGCTGCAGTGGCGGCTGTTGCCTCATCGCACTCATACACTGCGGAAGAAGCGCAGGCGCAGCGCCTGATTGACCTGATCGCGAAAAACGATGCAGAACTACTGGCGGCGCTGAACGGGCGTGAGATTACCCGATTCGATGGGACAAAGGTGACGCTGCATCTGGCGGGTGCGCGGATTGAGATGCTGCAGCCGACGCTGCGCGAGGAGTTGCTGGGATGGCTGGTGAATCCCAATATTGCGTTGCTGCTGCTGGTGGGTGGGGCGCTGCTGATTTATCTCGAATTCAACACGCCGGGAACGATTGTGCCCGGAG
>CAZAQN010000115.1:0-8048 GCA_964487345.1 uncultured Occallatibacter sp. | reverse complement strand
CTACGCCTCCACCAGCCGCGCCGCCAAGGCCTTCGCCGCCGCATCAATCTGCCCGCGCGTAACCACTTCTGTCGCGCACCACAGCGTCGAATTCTTCAGTTCCGGATACCACCGGCTCAACTCCACGCCGCCCACGATCTTCTCGTCCAGCAGCCGTTGACTCCACACCGCCGGCGCCTCATCCGTCTTCAAAACAAACTCATGGAAGCGCGGCGCGCCGTTAAACAGCAACTTCGCACCCGCCTGCGCACTCAAAGCCTTCGCCGCATAATCGGCCTTCGCCAGATTGTGCTCCGCCAGCTCGCGAATCCCTTCTTTCCCATAAACCGTCAGAAAGATCGTGGCCATCAGCGCAACCAATGCCTGATTGGTGCAGATATTCGAAGTCGCCTTCTCGCGCCGGATGTGCTGTTCCCGGGTCGAAAGCGTCAGCACAAAACCACGGTACCCGTTCGAGTCCACCGTCTGCCCCGCCAGCCGCCCCGGCATCTGCCGCAGATATTTCTCCTTCGCGGCAATCACGCCGCAAAACGGCCCCCCATAGCTCAGAGCCACACCAAAGCTCTGCGCCTCCATCGAGACAATGTCTGCCTCGATCGGAGGCCGCACCACACCAAGCGAAACTGCCTCGGCAATCGACACAATCAGCAGCGCGCCCTTCGCATGCGCAATCTCCGCAATCGCGGTCACATCCTCGACGGTCCCAAAAAAATTGGGGCTCTGCACCAGCACCGCCGCGGTCTCGTCCGTCACCGCAGCTTCCAGCGCCTTCAAATCAACGCGCCCCGTCTCCGCCTCGTATCCAATCTCGGCCGTTGCCAGCTCGCGCACGCGCAGATACGTGTGCACCACTTCGCGATACTCCGGGTGCACCGTCCGCGCCACGACTGCCTTCTGCCTCCCCGTCACACGCATCGCCATCAGCACAGCCTCGGCCGCCCCAGTGGACCCGTCGTACATGCTGGCATTGGCCACATCCATACCCGTCAACTCGGCGATCATGGTTTGGAACTCAAAGATCGCCTGCAGCGTGCCCTGCGTAATCTCGGGCTGATAAGGCGTATAACTGGTCAGAAACTCGCCACGCTGCACAAGAGCGTCAATGATGACCGGCCGATAGTGCCGGTACGCCCCCGCGCCCAAAAAGCTCGCGTACCCCGTCGCGTTCTTCTCCGCCGCAGCTTTGAAGTACTCGACAATTTCGCTCTCGCCAAACTGGCGCGGCACATCCAGGTCGCCCGTCAGCCTGTACTCGGCAGGAATCACGGAGAATAAATCGTCGATCGACTTGGCGCCGATCGCGGCCAGCATCTGCTCGCGTTCCGCCTGCGATTTGGGAAGATAGCGCATGTGGGAATAGAGAAACAGAGAATTAGCGAAACAGAGAATCAGTACCGGACGCGACCTTTACCTTCTCTGCTTCTACGTTCCTCTGTTTCCCTGTTTCTCTCCTTCTCTAGTTCACTTTTCTTCAGCGATAAATGCTTCGTACGCCGCCGCATCCAGCAACTTGTCAAACTCCGCCGGATCGGAAAGCTTCACCTTGATAATCCATGTCTCGTGCGGAGCGGCATTGATCTTGTCCGGCTCCGTCTTCAGACTCTCGTTCACCTCGGTCACCGTCCCGCTCACTGGCGAGTAAAGGTCGCTCACCGCCTTCACGCTCTCGACCGACCCAAAGGTGGTGTTGCCCTTCACCTCATCACCCACCTTGGGCGCGTCGACATAGACAATATCGCCCAGCGAATTCTGCGCGTAGTCAGTGATTCCAATTGTCCCGATGCCGTCATCGACCCCGATCCACTCGTGTTCCTTGGTGTAGCGATACTTCGTGGGATAAGCCATGGATGGATTCTCTCCTCCGCACAAGGCGAAACTCTAGTGTAAATGCCGGCCTTCGCCAAGCGGCTATGAGGAAAAGCCGCAAAAATTGGGAGGTTCCTGCTCTTCGAACGCCGGCGCGTTCACTTCGCCGGCCCAAACCCCGCGTACGGCTCCAACGGCACGAGTGCGACAATTTCCAGCATTCCCGCCTTAAACAGCGGCAGGCTTTCGCATGCCTCACGCACATCGGCCTCGCTCACAGCTTCCCACAAAATCGCGGCACCGCCCATATCGCCGCGCTTCCAAACCTGCCGCAACAGGCCCCTTGCATAGAGTTCCTTCACCCGCTGCCCCTCGGCCGCGATCCGCTCAGGTGTAAAAGCTTCCGGCGGAAACGCATCGGTGCGCCGCCGCGACAACGAAAGGAACTGCATAGGAATCGTCCTTTGAATTTGAAGATCCTTCTCAGACTGCCAAAAAAAGGGTGCCCCAGGTCTCGCGATCAGAGATTTGGTTGGTATTCGAGTCCAACCCGTCAGGCCACACTCGTCTCAAAGCCGGCCGTCAACCGGCGAAAGTCCATCAGCATCTTTGCCCGCCAAATCACAATCATGCCAAACGCAAGAATGAAGAAGACACCGCCCGTCTGCTGAGTTGTGAGAATCGTGTCAAAATACCCCCGCGCTGCAAACCGAATCACCGCCAGCACCAGAATCACGGCCAAAAACGCGCTCGACCGCTTCATCATGATCGATTCGCCCTGCCGCTCCAGCCGCGTCGTCAGCAGCAGCGGCCAAGCCAGCGCCACCGCCCCAATCGCAAACGCAAGCCCCGCCCACGCCCACGGAATTCGAAACGCCGGCACCAGAAACATCGAGAACCCCGTCGCCATCCCCAGCGGAGGAATCACAATCTTTTTGAGCGATACAGCAGTCCGCGCCTCGCGCAACCGCCACATCGTCACAGCCACCAGGCCGGCAAGAGACACAAGAATCGAAGGGATGGGGGGAAGCGCCACCATGCTCCTATTCTATTGAATTCCCCGCTTTCTTGTGACGCCCGGCGATTGTTGAGTTCCGACCATGCTTCGTCGAGCAAGGGAACTACGGTGTGCGAACCCTTCAATTCGCGTGAACGGCGGGTGCCCCATCAAAGCTCTGCTTGGGTGGGAAAGCACGAACTTGTCCCAGATCACTGTTCACTGCTTAAAAAACTCCCCATGCCCCCCGTTCGCCCACGGATCATACGCCGCCGCGAAATTCGCCCGCGTCTTCACCGACGGATGGCTATACTCCCAGAATTCAATAAACGCGCTCGGATTCGGATCCTCGAGCCACGCCTCCCCCAGCGCATTGAATCCCACTACCGCCGTCTTCTGGGGATCGGCCACCAGCCCGTGAATCGCCTCCTGCCCGTAGACATCGGCCTGATGCTCAAAATGCCGGCTGAACGCGTTCGACACCGGCTCCAGCACAAAACTCGCCACCGTGATCGTGAACAGCAGCACCACGAATCCCGCACGGCAGGCAAGCGGCGCGGCTGTATCCAATCCCCAGCCCGCACCAAACCGCCGCGCCAACCAGTCGGCACAAGCCGCACATCCCCAATACACAAAGAACAGCGCAACCGCAAAACCCGTCAACATCTTCGGAATATGTTTCAAAACGTAGTGCCCCGACTCGTGCCCAAAGACGAACATCACCACATCATCCGGCACCCGGCCCGCCGTTGTGTCCCACACCACAATGCGCTTGGTCGCGCCCAGTCCGCTCACATACGCATTCAGCCCATTCGTCTTCTCACTTGCCTTCATCAGGAACATGCGATCGGGCGGAATATCGGTTCCGGTCCGCTGCGCCACCTGCTCCAACTTAGCCACCAGTCCTGGATAGTTCTTGTTCAGCGGTTCATATTGGTTGAAGATTGGCTCAATCAGCGGAGAAACAAACACCGCCAGCACCATCAACGGCAGCGTCGCTACCCAGATGCCAAACCAATAACGGCGCGGCCATTTGCGCACAATCCACTGGAACAGCAGCATCACCAGCGAACCGAACACCACCGCCAGTCCCAGCGCTTTCGCCTGATCGCCAAACCAGCTCCCCCACCCCTGCACACTGATGTCATACTGCCGGCTCACGTGGTGCATATACATGTCGAGCGGCAACTCCGTCACCGTCAGCACCACAATCAGCGCGGCAAAAAACAGCAACCCCTGCAGCCATCTCTTCTTCAAGACACTCGCCGCCCATGCTTCCAGGCCCGCCGCCATGCGCGTCGCCAACAGAAACCACAACACCGCGAACCCCCAAAATGCATCCACAAAGTGTTCGATATCGCGAATGCGACTCAAGGCGATGGCCTTGGCAAGTTTCTCCGGTGGCAGATGGTAAGCAGATTGCGGGGAAGTGCTCTGGGTGCCCGCAGACGCCTGCGCCGGAGCGGCCTGTAGACAAAGAGCCGGAACAGAACCAACGAGAAAAACACAAAACACCAGCATGCCCATCGAGACGATCCGCATCGGCAATCTCCTCACAACCATCCAGTCTGAGACAATCAAGACTGAGCCCGCTTTTACCAGACTGATTCCGATCTATGCCACAAAATTCTCCAGACAACTACGGCATCTCGATCCTGAGATTTACTTCCCTCGCAGTTTTCGCGTTCCTCATGCCACTCGCTGCTACTGCGCAACAACCCACTCCGGTCCTTTTAGACGCCATGACCACCGAGCTCCAGCGCGCCTTCACATCGCTCGGCAAATCCGCCGGCACCGCCGCCGACAAACAGCTCCCGCCCTACTTCCTCAGCTACTCGGTCAGCGATGCCAGCGCCGTCACGATTCGCGCCCAATACGGCGCCATCATCGGCAGCTCGTCCAATCACGTCCGCGTCGCCGATGTGCAGGTCCGCCTCGGCGATCCCAAGCTCGACAACACCCACGGCGACCATCGCGGCTCCGCAGTCAACAGCCTCGAGCTGCCTCTCGTCGACGACCGCGAAGCTCTCGCCCGCTCTCTATGGATGGCAACTAACACCGGCTACGGCAACGCCGTCGACAACTACCTCCGCGTCAAAACCGAAGCCCAGGTCCGCGCCAAAGAAGAAGACTCGTCCCCCGACTTCAGCAGCGAACCACCCCAGGTCGCCATCGCCAAGCCCGCGCCGCCCGTCGTCATCGATCGCGCCGCATGGGAGCAGCGCGTGCGCGCCCTCTCGCGCATCTTCCGCGAATATCCCGACGTCTATCAAAACCTCGTCTTGCTCAGCGTGCAAAACGAGACCGACTACTTCGCCTCGTCCGAAGGCTCCCGCGTGGTCACGCCCCATCTGCAGGCGCGCCTCGTCGTCCTCGCTGTCACCCGCGCCGACGACGGCATGGATCTCTTCCGCGATCAGACCTTCGAAGCCGAAACCATCGACGGACTCCCCGCACAGCCCGAGCTCGAATCCGCCGTGCGCGCCCTTGGCACGAGCCTCGAAGCACTACGTGAGGCTCCCATGACCGAACCTTACAACGGACCCGCGATCCTCTCCGGCCGCGCCTCCGCAGTCTTCTTTCATGAAGTCCTCGGTCATCGCCTCGAAGGCCAGCGCCAGCGCGGCGACGAAGAAGGCCAGACCTTCACCAAGGAAATCGGCAAAGATATCCTACCCAGCTTTCTCTCCGTGGCTGACGACCCCACCCGCACCACGTTCGACAAAACGTGGCTCAGCGGCAGCTATACCTACGACGACGAAGGCCAGAAAGCCCAACGCGTCGAGCTTATCCAGGACGGCGTGCTGAAAACCTTCCTCATGTCTCGCCTGCCCATCGCCAGCTTCAGCGAATCCAACGGTCACGGCCGCGCGCAAACAGGCCGCATGCCCACCGGACGACAGGGCAACCTCATTGTCAGCTCAACCAAAACCATCCCAGAAGCAGAACTGCGGAAGCAGTTGATTGACGAAGCGAAGAAACAGGACAAGCCCTACGGCCTCTACTTCGAAGACATCTCGTCGGGCTTCGCCGTCACCACGCGCAGCTCGCCGCAGGCATTTCAAGTAATCCCGCTCGTCGTCTATCGCGTCTACGTCGATGGCCGTCCGGACGAGCTGGTCCGCGGCGTCTCCATCGTCGGCACGCCGCTCGCAGCGATGAAGCGCATCCTCGCCACCGGCAACAAGCCTGAAGTCTTCAACGGCGAGTGCGGCGCAGAATCGGGCACAGTCCCCGTAAGCGCCGTCGCCCCCGCCATGCTCGTAAGCGAAATCGAAACCCAGCGCCAGCCGCAAGGCATCGAGCGCCCGCCCA
This sequence comes from uncultured Occallatibacter sp., assembly GCA_964487345.1. Taxonomy (GTDB): domain Bacteria; phylum Acidobacteriota; class Terriglobia; order Terriglobales; family Acidobacteriaceae; genus Telmatobacter. The sequence goes on along the minus strand of CAZAQN010000115.1, from coordinate 1,930 downwards.
TTTTGCCCATCCCTAGCGCGCCCGCAGCCAGAGAGGCCCAATGAACCCGCTGCGCCTCCTCGTTCGAATGACGGGTGCCCCATCCAAGCTCTGCTTGGGTGGGAGAGCACTCCCTCATCCCAGCCCGTGTCATCCTGAGCGGAGCACGCCTGGGGCCCCGATCGCACGGGAGTGCGATTGGGGTAAGCGGAGCGAAGGATCTGCTTTTCGCGATGTCTTCCCGCACAATCTCCGCTCTGCCTGGATAAGCACGATCCTCGCGTTCTTTCTCTACACATCGCTCTCCGCGCAAACCACTCGCGCCGAAGCCGAAAAAGACCCAATCCTGGCCGCCATGCTCACCGAACTCGACCGCAGCGTGAGCCAGCTCCAGCTTCCCGGCTTCCAAAAGCCCTTCTTCATCCAATACCGCATCGTCGATGTCGATGACTTCGAAACCAAGGCAGCCTTTGGCGCCACCGAAGGCTCCAATCGCAACCACGCCCGCATCGCTCGCGTCACCGTCCTCGTTGGCGATTACAAAACCGACAGCTCCGGCCAGCGCGGCGATGGCGCCGTGGAGATGGCCGCACTTGACGACGACCCCATCGCGCTCCGCTCCGCTCTCTGGACTGCCACCGACCAAGCCTATAAATCAGCCCTCGCCGCCTACGCGCAGAAGCAGGCCGAGCTCAAGCAGGTCGAGACGCCTCCACAGGCCGACGACTTCAGCCACGAAAAGCCACTCGTCTCGCTCTCCGTCCCCCCCACCGCCTCCGGGGCCCTCAAGCTCGACGAATCCGCCTGGCAGAATCGTGTTGCCCGCGACAGCGGCCTCTTCCGCACCAACGCGTCAGTCAAATCGCTCCAACAAAACGTGCAGTATTCCTCCGCAAGCTTCCACGGGCGCGTCATCACCACGCGCCTCGTCAACAGCGAAGGCGCCATCGTGCGGAAATCGTCCTCGAGCTTTCAGGAAGGCGTCAGCGTAGGCACGCAGGCCGCCGACGGCATGAGGCTCGATCGCTCCTATGGCACGACAGGCGTTACCCTCGCCGACCTCGACTCGCCCGAAGTCTTCACACTGCACGCAGTCAAGCTCATCGCCTCGCTCGCCGATCTCCGCCAGGCCCCGCTCGTCGAAGAGGAGTACCACGGCCCCGTGCTGCTCAGTTCCGACGCTAGCGCCGACACCCTGCGCCGCTTACTCGGCTCCGGAATCACCGCCACCCGCCCACGCCTCGGCACAGAAGCCCGCACCAATGGTCCATTCGCCTCCAGCTTTCACGCCCGTGTGCTCCCCAATTTCATGGACGCCGCCGACGATCCCAGCCTGAAAAAATTCAATGGGAGGAATCTCCTCGGCGCTTATGACATCGATGACGAAGGCGTCCCCGCGCAGTCCGTCCAACTCATCACCGAAGGCAAGCTTGAGAATTACCTCATCGGCCGCCAGCCCGTCCGCGATTTCCCGCAGTCCAACGGCCACGCCCGAGCCGCCGTCTCCGGCCCCGCCCGCCCCGCCATCGGCGTTCTCAAAATCACAGCCAAGAAAGGCCTCAGCGACGACGACCTGAACAAGAAGCTGCTCGAGATGGCCAGAGACCGCGAGCTGAAGAGCGTCTACTACGTCGACACCCTCGGTGGAGCGCTCAGTCCCCGCCTCCTCTATCGCGTCTCCCCCGACGGCAAGCGCGAACTCGTCCGTGGAGCCCGTCTTTCCGACCTCGACGAGCGCGCGCTTCGATCCACCATCGAAGCCGCGGGCAAGGACCTCTGGGTAGCCAACTACGCAGGCGAAGTCCCGGAGACCGTCCTCGCGCCCGCGCTCCTGCTGGACGATGTCACCATCCGCCGCGCCAACGAGAAAAACGACAAACTCCCCTTCTACCCGCCACCCGAATAGCGGTGTACTCTGCTACCTACGAAGCTTCAATCCGCACGAAAATGG
>CAZAQN010000114.1:1272-8149 GCA_964487345.1 uncultured Occallatibacter sp. | reverse complement strand
CAATAACTCACATTGAAGCCGTTCAATCAATTCCCTGGTGATGGGGCCTGCGATTACCTTGGCCGAGTGCTCTCGTTTGTAGGAAGATTCGAAGATCTGCTGCCCCTCCAATTCCGGGGCGTCGTCGATAAGTGCAACTGGATTGAGGCCTAATTTGGGGGATCTAATCAAAGTGGAAAATACACGACGTCCGCTTTCGCCTGCACCGTATATGAGGACGTTCTGCACGCCGAAGCCTCGGGCACGCAAGGCCCGGACGCCGATGAAGACCAATTGTTTCTCCATGATCTGGAGCACCGGCACGCTCAGCAGCGCAATAAAGAAGATCCACGGCGAAAAGAGGTGCCCAGTCGCATAGGTCGCCAATAGGACGAGCAACAGGGCCTGGAAGGACACGCGGAGAGACCGCTCCGTTTCTTTGATCCGCAATAAGCTGTTCCCCGCGCAATACGCGCCATCGCGATCGAGCAGCAGCACTACCAACCCTGCAATGGCTACAGATACAAAAGCGACGGTACTCAACTGAAAGCTTGAAATGCTGCCAGGCCACAAGAATTGATACGCGAAAAATGCCCCACTCACCGCGAGTACGACCGCGAGCAAATCCGCCAGGACTTCAATTGCCGTGAGGCTGAGCTCAAATTGATTGCGGGTTGCGCAGCGGGCTTCGTTCTTGGAAGGGGCAGCACTCTTAGCGGGGACTTCCAATAGCAGATCCACGTCTTCAATACCAAACGAGTTCATTCCCTTTCCCTTCCATGAGGAGCGGCTGCGGGACTGGTTGCGCACGAAAACACGGGACTATCTAGTTTTCTGTTTTCTCTTTTTCTGTTTTCTGTAACGCGCAGATTGCAAAAGCAATATCTATGCTGCTCGGCATCTCAAGTGCCCAATTTATAGTGCGACCTCGGTTGATTCGACCACGCAAGTGCTTCGACGGATGCACTACCTTCGAATTCTGTCGAAGGGCAAATCGACTTCCACGCAGCTTCAAAACGAGATAGCTATGGTTGGAGACCGATGATCACTTGCTTCTGTACTGTCTTATATCGAGACACTCTACAACTTCAGTGCGCTCCGTCATGCCACTTTGTGATTTCCATCCGAATCGGGAAGATTTGTTGAGGGAATTCGCCCTCAACACGAGCCGCGGTAGTTGGGATAGCGCCGGAAGCCGAGGGCGGACTTTGCCGTGCGCGCTCTGCGGATGCGCCGAGACTCTACTTGACCGCCGGCTCGAGCTGCGATCGGGAAGCCTCGTAGGTCAAGCGAATGCCTTCAGCCAGATCGGTGCTCGCTTTCCACCCGAGAGCCCGCACACGGCTCACATCGAGCAGCTTCTGCGGCGTGCCATCCGGGCGCGTTGTATCGAAGACGATCTCGCAATCGAATTCGAGAACCTTAGCCACCAACTCAGCCAATTCGCGAACGGAGAGGTCTTCGCCCGTTCCGATGTTGATCAGCGGAGCCTCATCGTGGTTGATCAGGCTGCCAAATGCAGGCTCAGGCAAATTCAGAAGATGGATGCATGCGTCGGCCAGATCGTCGCTGTAGAGAAATTCGCGCCGCGGCTTGCCTGTACCCCACACCACCAGCCGATGTTCGCCAGCTCGTTTTGCCTCAATCACCTTGCGCATCAGCGACGGCAGAACATGCGATACCTTCGGATCGAAGTTATCCCCCAGCCCATAAAGATTGGTGGGCATGGCCGCAAGAAAGCGGGTTCCGTATTGCCGGTTATAGGACCAGCACATCTCCACTCCCGCAATCTTTGCCAGCGCATAAGGGCGATTGGTCGGCTCGAGTGGGCCCGTGAGTAAATACTCCTCCTTGAGTGGCTGGGGAGCGAGCTTTGGATAGATGCAGCTCGATCCAAGAAAGAGCAGCCGCTCGACACCGCTGCGGTAGCTCGCATCGATCACATTTGTCTGGATTTCAAGATTCTCTCGGATGAAGTCCGCGGGATAGGTATCGTTGGCGAGGATGCCGCCTACTCTCGCAGCCGCGAGAAAGACATATTCCGGATTCTCCCGATCGAAAAATGCCCGCACCGCCTGGCGGTCGGCGAGATCAAGCTCGTCGTGCATACGGAGCAACAGATTCGAATAGCCGCGTTGTTCCAGGCCGCGGCAAATCGCCGATCCCACCAGTCCGCGATGCCCTGCGACGAAGATGCGGCTTTGCTTCTCCACTTATATCGACCTTCGATTCACTCAAAGCTCGTGAAAGTTGAAAACCGAATAGCCATGCTTCCGCACCAGGGCATCCCGCTCCGCCACCTTGAGATCTTCTTCCGCCATCTCCTTCACGAGTTCGCGGAATGTGACGCGCGGTTGCCAGCCAAGTTCTCGTCTGGCCTTGCTCGCGTCACCCAAAAGACTATTCACTTCGGTGGGACGGTAGTAGCGTGGGTCCACTGCTACGATCGCATTGCCTTTTGCGTCCAGTCCTCTTTCGTCGGCGCCGTCGCCCTCCCAGTCGATCTTGATGTCGAGTAAGCTGGCCGTCAGATTTACAAAATCTCGCACGCTATGCTGCTCGCCCGTCGCAATTACATAGTCTTTGGGTTCCTTTTGCTGCAGCATCAGCCATTGCATCTCAACATAGTCTCGCGCATGGCCCCAGTCGCGTAGCGCGTCCAGGTTGCCGAGATACAAAGTCTCCTGGAGACCGACCTTGATGCGGCTCAGCGCGCGTGTAATTTTGCGCGACACAAAGGTCTCGCCTCGTTTTGGAGACTCATGATTGAACAGGATCCCGTTGCAGGCAAAAATGCCGTATGCTTCACGATAGTTCACCGTAATCCAATACGCGTAAAGCTTCGCCACCGCATAGGGCGAGCGAGGATAAAAGGGTGTCGTTTCCTTCTGCGGGGATTCGCGTACCAAACCGAAGAGCTCCGAAGTCGAAGCCTGATAAAAACGAGTGATCTTTTCGAGGCCCGCAATTCGGATCGCCTCGAGCAAACGCAGAGTACCGAGCGCATCTGAGTCTGCCGTATATTCCGGCTGCTCGAATGAAACTTTAACGTGACTTTGTGCTGCGAGGTTATAGATCTCGTCGGGTTTCACTTCCTGGACAATCCGAATGAGACTGCTGGCATCGGTCAAGTCGCCGTAATGCAGCACAAAGTGTCGCCCGATCTCATGCGGGTCTTCGTAGATGTGATCGATGCGATTGGTGTTGAACAGAGAAGCGCGCCGTTTGATACCGTGCACTTCGTAACCCTTCGACAACAAGAATTCGGCGAGATAGGCCCCGTCTTGTCCCGTGACGCCCGTGATGAGAGCCTTCTTCATTCTCTTCTGCTCCCTCAAACCAACGAATCGACATCGACAGAAACGTCAGCCTTCGTTTTGGCTCAAGCGGGAACTTCGATACACGATTTGAAGTATTCCAGGCTTAGCTTCAGTCCGGTCTCGAGATCGATTTTGGGCTCCCAGCCAAATAGCCTGCGCGCTTTGCTGATGTCCGGTTGCCGTTGGATCGGATCATCCTGCGGAAGAGGACAATAGACGATCTCGCTCTTTGCGCCAGTAACGCGCAACACCGCCTTGGCACAATCGAGAATGGTCCATTCAATCGGATTCCCAACATTCACCGGCGTATGCTCATTGGTTCGCGAAAGTCCAAGAATACCTTGGATCTCATCGGTCACATAGCAAAAGCTGCGCGTTTGCGCTCCCTCGCCATACACTGTCAGATTCTCCCCCTTCAGTGCCTGGATCATGAAATTTGAGATGACGCGCCCGTCGTCCTTTTGCAACCGCGGACCGTAGGTATTGAAGATGCGCACCAGGCGCGTATCGACGGAATGATAGCGGTTATAGGCCATCACGAGGGCCTCGGAGAAGCGCTTCGCCTCGTCATACACCGACCGTATGCCGATGGGATTCACATTGCCCCAATACTCCTCGGTCTGCGGATGCACCGACGGATCGCCATAGCACTCGGAAGTGGACGCGTGGAGAAACTTCGCTCCGTACTTGTGTGCGATTTCCAGCGCGTTCTTGGTTCCCGCCGATCCCACCATCAATGTCTCAATTCCCAGGCGGTAATAGTCCACGGGGCTCGCGGGCGACGCGAAGTTGAAGACATAGTCGACCCGCTTCGGATCGAATCCTGCCGAAACGTCGGCCTTCAAAAACTCAAACTTGGGCTCCTTCTCAAGATGTTCCAGGTTGCGCAAGGAACCCGTACAGAGGTTGTCGACACCGATAACCGAGTGCCCTTCAGCGAGGAGTGCGTCCGTCAGGTGAGAACCAAGAAAACCGGCTGCACCGGTTACGAGCACACGCATCAATCAAACGCCCCTTCCAACGAGCTTCTCGATACGACTAGACGGCGAGGGAAAGCTCGATGTCCTTTATCTTTATTCTGGTCCGAAACTTGCTTCTTCGCTAAATCTATAGGGTCAACAAAATCCGCTTGGTGGTGCTCTCGAAGTGTCCTGGCGCCGAGTCCGGATCCCGTCCCTTAGGCCCTTTCCCTTTTCTTCGGCTCGTGGAATACGGTGATCGGATCGACGGGCTGCGACAATCCTGGCCGCCCCACGCTGAGATAAGTAAAACCGTGTTCGGTCATTGTGGCCGGATCATACAGGTTGCGTCCGTCAATCACAATCGGATAGCGAAGCGTGTAATGCAGCTTCGCCAGATCCAGTTCCGCAAATTCGCTCCAGTCATTCAAAATCAGCAGCGCATCGGCATCCTGTGCCGCCGCATACGGGCTGTCAACATAACGCATCTTCGCCCCAGGCGGAATCGTCTCTTTGGTGCGGGCTTCGGCGGCTGGGTCGTACGCGCTCACGATGCATCCTTCAATCAAAAGTTTCTGGACGATTTCAATTGCGGGGGACTCGCGAATATCATCGGTTCCCCCTTTGAATGCCAGCCCCAGAACCCCAATCTTTTTACCGCGGAAGGTCCATAGCGCCGACCGTACCTTCTGAAAGAAGCGAAGGATTTGCTCCTCGTTGATCTTCTCCACTTCATGCAGGAGGCCGAAGTCGACACCAACCAACTCAGCCACGTTCCGGAATGCAGCCACGTCCTTCGGGAAGCAGGAACCGCCATAACCTACGCCGGCGCGCAAGAACTTGTTGCCGATGCGGCTATCCAGACCAATGCCTTTGGCCACTTCTTCCACGTCCGCCCCTGCTGCCTCGCAGATGTTGGCCACAACGTTGATGAATGAAATCTTGGTGGCGAGAAACGCATTCGACGCATGCTTGATAATTTCCGCAGCCTTGGTCGAAGTCAGCAGCAGCGGAGGCAACTCATTTTCTCCGCGCGGTCCAGGGATCCGGTTGTCGCCACGGTAATATTCCCCTGAAGTCAACGGCTCATAGATCTGCTTCAGCAATGCCGAGGCGCGATCGGTCGCTGCACCCACCACGATGCGGTCCGGATGCAGGAAGTCAACCACGGCCGTCCCTTCCCGCAAAAACTCTGGATTCGATGCCACATCGAACAGATCCTTCGGCACGCCATTGCGCTCGATCACCCGGCGAATCCACTCATTCGTATAAACCGGAACCGTGCTCTTCTCGACGATCACCTTATAGGAGTCGATGGAACGCGCAATCTCGCTGGCCACTGCATCCACAAACGACAGATCTGCGCTGCCCGTCCGGCTTTGCGGCGTTCCCACCGCAATAAAAATAGCCTGCGCGGTTTGCGCGGCGCTGCGCAGATCGGTAGTAAATTCGAGTCTGCCGCCTCGGTGCTGGTTCAGTAGTTCCGGCAAATAGTCCTCATGAATCGGGATTCCACCAGCCTGAAGCGTACGCACCTTGGCTTCGTCGTTGTCTACGCAGATCACGCGATGCCCAATCTCGGCAAAGCACGCGGAGGCCACAAGACCGACGTAGCCGGAACCGACCACCGCGATCGTTATGGGTTCATTTAGATGATTCTTCACGTACGCTCCCGCTAACTGGCTGAATTAAGGATCAAGCGATTTTCTGCTTCGAAGATCGTGCAGAACGGATGCGGTCCGGCGACAAGCTTATCTCAAGATAACCGAGTATGCGCGCAAACGAGCAATAAACTCATACCTCTTTCGTGGCATCGAGACAAACCGCCACCGGCAGAAGCCGAGAAGCAACCGTCCAGCCCGCGCTCAACTAGAGTAACTATCTCCTCTGCAATTGTTTATGGGAATGATTGCGCCTCCCATGTCTTTCGTACCTCACGGGCTCGATGGCCCTGTAAGGCCCGCAACGGCTTGTTTTTTTGCCGCTCCTAAACCCATCAACCCCTGTGGTAGCCTCAGAAACAGGGCCTTTTTCGATGCCAGCCACATTCCCAGCCTCTGTGCGCGTCTATATGGACGCCAACGCCACCACGCCTCTGCTCCCTGAGGTCGTCGAGGCCATGCGTCCTTATTGGATGGAGCATTTCGGCAACGCATCCTCGATCCATCTCCACGGCCAACAAGCCCGCTCCGCCGTCGAAGGAGCCCGCGAGACCATTGCCGAGTTCTTCCAATGCCATGACGCCGAAGTGGTATTCAACTCCGGCGGCACCGAAGGGGACAACACGGCCCTCAACGGCCTTCTGCATCGCGGCGATCACCTCATCACCACCTCCATCGAGCACTCGGCCATTCTGGAAGCAGCCAGGCGCCTCGCACATCACGGCGTCGAAACCACCTTCGTCGCCCCGCAACCAAGCGGCCTCATCGACCCATCGGACATCCTCCGCGCCATCCGCCCCGAAACGCGTCTGATCAGCGTGATGCTGGCCAACAACGAGACAGGCGTACTGCAGCCGGTAGAGCAAATTGGCAAGATCGCCGCCGACACCGGAACCTTTTTTCACATCGACGCAGTGCAAGGCGCAGGCAAGGTAAAGATCGATGTGCGCAAAATCGG
>CAZAQN010000114.1:0-1172 GCA_964487345.1 uncultured Occallatibacter sp. | reverse complement strand
GGCGTAGGCGCCGAAGGAAAGCCTGTAGCCCGCGCCGCCAACACCACCAACATCTGGTTCGATCACCTCGAAGGCGAAGCCCTCGTCATCGCACTCGACCTCAAGGGCGTAGCCATCTCCGGCGGCTCAGCCTGCCACTCGGGAGCAACGGAACCAAGCCACGTCCTCATGGCCATGGGACTCGACAAAACCCGCGCCCGCGCCAGCCTCCGCTTCAGCCTGCTCAAGACCGCCGCCGAAGCCGACGTGGACCACGTCCTCCGCGCCCTCCCCAAAGCAGTCGAACATCTGCGAGCCATCTCGTCCGTCGCCACAGGCACTCTGGGCTAGAAGGCGAAACTGCAACCCACTTCAAAGAAGCCACGCGCACTCCAAACCTGTCGCCTGCGCGTCCTCCACAAAGCCCACTCACTTTTCGACGACCGGCGTCCAGCCGCCAAGCACAAAAGCAGGCTTGCTGTAGTTGGCAATGATCTCCGCATCCTGCGGCAGCGTAAGTTGTTTTGAGGCTGCGGCGCGATGCGTCGTGTCGATCGGATGTCCGTCGAGATCTGTGCTCTCGAACTCCAATAGGCGCAGATGGGCGGTATCGGCCTCAACCGGTCCCCACCCCTCGGCTGCAATCCCTTTCAGACGGCAGCGGATCAGCACAGCTTCGGCGTAGGGATAGTTGAGACCGTGGTTATTGGGTAGGCGCGCGAGCACAGGTGTTGAAAGAGCACGCGTCTCCATCATCGAACTCGGCGCCGCCGTCGCCCGTTGCGGCGCAGCAGGCCGCTCGCGCGCAATAAAAGCACAGTCGACAAAGACATTCCCGTGGTTCGCTTCAGTGTTGCGAATCCACATAAACGGCCCGATCGATTGAATCTCACAGTGGTCGAAGAAGGCCGGCCCGACCCCAAGGATCGTGTCCCCGTCTCCAATAATGCGGCTCTCCGTGAGATAAACCGGACCGCGCAGGTTGATCGCGTCACCGGAACCCTTGATATTCATGTGGCTCACAATGTTCCGCCGACCGAAAATCAACAGCCCCTCGGCCTGGCCATAGGCATAATTGCTCACCGAAAAATTCTCGAGCTCGACGTCGCCTGAATCGTACACAGAGAATGCGCACCGCCGGTTCGGTCCCGGCTGCGGCGGATTGAAGGCGCTGTTGTTCGCATAGCCCACCT
>CAZAQN010000113.1:0-8165 GCA_964487345.1 uncultured Occallatibacter sp. | reverse complement strand
AGTCCGGCCCGCGCAAGACTCAACACCTAAGTATCGCTGAAAATGGGCGTTTCAGGCAAGTGAGAACCCGTCAGGCCGATAGGCAAATCTCGCTAACGCGCCGCGCACAAGCCGAATTCTTCGTGAGCGGTGTCAGGGTAGCTGTAAGAAAGCTGTTTCTCCGAAGACTACCTTGAATGTGGGGCAAGCTAAATCCATGCCGGAGAGCGGCCGCAGCCAGGACAGGCAATTTGAGGAAGCCGTTGCGATCCACGGGGCAGCGCTTGAGCGGCTCGCCCGTGCCTATGAGGCCGACCCGGAAACCCGCCGCGATCTGTTGCAGGAGATTCACATCGCGCTATGGAAGAGTCTTGATCGTTTCGACAACCGGTGTTCGCTGCGCACGTGGGTCTACCGTGTAGCGCACAACACTGCCGCATCGCATGTTACCCGGCGACTCCGTGTGAAGAAGCAGGTCTCCGTGGGGATCGAGGAGTTGGCGAATCTGGCGGACCGGGCAGAAGGCGACCAGGCGGCAGAGCAACACGACGCGGTGGGCAGGTTGTATGAACTGATTCATCAGCTCAATCCGCTCGACCGGCAGGTCATGCTGGCTTACCTCGAGGGCATGGACGCGGCATCGATCTCCGAGATCACGGGCCTTTCCGCGCCGAATGTGGCGACGAAGATTTACCGGATCAAACAAGTCCTGAAATGCAGGTTTCACGAAGGAGGGCGAGATGGGCGATGAATATTCTCAGGATCGCCGCGTGAAGGAACTTTGGCAGAGTCAACCAACGGAGGGCGTTCGAATGTCCATCGATCAGATTCGAGTAAGCGCGGGATCGTTTGAGCGCAAGATTCACTGGCGGAATCTGCGCGAGTACGTTACAGCGATTACGCTAGTCGTCTTCTTCAGCTTTGAGTTCTTGCGGGCGGGGGACCTGCTTGTGCGGATTGGCTTCGGCCTGATCATTGCGGGGATGTTCTACCTGATCTGGCACCTTCTGTCCAAAGGCACCTGGCGGCCGCTTCCAGAAGACGCAGGGCTGTCGAGCTGCATCGATTTCCAGCGCCGCCAGCTTGAACTGCAGCGCAATCTCCTCACCAGTGTCTGGCGCTGGTATTTGGGCCCGCTGATCCCTGGCATGACTGTGCTCCTTTTTGCTTTCGGCCGTGCGAATCCAGGCCACCTGAAGCATCCAGCTTTTGTCGTCGTGCCCGAAGCGATGTTCTTTGTTGCGGTCTGTGTTGCGATTACAAGGCTGAATGGCAACGCCGCACGCAAGCTCCAACTCCAGATCGATGAGTTGGAGCAGGCTGGCCGGGAGAGATGAATCGCACGGAGCGCGCGTTTCATCTCTCCGGAAACAAAACCTAAGACTAGGCTCAAAACCCGAAATCGCGTATCATTTCACCAGCGCGTGGGGCGCACCCGGTCCGCGGAAAGGACAGAAGTCCACCCAGCACCCACAATCCACTGAACTGACTTTCAGCCCTTCGCATGCGGACCTGGGCACACGAAAGGAAGTTCTCTATGCCCGTTCGCCGTCTCCCTGCGCAACCCAGCCTCGACCACCTCAAACATCAGGCCAAAGACCTTCTTCGCGACCACGCCGCGCACGACCTGAGCACCGCGCAACGCCTGCGCGAGTTCCATCCCAAATTTGCCCGCTCCACCGACGCCGAGATCTTCGCGTCCCCGCTGCGCCTTAGCGACGCCCAGCTTGCCATTGCCCGCGAGGCCGGCTTCGCCAGTTGGACGCGCCTCAAGCGCCACATCGAGAAGCCCACACTCGCCGATCGTCTCGAACTCAAGCACCACGAACGCATCGAGGACCCCGTGTTCCGCCGCGCGGTGGATTTGATCGACACCGGCAATGTCACCGCCCTGCGCACACTGCTCGCCGAGCACCCCGATCTCATCCATCGCCACGTTCTCCTCGAAGGCACAAACTATTTCCGCAATCCCAGCCTGCTTGAATTCATCGCCGAGAATCCGATAAGGCATGGCTGCATGCCGGCAAACATTGTCGAAGTGACAAAGACCCTGCTCGCAGCAGGACCGGACACTGAAGCGCGCAACACAACCCTGGCTCTCGTGGCCACAGGCAATATTCCCCGCGCATGCGGCATGCAGATTCCGTTGATCGAATTGCTCTGCGCCAACGGCGCCGACCCCAACAGTGTCCGGCACGCCGCCGCCCTGCATGGCGAGCCCGGATCGCTCGACGCCCTCATCCGTCTCGGCGCCAAGATCGATCTGCCCATCCTCGCCGCCCAAGGAAAGCTGGACGAGTTCCTACGCCAGTTGCCCGCATCCAGCAGGGAAGACCGACACCTCGCGCTGGCTCTTGCCTCGCAATTCGGCCACACGGACATCGCGCGAGCCCTCCTTGATGCTGGAGAAGACCCAAACCGCTTTCACCCACTCGGTGGCCACTCGCACGGCACGCCGCTACACCAGGCAGCAGGCTACGGCAATTTGGAACTCGTTCGCTTGCTCGTCGAGCGCGGTGCACGCCTCGACCTTAAAGATGTCTTATGGCGCGCTACGCCCGCAGAATGGGCGCATCACGAAAACCGTCATGAAGTGGAAGCGTATCTGCGCGAGCAGGAGCACCGGTCGGCGCACGAATCCCAGGGGCCTGTCATCTAAGCAACCGCTGAATAGGTCGATGTTTTGAAAGGGCACGGCTTCAGCCGTGCCGTAAAGGGTGCGAGAGAGAATTCCGGCTTTAGCCGCTGAGGGAATGTCGGCACCGCAGTCAACGCCGTTCAGAGATGTCATTCCGCCGGAAACAAAAACCTCAGCATAGGCCGCACCCGAGTAGCCCAGCTAGCCTCATCATGCGTGCCCCCGTGCACCTTCTCAAAATGCAGCGTCTCGCCCGGCCGCCATCCATTCGCCTTCAGCCGCCGCGCCAAAAGTTCCACATCCCGCAGCGTCTTGTGCCCTTCGCGGTCGCCCACATCCAACCAGATCCGCGGTCGCTCCCAAAGTTGCGGCGCATGCTCATTCACATAGCCCACGATGCTCTTGTGATTCCACCACACGCTCGGCGACAGCACCGCCAGCTTGCCAAAATGCTCCGGATGGCGCAGCCCCAGAAACAGCGTCACCAGTCCGCCAAGCGAAGACCCGCCCAATCCCGTCGATTCCCGCTCCTGCCGCACCCGATACTGCGACGCAATCCAAGGCATCAGCTCGCGCGTAATCATCAACCCGTAGCAATCCGCCTCGCCGCCGCCCATCTGCTGGTGTTCATCCTGCGTGTATTCAGACAAGCGCCGGTCGCCCGTGTTGTACATCCCCACAATCACCAGCGGCTCAATCTCTCCTGCTTCAATCGCCGCATCGGCATGCTCCCCCATCTGCCACGTCCGCCCCGGAACAAACGAAGTCCGCCCATCGAACAGATTCTGCCCATCGTGCATATACAGCACCGGATAAGTCCGCTCCGTCTCCTCGTCATAACCAGGCGGCACATAGACAATCACATCCCGCTTATCGGGCAGATAAATGCTGCCGAATTCGCGATGCACCCGCAGCCTGGGATGCGGAGTCTCTTCATTCACCGCCGGCCCTTCCTCGGGCAAATCTCTGTTTGGTTGATCTTCCAATTTCAATAATCCTTCTGTTTGTAACCCTGAATTCAGCAATCACTGATTTCAAGGGCCTCAATTTCGGCAGCGGCGCAGAGCAGTCGCACAAACGATGTTTCGCCAGCCAGCGAACCCAATGACCCACCGTCAATTTTCCCGGAGGGAAAAACGAAAATAGCCCAGGGTGAAGCGTAGCGAAACCCTGGGAAAGCATCCCGGAACATGTCCCCGTCCCGTAGGGACGGGAGGAAGCTTTCATCGAGGGAGCCGTCTGTCGCGCAACAGCCACCGAGCAGCTTTCCCTAGCGCCACTCAGCCACAAACCCGCGGCTGTTACAGTATCAAGAAAACCGCCGTTCTCCAATTTGTCCGGGGCTCCCAAGGACAGGTCTTCGTCCTTGGGGTGGCGAACCACACCAACCGGGAGAAACATGAACCGCGAGTATCACAAGTGGTATTCCAGCCGCCTCGGCCGCGATATGGAACTACTCGTCTTCGGCCACGCCGGCCTGCCCGTCCTCGTCTTTCCCACCTCCGGTGGCCGCTTTTACGAGTTCGAAGACCGCAATATGATCGGCGCTGTCTGGCACCGCATCGAGCGCGGCGATCTCCAGTTCTACTGCGTCGACACCGTCGACATGGAAAGCTGGTACAACCGCAACGTCCCCCCGCGCTGGCGCATCGCCCGCCACGTCCAATACGAGGACTACCTCATCCACGAAGTCGTCCCGTTCATCCGTCTCAAAAACCGGGACAGCCATCTCGTCTCGCTCGGTTGCAGCTTCGGGGGCTACCACGCCACCAACATCGCCCTTCGCCATCCCGATGTATTCACCGGCCTGCTCACCATGTCGGGCGCTTTCGACCTCTCCAATTTCCTCGATGGCTACTACGACCAGGACTGCTACTTCAATCTGCCCACGCACTACCTGCCGAACATGAGCGACCCCTGGTTCTTTAACCACTACCGGCGCAACACCTACATCCTCGGCACAGGATGGGATGACCAATGCCTCGGCCAGAATCAAAACCTCGACCGCATCATGAGCTCCAAAGGAATCCCGCACAAACTCTACACTTGGGACACCTGGAACTCCCACGACTGGCCCACCTGGCAGCGCATGATCCAGGAGTATTTGTAGGGAACAGAGAAACAGGAGCCAGGGAAACAGAGAAGCAGAACAAGCAGGGAGACAAAAAACAACGCCTCGGAAGCCGCTGAGTTTTCCGAGCACCTCAAACCCGCTAACTTGCAAACTCGCTGACTGGCTAACTAGCTAACATTCAAATCAAATCAGGAGGCCTCGCATGTCCGACCTCAACCCCTACGACAAAGTCCTAGACGGACGCCCGCTCGACGCGATCCTCACATCAACTCCATCCGCAATCGCAACCCTGCTCGAAACCATCGGCCCCCAAAAATCCACCACCCCACCCGCCCCCGGCAAATGGAGCGCCGCCGAAATCGTCTGTCACCTCGCCGATTGCGAACTCACCTTCGGCTTCCGCCTGCGCCAGACCCTCGCCGAAGACAACCACGTCATCCAGCCGTTCGATCAGGAAAAATGGGCCGCGACCTATCCCGGCGTCGCAGCCGTGCAAGCTCTCGCCGTCTTCTCCGCCGTGCGCGATTGGAATCTCAAGCTGATCGCCAAAACATTGCCCACAGCCGCCGACCGCAAAGTCACACACCCCGAACGTGGCCCCATGACCTTCAAAACCATCGTAGAAACCATGGCGGGCCACGATCTCAACCACCTGAGCCAGTTGCAGCGCATCGCCCATTAGCCGAACAGTTCTAAAAATCCCGTTGAGCAGATCGGTTCCGGCGAGAAGATCGCCTGATTGGTTCGCCCTCGGCCTAAGCCGGATTGTGTCAAAATGAGCTAGTCCCGCAATCGGCGATTGCGCAGCGCGGACCCCTCGTGGAGAGCGATTGCTCGACTATTTCTCCGTTTGGCCGTTCTTTCTTGAAATCGCATTACTGCTAGGCATCGCCGCGACGCCGCTGTTTCGCGCCGCCGATTCTCCGCCAATCCCAGCCAGCAACCGCATCGGCGCCTTCGACGGCCTCCGCGGATTTCTTGCGCTCAGTGTCTTCTTCCATCACACCGCTGTCTATCACGACTATCTGCGCACTGGAGTCTGGGCATCCCCATCCTCGCGTTTCTACCTGCTCCTCGGTCCGGCAGGGGTCTCCATGTTTTTCATGATCACCGGCTACCTTTTCTATTCCCAGTTACTCAAGGAAAGAGGCGGGCCGAATTGGAAAAAGCTCTACATCGGACGCATCTTTCGAATCATCCCGCTTTACTGGTTCGCCGTCGCGCTGGTTGTGCTGGGCG
Organism: uncultured Occallatibacter sp.; assembly: GCA_964487345.1. Taxonomy (GTDB): domain Bacteria; phylum Acidobacteriota; class Terriglobia; order Terriglobales; family Acidobacteriaceae; genus Telmatobacter. The sequence continues at coordinate 2,235 of CAZAQN010000113.1, read as the reverse complement.
TAGGGGTCCACACCAATTGGCGCCTCAACGTCTCGCCCATTCAATTAATCCTCGAAATCGTCCGATGGAGCCTGGGCGCAGTCTTCCCTGAAGCCCCCATCAATGCGAGTGACTTCACGTATCGCATCACTCTGTACGTCACATGGACCCTGCGCTTCGAATGGTTCTTCTATCTAAGCCTGCTCGCTCTCGCAATTCCTGCACGCTGGCGCTGGAGCGGCCTTCTTTTCCCGCCTGTCTTTCTTTGCTTCGCGCTCCTGCATGAAGTCTTTGCCGCCAGCGCGCCCACTCCATGGATCTGCGTCGCATTGTTTCTAATCGGCATGTCCACAGCGGCACTCAGAAATGCAAATCCCAATCTCAAGCTTCAAGGAATCCCCGCATCCCTCGCTGCACTTGCGCTCATAGTCGTTGCGTTTCTGGTCACCCAGAATATCTTCAGACCTCTCCCGGAGTTACTCCTCGGCGCCGCTTTCCTCCTCATCGGCTGCGGCACGGATCTCTTCGGTCTTCTCTCCACCTTCCCGGCAAGACGGCTCGGAAACATCAGCTTCGGAATCTACCTGCTGCAAGGCGCCGTATTCGCCGGAGCATCTTCCTTCAGTTTCATGCGTTCACTCGATCTCAGCTCGCCCATCGGCCACTGGACCGTTTCGCTGATCGAGGCCGTCGCACTGGTGTCTCTCGCCACTCTGACCCATCGATTCATCGAACGGACCGGCATCGATCTAGGACGAAGGCTCGTATCCAAATAATCTGTCCTTCGCGAACCGCAACCCTTGATGGTCCTCGAAAGATATTTGCGCTATTGCTTATCGGGGACCTATCGTGCGGCGTAGCCAGCGGTTGATGCATTCAACAATCGCGCAGCCCCGGCAAACTAAACTCAGACGCTCTTCGGCAATTCCTCGCAGCTCTCCGTCTCGCCTTGTGAGTGCAAATCTCTCCCGCCTAACATCGCCGTCAAGATCACCTGCGCCGTCGCCTCTTCATCTTCCCGGGAAGAGATCATCATGTCGTACAAATGCGGGTTGTCCCAGGCTTTTCCAAAACTCTGCTTCAAATAATGCGCCCGCTCCCCGTCCACCGCGTGAATGCGCTCCTCGATATTTACCCCCGAACCGAGCCTGCTGCGCAGACGGCACACGCGATCGCAGAATGGCGCATACACAAACACGTGAAACGTATCCTTCTTCTGCTGCAAAATGCACTGGGCGCCGCGGCCAACAATCACGCAATCCCCGTCATCGTGCGCCTGCTCCACAATTTTGCGTGTCATCTCCTTCATCACATCGGGATCGAAGCAGTTTTCTTCCTCCGGCGCAACGCCCGCAGCCAGCGCTGCTCCGCGCATGGCCCGCCGGTTCATCCGGACCATCCATGATTCCGCGCGCTCGTCGAATCGCGTCACAACCCGCGGATCCACATGCGCCGAGCAGGCGATCGCCTCAATCAATTCGCGGTCAATCAGCCTCCACCCAAGCCGTTCCGCAACAATCTTCGCAATCCGCCCGCCACCACTTCCAAATTCCCGTGAAATCGTCAATACCCGGTAGTCCACAGTCTCCTCCGTCCTGCCGACGGTCAACACTTTATGCCTTCCGGAGACGGCCTACAGTGCCGCACGACACACCATTTCTCGCGCCGAAAAAGTCGAGGACCCACGAATCAACTTTCTTGTTTGCAGCAATTTATAGCGACAGGATTCAAATGCCTATGATTGGCTCGCGGCCCCCGGTCGCTTCCACAAGAACTCCACAACACGGCCCATCTCCGCGCAATCTTCCCTTACACTGTTCACAGAAATGGAGGGGTGTCCCCGATCCCGCTCCGGTAAATTCACTGTTCCTTTCACCACGCTATTCACTGGGGAGGCCAGATGAAAAAAATCGGCGTTCTGTTCGGCATGGAAAACAGCTTTCCCGGCGCCTTCGTCGAACACATCAATGCGCGCCACATCGCCGGCGTCCAAGCCGACTTCGTCCACACCGGCGCGCTGCCTCTCGATCAAACGCCCCGCTACGCCGTCATCGTCGACCGCATCTCCCACGACATTCCCTTCTATCGCGCCTATCTCAAACACGCCTCGCTCAACGGCACCTTCATCATCAACAATCCCTTCTGGTGGTCGGCCGACGACAAATTTTTCAACTACACCCTCGCCGCCAAGCTCGGCGTCGCCGTCCCGCCCACCGTGATCCTGCCGCACAAGAAACACCCCGAAGGCACCACCGA
>CAZAQN010000112.1:0-8288 GCA_964487345.1 uncultured Occallatibacter sp. | reverse complement strand
CGCGGAGCCAGATTCAGTTTGTCCATGTTCCAGAAGCCCGGTTTGCCGTTGGCCCGCCCTCCCTGGATGAAGCCAAAGTTAGGCTGCACAATCTGGCCTTCCCCGGCGCCGTGCCAGCGCGCATCAAGCCACTGGCCCATATTCACCGTGGGCACCACCTCTTGGCCGTCGCGCTCATACGGCACCTGCAGCAGCGTGTGGCGCAGTCCGAAGCTCACGTTAAGATTCGGCAGCAGCTTCCAGCTGTCCTGTCCGTAATACTCGACTTCATTCGTCAGATAATGGTGATTCACCCACTGGTCCGGCGGAAGAGCGCTCAACTGCCCATTGGAGTAGGTGTTGTTGTAGTACTGTTCGGCGGAGGTGATCATGCCCACGATATCTGCCACCGCAATGTTGTACGCGGCGGCGTAGTTTCCCGAGACCGTGGGATAGCCGAACGCATCTGGATCGAGGCTCGAGCCCGTGCCGGCAATGGCGCCGTAGCCCAGCAGCTCATAGGTCACGCCCGCATGATTGTAGAGCGTGGCGTCCGACGAGCGGTTGTTGAACACGAGCCGGTAGTTGCCGCCGAATTGCAGCGTGTGCTTGCCCTTCACCCAGGTCAAATCGTCGGCAAAATTGTGTGTCGGCACAGTAACAATTGACGATGTAAAGCCGGACCCACCCTGCGTCCCGGTTAGAGTGGCGATATTCTGGAAGGTAACGTAGGGGCCGGTAGTAACGCCGCGGTTGGCATAACCCTGACGCACCAGCCCGTAACGCAAATCGTTCACCAGCGAGTTGGAAATGCTCCACACATCGCCGGCTGCGATGCCCTTGGAGTTGTCGATGATGGTGTAGTTGGCGGGCTGACCGGGAAACTGGACGGGGCCTGAAGTATGGTCGTCCTGCAAGTTACCTCGAACGAAGAGACGGTGTCTGTCGTTGGGGGTAAAGTCGAGCTTGGCAACCAGCGTGTTGAGGTTGACAGGATTCGGCGACGCGAAAGTGTACGAAGCAAGATTGTATCCGTCGGTTAACTGCGCGCCGTTAGGAGCTGGGAGCTGCGCGTAGTACGCCTCCGCCGCGGGGTTTACGCCGGGCCCCAGCGGACAGGTCCCATCCGCCGAACAGTTCGGATCCATGGATGCAATCTGCGCAGGGGTTAATGTCGTTGTGCTGCTGCTGGCATTGACATAGGTCAGATTTCCGGCACGGAAGCCGGTCATCGGAACTTCCTGCGTCACCTGCGAATCCTCCGCGGTCCTCTGGCCTTCGTAGGCGACGAAATAGAAGAGCTTGTCTTTCTTGAGAGGAGCACCGAAGGATCCGCCAAACGTGTTCCGCAGAAACTTGGGAGGTGTATTCGGATCGCCCGAGCTGATCTCCGCTTGCTTGTTGAACCAGTCGTTCGCAACGGTGTTGGTGGGCCGGTAATATTCGTAAAGACTGCCATGATACCGATTGGTTCCGCTGCGGGTCACGAGCGAAACCTGCGCGCCGGAGGAGCGGCCCGAATCCGCATTCGCATTCGTCGTGACCACGCGGAACTCTTCCACCGAATCGCGCGTGGAGCGAAGCACACCGCTGAAGGCATAGCCCTTGTTCTGGTCGTTATCGTCGAGTCCATCGAGTGTCACGTTACTCTGGTCCGAACGCGCCCCATCCACGGAACCGCTGCGGCTGTCTTTGTCCTGCTGCTGTTGAGTCTGGTCGCCGAGGAAGAGCACGCCCGCTTGCAGGCTGAGCAGATCGAGTACATTATTGCCCTCGAAGGGAAGAGCCTGGATTTGTTGCGTGTCGAACGGCGTGCCGACGGTCGCATCGGATGAGTTGAGCGTCGAGGCGGTGGCGATGACTTCGACCTGTTCTCCCGATGCTGCAGCGACCGTCAACTTGAAATCGGCAGTCATTGCCTGGTTCACAAGCAGCTCCGCCGTCTGCTTCTGCGTCGAGAAACCTTGTGCCGAGACGAGAATGGTATAAGTGTCCGGCTTGATCTGTTCAAAGGCATATTCGCCATGCGGGCCGGTGAGGCGCTCGGACTTGAAGCCTGTTGCCGCATCGGAGATGGAAACGCGCGCATTTGGCAATGCCGCTCCGCTTTGGTCGAGAACGGAGCCATGAACGGACGTGACAGCGGTTTGAGCATTGCCGACGGTGGCAAAGAACGGTATGAGCAACAATGAAAATGCCAGGCGGATATGCTTCATGTCGATTGGCCTCCAGATAAATCGATCACGCTGTTCCGAAAGCCGGAACATTCAGATGACACAGATAAGCAGGACTTCGTTTGCTTTGAGGACACTTAGGGCTACAGTTCCTTCAAGTCTCTTTGGGGTCGAGACCGAATAGAAACCGCCTAATGAATGGTCAATGTCGAGTTCGTAGGCGCGGCACGGGAACGCCGCCGGGAGATCGTGGGCTTAACGTTTCATATCGGTTAATAGGAATCAAGGGGGATAAAAAAAATCGATCCCACGCAATCGCGTTCGTTATATGGCGCACGGGAATCCAGCTGAACCGGGCAGAGTTTCCTCTGGTTGACTCATGCATTTCGTGCTAGGGTCGAATTAGGTGATTACGCGGCGCTCAATTCGGCGTGTTTCAATCAAGGTACAGCTGCGTATCAATCACATGGATGTCTGCTGCGGACCACCGACCCTATACATTCCAGCCCCTCGCTGACGCGACCCCGGGATTGACCCGTGGCGTGTCTGTGCAAATAGCAGCCGGGTTTCTTCCCGGACAAGCCATGCGCACGCGATTTGCTGCGTGCGTCAGGGGGACCGGTGTATATGGAATCGAGCGTACTTTGGACGGAGACCTTGCCCGGAGGGGCGACTTGGTCGCATGTGCTGAAGAGAGGCACAGCACTGCGCATGACGGACGTGGAAGGAGGCGCGAATGTGGCGGCTTACTTCCTTAACTTTGAGATTCAGGCGGAGCGTTTCAACTTGCCGGATACACTTAAGGCGCAACACACGGCGAGGCTCACAAAGGGACATGTACTCTATTCCGACATGGGGAGAATACTGTGTTCGATTACCGAGGACAGCGTGGGCTGGCACGATCCGCTATGCGGACTCTCAAATCATGCTCTGGCTGAGAAGAAATACGGTAAGACAAGCTATCAGCAGCACCGCAACGAATGGCATCAAAACTCGCGCGATGGGTTTCTGGTCGAGCTCGCGAAGTATGGGTTAGGGTCGCGCGACCTGCACGCCACGGTGAATTTCTTCAGCAAGGTAACGGTAGATGAGGCCGGCCATCTGCACTATTGCGCCAATAACTCGAAACCTGGAAGCCATGTGGAGTTACGCGCAGAAATGAACGTCCTTGTGTTGCTGAATACTTGTCAACATCCATTGGCGCCGGGCAGGGAATACTCGCCGCGTCCGGTCGAGATCAGCATCGCCAGGGTTTCACCGCCGCGTTCGAACGATCCCTGCCGGACGCTTTGTAACGAGAACACTCGCGGTTTTCTTTTGACTGAGTTATTTTTTCTTTGACTTCAGCGGCGAGGACTCATAAGTGGCCACTTCAATTCTGCAATCGAGCCAATTGGTACCCGAGGACGCCCTGCACAGCTTTGTGGTAGAGGCTGGAGACCCTTTCCTCTTTGAAATCGGGAAAGGCCACACAATACGCATCATCGATCTTGAGGGCAACCAGGCAGTGGATACGTTGTTTTACAACGCGCACGACTATGCGGATCGATACAGTGCACAGGATACGATTCGCGAACAGGGCAACATCTACTTAACTACAGGCACACGTCTGATTTCTTCCAAGGGCAATGTGCTGCTGACAATTGCCGCTGACACCTGCGGCCGGCACGATACATTGGGAGGCGCCTGCGCAAAGGAAAGCAACATGGTGCGCTACGACCTCTCGAAGGGGTACATGCACGCCTGTCGGCAAAGCTTCTTAAAAGGGATTGGGGAGTGGGGCCGCGGACTTGAGAAGCGCGACATCGCCAGCAATATTAACTTTTTCATGAATGTTCCGGTAACGCCCGAGGGTGGTTTGACCTTTGAAGATGGCGTCTCCGATGCGGGAAAGTACGTGGAGTTGCGCGCTGAGATGGATGTGCTGATGGTCATCAGCAACTGCCCGCAGTTGAACAATCCATGCAACGGCTACAATCCGACGCCGGTCCAGATTCTCATTTGGGATACGAATGTTCGGTAAGGTTCTGGTTGCCAACCGGGGCGCGATTGCCAACCGCATTTTACGGACATTGAGGAAGATGGGCATCGCCTCCGTGTGCGTGTACTCGGAGGCGGATCGCGACGCACGCCCGGTTCTGGATGCCGACGAGGCTTTTTTTCTCGGGCCGTCGCCAGCTACGCAGAGTTATCTTTCCATCGATCGCATTCTGGCTGCTGCCGAACAGACGGGCGCCGATGCAATTCATCCCGGCTACGGTTTTCTGAGTGAGAACGTTGAATTTGCGCGGGAGTGCGCGCATCGCGGCATCGTTTTCATCGGCCCCCGAGTAGAACAAATCGAAGCCTTTGCGCTGAAGCATACCGCGCGCGCGCTTGCGGAGCGGTGCGGAGTTCCACTTCTTCCGGGAACCGGCGTGCTGAAGGATCTGGACGAGGCACTTAGTCTTGCCGAACGGTTGCGGTATCCGTTGATGTTGAAGAGCTCGGCGGGCGGCGGCGGAATCGGCATGCGCGTTTGTCCTACGCAGGACGAGATGCGCGCGGCCTACGAATCAGTAGTGCGCCTGAGCCGGAACAGCTTTCACGACGGCAGTGTGTTTCTGGAGCGATTCGTCACTCGCGCCAAGCACGTCGAGGTGCAGATTTTTGGCGATGGCCATGGCGGAATTCTAACGCTCGGCCTCCGGGACTGCTCCGCGCAGCGCCGCCACCAGAAAGTGATCGAGGAGACGCCGGTTCCCGGATTGGATGCGGCCACAACGACGGCCATGCAGAATTCGGCGGAGTTGCTGGGAAAAGCCGTCAACTACGCTTCGGCTGGAACGGTCGAGTTTCTCTACGATACGGAGACGCGAGAGTACTTCTTCCTTGAGGTCAACACCCGCTTACAGGTGGAACATGGCGTCACCGAACAGGTAACCGGGCTGGACCTGGTGGAGATGATGATCCAGGAGGCCGCGGGCGAACTGCCCCCACTCCAAAGCCTTGCTCGCGAGCCGCAGGGATGCTCGATTGAGGCACGCGTGTACTGCGAGGATCCAGCGAAGAATTTTCAGCCTGCGCCAGGCAAGCTATCGCAGGTCGTCTTTCCTGCAGCGGACGCGGCTCGCGTGGAGACGTGGGTGGAGAGCGGCACGGAAGTTACTTCGTTTTACGATCCCATGATTGCCAAGATCATTGTGACTGGAGCGGACCGAACCGAAGCAGTGGCAAGGCTGCAGAGTGCGCTGATTCAATGCAGGATCGATGGAACCGAAACCAACCTGCGCTACCTGCGCGCCGTCGCCGCTTCTCCGACGTTCGTATCCGGAGCCATTACCACGTCGTTTCTTGGCTCTTTTACCGTGACCCGACAGGCCATCGAGGTGCTCGAAGGCGGGATGCAGACGACGATTCAGGATTTTCCGGGACGGTTGGGCTATTGGCATGTGGGTGTACCGCCCTCGGGACCGATGGATGCTCGTGCTTTTCGACTAGCCAACCGCCTGGTAGGAAATGCGAGCGATGCCGCAGCGATCGAGATGACCTCGATGGGTGCGCGCCTGCGCTTTGACTCCGATAGCGTAGTTGCGATCACCGGCGCGGATATGGGAGCCAGAGTCGATGGCGCAGCGGCTCCGCAATGGCAGAGTTTTCATGTTGCCGCAGGGAGCACGCTGCGATTTGGAGCGGTGCGGGGTGCGGGCAATCGCACCTATCTGGCTATCGCCGGAGGCATCGACGTTCCTCACTTCCTGGGCAGCCGCGCGACTTTCATGCTGGGAGGATTCGGCGGCCACGTTGGACGTGCCCTGCGTTCAGGTGATGTGATTCATCTGCTTTCCGTCCCCACCCCGGGCCCTGTCTCCGATCCCAAAGATCCAATAGAGGAGACAAGCGACGCGTTCGAGCTTTCCACTGAGCTAACTCCAACCTACGATCGCCATTGGCAGATTGGCGTGCTCTACGGCCCACATGCGGCGCCCGAGTTCTTCACCGCCGACGATATCGAAATGCTTTTCAGCACCGACTGGAAGGTCCACTATCAGTCGGATCGCACCGGCGTTAGGCTTGTAGGACCCAAGCCGCAGTGGGCGCGCAAGGACGGTGGCGAAGCGGGACTTCATCCATCGAATATCCACGACAACGCGTATGCCGTCGGCTCCATCGACTTCACCGGGGATATGCCGATTCTGCTTGGTCCGGACGGTCCAAGCCTTGGTGGATTTGTTTGTCCTGCGGTGATCGTAGAGGCTGAGCGTTGGAAGCTGGGCCAGTTGAAAGCTGGCGACACGGTTCGATTCCGCCGGCTCACGCTGAAGCAGGCCGAAGCACTCGAGGCGGGGACGGATGGCGCAGTGGAAACTCTTCAAGGGAGTTTGCTCGACTTGCCCGCATCGTCCCAGGGCGAGCCGGCGATTCTTAAGAGCGTGGAGACGCGGCGACCGGCCACTGTCTATCGCGCCGATGGGGACAAATACCTCCTAGTGGAGTATGGGGATCGCGTACTCGATCTGGGGTTGCGGCTGCGTGTGCATCTGCTGGAAGGCAAGTTGCGCGGAGCGCGTCTACCGGGGATTATCGATATTACCCCCGGAGTGCGCTCCTTGCAGATTCACTATGACAATCGCCGCCTGCGCCGAGAGGAACTTTTGGAGGCGCTCGATGCCTTGGACCGCGAGATACCCGAACGGCCCGATGTCACCGTGCCCTCGCGGATCGTACATATGCCGCTGTCATGGAACGATCCTGCAACGCAGCTGGCGCAGGCCAAGTACATGCAATCGGTACGGCCCGATGCTCCCTGGTGCCCGGATAACATCGAATTCATCCGCCGCATTAACGGGTTAGATTCGGTCGAGGACGTGCACCGCATTGTGCACGCAGCCAACTATCTGGTTCTGGGTCTGGGTGATGTGTACCTCGGCGCCCCGGTGGCTACGCCTATCGATCCACGCCACCGCCTGGTCACCACCAAGTACAACCCGGCTCGTACATGGACCCCGGAGAATGCGGTCGGCATTGGCGGTGCGTACATGTGCGTGTACGGGATGGAGGGACCGGGCGGCTACCAGCTTGTGGGCCGCACGGTGCAGGTTTGGTCAACGTACAGGACTACAAAGACATTCGTCGCCGGCGTGCCGTGGTCATTGGAGTTCTTCGATCAGATCCGCTTTTACCCGGTTTCCACAGAAGAATTGCAGGAACTGCGGCGCGACATTCTACATGGCACATTTGAATTGAGCGTGGAAGAGTCGGACTTCAATCTGATTCGCTATCAGGGTTTTCTCGATTCGATACAGCCGGAGATTGCGGCGTTCAAGGCTCGTCAGAGCGAGGCATTCCACGATGAGCGGGAACGTTGGCGGTTGAGCGGCCAATTAGAGGTCACCGGCCTGCCGGAGATGCCTGACCTGGACCCGGTGGAGCACGAAGCAGCGGAGGGTTGCGAGGCTGTGAGCGCGCCCATGACAGCGAGTGTCTTTCAAATAGCGGTAGAACCGGGTCAGCACGTTGAAGCGGGACAAAAGTTGATTGTTCTGGATGCGATGAAGATGGAATTGACGGTCGGTGCTCCCACTGCCGGCGTCGTCGAAAAGATTCTTTGCCAGAGTGGACAGATGGTGAGCGCCGGACAGCAATTGGCAATTCTCCGGCTGGACTGACCCGGAAGAAAAATGAACTGGGCGAGATCGAACCGGACAAGATTGATATGGCACAGCCGATACGAGGAAGCGATTCGTGGATATCACCGCACTGGAGACCGCGTACCGCGCCGGCGCACTGACGCCGAGCGCACTGGTTGAGCAGATCTATCGCGATATTGAAGCGCAGGGCGAGCGGCCGGTGTGGATCGGTCTCGTACCCAAAGAGCGCGCGCTCCGCCGCGCGGAGGAGCTTGAGTCAACTTCATCGCCGAGTTCGCTGCCGCTGTATGGGATTCCATTCGCGGTGAAGGACAACTTCGATGTGGAGGGCCTGCCCACCACCGCGGCCTGCCCCGCATTTACGCATCAGGCGGCTGAGACGGCAACGGCTGTGAAGCGGTTGCTGGATGCGGGAGCGATCCTGATTGGCAAAACGAATATGGATCAATTCGCAACTGGATTAGTGGGGACGCGTTCGCCGTATGGCATCTGCTCCAGCGTGTTT
>CAZAQN010000111.1:0-8335 GCA_964487345.1 uncultured Occallatibacter sp. | reverse complement strand
GTGCCCTACGAGGTCGGCATGGCGTATTATCGCGAGGTCGCGCGCGGACAAATTCGCGGCGATACGACCGGCCGCCTCAAGCTGATCTTCCATCGCGATACGAGGAAGGTTCTTGGGGTGCACATCATCGGCGAAGATGCGAGCGAGTTGGTCCACATTGGGCAAGCGGTGATGACGTTGGGCGGCACCGTCGATTACTTTGTCGAAACAGTTTTCAATTACCCGACCCTCGCTGAGTGCTACAAGGTCGCGGCCTTTAATGGCCTGGGCCGCCTGAACCGCTACCAGGTGGGATGAGAGGAATTGTCCATGAGCACCGCAATCGGCGTGGTGATGACCGAGCATATTGTTGCAGGCGCGCTTGAAGATCAGCGTTTGACGGGGAAGCCGTTACGCTTTCCAGACGACACGGAGGAGTCGGACGCGCTGGTGGCGCTTCCCGGTAGTGAACTGGTTGAAGTGCTCGTCGACAAGATTGCCACGTTGATCGGCACGTTCAATGGCCCGGTCAACGCCATCGGAGTTGCGGTTCCAGGTGTGATCCGCCGCGGCGTGATTGAAGACTCGCCCAACCTGGCCCAGATTAAAGGCATGCGGCTGGCAGAGGAACTCACGAAAGTTCTCACTAGCCGGGGCATCTCGGCTCCCGTTTACGTCGCCAACGATGCGGACGCAATCGCAGCTGGGGTGGCCGCGACGCGAGGGCAACTTAACAGGCTCACGCGGGTCTGGACGATTGGAAATGGCATTGGCTACGGCCGCTGGCCCTACGTCGAAGGTGTCTGGGAAGGCGGACACGTCACCGTCACGCTGGACCCGAAAGAACGCTACTGTGGCTGCGGGGGTGTGGGCCACCTGGAAGGCATCATGGGGTACCGTGCCATGCGCATGCGTTTTCTCGACCTCGAGCCGGAAGAGGTTTTTGCGCAAGCAAAGCAGGGCGACACCCGTTGCCGCGAATTTGTGGATCTATGGCATCGTGCCCTGGCCGCGGGAACTGCATCGTTCATCCACCTCGCCGGACCGGGCCGTTTTTACTTCACGGGGCACCATGTCGACTTCCTCGAGCTGCCGGTGCTGCGCAGTCATCTGGAAACCATGGTGAAGATGAGCCCGCTGTTGAGCTATTCCCTTGAAGTCCTGCCTCCTGACGACGAAACGGCATTGATCGGCGCCGGAGTGAGCGCACTGCGCGCATTGACGTGGTAGGAATCGCCGCGAATTGCAAAGAAAAAGGCGCGAGCATCACCCGCGCCTGAGGTATTCCAACAAGAATCAGCCTGTCAGCATTTCCGCTGATACGTCCGCGAAATCCGATCGTGCCAGCATAGGCGATCCTCATCGAAGATCGACCACGCCAAACCCAATCCCACCGGAAGCAGCGAGACGAGCAGTGCGCCGAGCCGATCGCGCAGTTGCGCACGGGTGGGATGTTCATCATCGAATGTGCAAAGGGAGATCCCAGCGTACATCATTCCTGGAGTAGACATCGTGGCCATCAGAAAGAATGCCTGATAGAGCACTCCGGTCAGAAGCAGAGCAGAAAATGCCATCATTTCCGCAACCTTGATGGCGGGCGCATGGGACATATGCCCCGCAATTCCCGCTGCTCCGGCACACACCAGGCCGAGGGTCAGTGCAAGGTCGATCGTCGCGGCCATCAATCGCAATTCGAGAGGCGCCAAGTCCAGTCCGCATGTGGTTGACGGAGGCTCACGATGAAACTCCTCAACCTCTTCGCGCTCCCTTTCGAGCTCAATATTTGACCATTCCGGTCCGCTCCAGGACGGCGCGGGCGATGCGGTTTCAACCACTGTTGAGGCTGTGGGCTCGATTGAGATAGTGTCTGGGTCAACTTCAAATATGCTCAACTGCCCGCGGTGTTCCAGGCGTTCGGTCGCCATCGGTTCCGATGCACCCGTCAATCGCGGGCGAACCCGCCGCGTGGCCACCAGTTCGCGCGGGAAACGGATCAGGTTTGCATGGATAGGCTGCGCATCAACCCAGTTGCCAAGATTGACCTCTTCGGGGCGCGCATTCCCTGGTTGCCAATTCTCAAACCGCATGCCATGGGACATCTCACTTGCCGGAACATCTGGACTTGGAACACCAGACGCCGCGCTCGGCGAATCGTTCGAGCCCGACGCGCGCTCTGCAATTGCATTCGTAGCGGTCTGTTCCCAGCGCTTCGCCTCGCAGTCGATCTTCTCCTCATTCGCGCGCTCAAGGTTCGCTAAAGCGGCCTGTGCGACGACCTGCGCTTCCAATGCTGCACGGGTAGCGGTTTCTGCGTCCCGCAGGGCCGCCCGGGCCTCGGCTGCCTGCATTTCGCTGTAACTTGGGGCCTGGGAGAAGCGAGCTGCAACGCGCGCTGCCGCCGAGGCCGCACGGTCACTTACTCCCGCATGCCCCGAAGGCAGCGCGTTCTCTTCTACAACAGATAAACCCTTACGGCTTTTGTGGGCTTGAAGCCGTCGATCGACTTCCTGTTTCCACGATGGCTTGGGGGCGGACTGGCTCACCGATGTACTCAATTCTCCAAAACCCTTCCGATGTATTTCTTGAATCCATTCGGACTCAGAAATATTTTTCAGGTTCGCTCCACGGCCGGGCAGGCCGTTCGCGAACGTTGCTCACACGAGCCCAAGAAAACTACGCGAGGCAAAAGAATTCGATCCAGAAAGATTCTTGCCCTAATCCTTCGGTTTCAGGTTGATCTGTGCTGACCCTACTACTCTGTGCGCGTCCATGAAACGAGGCTCGCTTTGCTATGCTGGCCTTGGTCCCGGGATGCATCCTCGCAACTTCGTGTTTATCACGCTGCTGACCCTCTGTCATCCGCAACTTCGCGGACAGATGTTGACCAATGCGCTACCTCCCGCGACGCCGCAAGCTGCTCCGTCGGATCATGCGGGTTCCGAGTCAAACGAATCTACACTTCCAGAGGACCCCGGCCAGGAGGTACTTCCCGTCGCGCAGCCTGAAGCTGCGCCGGCCACCGGGACTCCCGTTAGGTGGGAGGCACAACATCAGAGCCGGGTTGGCGACATTTGGACCTTGACTGGACAGGTTGTCGTTCACTATCGCGACTACATTCTCCGTGCTGACAAAGTGGTCTATCACCAATCCAATTCAGAGTTGGATGCCGATGGCCATCTTCAGGCTACTGGTGGGCCGGAAGACGTCGACATCGAGGCGTCGCACGGCGACATGCGCCTCGATCAACATACGGCACGATTCTTCAATGTTACCGGTTCAATCGGAGTGCGGCGAGCCGGCACCGCCGTCGTTTATTCCACAGCAAACCCTTTTCTGTTTTCCGGCAGAGTGCTGCTCCAAACCGGAGAAGGCCGGTATCGCATCGTGGACGGAACCATGACGAATTGCCGGCTGCCGCGCCCGGACTGGGAGTTGATTTCCCGCGCGATCAAAATGGAAAATGGAGAAGCTTCGACCGCCAATAGCTTCTTCAAGCTCTTCGGCGTCCCGGTTTTTTATCTACCTTACCTGCGACACCCAACGAACGAGACCGGCCGCGAAAGCGGATTTCTTATTCCGGTCGTCAGTAACGGATCGTCGATCCGGGGCTATACCTTCGGCGGGCAAGTGTATTGGGTGATCAACCGAAGCATGGATATGGTGGTCGGGTCGGAGTATTTTTCAAAGCGCGGCTTCGCGCCCAACGGCGATTTTCGCTACAAAGGCGCGGGACTCGACAGCTTGCTTGTGCGCTGGAACGCCCTGCTCGACCGTGGTATTGCGGCGACTCCCCCCGCCACCGGGCTTGTCAACCAGGGTGGCGTCGACATTTCAGCCAACGGACGAAAGGACCTGTCTCCCAGCACGCGTGTCGCTGGAACCGTTGAATACTTGTCGAGCTACGTTTACAGACTGGTCTTCGATGACAACTACACGCAGGCTGTGAACTCTGAAGTGCTCAGCACCCTCGCGCTCACGCATGAGCACAACGGATACATTCCCTCCGGATACTTCGGCCGCCTGCAGACCTTCGCCAGCACAACTTCCGGAGACGAAGCGAGAATCCTCCATCTACCATCCCTGCGCTTCGACTCTTTGGAGCGGCCGCTCGGAGATTCGGTCCTCTATTGGGGCCTGAATTCGTCCATCAGCCACCTGAGCCGCGCTGAGCCCGATTTTCACGCATACAACGTGGGCCGAATCGACTTCTACCCTCACCTATCTATGCCCATTGTTGCGGGAGGCTGGAGTATTGTTCCCGAGGTTGCGTTTCGCGAGACCTTCTATTCCGGGAGCGAGACCCCTGACTTGACCGGGGTCAATGGCGGGACGCCTACTGTCAGCCACGATCCGCTCAATCGTGCAGACCTCGAGGCCTCAATCGATCTACGCCCTCCTGCGATGGAGCGGGATTTCACACTTGGAAGCTGGAATCGAGAGTTGCGTCATGTGATCGAACCAGAATTGACTTATCGTTATGTGGGCGGCATCGGCGCGGATGCACGCAATGTGCTTCTCGTCGACACGAACGATATCGCCACGGACACCAACGAGGCCAGCTATTCCCTCACGCAGCGCTTTTACCTTCGCCCACTTCATGCGGTGCCGTGTTCTGAAGCCGAATTGGAGACTTCGCCCGGCGGGTGCTCCCACCCTCGTGAATGGGCCAGCTGGCAAATCGCGCAGAAATTCTTCATCAATTCGAATTTTGGCGGCGCGCTTATTCCCGACCGCCGCAATGTCTTCGATTCCACGCTCGACTTGAGCGGCGTTGCCTTTCTCACCGAACCGCGCAATGTTTCGCCAGTTATCTCGCGCCTGCGCTTTGAGGCGATCGATAATCTCCGGATTGAATGGGACATGGACTATGATCCGCGACTCGGTCACGTCGGCGCCGACAACTTGTACGCCGGTTACAGCTGGGGCCGGACGACTATCGGCCTTGGCCACGCCCTGTTGAATGCGGTGGACGAACAAGGCACTGCCGCGACAACGATTCAGAGCCAGCAACTCCAGCCCTACTTTCAATTCGGTAAGCCCAATGCGGTTGGCTTCAATCTGGCGGCCAACGGCGGCTACGACTTCGTCCATGGCGCACTGCAATATGGCGGAGTCCAGGCAGTCTATAACTGGGGTTGTTGCGGCCTCATGGTTGGGTATCGCCGTTTCGAACTTGGCTCCGTCGGTTCCGTTAGCCGCGATGAGACCGAATGGCTCTACAGCTTCACACTCGCCAACTTCGGTTCGGTTGGAGACATCCGTCATTCCAACACAGTCTTTCGCGACCCTAATCTGCCGCCGCTCTATTAGTGCTACGGTGACAGCTATTTGATTGCGTTTTCACCGGCTCCACGTCCATTCAAAGATGCTTCGTGATTCGACGAGTCTTGGCTTGGGCGGCACCACGATTGCTTCGGTGTTTGCTCCGGCGGTTACTCCGGCACGACCGTCTTCAAGGCGGTGCTGGTTTATCCTTTCTTTGGAGGTTTTCCATTTGTTGCGCTTTCGATTCTTTGCTGGGCTGCTCGCAATCGGTCTCGCCATCGGCTGCAAGGCTCAGCCCGTACAACAGAACCCGTCTGATACCAAAATCAACCGTCGTATCGAAGTCCTGGTCCGATCGCAATTTGGCGTGCCGCAGGATTATACGGTCGCGATTGGGGCGCGGAAGCCAAGCTCGTTTCCGGGTTACGAAACGCTCCCCGTAGTCTTCACGCACGGTTCCAAGACCACGCCGTACGATTTCCTCATCTCCACAGACGGCAAAACTTTGGCGCGCCTGGAGACATTTGACCTGGCCACGAACCCGGCACTCGCCATCGATACTGCCGGACGGCCCGTTCGCGGCAACCCGGCGGCTAAAGTCACGGTAGTCAATTTCGACGATCTCGAGTGCCCTTACTGCGCTCGCATGCATCAGTCTCTCTTCCCATCGACGCTCGATCGCTACAAGGACAAGGTTCGCTTCATCTACAAGGATTTCCCGCTGGCAGATATGCATCCCTGGGCGATGCACGCCGCCGTGGATGCCAATTGCCTGGCAACGCAGAAATCCGACGTCTACTGGACCTATGTGGACTACCTGCATGCCCATGGCCAGGAAGTTTCGGGCGAGGATCGGGATATCAACAAGAGTTTCGCGGCTTTAGATCGAATCGCCCGGCAGGAAAGCACATTGGCAAAGCTGGATTCGGCCAAGCTCGACGCCTGCCTGGCGAAGCAGGATGAGACGCAGGTCCGAGCTTCAATGAAAGAGGGGGACGCACTAGGACTCGACTCGACGCCGTCACTTTTTGTCGATGGCGAACGCGTCGTGGGCGCCATTCCCGAGGATCAAGTCTGGATGGTCATCGATCGCGCACTACGCGCGGCGGGCGAAGAGCCTCCGGCCGCGCCACCCGCCCAGGCCCCAGTCCAGCCCGCAAATGCGAAGGGCGCTGGAAAGTAGAAGGATCCATCTCCTGTATCGCAGTGTGGGCGCGGGGATTTATCCTGTAGTGCTGGGAGTATATCCGGCCCTCAGGAGTGTTCAGGTTGCAAGTCGAAGGACGATTTCTGCAGCATCGTTTTGCTGTCCCTATTCTTACTTGTGGGCTGCTCCTCGCCGCGCTGGCCGGTTGTCACAAGCCTCCCTCTCCCGACGTCATGGCTACGGTGAATGGCAAAGACATTCTGCGTTCGGACGTTGAGAAATATTACAAAGCCAGTCTCGGAGACAACCCGCAGGAGCCCAGCGTTGAGCAGGCAAATATTGTCCGCCTCAACATACTCCACCAGTTAATCGAAGATGAGATCCTGCAGCAGCGCGCCGCAAAACTGAATCTTGCGGCATCCGATGAAGACGTGAACGCCAAACTCACCGAGATGAAGGCGCCCTATACGCAGGAGGAGTTCGACAAGCAGCTCAAGCAGCGCAACATCACGATCGACGACCTCAAGCGCGATCTACGCCGCTCACTGACCAAGGAAAAGCTGCTGAACAAGGAAATTGAATCAAAGATCAACATCACCGATTCCGATATCAGCAGCTACTATCTGGCACATAAATCCGAATTTAATTTGATTGAGCCGCAATATCATATCGCGCAAATTGTAGCCAGCGCCGTACCTGTACAGCAGGCACCTAACTTGCAAAGTAACAAGGCGCCCAATGACGCCGATGCGAAAAAGAAGATTGAAGCTCTCTATAACCGCTTGAGAAGCGGCGAAGATTTTGGCGCCGTGGCGATTCAGTATTCCGACAACGCCAACAATGCCTCAAATGGCGGAGACATGGGCTTTGTCTATGAGTCGGCGCTGCGCAGTGAACCGGACGCTTATAACGCCATCAGCAAACTGAAGGGCGGCGAAATCACCGAGCCGCTTCCGATCTATGACAACGGCGGACCGGCTCGAAGGCTGGTTGGTTACGCAGTTTACAAGCTGCTGTCGCGCGAACCTGCAGGGCAACGCGAGATGAACGATCCGCGCGTACAGCAGAATATTCGGCAGTCCCTGCGCGAGAGTCATGCCCAACTGCTCAAGAATGCCTATTTTGAAATGCTCCACGATCAGGCTGCGGTGCGCAATTACTACGCTGAGCAGATTTTGAAGAATGGTGGACAGTAGCTAGCTGTCTGTTAATCTGCAATCTGGAGTTTATGGTGTCCGTCATTCGACGGCTATAAGCCCTCTTTACCATCGTTACGTTCCATCGCCGTTGCCGCCAGTTTGAAGCTTCCATAGACGATGCCATAATCCAGTAGCGCAACAGGCAGAAGTGCGTAACCGGGAAGACTTTTATCGCTCCAGCGGATGAGCAACACGAGAAACACATGAACAGAAATCAGGATCGCTGCCATTGTCCAGAACCAAACACGTTTCCTCAAGTTCCAACAAGCTCTAATAGCTGTCATACTCACGGCAGTACAAATTGCTGCTGCTCTGCCTTTTCCTGGGTCTCCTAGATGGGCAAATAAAGGAAATGGAGGCACCATGCACAGGATCACCACGAGAAGCCATTTGCGAGTAAATACATCGATGGGCTGATTGTCGGTTATTTCATTCATGAGTGCCCGCCATGCATGCTTTCTATTTCTGAGCAAACAGTGCGATGCCTATTGGTGAATCTTTTATGGGTTCAATTCGCAAGAATGATACATGAGTCCATTCCGGTCGTGTCGTGACCAATCCGGAAGACACCCGTCAGCAAACATCCTAGCGCGGCGTCGGCGGGACAAATCCCCTCCGCAAAAGCAGGGCGGCCTCCGAAGATCGGAGGCCGCCCGCCAGCCTTGTTGCGCTCAACCGGACTACTTCAGATTGCCGCTCGAATCCATGGTGATTCCGCCGGGGCCCTTGTCCTTCTTCTCTTCAT
>CAZAQN010000110.1:0-8492 GCA_964487345.1 uncultured Occallatibacter sp. | reverse complement strand
TACAACCGGGCGAGCGGGTTGGCGGTGGTTTGCCCTCTGACCAGTAAGCGCAAGCCGTACCCGTTTGCTCTGCCGGCGACGGTTGGCGGCGTCGAAGGAGCGATTCTGGTGGATCAGTTGAAGAGCATGGATTGGGCGGGCCGGCGTGCGGAGTTCCATTCCAAAGCGGCGCCCGCTCTTCTGACCCGGGTGCGGCAATATATCGGCGTCCTGCTCGCCATTCCCAAGTAGACATGCGAAGGCCCTCCGGCTTACGCCGAAGGGCCTTCAGGTTTACAACACTCCGCTGCTACGCCGTCACTGTCCGCGTAGGTTTGGAGCCCCATAGCCCGTAGTAGGCGATGAAGAGGTAACAGAAGATGGGAATGACGAAGGCGTGTTGAATGCCCATCTTGTCGGCCGCCGCGCCGAGAAGCAGAGGCACGATGGCTCCGCCGACGACGGCAGTCATAATCAGCCCCGATCCTTTGCTGGTCATCGGGCCAAGTCCGGCGATGCCCAACGCGAAGATGTTGGGGAACATGATGGAGTTGAAGAAGCCGCAGAGCACGACGGTCCAGATCGCCACTGGTCCGCTCGAGAACATCGAGACGACGAGCAGCGCAGCAGCGATAAATCCGAAGGCCCCGAGCAACTTGTTCGATTTGATCTTGGTGAGCACCCATGAGCCGAGCAGGCGGCCGACGAGTGCACCGCCCCAGTAAAGCGATACGAGGAACGATGCCGTCTTGGCGCTGTCCACGCCCTGGGTCTTGAAGTAGTTCACGGCTATGGACGCGAGGCCGACTTCTACTCCCACATAAAGGAAGATACCGACTGCGCCCAGCACAGTGTGTTTGTAGCCCCAGATGCTGCGGCTCAGGATTGGATCGCCTTCCTTGGCGGGACGAAACGCCTGCGTATTCGAGATGTGCGGCAGGTGCATGAATGCCACGGCGATGCCCAAAATCAGCAGGCCGCCAGCGATGGCGATGTAGGGTCCGCGTACCGTGTCGGCAATGGCTGCCTTACTCGCCAAGCTTGCCGGATCGGTGAGGATGTAGGCACCGGCGACCAGAGGCGCAATTGTACCGCCCAGTGAGTTCAGGGCCTGCGCCAGGGTCAGCCGCACGGGTGCGCTGTGTTCGGGACCGAGGATCGCGACATAGGGATTGGCCGCAGTCTGCAATGTCGTTACTCCCGCGCCGACAATAAACACGGCAGTAAGAAACAGCGGAAAGTTGACCAGCTTTGCGGCCGGCACGAACAGCAGGCAGCCCACCACCTGAATAAACAGTGAGACCACCATCGTCCGTTTGTAGCCAATCATTTCAATCAGCTTCGATGCGGACGAGGAGAAGACGAAATATGCCAGGAAGAAGGCCGATTCGGCCAGCATGGCCCAGGCATAGGGCAGGTCGAAGATGGAGCGCAGGTGCGGCACCAGGGCCATATTGAGGTTGGTGATGAACCCAAAGATGAAGAACAGAACGGCGACAGTGATGAACGGGCCGGTGTAGCTCGGCGTGCTTTGTGCCGGGGGTGTCGATCGCGTGGACATGAGAGGTTGTTCTCCGCTTCCTGAAAAAGAGTTCTGCCCGGTTAGGGCGTGTTCGCGTTCTGGGGATTTGACGCGTCTTTTTGGCGGTCAGTGGTTTCTGACCGTCTTTTTGCTGCACACAACACTATACGGAAAACCTCACATCTGGGAAGGGCGGCGCCGATGTCGAGCCCGGACAAAGGAACTGTGCTAACGGCGCGTGGTGAAAGTCGAAACGGCCGAACACCATCCCTAGGGGGCTAAACAGGTTGCGGAAGAAGGCATGGTTTCTGAGGAGCTTCCCAAAGAACATCCCTCAGGGGCTAAAGCCCATCGTTTCTCATCGAACTTTTACGGCACCCTTCGGCAAGCTCAGGGCAGGCTTTGAAGCCGTGCCCTTTCAAGACCCGACTTTCACCATCGACTGCGTTAACGGCGTGGCGCACGATTCGGTTATTCTCGAAACAAAAGCGAGGAGAACGAATTGGCTATTGCCGCCTTAAACAGTGCCCGTACCAAGAAGGTGTTGTCTGCCTTGGGAGGGAACTGGCAGGCCGAGATGGAGGGCTATCACACCTACACCACGCTTGCCGATCGGGATACCGACCCCGTGCGCGCCCAGGTGTTGCGGCATCTGGCACAGGCCGAACTCGAGCACGCCGCCCTGTGGGCCGGCCGCATCGAGCAGCTCGGGGGCCCTCCGCCGGCTTACTCCGGCAAGCCCGGCGGCGACGCGGACTCGCTGGCCAGCCGCGCTGGCGGCATCCGCATGGCCCTGCGCCGCCTGGAGATCGAGGAAAGCCGCGCCATTGCCAGCTACGGTGAACAGCTCCAATCCCTCGGCGACACGGATTCCGTCGCCATCCTTGAACACGTGATCGAGGATGAGAAGGACCACTACCGGGAACTGGGATCGCTCCTGCGCGGTCACTACGCCTTGGCAGCTACCGCGCCAAAGATCGATCCCAAAGCAGTTCTTGAAGAGCTGCTTGCCAAGCGCAATCAGGGCCGCAAGCAACCCGGCGCCTGGATTGGCGACGCCATCTACGGCGTCAACGATGGCCTTGGCGCTATCTTCGGCATCGTCTCCGGCGTCTCCGGCGCAACCTCGGGCGACAGCAAATACGTGCTGCTCGCCGGGCTTTCGGGCATGATTGCTTCGGCCCTCAGCATGGGTTCAGGCGCCTATCTGGCCGCCAAGAGCGAGCGCGAAATCTACCACGCCGAGGTGGCACGCGAGCGCGAAGCGATCAAGATGAACCAGCCCGAAGCGCGCGAGCTGCTGTCTCTCTACTACCAGGTCAAGGGCCTTCCCGAGATGGACGCGCTGCACATGGTCAACCACATCGCCAGCGACCCCGAGCAACTGTTGCGTGCCCTGGCCAGCGAGCGGCTGGGCACGTCGGAAGAAGCGCTCTCGAACCCGCTCGTCTCCGCCACCTCAGGTGCGCTGTCCACCGCCATTGGCGCCACCATCCCCGTCATCCCGTTCTTCTTCATGACCGGCATTGAAGCCGTCGTCGCGGCGGCCATCATCTCGCTCGCCGCGCACTTCGCCGTAGGCGCAGCCAAAAGCCTCATCACGATTCGTTCGTGGTGGTCGTCGGGCTTTGAAATGACCATCGTCGGCGCGGTGGAAGGCGCGGTCACTTATGGCATCGGCATCCTGCTTGGCAAGGGTGGCATGTAGTGGCAGGCTTCGTTCCCCTGGGTGATGCATCGCGTCGCTCCCGACACTTTGCCGTCGTTACCACGTTGATCATTCTGATTAATGTGTACGTGTTCCTTAGGGAGTTGTCGCACGGGGATGCCTTCGTATTGGCGTGGTCGGCTGTGCCCATCAGAATCGTCCACGGCCATCACTGGATCACTTTGCTGACCTCGATGTTCATGCATGGAAGCTGGATGCATATCATCGGCAACATGATTTATTTGTGGGCCTTTGGGCGGGCGATCGAAGACGCGATGGGTTCGGTCCGGTTCCTCGTCTTCTATCTGGCGGGCGGCATCGTCGCCATGATGGCGCAGATCCTCGGCGACCCGTTTTCTCGCATTCCGAGCCTCGGCGCCAGCGGTGCGATTGCCGCGGTGATGGGCGCGTTCATTATTACGTTTCCACATGACCGGATTCGAACGCTCTTGTTCTTTTTTATCTTTTATATACGGATTGCGTTTATTCCGGCGGCGTTGCTGATCGGCTTCTGGTTTCTGATGCAGGTGTTGAATGTGGGCGCGGTGGCCTCTGTGAGGACAGGCGGCGTTGCCTACCTCGCGCACGTCGGCGGCTTTCTTTTCGGGGTAGTCACGGCGCGGCTTTTCGTGAATCCAAATCGGATTGTCTTTCGGCCCAGCCCGAGCCTTTAGAGCCCAAGCCTTTAGAATTGCTGCGTCTTTTTCTGCTGAGGGAATCCATGTCCAGAAAGTTTCTTTGCCTGCTCGTTCTTGTTGCGTCTCTGCCTGTTCTATCGCTCGCCCAGTCCGTCGGCGATATGGTGTTCGAGCGCAATGTCACGATGAAGACGCGTGACGGCGTCACGCTTAAAGCCGACATCTATCGGCCTGCCGGTGAGGGAACGTTCCCGGTGCTGCTGCAGCGCACGCCTTACAACAAGGACAACGCTGCCGACTTCGGGCGCAAGGCTGTGGCGCGTGGGTTCATGGTGGTGGTGCAGGATGTGCGCGGCCGCTACAACTCCGAAGGCGAGTGGTACACCTTCAAACACGAGATGGACGACGGCTACGACACGGTGGAGTGGGCCGCGGCGCTGCCGCACTCGAATGGCAAGGTCGGCATGTTCGGCGGATCGTATGTGGGCGCAACGCAGATGCTCGCTGCCATCAGCCATCCGCCGCATCTGGCGGGAATTTGTCCTGTAGTGACGGCGTCGAATTATCACGAGAACTGGACCTACCAGGGCGGCGCTTTCGAGCAGTGGTTCGACGAATCGTGGACTTCGGGCCTGGCGCAGGACACTTTCAACCGCTTGATCCGCGACGACTCAAACGCGGTGTTGGGGGATCGAGTTTTACCTTTGACGGGTTTTCCGGTCTTCAATCTCAAGCCGGTTGCCAGCGGCTCGCAGATGACAAACGAACTCGCGCCTTATTTCCTCGATTGGCTCGCGCACCCCACTTACGATAGCTACTGGAAGCAATGGTCGATTGAAGAAAACTACGAGAAGATTCAGGTCCCTGCGCTGACGATTGCCGCGTGGTACGACATTTTTCAGGGTGGTTCGCTGCGGAATTATGTGGGACTGCGCGACCACGCGGGGAGCGATGCCGCGCGCAGCACGCAAAGGCTGCTTGTCATCATCGGTGGTCATGCCGGCAGTGGCCGCAAGATTGGCGATGTCGATTTCGGTGAAGCTGCGCCGTTCGACGAGAACGCCGTCACGCTCGACTGGTATGACTATCTGTTCCTGGGCAAGCAGAACCAGTTCGCTTCCTCCAAACCTGTGCGCATTTTTGTGATGGGCAAGAACGAGTGGCGCGATGAGCCGGCTTGGCCGTTGGCGCGCGCGAGGCAGACCAGCTATTTTCTGCATTCCGCCGGAAAAGCAAACGGTGCCTCGGGCGATGGGACGCTTTCGACTGTAACTCCGCAAAAAGACGATGCCGATAATTTCACTTACGATCCGGCCAATCCTGTGCCGACTGTCGGCGGGCCGCTGTGCTGCGATTCGGCTCATCTGGCTCCCGGTCCGCGCGACCAGAAGGACGTTGAATCGAGGGCCGATGTGCTTGTCTATTCCACGCCGCCGCTCGATCAGGATCTCGAAGTCACTGGCCCAGTCATGCTCGATCTCTTCGCGAAATCCTCAGCCATCGATACGGACTTCACTGCCAAGCTGGTCGATGTGGGTCCGAATGGATTCGCGCAAAACCTGACGGAGGGGATTCTGCGCGCACGCTTCCGCGAATCCACGTTGGGAGAACCGAAACCGATTACGCCGGGCCAAGTCTATGAGTACAGGATCGATGTCTGGTCCACGAGCAACGTGTTTCTGAAGGGACACCGCATTCGGCTTGAAGTCTCCAGCAGCAACTTTCCGCGTTTCGATCGGAATTTGAACACGGGGAAAAACGCCGGCGATAGTTCTAACTTCGTGAAGGCTACGAATACCGTGCTGCATGACAGCGAGCATCCCAGTGCGCTGGTTTTGCCCGTGGTGCCACAGTAAAAGCCGAATGTCGAAGACTTTCAGAGTCGGCGGCCAGATCTCTGAATGCGTAAATTTTGTCTTTCGAGAGTCGCGGTATCCCAGGTCTCAAAAGCGAGACCCTTCGACTGCGCTCAGGGCAGGCTCTGGGGCACCCATTTTCGTCGGTAAAGCGATCAATGGCCCTGCCGATCGACTAACTGGCCAACTCGCCCACCGGCGAACTGGCTGATTCGCTGACTTCCGCTCGGCTTGCGAGCAATTCCTTCGCGGCCTGCCTTCCCAGCCGTATGCAATCGGGAATACCGATGCCGTCATAGGCGTTTCCTGCCAGCCACAAATCCTCGAGCTCTGCGACGCGCGCCTGAATTCTCTCAATCCGCTCCTGGTGCCCGACGGCATATTGCGCCATGGCCCGCCGCCAGCGCGAAACCCGCGTGTGTTCGGGCATTGCGTCGCGATCAATGATTCTTTCTCCAAGAATTGAAGTCAACTCGCGCCGCACCGCCGCCACCAGCGTAGCGTCGCTTTCGGCCATCAGCGCTTCGTTTTTCATGCCGCCGAGAAACGCACGCAGGACCACCTTTCCTGTCGGGGTGCGGCCCAGGAATTTGCGGTGCACAAAGGTGCAGGCCAGCATGGCTCGGCCTTCGCTTGCAGGGACCAGGAATCCAAATCCATCCGGCAAGTCTCCAAGCTGCGACTCGTCATAAAGCAGGTTCACCGTGATCGACGACGAGTAGGGGATTCCTGCAAGTTCCTCGCCAAGCGCAGGGTCGACGCCGCTCAACAGTGCGCTCGCGGCCCACGCCGGCGACGCCAGAATCACAGCATCATACGATTCTTGCGATCCGCGCGAGGTCACCCTCCACCCGCTCTGCGTCTTTTCGAGGGCCGTGACGGGTGTGGATCGCCGCACCCAACCTGGCTCCAGGCGCGCTTCCACGGCATCCACCAACTGCTGCATCCCACCACGCAGCGTGGTGAAGACGCCGCGCGGCCTGCGCCTGCCGTTGTCTGGAACGGGAGTGGAACCGGGTGCGCCAGAAGCTGCCTTCTTCTGCGCCTCGGCGCGGGCGCGCATCTGCCGGTGCGCTGCGAGCATGCCTCGCGTGAGGGAACCGTACTCCGTCTCCATCTCGACCAGGCGCGGCAGCACGGTTCGAGCGCTCAACTGCGTCGCATCGCCGCCAAAAATTCCTGACAAGAGCGGGTCGGCGAGCCGCTCCACTGCTTCGGCGCCAAAATGCCTCTCCACCAGCGCGGCTACCGATTCGTCCTGGCCGCGTGGCCGCGGAGGATGCAGCAACTCCAGCCCCATCCGGATCTTTGTGGAGAGGCTGAAGAGCCGCGTCATTGCCGTCGGAATCAGCTTGGTTGGCACCAGAAACATCAGCCCGTCGGGCAGCGGTACCAGCCGGTTCCGCACCACCACATACGTCTTCCGTTCCGCGTCATTCGAAGGCGTCAGCTGATCCGCCAGACCCAGCTCGCGGCATAACTCTGCAGCGGCAATCTTCTCGCTCAAAAATGAGTCTGGACCGTACTCCAGCACCGCGCCATTCACAATCTCCGACGACAGCGTTCCGCCCAGGCGCGCCTGCGCTTCGTACAGCGTGTACTCGGTGTCCACGCCGGCTGCGCGCGCCTTCTCGAGTTCATAGGCAGCTGCCAGACCTGCAACGCCGCCGCCAATGATCGCTGTCCGCATCGTCACCGCACCTATCGAGATCGAACTTGCACTACTCTCTGCCGAAAACATACCCAGCCGTCCCGTGGAATTGCAGGTGCGGCTCTTTTTAGATTCAACCCGCGTTGGCCGGTTGCGAGTGATTTGAGTCACTCACGATGCTTATACCATCTTCTCGCGCATCGCACCCAGCCGACGAGAAACCGTGGTTCCGTCTCTGGCTGGCTAAACTACTCCGTATCGCGCATCAGTGCAAAAGAAAAAAGCAGACGAGCCGCACTTCTGCGCGTGTGCTCGCCTGCTCATGGGACGCGAAATTTTCGATGCACCAACACTTCGCAGTGTATTTCTACAACGTCACCAACGTCCCGGCAAACGCCTTCGGGTGCGAGATGTTGTGTTCCTCATCCACTAGAGGCGACCAGTTCTTCGGCTGATAAATGCAGCAGGGTTCCTGTGCCAGCGGATCGCCGGTCAGCGCGTAGGCACGCGCCCGCGAACCGCCGCAGATTTCCTTGTATTCACATGCTCCGCATTTGCCCTGCAGGCGGCTGGTGTTGCGCAGAGCTTTGAAAATCGGTGCATTGCGATAGATATCTGCCAACGGTGTCTCGCGGATATTGCCCGCATGAATGGGGAGAAACCCACTGGGGTAAACGTTCCCCATGTGCGAGACAAAGAGGAATCCTTTGCCGTCGTTGACGCGCCGTGTCGCCCAACCTGCGGTGCGCGTCTGCGCGTCGGCCTGCGGCGCGCCAGGTTCGTACTCGTGTTGTGCGGCATGCGGATGACCGTGCCCCACGCGCTTCTCTTCGAGATTATGCTGCAACAGATAGCGGCGATAGTGCATGGCTTCCGTCGTTTTGATCTGGAAGTTGACACGATGCGAAAGCTCGTAAATCTTGCCGAAGACCTGTTCGAATTCTTCGCCGCTCAGCAGATCGCCCAACTGTCCGCGGCCGACGGGCACGAGGAAGAAAACGTTCCACATGACGATGGCCAGCTTCTCAAACAACGCGCATAGGCCGTCGAGATCGTGCGCATTGTGCCGGCTGATGGTGGTGTGCACCTGGATCGGAATGCCCGCCTCGTTGGCCCACTCGATGGCCTGGATGGTGCG
>CAZAQN010000109.1:0-8794 GCA_964487345.1 uncultured Occallatibacter sp. | reverse complement strand
TCCATCACTTCAAGATTGTGACCGAGGGCTTCAACGTTCCGGCGGGCGAGGTGTACCAGGGAATTGAGTCGGGACACGGACAGATGGGCTACTACGTGGTGTCCGATGGGACGGCGAAGCCGTATCGGGTACACATGCGGTATCCGGGATTTGCGAGTCTGCAAGCGCTGGAAACGATGTGCAAGGGGCGGATGCTGGCGGATGTGGTAGCGGTGATCGGGTCGATTGATATTGTGCTTGGGGAGATTGATAGATAGGGACTAGGGACTGAGGATTTTCGCGGCGCTTGCAGTTCTTGAGGATTCTTTGGTGAATTTGGGACGGACGGATGAGGCTCTCAAGGAAGACCGGGTCTACGCAGAGCTTTGGGTGAGTCTGGCTTCGCTGCTGCGCAGCTACACGGCGGCACATGGATTGAATGGGGATCGGCAGGCTACGGTCGAGTTGGGCGAGGAGCGCATCACGGTGCGCCACGCAGAAAAGTGGTTAGATTTGCAGCGGAGCGGCGAGCGAGTGAATTGGCTGCGCGAAAATGGGAGTAGCGGAATTCTCGAATTGACTCAGGCGGGGACCTTGCGATCGAAGAGCGATCCCAGGTCCCCAAGAGCGAGGGACCTGGGGCACCCAGAGGAAGAAGAGATGGATATGGCCGCTGAAGCCTGGGCGCGGGAGTTGATGCAATGAGTCCTGAAACAATGTCGGTCTTTTCGCCACAGCTTTCGGCACGCTTTGACGCACTGGTGAAGAAGTACCCGGTGAAGCGGTCGGCACTGGTTCCCATGCTGCTTTATGCGCAGGACGAGGTGGGGTATTTGTCCGACGCGGTAATTGCCGAGGTGGCCGAGCGGATTTGCATTACCGAACTCGATGTGCGGAACGTGGCTACCTACTATTCCATGCTCCGTTTCAAGCCGGTGGGCAAATACAACGTGCAGGTGTGCACGAATATCAGCTGCATGTTGAGGGGCGCTTACGATCTGTTTGACCGCTTTCAGGAAGAACTAGGAATCGGACACAAGGGCATCACACACGACGGCATCTTCTCGCTTGAAGAGGTCGAATGTATTGGCGCGTGCTGCTGGGCGCCGGCGATTCAGGTGAACTATGCCTTTCACGACGATTTGAGTCCCGAGCAGGTGCCGGAACTTCTCGCTGAATACCGGACACGCGTCCAAGACAAGGGAAAAAATGCCTAGGCTCGTTTCGCATCCTGATGAAGTGAAGATTGTGACGCGGCGCTTTGGCCAGGGCGCGGCGGCGATCGATAAATACATTGAGCTGGGCGGTTACGAGGCCACGAAGAAGTGTCTCGCGCAGGGGCCTGAGTGGATCATCAACGAGATGAAAGCGTCGAATCTGCGCGGCCGCGGGGGCGCGGGTTTTCCGACGGGCATGAAGTGGTCTTTTGTGCCGAAGCAGAGCGCGAAGCCGAAGTATGTTCTGGTCAATGGCGATGAGAGCGAGCCGGGCACCTGCAAAGATCATCTGATCTTCCTGCACGATCCTCATGCGGTGATTGAGGGGACGATTATTGCCGGTCTGGCGATTGGGTCGAAGGTCGGATTTATTTATCTGCGGGGTGAGTACCGCTACTTGTTGGAGATCGTGGATAAAGCAGTCGCGGATGCGTACGCGAAGGGCTTTCTGGGGACAAATATCTTCGGTTCCGACACCGAGTTCCAGATCATTACGCAGACGGGTGCTGGCGCGTACGAGGTGGGCGAAGAGTCGGCGCTGATGGAGTCGCTCGAAGGCAAGCGCGGCGTTCCACGCATCAAGCCTCCCTTCCCTGCTGTTGTGGGTCTCTATGGTGGACCGACCGTGATCAATAACGCGGAGACGATTGCGACGGTGCCCCATGTGATTTCGATGGGCAGCGAAGCCTACGCTGCTGTTGGAACACCTCGTAATGGCGGAACACGCCTCTTCTGCCTGAGCGGGCACATCGAGCTGCCGGGCGCGTATGAGCTCCCGATGGGCTACAACCTGAAGAAGATGATTTATGAAGTGGGTGGCGGCGTGCGCGGCGGGCGGAAGTTGAAAGCGGTGGTTCCCGGTGGATCGTCGACGCCGGTCCTGCTGCCGGAAGAGATTGAAACCCTCGGTATGGATTTCGACCAGGTGGGTAAAGCCGGTTCGATGCTTGGGTCGGGTGGCGTCGTGGTGATCGACGACCATACATGTATCGTCGAGTTTGCGCTGCGCACGATCAGCTTCTACCAGCATGAGAGCTGCGGGTGGTGCATTCCCTGCCGCGAAGGAACGGATTGGTTGAAGAAATCGCTGACGCGTTTTCACGCCGGGTTTGGGACGGCGAAGGACATCGATAACATTCAATATCTCGCCGACAATATGATGGGGCGGACGTTCTGCCCGTTGGGCGATGCGGCGGCGATGCCTACGCTTGGATTTGTGAAGAAGTTCCGCGCGGAATTCGAAGCGCATTTGGATGGCAAGCCGTGCCCATTCGCGAAGCACGTAGAATTGGCTGTGGTGTAGGTGGACGAAGCAATGTCGGAGCGAGGATTGCCGGAGAAATACGGGCAACGATCGGAAACGAATCGATTGGTCATGGAAGCCTGTGCCGACGATTACGAGGAATTCAGTATGATCGTAAGTGAAATCGCCAAATGGACAAATGGTACCCCTCACGCTCCGAGTGTTAGCCAGATAGAACACGCACTCCTTCAATCGATCGCTGACAACGATATATCCGCGTTTGAGGTTTATGAGAATCGTCTACGTTTGACTGTTACAAGACCCGACCATGAATCAATTAGCACACTTTGGTTCTACGTTACCGAACAAGGCAAAGAGCGGCTTAAGGAAACGGACGCAGAGGAGACGAAGTTAATTCCCTCAGCGGCTAAAGCCGAAGATCAAGTTTAACTCTGAACGTACGGGCTAAAGCCCGTACCCTTCAAGGCGCCGGGTAGTCGACCAGCTCAGGGCTTATTGGAAAACGAATGCCAGACGTAACATTCACAGTCGATGGAAAGAAGCTGACGGCCCCGGCAGGGACGCTGTTGATTGAGGCGTGCCGCAAGGCGGGCATCGAGATTCCTGCGTTCTGCTATTATCCAGGGCTCAGTCTGCAGGCTGCGTGCCGGATGTGCGTTGTGCGACAGGAAAAGGTGCCGAAGCTGCAGACGGCGTGCACGACGACAGTGGCCGAGGGACAGGTGTTTGTCACCGAGTCGGCGGAGATCGCGCAGGCGCGCAAGGCGACGATTGAGCTGTTGCTCGGGAATCATCCGCTGGACTGCCCGGTGTGCGATGCGGGCGGCGAGTGCGAACTGCAGGACATGACCTTCAAGTACGGCGCGGGCGTGAGTCTCTACACCGAGGCCAAGCAGCATCGCGATGAGCAGCAGTGGTCGCCTGCAGTCTTCTATGATCGGCCGCGCTGTATTCTCTGTTACCGCTGCGTTCGCATGTGCGGCGAAGGCATGGATGTGTGGGCGCTGGGGGTGCAGAATCGCGGAACCAGTTCGGTGATTGCTCCCAATGACGGGAATCAGTTGGACTGCGAACAGTGCGGGATGTGCATCGATGTTTGTCCCGTAGGCGCGCTGACGAGTGGGAGTTACCGCTACAAAACGCGCCCGTGGGAGATGAATCACGTTTCGACGGTGTGCACGCACTGCGGCGATGGATGCAAGGTAACGCTGGGAATCAGGCAGTCGAACGACGGCTCCGAAATTATCCGCGCGGACAATCGCGACAAGAGCGGCATCAACGGCGATTTTCTTTGCGCCAAGGGACGGTTCGGGTTCGACTTTGTCGAGAATCCGGATCGCCTAACAAAACCGCTCGTGCGCAACGCGCAGGGTAAGCTTGAACCTGCGACATGGGAATTTGCACTGCGCTACGCAGGTAACAAGCTCAAAGAGATTCGCGACAGCAAGGGCGGCGCGGCGATTGGTGTGATCGCTTCGAATACGACCACGAATGAAGAGAATTACCTGCTGCAGAAATTCGCGCGGACCATTCTGCAGACGAACAATATCGATCACGAGCGGACGGCGGACTACGCGAGTTTTGCACGTGCGCTTGCGGGGTACGAGCACCGCGCGGCCAGCTTGCGGGAGGTTGGAAACGCTGCGGCTATCCTGCTGATCGGTGGAAATCCGACAGAAGAGCATCCTTTGCTGGCATGGGAAATTCGCACCAATGTGCGGTTGAACAAGGCACGACTCTATGTTGCGCACACGGAACGGATCAAGCTCGAGCGGCAGGCGAAGGCGACGTTGCTGATTCCTACGGGCGGATACGCGAAGCTTGCTGGATATTTTTCAGGAGAAAACGCCACTATTGCTGACACGGCGTTTCGCGATGCCGTAGTGGGCGAGGCATCGCTGGTTGTCGTGATTGGCTCGGAGCTGCGCGGTGCGGAGCTTGAGGCGCTGGTGAAGTGGGGCCTGACGCGCGAAAGCGTACGGTTTGCGTATCTCGGCGACCATGCCAATTCGCGCGGCGCGGCAGATATGGGGCTTTTCCCTGACCTTCTACCGGGATATGTGCCTGTCTCCGCTGGGGGCGCGATTGCGGCGGAGTATGTGGGCATGCCTTCAACAGCAGGCAAAACAGAACAGGAGATGCTTGCGGGCGGATTGTCTGCGCTGCTTGTCGTAGGCGCGAATCCAGCGGGTGCGGGATCAGGTGTGAGGCAGAGCGTCGATCTGGCTGCGTTGAAGAACACTTTCGTGATTGTCCAGGATCTTTTCTTGACCGAGACGGCGGCGCTGGCGGACGTTGTCTTCCCTGCTGCGAGCCTCTACGAGAAGACGGGTACAGTGACCAATACCTTTGGCGACCTCCAAATGGTGAAAAAGGCCGCCGATCACGCGGGCGTGAAGCCCGACTTTGAGATACTGGTTCGTCTGGGTGGCTCCATGGGCCTGGACGTGAAGAAGTTGGTGCCCTTTGGGAGCGGGGGAGTGACTGCCGATCTGGGCCAGTCGCGTGGTGCGCAGTCGGGCGAAGCAGACCGGCACGCCGTGTGGCTTGCTGCGAACGGACTTGAACCGAAGTTGAGCCCGTTCGATCCGCTTGCCGTGCTCGACGAAATCGAGCGTCTGGTTCCTGGGTACAAGCTCGACCGACTCAACCTTTTCGGGGGCAACGACGTGCCCACAGAACCGGGATTTGTGCCGGTGTCGGCGTTGAACGGATCCGGCGCAATGGTTCCAGCACACGATGGGCTCTTTACATCCGGGACACTGGGCCGGTATAGCCCAGCGTTGCTTGAGTTGGAGAAACACCAAAACACCGTACCTGCCGCCGCGGTAGCTGATTGACTTGTGGTCGTGTAAGAGAGGCTGAAAGCTTGTGACAATTCTGCCATTTTTTCTATGGAGCCTGCTCAAGGTCATCGTGGTGACGGTGGTGATGCTGATGAGCGTCGCTTACACGGTGCTGCTTGAGCGTAAGCTTGTTGGCCGAATCCAGAATCGCTGGGGGCCCAGTCGCGTTGGGCCATTCGGGCTGTTGCAGCCGCTGGTCGATGGCGCGAAGCTTTTCTTAAAAGAGGACCTGGTTCCGACGGCGGTCTATCGGCCGCTCTATCTCATTTCTCCTGTCATTGCTCTCGGCTGCGCTCTGATCTCAATCGCTGTCGTGCCGTTTGGGTCGCCCAGTGTCATTGGTCCCGGCGGGTTTCACTTTTTTGAGATCTCCGATGTGAATATCGGGCTGCTGGTGATCCTTGGAATCACGTCCATTGGGGTCTACGGAATTGCGCTTTCTGGTTGGTCGTCGAATAACAAGTATTCCCTGCTGGGATCGCTGCGTTCTTCCGCGCAACTCATCAGCTACGAACTGGCGCTGGGGCTTTCGCTGGTCGGTGTTGTGCTGCGAGCCGGATCGCTCAATTTGCGCGAGATAGTGGAGAGCCAGGGTGCGCGCGGGATTCTGTCGTGGAATCTGTTTGGCGGCTTCCAGTTCGTCGCGTTCTTTATTTATCTGATGGCAGCTTACGCGGAGACGAACCGCTCGCCGTTCGACCTTCCCGAAGCAGAGAGCGAACTGACCGCCGGCTATCACACGGAATATAGCTCGATGAAGTTTGCCATGTTCTTTATGGCCGAATACGGCAACATGATCACTGTCGGCTGCGTGGCCACGCTGCTCTTTCTTGGCGGGTGGACGAGCCCCTTCGGCAACCTGATTCCCTTACCGCAGAATATTGTGGTTCTCGCGCTGTTGCCGATTTTTTGGTTCGTCCTCAAGGTTTTCAGCTTTCTTTTCTTGTATGTTTGGGTGCGCGGAACGCTGCCTCGGTTTCGCTATGACCAACTGATGAACTTCGGATGGTGCTACCTGATGCCGCTTGCCATCCTCAACATTGTCGCTACGAGCCTGTGGCTCGCGTATAAGTGATCGAACGATGCATCTGATCCTCTTTATTGTTTTTGCGGGATTCTGCCTGGCTGGAGCGGTCAATCTTCTCATCCAGACCCATCCCATTAACAGCGCTCTTTCGCTGATCGTAGTGATGACTTCGATTGCGGTGCTGTATCTGCTGCTGGGCGCGGAATTCCTTGCTGTGGCGCAGGTGATTGTGTATGCAGGGGCCATCATGGTGCTCTTCACGTTTGTGGTCATGCTGCTGAATGCCGGCCGCGAAGAGCGAACGCTCGGAAGCCGAGCGGCAATTGTGGTTGGATTCCCTGCGGTGGTGGCGCTCCTGGCTGTTGCTGCGACGGTGATCCTTCATACGCAGGGCCTCGGCACCGCTGCGATGCGCGACGGCATCACTTCGACGCAGGAGCTAAGCACCGTGCTTTTTACCAAGTTGCTGCTTCCGTTTGAAGTCACTTCGGTTCTGATCCTCATCGCGATCCTCGGTGCGGTGGCTCTCGCGCGGCCAGGCGATGGAGAAAGGACGCCAGGCGAATGAGTTCTGGATATGTTCAACTGCTGCAGCAGGATGTTCCGCTCTCCTGGTATCTATTGTTGAGTGCGGTGCTGTTTTCGCTGGGCATTGTCGGCTTTTTGATCAAGCGCAATTTGATCACGGTCTTCATGTCGATCGAATTGATGCTCAACGCCGTCAATCTTTCCTTTGTCACCTTTGCTCATCAGTGGCATGCGGTGAAGGGTCAGATCTTTGTCTTCTTTGTCATGATGGTCGCCGCAGCTGAGGCGGCCGTGGGTCTGGCCATCATTATTGCTGTTTTCCGTGCCCGCGCGACGCTGGCAGTCGACCGAATCGACTTGATGAAACTATGAACGGTTCTCTCCATCTTTGGCTAATTCCGCTGCTGCCCTTTGCGGGATTTGTAATCAACGGAACTCTGGGGCGCAAGCTGCCGAAGGCCCTAGTAACGTTGATCGCGTTGCTGACGCCTCTGTGGTCCTTCGCTATCGTGTTGGGCGCTGCTCGCGGCTTTCTTGGCATCGGCCCTGCACCGTCTATTCCTTACATCGAAGCCCTTCGCTATCCCTGGATCAATGCAGGCGCTTTGCATGTGGATTTCAGCTTCGTGCTGGATCAGCTTTCGCTGGTGATGCTGCTGATCATCACGGGCGTCGGTTTTCTCATCCACATTTACTCCGCCGGCTACATGGCGCACGAAGACGGATACTGGAGGTACTTCGCATATCTGAACCTGTTCCTGTTTTTTATGACGGTGCTGGTGCTGGCGGGCAATGCCCTGCTGATGTTTGTGGGATGGGAGGGTGTGGGACTTGCGTCGTACCTGCTGATTGGATTCTGGTTCCAGAAGACGTCGGCGGCCGATGCCGGCAAGAAAGCGTTCATCGTCAACCGCGTTGGCGACTTCGGGTTTCTGATCGGCCTGTTTTTCCTTCTGGCAAGCTTCGGCACGCTGACGTTCAGTGAGATTTCGGCGAAGCTCGTGGCAAACCCGGCGTGGACTGGCGGCGTCCTGCCTGCGATTGCGCTCTGCCTGCTTGTTGGAGCTGCAGGGAAAAGCGCGCAGCTTCCGCTCTATGTGTGGTTGCCGGACGCGATGGAAGGCCCGACGCCCGTGTCTGCCCTGATCCACGCTGCCACGATGGTGACTGCGGGCGTCTATATGATCGCCCGGACCCATTTTCTTTTCGATCGTTCGCCCTTTGCACTGAGTGTTGTCGCGATTGTGGGCGCGGCTACTGCCCTGTTCGCCGCTACGATCGGGCTGGTCCAGACGGATATCAAGCGCGTGCTGGCTTACTCGACTATCTCGCAGCTTGGATACATGTTTCTGGGCTGCGGCGTTGCAGCTTATTCGGCTGCCATCTTCCATCTGATGACGCATGCGTTCTTCAAGGCGCTGCTGTTTCTTGCTGCTGGATCTGTGATTCATGCACTCGGCGGCGAGCAGGATCTGAGGAAGATGGGCGGGCTGCGCAAGAAGCTTCCTGTCACGTTCTGGACGATGACGATGGCTGTCTTTGCGATTGCCGGGTTCTTCCCCTTCGCAGGTTTCTTTTCGAAGGACGCAATTTTGTATACGGCCTTCACGCAGGGCGGCCTCGGAACGATCGTGTGGTTCGTCGGACTCGTCACGGCTCTGCTCACATCCTTTTATATGTTCCGTCTCTGGTACCTTGCTTTCCTCGGCGAATCGCGGAGTGCTGACATCCATCCGCACGAGAGCCCCTGGTCGATGCTTGGTCCGCTCGTAATTCTAGCGGTGCTTTCGGTTT
Organism: uncultured Occallatibacter sp.; assembly: GCA_964487345.1. Taxonomy (GTDB): domain Bacteria; phylum Acidobacteriota; class Terriglobia; order Terriglobales; family Acidobacteriaceae; genus Telmatobacter. Next base: position 139 of record CAZAQN010000109.1, on the reverse strand, counting down.
GCGGAGGATGGATTGGCGCGGGAAGATTCGGCGCGTTTCTTGCGCCCGCAGTCGGGACAAAGACGGCGGAGGCGGCGAGTGGCAATCTGGAGTTGATTCTCAGCGTCCTCGCCGTCGGTGTGGCAGCGCTGGGCTGGTT
>CAZAQN010000108.1:0-8856 GCA_964487345.1 uncultured Occallatibacter sp. | reverse complement strand
CCGCGAAAGGCGGGATGGAAAGGTCCGTGCTTTCCCAGGTCTGAGAATCCAGACCCTGGGGCACCCATTTTCGCGCTTAACCAACATCCATTTCCTTGCTGATGCAGCAGCCATGAAATTTGCGCCGAAGGCAGTTGGCCGCACCGCAGAGGCTTGGCCGTGCCGCAGGTGCTTACTTATTCGTCAACGCTCCGACGCCGGGGAGTTTTTTGCCTTCGAGGAATTCGAGGCTGGCGCCGCCGCCGGTGGAGATGTGGGTGATTTGGTCGGCTACTCCGGCTTGGTTGATGGCGCTGACTGAGTCGCCGCCGCCAATGATGGATGTGGCTGCTTTGTTGGCTGCGACTGCTTTCGCAATCGCATTGGTGCCGACGGCGAAGCGCGGAAATTCGAATACGCCCGCGGGGCCGTTCCACACGATGGTGCGCGCGGTGGAGACGACTTCTTCAATGGCCTTGATGGATTTGGGGCCGATGTCGAGGCCTTGCCAGTCGGGCGGGAAGTTCTTCGACGTGTCCCAGGGCTGGGTCTTGGCGTCGGCGGCGAAGTTGTCGGCGAGGATGTTGTCGACAGGAAGAAGTAAGTTGACGCCCTTGGCTTTTGCCTTTTCAAGCGCGGCTTTCGCCATGTCGATCTTGTCTTCTTCGACAAGCGATTTGCCCGTGGTGACGCCGAGAGCGCGCTGGAAGGTGTAGGCCATGCCGCCTACGATCACCAGCGTGTCCACCTTGTCGAGCAGGTTATCAATGACGTCGATCTTGCCCGAAATTTTGGAGCCGCCGATGATGGCGACGAAGGGCTTCTCGGGCGATTCGAGCGCCTTGCCGAGATAGGTGATTTCCTTTTCCATTAGGAGGCCGGCTACGGCGGGCTTGAGGAAGTGCGTAATGCCTTCCGTCGATGCATGAGCCCGGTGCGCGGAGCCGAAGGCGTCGTTGACGTAGACATCGGCGAGCAAGGCGAGGGCCTTTGAGAAGCCTGGATCGTTGGCCTCTTCTTCGGCGTGAAAGCGGAGGTTTTCAAGCAGGAGGACCTGGCCCGACTCGAGCTGGCGCGCGAGCTCATTGGCGATTTCGCCAATGCAGTCGGGGGCGAAGGCGACGTTGATGGAGTAGTTGTCCTCCTTCTTGTCGAGCAGCTCGCGCAGGCGATCGACGACAGGGCGCAGGGAGTATTTCGGATTCGGTTTGCCCTTGGGGCGACCGAGATGCGAGGCCAGAATGACCTTGGCCTTGTGGCGCAGGGCGTACTCGATGGTGGGCAGAGTGGCCACGATGCGGGTGTCGTCGGTGATTTCCTTGCCGTCTTCGGTGAGCGGCACGTTGAAATCGACGCGGATGAAGACGCGCTTGTTGGTTAGATCGATGTCGCGGATGGAGAGCTTGGGCATGGAGTTCCTCAGTTCAGAGTTCTTAGTTCGCAGTTCATAGTTTGCGCTGCCCGGTTCCGAGCTGAATACGGTGCGGCGCTGCTATTCCGAGCCAGATAGGACGGCGTCGAATTCGATTTCGATGCGCCATGCGGGGTTGAGCAATTCTGCGACAACGACCATCGTTGCAGCGGGGCGAATGGTGGAGAAAAACTCGCCGTGGACGCGGCCTACGGTTTCCCAGTCTTCGACGTGGGTGAGAAACATGCGGGTGCGGACGACGTCATCGAATTTGGCGCCGGCTTCTTTCAGGGCTTTTTCAGCGATGGCGAAGATGCGGCGAGTTTGGCCAATGACATCTTCATGTTCCGCGCCAACCGGACCTGTGCCGGCGACATGAACGGCGTTGCCCACGCGCACGGCGCGCGAGAATCCGATGATGGGCTCGTAGGGGGAGCCGCCGCTGATGTTTTTGCGGATCATGGCGTGAGGTTTTCATCTCCCACCCTAGACACGATGAAACTGTGTCTAGGATGGGGCACCCAAATTTTAGTTCACAGTTCTTAGTTCGTAGTTCACAGACGATCGCGCCTGGAAACCAGCAACTAAGAACTGTGAACTAAGAACTACGAACAGTTCTTACAGGCCCTTCTTGACCAGGAAGCCGATGAGGTCGACGACGCGGTTGGAGTAGCCCCACTCGTTGTCGTACCAGCTCAGCACTTTGACGCTGTTGCCGACGACCTTGGTGAGAGGCGCATCGACGATGGAAGAGAGCTTGTTGCCTTTGAAGTCGGAGCTGACGAGCTCTCCGGTTTCGTAGCCGAGGATGCCCTTGAGCTCGCCTTCTGAAGCCGCTTTCAATGCTGCGTTGACGGCCTTGACATCGGTCGGCTTCTCGGCGACGTAGGTCAGGTCGACGATGGAGACGTTGGGGGTTGGGACGCGCAGAGAGAAGCCGTCGAGCTTGCCGGCGGTCTCGGGCAGGACGAGCTTGAGGGCCTTGGCGGCGCCGGTCGAGCTCGGGATCATGTTGATGGCGGCAGCGCGGGCGCGGCGGAGGTCCTTGTGCGGGAAGTCGAGGATGACCTGGTCGTTGGTGTAGCTATGAATGGTGGTCATGATGCCGCTGACGATGCCGGTTTCCTTAAGGAGAACCTTGACGACCGGGGCGAGGCAGTTGGTGGTGCAGCTGGCGTTGGAGATGATGTTGTGCTTGGCCGGATCGTACTTGTCCTCATTGACGCCGAGCACGAGGGTGACGTCTTCGTTGGTGGCTGGGGCGGAGATGATGACCTTCTTCACGGTTGTGCCCAGGTGCGCCTTCGCTTTGGTTGCATCGGTAAAGTGGCCGGTCGACTCAACGACGATTTGCGCGCCTACTTCGGCCCATGGCAGCTTGGCGGGGTCGCGCTCGGCCCATACCTTGATCTTCTTTCCATCGACGGAGATGAAATCGTCGCCGGCATCGATCTTGTTGGGCAGGTTGCCGAGGATCGAGTCGTACTTAAGCAGGTGCGCCAGCGTTGCCGGGCTGGTCAAATCGTTTACGGCAACAAAATCGATCTCGGGATTGCCGAGAGCGGCGCGCAAAACGTTGCGGCCAATGCGGCCGAAGCCGTTGATGCCAACCTTAACTGCCATGTGTCTTCTCCTTGGTATGTGTGAGACTGAATTTCGAGTCGAGAGGCGTTCGGGGCTGAAAGATGCTCCAGCAGGCGATTCCACCAAACCCTTGATCGTACCATCCTGGACTGCGTCGCTGAAATGAAAACTCAGATTTCTCAGCTTGGAGCGCGGTCCCGTCACTCCTAGTGTGGAGACCGCACCGCCAGGTGGTATGTGACGGGCTGCACAGGAGATCGCGCGCGGCTGCAACGGGTGTGTTTTGAGTTGTCATTGCGTAGGGGATTCAGCATTGCGGATCGCATGAGTTGATCCGCGTTATTTGCAGTGCCCCACGACGATGTGGTATCTCCGTATCAGAATGCAGGTGTAGAACGCAGCATGAGAAGACGTTCCAGACGTCCCCCGAACACTTCGGAATCCACAGGCAAAATTGGCCAGGAGATCCCATCGAATCAACCGCGCCCCCTGGTGCCGCTCTATCCGGAGGAGACTTCGGCAGGGCCCGCGCGCGGGCAGACACCGGCACAGCCTGCTGCGGCGGCGGCTCGGCCGGCCCCAGTGTCCGAACGCCGCGTGAAAATTGAAGCGGCGGCCGCGAGTCCGCAATGGACCGAGCCCGCGGATTCCGGCCGGCTGGAGATGGAAACCCAGCCGGAATCTCCTTCGCTTCCGCCTCCCGAGGCACCTACCGCAGAGCGCTCTGCCCAGGCACCCAAGGGCTATGTGGTGCTGGCCATTGGGATGCCCGGTTCGGGCAAGACAACGTGGTTTCGCCGCCGTGGGGTCACTCCGCTGTCGAGCGATTTGCTGCGCAACATTCTTTTCGACGATGTGGAGGAGCAGCGCTATCAGGGGCTGGTTTTTTCCACGCTGCGCTCGCTGCTGCGGGCACGGCTCATCGCGCGCATGCCCTGGAATTATGTCGATGCGACGAACCTTTCAGTCCATGAGCGCCGCCAATGGATCAAGATGGCCAAGAGCTTCGGCTACGAGGTGCAGGCGGTGTTCTTCGACGTGCCGCTCGATGTGTGCCTCGACCGCAATCGTCAGCGGGAGCGGTCGGTGAGCGAGGATGTGATGCGCCGCATGGCCGAGAAACTGAAGCCGCCGGTGTTTGAAGAGGGTTTTGCGAAGATCACGGTGGTGCGGGTGAAGAGCGCGGGGTGAGGCAGTTCGACTGATTTCCCACGCCGGAGAATTCGGGCATCGAGAACCTGAAACGCGACGCAAATTGGTAAGGCCTGTGATTCGGTTCGTCGGGGGCGAGCGATGCATTTCGATTGGCTAAGTTTAATATTGGGCGATTCGGCTGGCGTAGCGTTGCTAAGCATGTGGCAAAAAAGAGTTGATCGCCTGCAGTGGAGGACCCTGCGCCTCGCCGTGGACGCAGGCATAACGATCGAGCAGTACGCGAAAGATCTAGAAGCAGCTGAGGGCGGCAAATTCAAGTAATTTCCTCTTTCGCACCCGCATGAGGGAAAAGCCAGCCGCTCTCTTCCAATCCGAAGGAATGAAGTTTATGCTCGGACGGCCTATTTGGTGCGAACTGCCTTGGTGGACCGAAGCCAATGCTACCTGGGTACAGGCTTTCGGCCTTGTCTTGACGTTCTTGTTGCAGCTCTACCTTCTTTATCTGACCCTGCGAGAACAAAAGGCAGCACGGCTGGAACGCAGACATGATGAAGTTAGAAGACAAAGGGAAGACGTGACGTGCTCCGGCGTTACATCCATTTTGCGCACATTACCAGAGGAGCAAATGTGTACTCATCTATGGGCAGGGCATCTCAGGCACGCTGGTTTTGCTTTCGAAAAGACACTATAATGGCCAGCTACCTGAGTACCTGAGAAGAAAATGCGATCCGTTTAGTGGCCCACCCTAAATTTCCCACCACTTTGGGTGCCCCATCCTTCCGCAGTTTCATCGCGGAAGGGTGGGAGACCATGAAACTCGACTGTCAATTTCGGCGTAGAATTTCATCGTCATGGCGAGGTGGCTGTTTCGTTATTAGGATGCGGCTGTTTTCATTTTCTGACCAACGATCCAGTTGCCTCGCCTATCAAGAGTGGGATTCGGCTTGGCCGGAGAGCCACGACCGGAGTGCCTTATCCACGCGAGTTTGCCAGCCACTGCCGGTAGCACGAAGTCCCTCAGCCACATCGGGCGAAAGCCGGATTGACACCGGAATCTTTCGGGGTGCTTTCTGCGGGCCGCGCCTGCGTAGATTCAGAAGCATTTTCTGCTCGGCAGCCGGCAGCGCGGAGAAGGGCTTGAAGTCGGCAACATCCGCAGCCGTGAGTTCCCTTACCTCGCCGTCGCCGTCAATGACCGGCCTCTTGGATGGCTGCGATTTAATCGATCGTTTGCGGCCTGCCATAAAGCTTTGCCTCGCTCTTGTTCATCTTGCGAAAGCAGATGACGCATACCGTCAAGCCACGGGAGATAGCAAAGCAGGTGCAACCGCCTGTCGAGATATCCAACCGCAACGCGCCGCTTCTCGCCATGCGTTGACTCGTCGCTTCAGGAATAGTCCGCAATCAGGGCAGATTCAAAGTCAAAATCCGCCGCCCGCTCGAAGGAGAGCCCGCGTTCGCGGATGTTGCGCTCATTCTTCGCGGGATCGTACACAATCCCCATGGATGTAGTGTATATACAATTTGATGGAAGTCAAGTCACGCGCTCAAGAATCCCTGGATGTCTGCCGATCTCTAAGATGAAGGATGATCATCAAGACCTCATCGGAAGCCAGAAGGCGCCTCGGCGAAACCATGGCACAACGGGGGCCCGTGGCCGTTACACGGCACGGGCGGATTGTCGCTTACATAATCTCGCCGCAAATGATGGCGGGGTGGACATTGATGAAGCGGCAAAACGAGCCTGCACAGCGATAATTAGATCTAATTGAGGTTTCTTGATGGCCACTTCTCCTGCACAACCTTCTCCCCAAGCGCCTTATGTCGAACCCTGGCTTCGCGGAACCTATCCCGAGGTTCCTGCCGTGGGGCGCGCCGTGCTGCACGCGTTCGATCTCGCTCTCGACGACATCACCAAATGGACCGAAGGGCTGGGGGACGCCGAGGTGCAGACCAAGCCGCTGGGACTTCCTTCGGTCGCATTTCATCTGCGCCACATCGCGCGCTCCATAGACCGCCTGCTCACCTATGCCGAAGGCGGCCAGCTTACCGCTGACCAGCTCGCAGTGTTGAAATCTGAACAGACTGGAGACGAATCCCTCGCAGAGCTCCTCGGCGAGGTGGAAGCTTCGTTTTCGAATGCAGAGGCGCGCGTGCGCACTCTCGCCACGGCTGACTTCAATCTCTTCCGCGGCGTAGGCCGCAAACAGTTGCCCACCAGCATCGGTGGCGCGCTGGTTCATGTTGCCGACCACACGCAGAGGCACGTGGGCCAGGTGGTCACAACGGCCAAAGTGCTGAAGGCTGTGCGCGGGATTTGAGGGCTCGTGGTGAAGGTCGAAACGGGCCGAAAATCATCCCTCAGGGGCTAAAGCCCATCGTTCCTTATCAACCTATTGCGGCACGACTGAAGTCGCGCCCTTTCAAAGCGCAACTTGCGATATCGCACCCTCGGTGAGCGACCATTCCGGGCCGCTCATTTCGGATGACAGGTGATACCTGTCACAGCTTCGTCCCTCCGCGAAGCCGACCATATCTCGGGGTCTTCACGGCGGAGCTACCGTCGCCAAGTGGAAGGAAATGCGACAGATGGGTGTCGAAAAACAGGGCAGAGGGTTGCTCCGGGTGGATGGCGATGAGTGCAAAGGCTGTGGCTTGTGCGTCGAAGCTTGCCCGCCCAAGGTGATGGCCCTCAACGACCGGCTCAATCACTACGGCTATCGGACCGCTGCCTATGCCGGATCGGGATGCACTGCGTGCGGAATCTGCTTCCTTGTTTGCCCGGAACCCGGGGCAATTACAGTCCTGCGCAGACGGAAAGGCGTGGCTGTTTTGCATCCCGCAACTAGCGGAGAGCTGACCACCACGTCCGAACGAGACGTAGAGGGGGCCACCGAATGCGCAAGCAACTGATCAAGGGAAACGAGGCCATCGTCAAGAGCGCGATTCTCGCCGGTTGCCGCGCGTTCTATGGCTACCCCATTACGCCGGCGAGTGAGATCACCGAAGCAGCGGCGCTCTATATGCCGCAAGTTGGCGGCGTGTTCCTTCAAGCCGAGAGCGAAGTAGCCGCGATTAACATGCTCTATGGCGCGGCGTCGGCAGGCGTGCGCTGCATGACGGCGTCGAGCGGCCCCGGCATTAGCCTTATGCAGGAAGGCATCAGTTACATGGCTGGCGCGGAGCTGCCCTGCGTCATCGCCGACATCACGCGCGGCGGCCCCGGCCTTGGCAACATCGCCGCCGAACAGAGCGATTATCACCAGGTGGTGAAGGGCGGCGGCAACGGCAGTTACCGCACCCTCGTGCTGGCGCCGAGTTCCGCGCAGGAGATGGCGGATTTGACCGCGCAGGCCTTCGAATTGGCGGACCGCTATCGCAATCCCGTGGTGCTGCTTGCCGACGGTTTTGTCGGCCAGATGATGGAGCCGGTCGAGTTCGAGAAGACCCCCACTGCCCCGCATCTGCCCAAATGGGCCGTGGCTGGTACTGCGGAATCGCGCCCCAATCTCATCACTTCGCTGCATCTCGAAACCGACGAACTCGAAGCCCACATCAACGATCTTGAAACAAAATATCGCTGCGCGGAGCAGTGCGAAACCCGCGCGGAAGAATTTCAGACCGAGGGCGCAGAGATTGTGCTCGTCGGCTATGGCATCCTGGGCCGCATTCTGAAAGCCGTCACAGTCGAGGCGCGCGCCGAAGGAATCCGCGTCGGGATGTTGCGGCCCATCACGCTGTATCCGTTTCCAACGATGCATTTGCAGAGGCTGTCTGCGCACGCGCGCGTCTTTGTTGTCGTCGAGATGAGTAACGGACAGATGATCGAAGATGTGCGACTGGCGCTCAACGGCGCGCGCCCTGTGAAGTTCCTGAACCGCATGGGCGGCAATGTTCCGTCGCACGAAGAAGTGCTTTCGTGTGTCCGCGAGCTTGCACGACAAATGCCGCCGACAGCGCCATGGGAAAAGAGAGCAGGGATCGCATGTCTAGCGAGTTGATCTCGGAATACGAAGTAGCGCACGCGAAGCCGAATTGTCTCTACGAATCCTATGAGCGGAAGGGCGAACTGCAGCATCAGACACACTATTGCCCCGGATGCGGCCACGGGACCGTAAGCAAGATGCTGGCGCGCGCCATCGACGAACTCGGCATTCAGGATCGGACGATTCTTGTGAGTCCTGTCGGCTGCTCAGTTTTTGGCTATTACTACTTCGACGTCGGCAACATCCAGGCCGCACACGGACGCGCCTCCGCAGTTGCCACTGCGGTGAAGCGCAGCCGCTCCGAGAGCATCGTCATCAGCTACCAGGGAGACGGTGACTTGTCCGCCATCGGCTCGGCGGAGATTCTGCACGCGGCCAATCGCGGCGAAAACATCACTGTGATCTTCGTCAACAATGCCGTCTACAGCATGACCGGCGGACAGGTTGCGCCGACTACACTCATTGGGCAGAAGAGTACGACCACACCGAACGGACGCAGCGCGATAAATGAAGGCTATCCGCTGCGCGTGAGCGAACTGCTTGCAACTCTGGATGCGCCCGTCTATATTGAGCGCGTTGGCCTGGGCGACAACAAGCAGATTGCCGGAGCTGCTCGCGCGATCCGGCGCGCCGTCGAGAATCAGGTGCGCGGCCTTGGCTTCTCGCTGATTGAAGTGCTGTCGCCCTGCCCGACCATCTGGAAGATGTCGCCGGTCGATGCGCAGCACTGGGTCCGCGATG
>CAZAQN010000107.1:0-9045 GCA_964487345.1 uncultured Occallatibacter sp. | reverse complement strand
GGACCTGGGGGAGAATCTCATCAAGGCGCATTCGGCAAGCGATGCGCTGAACATTCTCCTGAAGACCGACATCGCTGTTGTGCTGATGGATGTGAGCATGCCGGATGTCGATGGATTCGAACTCGCCGACGTGATCCGACAGCATCCTCGCTTTCAGAAGACCGCAATCATCTTCATCTCCGGAGTCCACCTTGCCGACTCCGACAAAATCCAAGGTTACCGCAGCGGTGCGGTCGATTACATTTCGGTCCCCGTCATTCCGGAGGTGCTGCGCGCCAAGGTTGCCGTGTTTGTCGAACTGCACCGGAAGACGCGCATGCTGGAAAAGCTGAACGTCGAGCTCGAGCGGCGTGTGGAAGAACGCACCGAGGAACTGCAGCAAAGCGAAGCGCGCTTTCGCACTCAGGCGAATTTGTTGGAGCTAGCGTCCGAGGCCATTATCGTGCGCGGCCTGGAAGGAGAAATCCAATTCTGGAACGCGGGTGCTGAATCGCTCTATGGCTGGACCAGGGAAGAAGCGATCGGCCAGCAATTGCACGTCCTGTTGAATACCCTTTTTCCCGTGTCGCGAGAGGACGTGGAAAAGGCTCTTTCGGAGACCGGAGGCTGGCGAGGAAACCTGGTTCAGCAAACCAGAAATGGACGTGAAATCGTCGTTGCGTGCCGCAAAACGATGAACCGCGAAAGTAATACTGTGCTCGAGGTGAGCCGCGACATCACCGTCCAGTTGAAGGCGGAAGATGCGCTGCGCGAGAGTGAAAAACTGGCTGCAATGGGCAGAGTCGCAGGCATTATCGCGCATGAAATCAATAATCCGCTTGCCGCTATCACCAACATTTTTTACCTGCTGCGCAACCACCCATCGCTGAACGATGAGGCCCGCAGTTACGCAGTCGCCGCCGAGCAGGAACTGGTTCGTGTTTCCCACATAACCCGCCAAACTCTCAGCTTCTACCGGGAATCGAAACAGCCCACGCCGGTCCGGGTTCACGAGCTACTCGACGATGTTGCTGAACTGCAGAACCGCGCTCTTCAAGTGAACAAAATTGAGTTGCGGAAGAAATATTCGAACGCCAGCAATGTAACTGGTTTCCCCGTGGAACTTCGCCAGGTGTTCCTGAACCTGATTGCCAATGCGGTTCAGGCCATGCCAAGCGGAGGAACTTTGCGGCTTCATGTACACGAAGCAACTGATTGGCTGACGCAAAGGCGCGGGCCGGCAATCTCCGTGATTGATACGGGTGTCGGCATCAAACCCGAAGACGCACAGCGGCTGTTTGAGCCCTTCTATAGCACCAAGGCGGCCAAGGGCACAGGCTTGGGACTGTGGATTAGCAAAGGCATTCTGCAAAAGTATAACGGGCGCATTTCGTACCGAAGTTATCGCCGCAATAGTGGATGCGTCACTTGTTTCCGTGTGTTCATTCCTGGAAATGGAACGTTGAATCTTGTTCAGGACGGGAGCGAGGGCGCTGCGAGTCTCGATCGGGCACACGCGAACAACGGCAGTGGAGAATGGCGAGCGTCGGAGGCCTCAAATCCTGCCATGCAGACGACGCTCTTACGCTGAAACAAAAGTGCCGCAGATGCCCCAAAGTCCGGAAGACCATTTCGGGGCTCGACAACGGGATTGACGTTAATTTCCACCGCCAAAAATCCTAGCTTTCGCCATGGGTCGCTATAATTCCTCCCATGCGCTGCAGCGCGGTGAGTCGTTCCCTGATCCCGACTTCGAAGGTTCGCTTCGCTGGCGATCCATGCGCTGTTTACACCTATAGAATTCTTAGTCGTAAAACCTGGTGATGAGGGTCCTTGCGTTGCCCCGTCGAATGGGCCATCGTTATTCGTAGTTCTCGACTGGAGTCGGACGCCAGAAGAACCATAATGCCAGCAGAACAGGACCGGAGGGGCTGACGATGCAAGTGGAGTTGACAGCCAGACAGGTGAAAGTCTCCAAGGCATTGCGTGTGCAAGCCGAGGAGGGTATGGACCGCATTGCACGGATACTTGGCAGGACCACAAGCGCAAGTGTCATCTTTCGCGTGCAACGGCATTTGCAGATTGCCGAACTGACGGTGAAGGCGCGCCTGCAGACCATTGTGGCTGCCGGTGAGGCCGACTCGATGGAGTCCGCGTTGCGCGAGGCATTAGCGCATGCGGAGCACCAGGCCTTGCGCTATCGGGACAGGCATCTGACGCGCAAGCGGATGCCGAAAGAGGAAAAGGTGCTGACCGCGCCGCCGGTCGTTCGGCCCAAGTCACGGCCCTCCATGCCCGAGGAAATGCTCGCCAACGGGCAACCTGCGAGTGCGAAAGCTCGGGCGGCGATTGCCGTACATTCATTCCCGACAAATACTGCGGTGGTTGAGCCCCACATAGTCTCCAGCACCGAAGCAATCGCCATGAAGCCGATGTCCATTGAGGAGGCGGTGAAAGAAGCTGAGTTTCGAGATCGCGATCTTTTGGTCTTTCGCAATACGGGCGGAGAGTTATATGTGCTCCACCGCCGACGCGATGGTCAGATGGAACTGGTAGAGATTCCTTAGGTTTGTTCGCTTGAGTTTTCAAGGTCTGACGCAGATTTCGATCACCGGTATCCGGTTACCCGGACGGGTGTTTTCATCCTGATTCCATTCATTCGCGCGCCGATTCGGTGTACGATGTGCCCATGATACCTTCGTCTCAGGTGTCCCCAATTCCATCCAACAAATCGCCTGCCAACGGCATAGTGCCGAAGGAAAAACCGGAAAAGGAACTGGTCATCTTGACCGGCATTTCGGGAGCCGGCAAGGCGTCGGCTCTCAGGAATTTTGAAGATCTGGGATACCACGCTGTGGATAATCTTCCGTTGGAGCTCCTGACCGAGTTCGCCGGCCTGGTGGGCAAGTCCAGCGAGATCGAACGCGCAGCCATTGTGGTCGATGTGCGCGAAGGTCTGACACTGGATCGACTACCTGAGATTCTGAAGCAGGTTAAGCAAATCCTCCCGACGCGCGTCGTCTTCCTTGATGCGCAGGACGCCGTGCTGGTAAGGCGCTACTCTGAGACGCGACGACCCCACCCGCTGCGCCGATCCGAAACCGTCGAGCGGTCCATTGTCGAGGAGCGGCAGCTACTGGAACCGATCAGAAACGTGGCCGATACTCTGGTCGACACTTCAAACTTCAACGTGCATGAATTGCGCGCGCACATACAACAGCGTTTCAGCCTCGAAGAGCAAACCAAGCGCCTGCTGGTGAGTGTCGTAAGCTTCGGTTTCAAGAACGGCGTGCCTTTGGATGCCGACCTGGTTTTCGATGTGCGTTTTCTGCCCAATCCTCATTTTGTACCCGAGTTCCGCAAAAAAACCGGCAAGGACTCGAAGGTCGCGGCCTATGTGAGGGGCTTTCCGCAGACCAAGGAATTTCTGGGCAAGGTAACGGATCTGATGCTCTACCTGCTGCCGCACTACGTAGAAGAGGGCAAGAGCTATTTGACAGTGGGCTTTGGCTGCACAGGCGGCCAGCATCGCAGCGTGATGATGGCCGAGGAGATGACGAAACGTCTCCGGAAGGCGGGCTATCAGGTGAAGGCAGTCCACCGCGACATTCCGAGGTGAACGGGCGGCGTAGCGCTTCGCATTGCTGAATTTGTCGTCCTATCGGTATCGACCATTTTGCGGAAGATCGTCGAGCCAGCGGGAGAGCGCGAATCCAGAATTCGTCTCTGCCTCCGGCGAATTATCGAGCCAGACCCGCATCTTCCGCGCTGTCACTTTGTCGTAGGCTTCTGTGTTGATTGGGCGCGGCTTGCTCTTCGGAGGCATTCGATAGAACCATAGCGACGGAATGCGCAGGCTGGTCGCTGGCTGGTCTGACTCCCATTGGTCGCGCACCAGCGCATGAGCGGGCACCAGCCGAGCACGCGAGTCGTTGAAGATCGCGTCTGTGGGCCTGTCGAGCGGATTGTCCAGCACTACACCCGCGATTTCGGGATGCGCCACGGCCATTTCCAATGCGAGGTTTGCGCCCAGGCCTCGGCCGGTCAGGATCAAAGCTCCGGCGAGGATGTGCCGCGTATCTCGCAGATACCCAAAGGCAGACTCCGCATCTTCACGCCAGCTCTCCTCGCTCGGATGAATAAACTGACTCATGCCGTAGCCACGATAGTCGAAATCGAGAATGTTCACGCCAGCTGCGTGCAGTGGGACCAGCGCTTCGACGGTGCCGCCGATATTTCCATCTGCGCCGTGCAGGTAAATCGCGGTAAAGCGGCTACCGGAAGAAGCCGACGGAACCCACCATCCGTGAAGCTGAGGCTGTCCTGATTCGGTGGCTGCAAAATCGACAGAATCAAATGCAAGGCCGACATTCGCCGGTGTGCTTGTGATCGCCGCAGCCGGATGATAGAGCAGCTGCCAGCTGCCTTGCCAAAAGGTGAGGCAAAGTGCGCCCCATACACAAAGTGTCGCTGCCAGTAACACAGTTGCCACGGCGCCGGCCATCCATCGAGCGGATACGGTCTGCAGTACATTGAGGGAGCCGTTTGCCACGGTCGCAGATCTTGCGGCAGTGCGTGAAGGCTTCCTGTGCGTGATCGGCTTGCTCATTGGCGCTTGCAACCACTGGGTGGCGCTGCTTTATGCTAACTGGATCGTCCCGCCGCGAGCGAGCGATCTTACCTAAGGAGCGATCATCATGTCCGACTTCGTGCCCATTTGCGCGCAATCTGAATTGCCCGCGGCCGGTCAGGTCCGCGAATTCGTCGCGACGGGCCGCGCACTGTGCGTTGCCAATGTGGATGGAGACCTCTGCGTGCTCGATGGAACATGTCCGCATGAAGGAGGACCGTTGGGCGAAGGGACCATTGAAGAGGGAAGAGTCGTGTGTCCGTGGCATGGATACGCCTTCGATCTACGCACCGGCGTCGCGCAGGACGATCCCGACCTTAAGGCCGAGGTTCTTGAAGCGAAGGTCGAGAACGGTGAATTGCGCGTGAAGTTGTAGACGCTTCTTCGGGCGCCTCGGAAACTACGCGGGCTCGATGAATATCTCCCGGAATCTACGCCTTAGCAGGCACTTTCTTGCCTTCTTTTCTTGCCTTGGAAAGTCCGATGGCGATGGCCTGCTTCGGATTCGTCACTTTCTTTCCGCTGCGTCCCGACTTCAGCGTGCCGCGCTTCATCTCCTTCATTTCGGTCTCGACATTTTTGCTGGCGGAAGGCGAGTATTTCCGTCCCGAAGTCTTTTTCCTGCTGCTCTTCGTTGCGCTGCTTGATTTCTTCCTGGTCGCCATCGTTCTTCTCCTCGAAGGTCAGATGGCTCAGCCCCTGAATGCAGTTGTCCAAGATGGGCAATGCGGGATGTTCAACGGCAGCCAAGCGCACGCACCCGCATGAAACGCGAGACGCACGCGCCGCGGATTCTAAGTCGACACTCTCAATACTTAACGATGGCCGTGAACGAATCGGGTTTCAGGCTGGCGCCACCAACTAGCGCGCCATCGATCTCTTCCTTACCGAGTAGGGCGGTGGCATTGTCGGGCTTCACGCTGCCGCCGTAGAGAATGCGCATCTTCTCTGCGACATCGGCGCCCAGCAGCTTCGCCACTTCGGCGCGGATGATCTTGTGTGCGTCCTCTGCCATTTCGGGAGTCGCTGTCTTGCCGGTGCCAATGGCCCACACGGGTTCGTAGGCGATGACGATGGGCGCAGCTGCAGCGGCGCTGATGCCGGCGAACGCGCCGGTGATCTGGGTCTTCAGCACGGATTCGGTCTTGCCAGACTCGCGCTCGGCGAGCACCTCGCCGATGCAGACCACCGGAACGATGCTGTGCCTGAGCGCGGTGTGCAGCTTCTTATTCACAATCTCGTCTGTCTCTGCAAAATACTGCCGCCGCTCGGAGTGCCCTATCAAGGTGTGTGTGCCACCGACGGCGATGAGCTGGCCTACCGAGGTTTCACCGGTGTAGGCGCCTTCCTCGGCAAAATGAATGTTCTGCGCGCCGATGGCGACGTTGGAGCCCTTGGCAGCTTCAATCACGGCGGGGAGCAGGACGGGCGACGGAAACAGAGCGATCTCGTCGCGGGTGTGGCCGGCGACCAGGGGCAAAAAAGCAT
The DNA here is from genome assembly GCA_964487345.1 of uncultured Occallatibacter sp. Taxonomy (GTDB): domain Bacteria; phylum Acidobacteriota; class Terriglobia; order Terriglobales; family Acidobacteriaceae; genus Telmatobacter. The sequence continues at coordinate 2,948 of CAZAQN010000107.1, read as the reverse complement.
CGACAAAGGCCTTCGCTTCGGCGGGTGTCTTGTACATCTTCCAATTGGCGGCGATCAGTTTCTTACGTGACATTTTTTCTGTGATCCTCAGGCCGATTTTATCGGAACGATCCTGAGCGCTGGGTGATCCGGCGCACAGAGGGAACCATCCTTCCCGAGCGCGTTTGGCCCACCACGGCTTTGGTCTAATCTGTCAGACATGTCACCGGCCTATGCCGCGAGGGGGGCGTTCGGGTATACCCCCTCTCTCCGATTCTTGCTAAATGTCTCTGCTTATTGGACTTAGCTGAATCAATAACTTACGATAACCTTAATCTAATCAATCGTTTATGGCGAAAGATGTCTCGGCAAAGGGCTTACGGATAATTTTCTCCGAATCGCCGAATCTCACGGGTGCACGACAGAAAAAACACCGGATCTGGAACCTCAAACGAAGGCGGCAATCCGGGGAGTGCGTGATCGATCTCGTAAATCCATTGTGCGATCAAAGATCGATATTTCCAGCAAAGGGATCGAAGAGTTCTCGTGGGGGTGTGTCTAGTGCTGTGGACCCGTGACTCGGATGGCGGACAGATCGCCGGGCATTTCTCCACTGAGGAATGCGGCGCGATGCTCGGGATCGCCGAGGTCCATCTTGAAGTGGTACCAGGTTCCGTCCTGAAAGACGCCCATGTTCCAAGGTCCTGAAACGGAGTCGGAAAACTGCCAGACGATGTGATAGCCATCCTCGTTGGTGAACCCTTCGTTGTCGGCCTGGATAATCGCGTCGCCGCGCTGCCAGAGATGCGCGCGCAGCGCATGCAGCACGCTGCTGCCGTCCTCCGTATCCGCTCCCTGCAGGTGCTGAAAGGCGTAGACCGTCTTCACCTCGGCTAGATACTCCTTGAGCCAAGCGACGCCGGTTTCCGGCTTGCAGTCATCGAGGTCCTCTGTGAAATCGGAGAGCTCGCTCTCATCGAAGACAGAAATGCGCTCGATCAGCGCGACCTCGACATCGTCGTTGCCTGAGAGCAGGAGCGTTTCCCATTCCTCTTCTTCGCCGTCTTCGATGGTCAGCTTGAATTCGGGATGTTCGGCGCGGACCCATTGCGCGAGTTCGTCGAAGGGCGGGAACTCGGAGTCTTTTGAGAGGACGCGCGTGTAGTAGGGCATGTTGGTTTTCCTTAGGGCGATGTCCACCGACCGGCTAAATCGATGCTACTCCCGTTTCAGCCGATGAGAACTTGAGGGGCGCCCATGTACGAGGGAGCAAGAGAGCAAGTAGTGCAGATCATCTCCGCGGAGGAACTTGAGCTGAATTGTCTGGAAATGATCGATCTGGTTGCGGAGAAGGGATTCATCTATGTCATTACAAAAAACGGCGAGCCGATTGCGAAGATGAAGCCGGTGCCGCCTGGGCCAGATTCGTTCGACACATCGGGTGACGCCGGAACCACTCTTACAGAGGCTATGGCCGAAAGCGCTGCTACTTGCGAAGAACTTTTTCCTGGAAATCACTCGCGCTCAGAATCTTTGTTCGGCCCAGCGTGCCCACTTGCAGCAGCCCCGAGCGCTTATCCCCGGTGACGGCGTAGTCGGGCTGCGCGGCTTCGATCAGATCGAGTAAATAGCTGTCCGTCGGATCGGCGGCGCGGTGCTTGCTCGGCGGTGAGCCCTCCCAGACTGAGGCTCCATAGAGATTATTCAGCATAGTGCCGATTTGATGGGGCTGGAGTCTGAATCGGAATTTCGGAGCGCGGCAAGCTGTGCGGATCTCGTCGATCTGCTCCTGGCAGGTCAGCAAGCTGAATCTGCCATCGCGCCACTCGTCGACAATCTGTGCCGGTGTACGAAAGGGTGAAAGGAGGGCACTGATGAGGATATTGCTATCCAGCAGCACCAGCATCAGCGCTTTCTCATGCGCGCACGCGCCCAGACGAGGGATTCCTCAATCATCGCGTCCAGCTCATCTGGGTCCAGGTCCTTGTTGTGCTCTCTCGCTGCTTTCAGGGCAGTATCGAAGATGTGTTTCTTCACCGCCTCTTCTACAAAGCGGGAGAGATCTCCCTTTTTGCCTCCGCCTTCTGCGGCGAGGAATTGGCGCAGGGATTTGTCGGTTTGTTTGGATACGACGAGGTTCCAGCGGGTGGTGTCGGTGGCCATGGGTCCTCCATTTTCAGTGTACGCATAAACGGATAAACACACAAACACTCGATACGCTATCCTATGGCCGCCCACCCTTGTCGTTATGAGGCTGCATCAAGGACGAGGCACGCGACTCGGGGGTGTTGACGGGAGGCAGGGCTACCGCGAACCTTCAGATTCTCGTTGGGCAAGACAAACTGTTTCGATCGCCCGCTCGAAAATATCCCCTAGGCCGGGTTTTCTATTTATATATTTGCGGTAGGTTTCGATGTTGCTCATGAACAGGAGCCATTCTTTAATAGCTTCGTATTCCTCAGTGCGAAGTCCCACGAATCGCGCTCTGAAGTAATCTTTCCAATGATCTGGACTCGGGGCCCAGTTTCTCGATCCGAATGTTCTGACTAAATAAGCTGCCGATGACAGGTACTCACCTGGGCGTTGTAAAGAACGAATCTCTGATCTGACCTCCCCAAAAAGGATTGGGTGCCTGTGATCTTTCAACACGTTGTCCCTTTTTTGTAGAGGAGAACCAGAAGCATATTCTTTTCTTGTTTTTCCTTTGTCGGAGAAGATTTCACGTCGTGGTGGTTGTTCTCCGCCGTCGAGGCGTTGCCGCGCAAGCGGTTGAGGGCAGTTCATGCCCGAAAGCCTTGACGGCGGAGACTAACCACCGTATTCAGAGTCGCTCCGACAAAGGAAAAGCTTCCCATTCGAAAAGGAACAACGTCTTGATCATCTACAGGCACCCCAGTTCGTTCTGATGCCCGCACCGCGAAAGGCGGGATGGAAAGGTCCGTGCTTTCCCAGGTCTGAGAATCCAGACC
>CAZAQN010000106.1:0-9185 GCA_964487345.1 uncultured Occallatibacter sp. | reverse complement strand
ACACTCGACTGCATCGAGTTGGGCCGCCGCTACGGCTACACGTCGGTTATGTCGCACCGTTCGGGCGAGTCGGAAGACACGTTCATCGCGGACCTGGCTGTCGCTACCGGCGTGGGTCAGATCAAGACCGGCTCGGTCAGCCGCACTGATCGCATCGCCAAGTACAATCAACTACTCCGGATTGAAGAAGAGCTGGGCGCGGGCGCGGTCTTTCTCGGCCTCGAAGCCTTGAACTATGACGACGAATAGTCTCGCGGTTCGAAGCAGATAAAGGAGGGGATTCGGTCCCCTCCTTTTGCATTTCATAAGCTCTTCCCCCACCCAATACCGCTCTCATCCTGAGCGGAGCGCAGCGGAGTCGAAGGACCCGCGGTTGTTCTTGCTTTTGCTTTTGTTCTTGCTTCCCTCAATCCAAGCAACTCAACTGCCCTTGCCCACCGTTGGATCGATCACGTACCACCCTTCGCTTAGATCATTCCATGTGGGGTTCGATTCCTCGATCAGCGTGATCTTCTTCGCGCGGACCCATCCCTTCAATTGCTTCTCGCGCGCAATCGCGATTCGCGGTCCCGCGAACCGCTCGAACCAAACCAAGCGGTTGCAATTGTATTTCGCAGAGAATCCTTCGTGAGTTCTCTGCTTGTGCTCGAATACGCGCTTCAGCAGGTTGCCGGTCATGCCGATATAGAGGGTGTGGCTTCTGCTGGCTACGATGTAAGTGAAATAAACCCTCTCGTCCATGGCCGTGAATCTACGCCGAACCGATTGACCGGGCAATCTTCCAGCTGTATCGTTTTTCCCAGCCAATCCCTGCCTCAATGCTGTCATCCTGAGCGGAGCGCAGCGAAGTCGAAGGACCTGCGGTTGCTTTTTGCCTTTTTTCCATCGCAATCCAACGGAGTCTGAATCGACGATTTCGAAGAAAGGGATGTTGACGTCATTATGAGCCTGAAGGATGTGATCGAACGCGTACGGAATGAGGCCTTCGCTTCCGGTGAATTCCAACTCCTTCGCAGGGAATTCATCAACACAGCGGTGCGGGAAAACGATGTCCCAAACGATCCCGGAGTCTATCTTATTTTCAATGGAGACGACTTGGAATGCCCGATTTACATCGGCAGGGCGGGCACCATGAATCGAGATGGAATCTGGAGGTCACAAGGAATAAAGAAGCGGTTGATTGCAAAACAGCAGAAGATGCGCCGCCCAAGATTCTTTATCGAGAAGATGGATGAACGGTACCACGGCGGATTGAACTTTCACTGGTTTGTAACGCACAATCGCACCGCCGGCGTTATTCCCGCATTTATTGAAATGGAACTTTTACGAGCGCACTACGACCAATTCGGATGCCTCCCCGAACTGAACGAGTGCATCTAGCAAGGCGGATTTAGCAGGGCAACTTTGCAGGGGAGATAGAAGTGCAACCGCAGGTCCTTCGACTTCGCTGCGCTCCGCTCAGGATGACAGCATTTTTGCTGAGCTAACGAAGACAAGATCGCGCGTTGTGCCACGCAACACAATCACCCTCATCCCGGCGGTTTATCCTTGAGAAGAAAATCCACGCACTAATCGAGGTCTTCTCTTCGTGCCTTCAACCAAGCATCCTCTCGTTCTAACCATCCTCGACGGATGGGGCTATCGCGCCGAAACTGCCAACAACGCCATCGCTCTTGCTCGCAAGCCCGCCTACGACAAGCTGCTGCGCGAATTTCCCAACACGCTGATCCGCGCATCGGAGCACTTCGTCGGCCTCCCAGACGGGCAGATGGGAAATAGCGAGGTGGGTCACCTGAACATCGGGGCGGGGCGCATCGTGCAGATGGACATCACGCGCATCGACGCCCTGATTGCCTCCGGCGAGTTTCGCAAGAATCCTGAAATTGTGAAGGCGATGTTGCGTGCCCGCGAAGGCGGACGGCAGTTGCATCTCTTCGGGCTGGTCTCGGACGGCGGCGTGCACTCCCATCAGGAGCATCTCTACGCACTGCTGCGCACCGCGAAGGAATATGGACTCGAGCGCGTCATTGTCCACGCCTTTATGGACGGTCGCGACACCGGGCCCACCTCGGGCGCCGCTTTCATCGCCGCTCTCGAGCAGAAGATGCGCGAATACGGTGTCGGCAAAGTAGCCAGCATCAATGGCCGCTACTATGCCATGGACCGCGACAAACGCTGGGAGCGCGAGCGCAAAGCATTTGACGCGATGGTGACCGGCAAGGCCGAGGGCGGCGCGTACGCCGATCCTGTGGCGCGCATCAAGGAAAACTACAACAACGGCATTACCGATGAATTTCTCATTCCTTTCGTTGTTGTCGACGGAGCAGGAAAGCCTGTGGGCCAGATCCGCGACGAGGACGTGTGCATCAACATCAATTTCCGCGCCGACCGCGCACGACAGATCACGCGTGTGCTGGCGCGCGAGAGCGGCCTGAACAAGCAGGGCGGGCGGAACCTCGAAGGTTGGGAGTCGCTCGACACGGCCATTCCCCGCAGCGAGATTCCAAAGAATCTGCACTACCTTTGCATGACGCAGTACGACAAGCTCTACGAGCTGCCGATGGTGATTCTGCCGGAATCGATGGACAATATTCTGGCGAACGTTCTTTCGGCACATCATCTGCGCAACTTGCGCGTGGCCGAGACGGAGAAATTCGCGCACGTCACTTACTTCTTCAACGGCGGCATTGAGACGCCATTCCCCGGCGAAGAGCGCACCATGATCCCATCGCTCAAGGTGGCCACCTACGATCTTGCGCCGGAGATGAAGGCCGAAGCCATTGGCGACACCATCGTGAAGGCCATCAACGACACGGCATTCGATCTGGTCGTCGCCAACTTTGCCAACGCCGACATGGTGGGCCACTCCGGCAAGCTTGAGCCGACCATTAAGGCCTGCGAGGCAGTGGATGCACAGCTTGACCGTATTTACAAAGCCATCAAGGAACGGAATGGGAGCTGGCTCATCACCGCCGATCACGGCAACGCGGAGTTAATGGTCGATCCGATCACTGGCGGTCCCCACACGGCACATACCACCAACCCGGTACCGATGATCTACGTCAGCGAGGAAGCAAGCCATTTCCGTCTGCGCGCGGACGGATCACTGCGCGACATTTCGCCCACGCTGCTCGCCATTCTCGCCGAAGGCCTGCCCAAGGAGATGACTGGCGGAGATTTGCGAGTGCCGATCGCTAGATAGATTCCGGCAAGCCACAGGAATGACTGCGCCGACAACAGAAAAGGCCTCCGTAGGGGAGGCCTTTTCTCATAGAACGAAACCCACGTTTACCGCAAGCGCAGGGATTTGAGTGCGTCAGGCAAACGATCTTCGAGGAGCCTCGCACGCTCCGTCGCGATGCCGCTGAGATAAGTCGGCGCCGGGGTGGCCATCATGACCAGGGCGAAGGCGATCACCGAGAAACAAACACCTGCAATGGCTGCCGACACCAGCATGTGGTACATGTCAAACATGTCGAGACCGAGAATATTGACCGCCACATGTTCCAGCGGTTTAATGTGCATCAGGACGGCGAGCGCAAAAACTGAAAAGAACACCGACAGAGCAGTCAGCACTGAGAGCGAAACGTCCAAGCTGCGATGGAATTTTTGCCTTGCGTTACAACGGCTGCACTCCGCAAGATGGTGTTCGTAATCCTTGCGCATCTCCGGGGAGATCCCGGAAATGTCATAGCGCCAGCTCGCCAAAATAGCGCCAACAACTGGATCATTGCATCGATTTCTTGCCATGTTGTTAGACTCACTTTGCTTGATTGTTAGTGCAACTTCTGTGATCAAGCGCACTTTAGATCGCAAAGGACTGCGCGTGTTTCTTGGATGCTGCACCAGGGAAAATTGATGCTGGTGGCGCTCCAATTTGCACCGCAACTTGGGAACCGCTCCGGCAATTCGGGTGCCGACTTTCCTGATTCTTGAGCGATTTTCACCGATGCTCCTATTGTAGCCGAAATTGCTAAAAACAAACAGGTAAGAGTGGGGCATGTTGCTCAGCCAGCAACAGCCGATTGGCCAAAAGGCTGGCGCGGCCATTCAGTGCGCGTTCCGCTGCAACGCGTGCCAATTCAGGAAGATTATTGCTTTCAGAGAGATGCCCGAGGATCACGTAAGCGGCCTGACCGTCATACTCGTCTTCGAGAAATTGTGCGGCCGCCTCGTTGGAAAGATGGCCCACGCGAGACAGCACTCTCTGCTTGACCGACCACGGATAGGGCCCGTCACGCAGCATTTCCAGGTCGTGATTCGACTCCAAGAGCAGTAAATCCAGTTGTTTAAGCTGAATTCTCACGTTCGGGGTGACGTAGCCAAGATCGGTGGCGACGGCCATCCGGACACCTTCAACCTGGAAGACGAATCCCACCGGATCGACCGCATCGTGGGGAATGGTGAACGGGCTTACAGCAATATCGCCGACTTGCAAGGGCTGACCAGCCTCGAAATATTCGACCGAAGGAAGCCATGTTGGATCTTTTTGCGGAATGGCAGCATCGGTTTCGAAATTTCCCGTGATCGACTCGACTTCCATTTCTATCGCTGGATCTTTTGCCGACGGATCTTCTGCTACCACATCGGCCTCGTCCGGCTCTCCTTCATTAGGCTCGCGCTCGGCCTGCCTGGCCGCAGCTTGCTTGCGGCATTGTTCGAGCCATTGCGCATAGGTCATCTGCCGACGCGGCGTCAGCCAGCGCATCCATGCCCGGTGCGTGCCTTCAGTGAAATAGACCGGAATGCCAAGCTTGCGTGCCGTCACGGCAAGTCCGTTAATGTGATCCTGATGTTCATGGGTGATGAGGATTGCGTTCAGCGTGGCAGGGTCCTCGCCCGCAAGCTTCATGCGGCGGAACAGCTCCCGGCAACTCAACCCTGCGTCCACCAAAATACGCGTGCGTCCGCCCGACACAACTGTGCAATTGCCTTTTGATCCAGACGCCAGCACAGTGAAGCGAACCATTCTGTGAGGATACCGCGCGCCCCTGTTGAACGCCCAGTTGCAGGGTTAACTACGCAGGGACAGATGCCAGAGGTTGCGCAGGCCATTGACGTTGGACCGCAGAAAAATCTTCGCTCGAAGAGCGGGCGGCGATATCCTCGAAGGAGAGTCTTCCGTTTCCACGGCTTTACGGAGTTAATGCAGTCATCCGTTGGAGGTCTTTGCGCATGCTCATCAGGCCAACAATGCCCTCGGTCACCCTCGCCGCGCTTTTCGCCACAGCGAGTCTCTTGTCGGTATCTCCTGCATGGGCTGCGGACAAAACCACGCCCGCGGTCGCGACGGACTGGGATCGCCAGGCTGCCGCGCGATATCTCGACAGTCGCGAAGTGTGGTGGCAAAGCTGGGATCGCGCGCAAAAAGATCACGGAACCTTCTGCATCTCCTGTCACACCCAGGCTCCGTTTGCGCTGGCCCGCCCGGTGCTTCACACCGAGATCGGCGAAGACCCCTCGGCTGCGGAGACAGCCATGGTGGCCAGCGTCGAGAAGCGCGTCCGCATTTGGAAGGACGTGCTTCCCTTTTACAGCGATGCGGTCTACGGCGCGGGCAAGGAAGTTGAGTCGCGCAATGCCGAGGCTGTGCTGAATGCCGTGATCCTGACCGGTTATGACGCTCCGCGCAGGCACCTGCGCGATGTGACGCGTGTGGCATTCGACAACGCCTGGGCGCTACAATCGAAGACAGGCCCCGACGCGGGTGCGTGGGTCTGGCAGAATTTCGAATACACGCCCTGGGAGTCGAAGGAGTCGGAATACTACTGGGCGGCTATGTTCGCCGAGGTGGTCGCGAATGCTCCGGACAATTATCGCAGCGACCCGAAGATCGTCGGCAATCTCGCCGCGCTGCGCGTGTATCTGCGCGGCCACTACGACCAGCAACCGCTGCTCAATAAGATCGTGGTCCTGTGGGCCTCCGCACAGTTCCCTGGCCTGCTCACACCCGCCGAACACAAAGCACTCATCGCCGAAATCGACGGCCGCCAGCGGGAGGACGGCGGGTGGAGCCTGACGGATCTGGGCACATGGCAGCGGCGTGACAAGACACCGCTTGAGACGCGATCTGATGGATACGCCACGGGCATCGTAGTCCTGGCTCTCGAAGAGAACCATATTACGAATGCGTATGTGCGGCGCGGCTATGAATGGCTGCTTGCCAACCAGGACAAGACGACGGGCGCGTGGTCGGCCTGGTCGCTCAACAAAAACCGCGATCCCCAATCCAACGTAGGCCAGTTCATGAGCGACGCGGCGACCGGCTACGCAGTGCTCGCGCTGACGGCGAAACAATAGAGTCAGTACGTCGCCTCGGGAATGCTGGTCGGAATCTCAATCGACACCAGCGTTCCGCGCCCTGGATTGCTGACTACGCTGAATCGCGCCTGGTTTCCATAGAGCACTTCCAGCCGCTCCTGCACATTCTTGATGCCGATGCCGTTGCCCTCACGGTGAAGCGCCGATTGCGGCCGGTTGCCAATGCCCACGCCATCGTCAGCCACTTCAATCCGGACTCGATCACCTTCAAGTTTGCTGCGCAGCGTGACCGTGCCGCCGTTGATGCGCGGCTCCAGGCCATGCTTGATGCTGTTTTCAATCAGAGGCTGCAGGAGAATGCTCGGTACCATCACTTCCAGCGTGCGCGGGTCGATTTCCTTTTCGACGCGGAGTTTGTCGGCGCCAAAGCGCACCACTTCGATGTCGAGATAATCATCGGTAAAGCGCAGCTCGTCGCTGAAGGGAACATAGGTGTCGTGATCCTTGAGCAGCGCACGCAAGATATTTGCGAGTTTCACCGTCATCTCGCGGGCCAGCTCCGGCTTCACGCGCACCAGCGAGGCAATGGAGTTGAGGGTGTTGAAGAGAAAGTGCGGATTGATCTGGCGTTGCAGTGCGTCGAGGCGCGCTTCAAGCAGAAGACGCTTTTGTTCCTCGAACTTGATCTCCAACCGCAGCGCATTCCACACCTTGATGGCAATGCCGACGACGATCGGCGCCGAGAACCAGACCAGCACCTGTAGCCACCATTCGGACGCGAGGAGTGCAAACAGGCGGCGGGGAAACTCGTGCTTCAGCCAGTCGCGACAGGCCTCGGCGGCAACGATCAAAAACAACATGAGAAACTGTCGATCGATGCGCGGTCTGCGCAGAATGCGCCGCACCCAGCGGTAAAGGCTAAGATCGATAAACGGCGTGAAAGACCATATCTCTTCCGGCTCAGCAAACTGGCCGAGGAGCCCGGCAAGGAACCCCAGTGCAGCATTGAACGGGAGAGCCAGATATTCTCCGTGATGAAGGGCCGGCACGGACAAAACGACGCCGCCAAGCACGGCCCAGGCCGGACCAAGGAAAAGCCCAAGCAGAATGATGGTTTCGAATGATATGTCGGCGGCCAGAAAATTGGGAACCGTCGTGCGAATCCACACGCCAAGGGTGAGAGGCACCAGAAAAAACGCCAGAAGAGCGAGGGTTTGACGGGGCCGGCGATTCTCCGCAAAAAACAGGCGGCGAAAGCTGCTGGCGCGCGCGAGCACGCTTGCAACCGAAGCTACGACGCCAAGCTTCACCAGCAGCGTAATCAGAATCAGCCTGTCGGTCACCCCTCCACTGTATCGTGTTGCGAACCGGGTATCGAAGCATCAACACGCTCGGAGCCGGATAGTGACCGCAGTGCCCCTCCCTTCTGACTCAAACCTCGGTGCCCAATTCCGCACAACGTAAAATAGAGGTATGGCATTTGAAAGCGTGAAGAAGGTCGCCGAAGCGGAGTTTCCCACCCGTTGGGGAGACTTCCGCATCATGGGCTTTGAGGGCGTGCTACCTGCGCCGCGCCCGTGCTGCGAACACGGCGAGAAGTCTGGCGAAAAAACCGAGGGACTGGTCGCCCTGGTCATGGGCGACATTCATGGCGCGCCTCCGGTGGTGCGGATTCACTCGCAGTGTCTGACGGGCGATGTGTTCGGTTCGCTCCGCTGCGACTGCAGGTTGCAGCTCGAACTGGCGCTGAGCAGGATCGCCGAAGAAGGCGCCGGCATTCTTCTCTATGAGCAACAGGAGGGACGCGGCATTGGCCTAATGGCCAAACTGAAAGCCTATGAGTTGCAGGATCACGGCCTCGATACCGTGGAAGCGAACGTCGAGCTCGGCTTCGCAGCAGACTGCCGAGAGTACGAGCTCCCCGCCGAAGTCCTGAAACAACTCGGCGTGAAGCAGGTTCGTCTGATGACGAACAATCCAGAGAAAGTTGCAGCACTGGAGTCGGCAGGAATCGCCGTCACCGAGCGCGTCTCCGCGGAAGTGGTACCGCAGGAAAGCTTCGAACGCTACCTGCGCACCAAGCACGAGAAGATGGGCCACATCGTGGAAAGTGTGGACGAGGCGAAAAGCTTCGGCTAACGGCCCGCGCCGACTGCTTCTCGAATCGATTCCCGGTAGAGTTCCCTTCCCTTTCCAAGGGCGCGCTCGTCGAGCTCGATCCAACGGGGATTTTTCACAAGGCTACCCAATGCAGTGTCAATACTGGATTGCGGCAATGCGCCCGTGATTTCGAGCAGCGCCCCGAGCATGATCATGTTGGCCGCGCGCGGATCGCCAAGTTCATCGGCAATGCGCGTGAAGGGCAGCGCAAGCACATGCACATCGGCGCGCGCAAATTCCTCCGGGAACGAATCGCCGTTGTAGATGACCCATCCGCCCGGCTGTATCGTGGCTGCAAATTTCCTGAGCGACGGCTCGTTCATTGCAACCAGCACATTGGGCGCAGTGACGAGCGGCGAGTCGATAGGATCGCGCGAGATGCAGACGTGGCAGTTCGAAGTTCCCGAGCGCATCTCTGGCCCGTAGGAGGGCAGCCACGAAACCTCCAGACCCGCATCGAGTCCGGCTTCGGCCAGCACTTCGCCAAGTAGCAACACGCCCTGTCCACCAAAACCCGCAACGCGCACGTGGAGATCGACATTTGCGATCGAACCGTTTGCAACAGAGTTCATTTCCGACGAAGCTTCATGGTCGAGGCCGAGGATCTGCGGAATCGACTCAAGCGGCGGGGGCGGCGGCACAGGTGGGCGCGGTTGCGTTTCTTTGGTGCGATCGCAGAAAACCCCGAGCGGGTAGGTCTTCTCCATCACATCGCGGACCCAGTGCTGCGCATCGACCGGCGACATCTTCCAGATGGTCGGGCA
>CAZAQN010000105.1:0-9203 GCA_964487345.1 uncultured Occallatibacter sp. | reverse complement strand
AAGCAAGCCGCACGGCCGTTCCCGACGGACTCGGACATATAAGCATGGACTTTCCGCTTTGGCAGCCGTTTCAGAGTGCGCACGATGCCATGTTTCACGCCCTGACAATTCTCTCGCTCACGGTCCTGCCGTATCTTCTCTGGCGACTCACCAAGGTTCTATCGCCGATCTCCCGATAGCCAACCCGAAGACAGGATGGCTCTAAGGCCGGAGCTCTCCTATGTAGACACCGTAAGGCCCGAGCTGAATGCCCTGGAGCGACACGGGATCGGGCGCACCCGGTGTTTTGAGCAGCGTCTTGAGGGTTGCGCCTGGGCCAGGGACAGAAAGGCTGACCGATTGGGGCTCAGCCGTAAAGTTGACTGAAACTACCACCGACAAATTCCCAGATGCCCGGCGTACCCAGCTCAGGACCTTTGGGTTGTCGTTGTCGAGCAGGATTTCGGGACCGGCGGCCAAGGCCGGGTTGGTTTTCTTGAGCCGGATCAGAGCCTGGTACCAGGCGAAGAGAGAGTCGGGAGAAGCTTCTTCGGCCTTGACGTTGACGGTCGCGTAGTCCGGCGGGATGGGCAGCCAAGGCTTGGCCGATGCTGAAGTAAAGCCGGCGTTCGCGGCTGCGTCCCATTGCATCGGGGTGCGCTCGCCGTCGCGGCCTTTGTCCTTGGGCCAGCCAGTGAGGCCGACCGGATCTTTCACGTCCTCTTTGCGCGTGGGTGGCGTGGTCTTCATGCCAATCTCGTCGCCGTAGTAGAAGAGCGAGGCGCCGCGGCTGGTGAAAAGGATCGTGGAGATGACGCGCTCGATGTCGGTGTTGTGGACTCCATCGCCATACCGGGCATCGAGGCGTGCGTTGTCGTGGTTGTCGAAGACGAGCAGTGGCGTGTGGTCGTCGAGGTGCTCTTCGGCGTCGGTGAGGCGGGCACGGAAGGTGGCAACGTCAAGCTTGTTGATGAAGCCGATCTGCGTGTCCATCGGCAGTTGGAATTCGGGGTGGTCGGGTGGGCCGTATTGCTTTTCGAGTTCGGCTACGTTGGGTAGATAAGTCTCGCCAATGAGGACGCGCGTTCCAGGAAACTTATTGGAGTCGAACTTATCCGCAAAGGCGCGCATCTCCTGCATCACCGGATGGACTCCGGGCAGGTTGTTGGTGCGCGTGTCGTTGAGGGCGATGTCGCCGTAATTATTAAGATAGGTATTGCCGTTCTTGTCTTTGAGGATGTCATCGTCAATGAGGTTGGGATCTTCATAGAGCGTCGTGATGGCATCGAAGCGAAAGCCGCCCACGCCGCGCTTGAGCCAGAAGGCGATGATGTCTTTGAAGGCCTGATGGACCTTGGGATTGTTCCAGTTCAGATCCGGCTGCTGGATATAGAACTTGTGGTAGTAGTACTGGCGCGTCTTCTCGTCCCACTCCCATGCGGAGTGGCCGAAGTCCGATTGCCAGTTGTTCGGAACTTCACCTTTATCTGTCGCGGTTTCGCCCTTGCCATCGTGCCACATATACCAGTCGCGGTAGGGATTGTTGCGCGAGGAGCGCGACTCCAGGAACCACTTGTGCTTGTCGGAACTGTGGTTCATCACCATGTCCATGAGGATGCGGATATGGCGTTTGTTGGCTTCGGCGATGAGGTGGTCAAAATCAGCGAGAGTGCCGTATTGCGGGTCAATGTTTTCGTAGTCGGAGATGTCGTAGCCGAAGTCGACCTGCGGCGATGGGTAGATGGGCGAAAGCCAGATGGCATCGATGCCAAGCTGTTTGAGGTAGTCCAGGCGATCGGTGATTCCGTTCAAGTCGCCGATGCCGTCGCCGTTCGAGTCCTGAAAACTGCGCGGATATATCTCGTAGATGACGGCGTTCTTCCACCAGTCGCGCTCGCCGGATGCGGCAACGCTGGTCTTCAATTCGGGCTTGGCGGCTGTGGCTTGTCCGATTGCGGTAAGAGATGCGGCGCCGAGAAGCAAAGCTGCGCCAACGACTGCGGTGTTTTTGGTCCAATGCATTGCGGTCTCCTGATTGTTTCCGCTGCTCGTGGATTCGGCAACGGTGCGACGCATGAAAAACTAACATATTTGGCAGGCGCGCGGGGACCTTCGCGGCCCCGGTTGTTTTCGTTCTTACTCCACCACGGCGACGAGCGTGCCAAACGGCGGCAAGGCTACGTGGTCCAGCGGAATTGAGCCAGATGTGGACGCGGGCGAACTGAAGAGCGGCGAGAGCTTGGTTGCAGTGATGCCCTTGTTGGTTAGATGGAACGCCACCGCATGAGGATGTGCGCTCATGTTCAACGCGACCAGGACTGTGCGGTTTTCTGTGCGGCGGATGAATGCAAAGACGTTGGGGTCGTCTTCGTTGACGGACTCCTGCGTGCCGTCACGGAGCGCGGGGTCGGTCTTGCGTAGCGCGAGAAGATGTTTGTAGGTGTTGAAGATGGAGTTGGGGTCTTTGCTTTCGGCGTCAACGTTGTAGGTGGCGGCGCTGGGCGGCACAGGCAGCCACGGTTTAGTTGCAGTAGTAAAGCCGGCCTCCGGTGATGCGTCCCATTGCATGGGCGTGCGCTCGCCGTCGCGGCCTTTTTCCTTGGGCCAGCCGAGTTTGCCGATGGGGTCATGCACGTCTTCAATGCGCGCGGGGTCGGTGGTGCGCATGCCCAGTTCTTCGCCGTAATACATCTGCGGCGTCCCACGCGTGGTGAGTTCGAGTACTGCCATCAGCTTGGCGATCTGATCGTTGTGATCGCCATCGCCGTAACGGTCCCACTGGCGCGGCTGGTCATGGTTCGAGAAGAAGTATTCCGGCTGGCCGTGCGCGCTGTTGTTTTCTATCTGATTAAACAGATCGCGAAAACGGTGAGCGGACAGTTCATTCACGTCGGCGATTTGGAAGTCCATCGGCAACTGCACTTCATCGCCGTTGCCGTACATTTTTGCGAGCGCTTCGACGTTGGGCTCATCGGCTTCAGTCACCAGCACCGGGTCGCCGGGGTACTTATCGACTACGCGGCGGACTTCTTTGAGCACGTCGTGAACCTCGGGCAAATCGTCGGTGTACTTGTGCTGGATGTTGCGGTCACCGTAGACATTGCGGCCGGGCAGATACGGATCGTCGTGAAGATTCGGGTCCTCGAAGAGGCGCGAGACGGCATCGATGCGGAATCCGGCAACACCGCGCTTCATCCAGAAGTCGAGCACGCCATCCATCGCAGTGTGGACCTCGGGGTTGCGCCAGTTGAGGTCAGGCTGCTGGACATAGAAGTAGTGGTAGTAGTACTGGCGGGTTTTGTCGTCCCACTGCCAGGCGGAGTGGCCGAACCACGACTGCCAGTTGCTCGGCGGCTGGCCTTTGTCCGTTGCGGTTTCGCCTTTACCGTCGCGCCAGATGTACCAATCGCGCTTGGGATTGTCGCGCGAGGAGCGGGATTCCAGAAACCACTGGTGCTGGTCGGACGTGTGGTTGATGACGTAGTCCATGATGACGCGGATATCGCGCTTTTTGGCTTCGGCGACGAGGTTGTCGAAGTCCGCCATGGAGCCATAGACCGGGTCAATCGCCGTGTAGTCGGAGATGTCGTAGCCGTAGTCGACGCCGGGCGACGGGTACATGGGCGTGATCCAGATGGCGTCGATGCCGAGGTCGTGGAGATAGTCGAGGCGCGAAGTGATTCCCTTGATGTCTCCGATGCCGTCGCCGTCGGAGTCCTGAAAGCTGCGCGGATAGATCTCGTAGAGGACGGCGTGACGCCACCATTCCTGCGGGGCGGATTGTGTGAGGGATTGCGCTGCCAGTGGAGAGGTCGGGGGCGTCTTTTGGGGCGTCTGGCTGAGTGCAGCGAGCGCTGCGGCTCCAAGAGACAGGGACATCGTGTAGCTTCGAAACTTGCTGGTCCAGTGCATTGCGGCGGCTCCTCGTTCGAGGGTCTGATCGAACTGCGAATGCCCTCTTTCCGCTGCTCATAAACTTGGCAACGGTGTGAACACGCCAAAGTATCACATTGGGCAGCGAAAAGGGAGGATGATTCAAACTTCCGGCGAGGCTAGGATTATCGGTGCGAGCGCCCAGATTGCCCTGAGCCTTGGTTATACTGCTTGTTCTCTTCAAACCTGCCTCGATTCGGCATAGGGAGTCACGATGCCAACCTCCGGAACCCAGGGCAAATCCCTTCAGGGCCACACGCCGCGACGCGTCTTGTTCGCGCGAGTCGGTTCGATGACATACTATTCGGGCCCGCAACCAGATGATGAACGACCGCGCGGCGGAGGAGCCCACAATCGTACAAAAATTGGGCACGAACTCTTCAACTTCGCAAACTTTGACGGACGGTTGTTCGGATTTGTTCGCGCGAAGAACAACCGCATCAAGTTGGAGAAAATCGATCCTGAAGCGGCCGCCTCTGACCGCGTCGATAACGTCCTCGTCATTTTCGTTGCCAGACAACGCGTGGTGGGTTGGTATGGCCGCGCTGTAGTTCTTAGGACAGGGCAGGCATTTCCGAAAGCAATAGAGACAGAAATGACCCAACGCTTGCGAAAAGCTGGTGTCTGGTCGTACAGCATGTCACAACATCGCTTTGAGTGCGCCATCGAAGATGCTGTACTTCTACCGACAGATGAACGTACAGAGAAGGTACCGGGCAATGTGAAGGGTGGTTACGGCCAATCGAACATCCGATATTTCGACGACAGAGACCGGCGGGCCAGAGCCTGGATGAACCGAGTCTTCGAGTACGTGGACAACTACGATAAGGCAAACCTGCTGACGGCTCCCGTCGAACAAACCACAACCGAGGCGGCTGCAACTATTGCTCAGGAGCGAGTGGCTGGATTTCAATCTGATGCGGAGATTCGACGCGAGATCGAACTGTACTCCATGGGTATTGCGTACAAAAAGCTGAAGGCCGAAGGTTACTCGGATTTCAAGGATACTTCCAAGCAGAAACCTTATGACTATACCTGCACAAAACAGGGCCGCGGCTATTTTGTGGAAGTGAAGGGCACGCAAACTGAAGGGCGGAAGCTCATACTCACGCGCGGCGAGGTCGAGCACGCTCGAAGAAACCTAGATGCATGGATTCTGGTTCTCGTTCGGCAGGTCGATGTGACGGTCCGAAGAAATCGGGGCAAACGCATCATCACGGTGCGTCGGGGTTCCGTCACTTTTAAGGAGGGATGGAACCTTCGCGACGAAGACCTGGAACCTGTCCAATACATTTGGACAGTGAATTGAAATGATTCAGCGAATCGAGTTTTGTGCCACCAGCATGGACTCCAAAATCTGGTCGGAGACTTCCTTGACCGATCCCGGCGAATGGGCCAGGAAAAGCGTGCTGGTTTTGTCGCTTTCACCGATGGACTTGAGGGTGTCGAAGTACTGCGTGACCAGGACTAGTTGCATCACATCTCGCGATGTCGCGCCTTCGACGGCCTTCTGAAATTGCTCGATCGAGGCCTGCAGCCCCTCGACGATGGCCTTGCGCTGATTGGCGATTCCCTGCCCCTGGAGCGCCTTGCTCTCTGCCTCAGCTTCGGCTTTTTTGACGACCAGGATTTTGTCGGCCTCGCCGCGCGCGCTGGCGGCGACTTGTTCGCGCTGGGCAGCGTTAATGTCGTTCATGGCCGACTTAACCTTGGCGTCGGGGACGATATCTGTAACGAGCACGTTCACGATTTCGTATCCGAAGGCGGCCATGTCCGCATCTAGTTCCTGCTTCACAGCCGACGCAATGCTGGCTTGCGAGGCAAAGACTTCATCGAGCGTCATGCTGGGTACGTGACCAAGAATGACCTGTTCGACATACGATTTGATCTGCGCGACCGGGTCGGACAATTTGTAGAAGGCGTCGTAAGCTTTCTCGGGACGGACACGATTTTGCACGGAGATGGGAATGGTGACGAAGACGTTGTCCTTGGTCTTGGTCTCCATGGTCAGCGCGATCTGGTTGACGCGCAGACTGACGATGCCGGCCACAGTATCGATGTAGGGAGTCTTCCAGTTGAGGCCCGGGTCAGCCACGCGAAGAAATTTGCCGAAGCGCGTGATGATGGCGATCTGCGCAGTGTTCACGGTGAAGAAACTGCCCAGGATAAGGGTGAGGAAGATCAGGCCGCCAATCGCAAGCGGAATCAAGAAGAGCATATCCATAGCTGTCCTCCGACACGATGTATGGGTAACAGCGAATTGTACAGGACGGCGATTCAGATTGGGTTCGGGCCAACATGCGGAACAGCGTCAGTGCTGCGAGACAGGCGCGGAGGCTTGAGGTGATTGGTCAGGCCGTTGCGGGTGCGTGTGCTGCATCCCTTTCACATCGATGCCGAATTCGGGATTCTTGTAGGTGCCCGCGATATGGATCGGCACTTCGGTTCCGGCGCCGTCTTTCTTGAAGAAGCGGTCGGCAGGCTTGAGCAGCAGGCCTTTCCATCCGCCGACCATCTTCGAAACCGTGGCCTGCATCTTGGCGTTTCCCGTGAAGGCCAGTCCGCCGCCCTCCAGCGTGTACGTGCCTTTCAACGCAATGTCTGCGCCTGGAACGGAGAACCCCAGATTCGGCAGCGTGATGACCCCGCTCTCCAACCGGAAGTCGCTCTGCATATTGGCCTGAACGGTTTCATGATCCGGGGATTTTGCATCACGCGATCTTCCCTGCCCGCGGAGGCTGAGCTCTCCGATGCGGTCCTGCACTTTTGTGCTGGAGAACTCGGCATGATCGAGAACAAAATTGCCCTTCAAACCCATGCGCTCGTGAACCGGCTGCTTGCCGGGTGGAATGTGCAGGGAAGATCGCAAGTTCACGTCGCCGGTGAGAAGCGGCGTTGGTTCGTGGCTGGCGAGGTGGAGAAAGTCCTCGATTCGCCCGCCCTTGACTTCAATATTTAGGTCGATGTCGTGGCCGATGGAATGGCGAGGATTGCTGTCTCCCTTTGCGAAGGCCCGCACAACCTGGCCTCGTGCGGTGATGTGCGTTCGTCCCAACGTCGCATTGACGGGATCGAGGCGTGTGTCGCCGTTGGTGCCATCCACGATGGCATGGAACTGAGTTTTCAGATCCATCTTGTTGCCGAAGTGCGTGAGGCTGAAATCGGGTGTGTCGGTCTGGCCGTCGACGTTCAGATCGCGCAGCGTGCCTGCGTAGTTGCCGGTCGAGCTGAGCGTGCCCGCGATCCCTTTGAAGTCGCCGAGGTTGGCGTATTCAAAACGGTAATCGCCGGCGATCGGCGACTCGCCGGGGTCCGACACCTGCCAGGGGCCGAAACTGCCCTTGGTGTGAATCGTGCCGACGGGCTTTGGGTTGGTGAGCTCAGCTTCGAAGTGCATGGCATTGTTCGCCGAGATATCGGTCAGCTTGAAGCGAGCAATGTCGATCTCGAGCGGCAGCTTGCCGGGCTTGCTGGTCTCGAGGATCAGGCTCGCATCGGTGCATTCGACCGTGCTCAGCTGAAATTTGACCTTGAGGGAGCCTGGGAGAGGGGCCGGCTGCGCAGTGCCGGTATCGGTATTCTGCGCTGGTGCGACATGTAGGAAGCGCGATCGGGGCGGGAGGTGAATGTGAAGGCCCGCAAGATGAATAGCGCCAACCGAAATCGGCGTGTCTGGCTTGTAGCGCAAGGGCACGTGAAAGCTGAACGTGGCCAGGCTGATGAGGGGCACATTTGCTGACTGGCTCGGGGGTTGATTGGACAGCGCACCAGCAGCAGTGGGATTGGGCACCTCGACTCCGGCCACGGTAGCTGGAGGCCAGATACGCAGGCCGTGACCCTGAGCCCACACGCCCCACTCCCCGCGCAGACCATTGCCAAGCGAGACGTGGAACGTGTCGAGTTCTACGCGAGCATGGAAGTGGCTGGACAGACCCTCCACGATGCGCGCGCGTAGATAAGGTTCAGCCCTGCGCGCAGTCATGATCCCAACAATCGTAATGGCTGCAAGCACAGCGAACAGAATGCCGGCGGTCCACCAGAGCCACCGATACCGGCGCCCGAACGATACTTGCTTCTCGGCGAGTTCCATTTCTTCTCTTTGGATGCAATTGGCGGCTTCGCGCGTCAGACGTTTCTGCTTGGCGTTTCCTTATTAGACGGCCAATGGCATAGACTTCTCTAGACGGATGCGCGCACCCATTGAAAATCTTGTAAAGCTGCAGGCAGTCGACCTGGAGCGGTCCCGGCTGGCACAGATGGCGCGCGCCTTACCGGCCGAGGTTACGCAAGCGGAAGGCGCGCTTGCCGCCGCGCAACGCCAGGCTGCCGCTGCGTCGGATCAGCTTGCGAAAGAGGACTCTCTTCGCAATCGCATCGAGCGCGACGTTGCCGGACATCGGCAGAAAGCAGCGCGCTACCATGCGCAGCTCGATTCTGTGACAACGCCCGCGCAAGCTGCGGCGATTGAGCACGAAGTGGGGTTTGCCGAAAGCGAGATTGAGCGCCTGGATACCGAGGAGTTTGCCAGCCTGGAACGGACTGAGGCGCAGGAAGCGGCGCTTGCCGCAGCCCGCAGCCAAGTGGAAGAATTTGCCGCAACTCTGGACAAGACACGCGAGCGCGTTGCGCTGCGGCAGCAGGAGATCACCAGTGAGGTGGCAACGCTGCTGGCAGAACGCGATGAACTGCGCCAGCAGATTGAACCGGATTTGCTCACGCGTTTCGACCGCATCGCAGCCAGCCGCGGCTCAGGCTTGGCGCGCGCCGAGAATCAGCAATGTACTGGCTGCCGGATGGGTGTGCGCCCGCAAATGTGGAATCAGTTGCGCGAGGGCGAACTGATGATCTGTGACAGTTGCGGTCGGATGCTCTACTGGGACGCCGCGATTGCTCCGGCGGCAAAAGCTCCGCAGCCTGAGCCGGCGGCGAGCGACGGTCACGCGATTCGGCGGCCTCGGCACGCCGGCGCTTGACGGGTTTGGCTTGCCGAATACAACAAACTAATTCCGTGAATACGGAGATTCGTACTTTCCCAGGTCTCAAGAGCGAGACCCGGGGCACCCAGGTTTGTGGGCACGATTAAAAAATGACGCAGTCAGGGTGCTAAATAAGCAATGGGCGGGGATTCGTACTTAAGGAGCCGGGGTTGAAGCGCGTCTGTGTTGACATGGATGAGGTGATGGCGGATACGCTCGCCGAGCACCTGCGCCGCTACAACCAGGCGTTTGACGATGCGGTGACGGTGGACGATCTGGCCGGCAAGGGGTTGTGGGAGATCGCGCCGCTCGATC
>CAZAQN010000104.1:0-9270 GCA_964487345.1 uncultured Occallatibacter sp. | reverse complement strand
TCATGGCCGACACTTGGTTTACGTCCGACTTTCACCTTGGACACTTCAACATCATTCGATACTGCAATCGCCCGTTCGCAGATACGCGGGAGATGGATGAGGTGATTGTGGATCGACTGAACGCCAGCGTGAAGCCCAATGACACGCTTTATTTCCTCGGAGATTTCTGTCTCGGCAAGCACGACAACGTGGCGGCATATCGCAATCGGCTCGCTTGCCAGACCATCCATTTCGTCGACGGCAATCACGACAAGACGACGCGGCAACTTCAACATCTCTTCTCGTCTTGGAGTTCTCTGTCCGAGATTCATATTGGCAAGCAGGGGATCGTTCTTTGCCATTACGCGATGAAGGTTTGGCCGAACCATTCACGCGGAGCTTGGCAGCTCTACGGACACTCGCACGGCAATCTACCGGACGACCCGATCTCCCTTGCGATGGATGTTGGAGTGGACAGTCACGACTTTCGTCCCTGGCACTTCGACGAGATTCAGGCGGTTATGAAGGTCAAGGCGGAGGCGAAAGCTGCGCACATAGAGAAGAGGAACGCAGCTTTGAAAAGTGCGGAGTCACCTGAAAGCCGGGAGCTGATTTGATCGCGCGAGGGGCATTCGAGCGCTATATCGGAATCGCCTACTCCGGCGCGGAGACACCCATTGCGAGTCTCAAAGGTTTGCGCGTTTATGTGGCGGATAGAGGCACGCAGCCGGTCGAGGTGCAGCCTCCAGCCGGTGCGAAGAAGTATTGGACGCGGCGCGGAATCGCAGAGTGGTTGGCCGAGGTTCTGTCCGAAGATATGCTGACGCTGGTCGGCATCGACCACGGCTTTTCGTTCCCTCTCCGCTACTTCGCTGAGAAGGGTGTTCCGCTCGATTGGAGGGCTTTTCTGGAAGACTTCCAGCACCATTGGCCGACGGACGATGACCATACCTATGTCGATTTCGTGCGTGAGGGAGTCTGCGGCAATGCTACCGCGCGATCTGGTAATGCAAGGTGGAGGCGTGTCACGGAAATCCGTGCTCGTGGCGCCAAATCTGTCTTCCATTTTGACGTGCAGGGATCGGTCGCGAAATCGACCCATAGCGGTATTCCGTGGCTTCGGTATATCGATTTGAAAGCCGCCGGTCGCGTTCACTTCTGGCCCTTCGATGGGTGGGAATTCCCAGCGGGGAAATCCGTTGTGGCCGAGGTCTACCCGGCGCTTTGGAGCAGGAGTTTCCCCAGGGAGAATCGTGACGGCCATCAGCACGACGCCTACTCCATCGCCGCATGGATGAGACAGGCCGACAGCAACGGCTCGCTATCAACGTTCGCCGGCCCGCCTCTTGATGAAGCGGACCGTAGAGCTGCCGAGATCGAGGGATGGATACTCGGCGTCATGTGAGCATCACCCAGCCGACCAGTGCAGCCATGCTGGGCTTGCTTGGCTGCGATGTGGGATCGCAGGGCAAGCGTGACAGCACCAGAGCAGGGCAAGAGCAAAGAGCACGCTGCGATGCAGCGGGAGAAGGATTGACACATCACCCCCAAAGGGTTGCTGTGGAGCGCCCCAGCGATTCCATTTGGAATCGCGTATCGAATCAGCCACTTGGCTGATTCATGATTCCAAATGGAAACGCATGTTTACGCGGAGGTCACTTTCGCGCGAGTTCTGTAAACATGCTGATTCAAAAGGCGTTCATGCGAGCGCGTGAACGGCCTTGTTTGACGCCCTGTTGCGATGGGACTAGGGTTAGCCCAAAGGCGGGCTCCCATGAGCACCACCCGCACGGGCCACGATTTCGATACTCAGGCGCTCGCTACTACAGGGGCAAGGACGATCCTCCGCGCCAAGACTGTAGCGACCCGGCTCTCTACCGAGGAGTTGGAGGAGGTCGAAGCGGCGGCCAAGCGGAGCGGCAAGTCGCTTGCCGAATGGCTCCGCGACACGGCGCTGACGGAGGCGCGGCGGCGACCAGCAGACCCGGTTGAGGTGATCTTGGCGGAGGTTTGCGCCACCCGGTACATGGTCCTGAATCTCTTCCATGCGACCGCTCAGGCGGCATCGGAAGGTAAGCAGTTACTCCCCGAAACCGTCCTCAAAATCCGCGAAACTGCCGACGCTCAGAAGGGTGCGAAAGCCCATAAGCTGCTCCAGGATTCGTCCGTCTCAGTGAAGCCGGAGCCGAAGAACGGGAGCAAACCATGAGCCGCCCGATGCAGTTTCCCAAACGCTTTCCGTGGCTGATAGTCGCCATCGTGATGCTCACCGGGCTTCCGGTTTTGCCGGTGGCGGCATGGTTCTGGTTGGTGACACCGCCGCTCCAGAACTACTACCTGATTACCTACCTCGACAGCACGGAACGCGGGAGTCAGCCCGACGCGACGACCAAGGTGGAATGGCTGCTGAAGACGGCGCCGGGACGGAAACCGGAGGTGGCTTTGGGGGCCGATGTCGTCTCGGCAACCATCGGCAACGGGAACGAATTGCCCGTCAAACTTTCGTCCCGCGCCATCGCCGACGGCTGGCGCGGAGTGGTCAAGAGCGAGCCGCAGCAGGTCGAGTCCGTGAAGCTGGAGCGATATCTGGAGGCGCAGATTTTCGACGGAAGAGGCATCTGGAGGATGGTCCTGCAGCCGTTGTTTGCGTGTGCGGCGGCGGTACTTTTTCTGCTCGGTTTAAGGGCTTGGTGGAAGACCAGATCGAAGCATGAGGAGCGTCACGGACGGCGGACGAAGGGGCCGGAACTGACATCGCCGTTTGGCTGGCTCAGAACGCGGAAGGAAGATGGAATCCGCTTTCAGTTGCAGTGGGACAACTCGCTCTTCAGTTGGACGACCCGGCTACCGTTTGGGCCGAGCTATCGCATTCCCCGTCGTCTGGAGTCCAGCCACATCATGCTCATGGGCGACACCGGCAGCGGCAAGTCCTCGGCCATCCGGCAGATTCTCCGCCAGGTCCAGGAGCGTGGCGAGACCGCCATCGTCTACGACCCGGCGATGGATTTTGTGGGCGAGTTCTACGACCCAAATCGCGGCGACTTGATCCTGAATCCGCTCGATGCGCGGTGCCCCTATTGGTCGCTCGCCAGTGAGCTTCTCAGGGATGAAACCGCGACCACTATCGCCGCCGCGTTCCTTCCAGATAAGGAGTACGAGAAGGCATTCTTTACCGATGGTCCACGCAGAATCTTGGCCCATTTGCTCAAGTACAAGTCGGACTCCAGCGACCTCTTGAAGTGGATGTCCGACCCTGACCAGATCGCTTCGAGGGTGAAGGGAACGCCGCTCGCCGCCCTTATCGACCCCACTGCTCCGCAGCAGCGGGCGGGTGTCATCTCAAGCCTGAATATGGTTGCCGACAGCTTGGAGTTGCTACCTGAACATCGCAACGACGGCAATATATTCTCTACGGCTGAGTGGCAAATCCAGCGCAAACGGTGGGTGTTTCTGACTTCCAATCCGGGCTACCGGGAGAAGATTCTGCCGCTCCATTCCGTGTGGCTCGACCTCTTTATCCTGCGCATGATGGGTGACTGCGAAGACCTCAATGCGAAGCCAGTATGGTTCGTCATCGACGAACTCGCCAGCCTCAACAAGCTGCCTCAGCTCCATACCGCCGTCACGGAAAATCGCAAGTATGGCAACCCCGTTGTGCTTGGCTTTCAGGGGCGCAGCCAGATGGAAAAGCGCTACGGCAAGGACGCCGAGGCCATGCTCTCGCAGCCGGCGACGAAGGTGTTTTTCAAGACCTCCGAACCCCGCGCCGCGAAATGGATCTCCGATGCCATCGGCGAGATCGAGGTCGAAAGGTTGAAGGAGTCACGCAGCATGGGACTGCTGCGGAGCAAGAAGTCTTTCTCGCTGGAGATCGTCACCAAGCCGCTCGTCATGGCATCGGAAATCGCCGGCCTGGAGCCGTTGCGCGGCTTCATCAAGCAGGAAAACCGGGTCGCGCCGGTGTGCTTTGCGCTGGCAAAAAAGAGGAGCAAACAGCCAGAGTTTATCGAGCGGAAGCTACCTGATTTGCTTCCGAGAATGAAGGTGGAAACGGCCCCACCTGTAGCCGTCACGCCGATCAAACCGCCGATGAAGAAGCCGGTTCCTGCTGTCCAGACTTCGCTTCCTTTGTTCCCGGCAACCGACCTCGAAGCGAAAGAGGTTTACGTCTGGGATGAGTCCAAGGGGATTGACTGACGAGGCAGCCTTGATCGCTTGGCAGCTTCTCACAAGGTCTAAACTCATTTCATGCGGCACTTCCTTTGCCGCATTGAAATCGGGCCACGCATATGCTGTCCATCTCCAAACCGCTCTCGGCAGGTCAAGCCCGGACGTATCATGCGCGGGAATTTGCTTCGAGTGAGCAGAACTACTGGAGCCGCGACCAGCAGGGGCATAGCGAGTGGCAGGGGCGGCTCTCCGCTGAGTGGGGACTTTCGGGAGCCGTGGGCGCGGAACATTTCGCCCGCTTGAGCGAAGGACAGCACCCAAACACTCAGGCGCAGCTTGTTCGGCACCAGGTATCCAAGACCTACGAGGGCAAGAACGGCAAGGAGATTACGTCGGTGGAGCACCGCGCCGGGTGGGACGCGACGTTCTCCGCGCCGAAGTCCGTCTCGCTGACCGCGCTGGTAGGCGGCGATGACCGGGTGCGGCAAGCGCACCGCGAGAGTGTCCGCGTGGCACTGACTGAGTTGGAGCGGTACACCGAAGCGCGGATCGGCAACATTCGGGAGCCGGAGACGACAGGTAAGTTTGCCGCCGCGACCTTCGAACACGATACCGCGCGACCAGTTGAAGGCTACGCCGCGCCGCAACTCCATACCCATGCCGTGATCTTCAACGTCACGGAACGCGAGAGCGGGCAGACCCGCTCCCTGCAACCGCAGGAGCTATTCGCCTCGCAGAGCTACGCCACCAACGTCTACCGATCGGAGTTGGCCGTTCGGTTGAACGACCTTGGCTATAAGGTCGAGCGCGGCGAGTGGGGCGAGCCGCAGATCGCCGGGTACAGCAAGGAATACCTTGCGGCCAATAGTCTTCGGCGGGAGCAGGTGAAGGACTACATCCGCGCCAACGGCATCGACGGGCCAGCCGCCGCACAGATTGCGGCCCATCGAACGCGGGATTCTAAGGAACTGCTGTCGCCGGAAGAGGTGTTGCGGCAGCACCGCGAACTGTCGGCGCAGTACGGCCACCAGGCCGACCGCGTTGTTGCCGAAGCGCGGCAGCATGGACAAAATCACGAATCCCATCCGGGCAAGTCCGCCCAGGTATCCGTGACCTACGCCCGCGAACATCTTTTTGAGCGCTCTGCGGTCGAGAGCGGACGGTCGATCCTGACGGCGGCGCTCGACAGGGGCATGGGCGAGGCGAGCTTCTCCCAGGTCCGGCAGGAGTTCGACCGCAGAGCGCAGTCAGGTGAATTCCGCACCGTCCAGCATGGACCGAAACATGAAGGCCAGCAATACACGACCGCCGAGACACTTCGCATGGAACGCGAGACCATAGGCCACATGAAGGACGGCAACCAGCGCGGCTCTAACGATCCAATGCTGGTAGAGGGACGGGCGAGGATGAACACCGCGGAACGTCACCCGGAACTAAATGCTGGACAGAGGCAAGCGGTCGATGATGTGCTTCTGTCGCGGGAGAAGATCGTCGGCTTGGATGGGGTTGCGGGCGCGGGAAAGACGACGGCCCTGGCCGTGGTGCGCGAGGGTGCGGAGAACGCCGGGTATCGGGTAGAAGGCTTTGCGCCCACGTCTCGCGCAGCGCAGAAGCTTGGCGAGGCCGGCATCGAGACGAAGACATTGCAAGCCCATCTTGCTCAAGGACAGAAAGTGGATATAGGCGAGAAGCGCCTCTATGTGTTGGACGAAAGCTCTCTCGCTTCAACCCGGCAGATGCACGAGTTTGTGAGCCGCCTCCATCCAAACGAGCGCGTTCTATTGGTCGGTGACACCCGCCAGCACGAGTCCGTTGAGGCCGGTCGCATCTTCGCCCAGCTACAAGAAGCCGGGCTGAAGACGGTAAGACTGGATGAGATTGTTCGCCAGAAAGACCCGGAGCTAAAGCAGACCGTCGAGCAGCTTGCGCGTGGTGAGGTTGGACTCGCGATTGCGGGCTTAGACAGGCAGGGACGAATCCATGAGGTCAGAAGCCCAGAGGAGCGTATCGCGGTTATCGCGAAGGAGTACGCGAAGTCGCCGGAGAACACGTTGGTCGTCTCGCCCGACAACCGCTCCCGCGCCGAGATCAATCAGGCGATCCATACCGAGTTGCAAGCCAAGGGCGTTGTCGGCAAGGAAGAGCACCAGACGAAGGTGCTTGTGCCACGTCAAGACCTCACCGGAGCAGACCGTATGTGGGCGGCACGTTACAACGAAGGCGACGTTCTGCGCTACAGTCGCACCTCTCAGGAGACTGGCATCCCCAAGGGCGAGTATGCGCGGGTGACACAAGTAGATGCGCCGAACAATCGGCTCACTGTTGAACTGAAGGACGGCACCGAGAAGAGCTACGATCCACGCCGTCAGCAGGGCGTCTCTGTCTATCGTGAGCAAGAGCGGGCGTTTTCTACCGGAGACCGGGTACAGCTCACCGCTCCCGTGTCGGAGATGAAGCTGGCGAACCGGGAACTTGGAACAGTGGAGCGGATCGCCGAAGGCCGCATGTCCGTCAAGATGGACGGAGGCCGTGAGGTGCAGCTTGACCCCTTGAAGCATCCGCATCTTGACCACGGCTATGCCGTTACCAGCCACTCCAGCCAGGGACAGACCGCCGACCGCGTGCTCATCAACGTGGACACTGAGCTTGGCGCGAAAGACCTGCTCAACAATCGAATGGCTTATGTCGCCGTCTCGCGTGGGGCCTACGACGCGCAACTGTTTACCGATAGCCGAGAGAAGCTGGGAGCTGCACTCGGGCATGATGTCTCCCACACAAGCGCACTAGCGCCGGAGGTGAAGCAGGAACAGGCCGCCAAAGTGTCGGAGCAGGCAGTCGCGCCGAAGCCAGAGACCGTGGTGGAACAGAAGGCGGTCGCTGAGCCTATCGAAAAGGTTTATAGCTGGCCTGAGGTTGAGCGGCACTGGGCACCGCTCAACAATGCGGTGACAGCCTCCGAGGGGAGTCAGTTCGGATGGAAGGCCGAGACGGGGACGATTCAGTCATATGAGCATCTCGATACACAACGTGGTTTGCACATCGACGGGCCGACCGGCCAGTTCTACGGGCAGGACGGAAGCCCAATCACAGCCAAGGAAGGTTTAGATCATGCGATGCCAAAAGGGGAGGCCCATTCGCATTCGCAGGATGTGGCGCAGGTCAAAGGGCAAGCCAAGAACGAGCAGAACACTGCTCCGAAGCAAGAGCAGGAACAGAGCATGGACATCGGCTTGGGCCTCTAATGGAGCAAGCCGCCGCTGAGGCCCCGGCACCCCGCGCGCGCTCAGTCTAAGAATCCAACCGGCGCCCTGTCTAGCCCGACTATGCAGCGCCTTCAGCTCGACATAATCCATTCGTCAATACACGCGTTCTCATTCAAAAATCACCTGATTTCTGTACGGTCCGTAGCATTGTGCAGGCACTCTCGTCCTTTTTATCACAAGCATTTTTCCAATAGCTCAGGCCCTGCTGAGTATCCTTGGTGATGCTTTGACCGTCGGCCAAAAGATTGCTGTGTCCATACTCAAATAGCATGCCGAGCCTAAAGCACACACTCATCTCTCCGCCCTCACAAGCCATGTTGTAATACTTGAGTGCCTCCTGATTGTTTGGTGCCGTGCCTTGAACAAGAGTCGAAGCATAGGACAAAAGAAATCCCGCTTCAGAACAGGCGCTTACTTCGCCAAGCTCACAAGCTTTCTTGTTGTATAGAGTGGCCTGCTGATAGTCTTGAGGACCTTTTATACGGATTGTGCCCTTTAGGAGGTCGTCGAGCAGACGCGCATAGCTTTTGCAGCCAGTTGGATCGTCGGTATCACAGGACATCTTATAGAAGCTCAATGCCTGCGTTTGATTTCCTTGGAGTTGCGATAAATCTGCCGCCTGATTGCAGCCACCTGGAATGCCTCCCTTGCAAGCTTTCGCAAAGGAGTCGATGGCCTGGGTGTAATCCCGGTCATGGATGCTAACAGCGCCAAGGTTATAGCATCCTTTGGCTAGTCCACCGTCGCATGCCAGCTTGGCATAGTTGTAGGCTTGCCGGTAATCCTGTGCGACACCGTGGTTCGAAATAGACAAGAGAGACAGATTGTTGCAACTGCGCCATTCCTTCGCGTCGCATGCTCCCATAAACAAAGAATAGGCATGCAAGTAATCCTGCGCGACGCCATAGCCATTCAAATACAACTCGCCTAAATCATTGCAACCGGCCATCCCTTTTCCGTCACAGGCTCGCGTAAACAGTTCCGACGCCTTTCCATAATCCTTGGCAACACCCCGGCCATTTTCGTAGAGTTGTCCTAA
The DNA here is from genome assembly GCA_964487345.1 of uncultured Occallatibacter sp. Taxonomy (GTDB): domain Bacteria; phylum Acidobacteriota; class Terriglobia; order Terriglobales; family Acidobacteriaceae; genus Telmatobacter. The sequence goes on along the minus strand of CAZAQN010000104.1, from coordinate 819 downwards.
CAAATCGCATCCTCTAAATTGCGAAGCGTCGCACATCTGCTTATAGAAAGCGAATGCCTGCTTGAGATCCTTCGTAACCCCGTTGCCCAGGTCATACATGACGTCGATATTGGCGCACCCTATACCCTCACCGGCATCACAGGCTATCTTCAAATATTTGAATGCCTGCGCATAGTCTTGTTGGACTCCGTCGCCGTGTTCGAATAGAAAGCCAAGGCCATTACACCCAAGAGCACTACCCCCGTCGCAGGCTTGCTTGAAATACTTGAATGCTTGGCTATAATCCAGTGCAACGCCCTGTCCATTCAAGAAGAGAAGGCCAAGATTCTTGCACGAAAGCATCTCTCCGCCTTCGCAAGCTTGTCTGCCGTACTTGTAAGCCTGTTGGTAGTCTTGAGCAACACCAAAGCCGTTTGCAAACAAGAACCCAACTTCATTGCACCCCTCCACGTTTCCGCCATCGCAGGCCTGCTTGAAGTATTTGTACGCCTTCATGTAGTCCTGAGGAACACCCTGTCCAAGTTCAAAAAGACGCCCGGCACCATAACATTTATCTATGCTTCCCTGGGCGCAGGCGTTCTCCAGATTGGAAGTTGATAGCTGATTTTGCAGAGACCCTGGCGATAGCTTCTGTTGTAGATTCTGCGAATTGCCTTTTCCGCCAGCGGATGCGGAGACGGCCTTTTGAGCATTGGGAACATCCTTACAACTTTCATTAGGCTTTCTCGCCGTCATCGGACCGATCTGGGCCAGCAAGATATCGGTTGCTGTGTTCGCTCGTGGGTTTCGTGCATGCTTCGCGCGGAACTCTGCATCGGT
>CAZAQN010000103.1:0-9633 GCA_964487345.1 uncultured Occallatibacter sp. | reverse complement strand
CGCCGCGAAAATCGCGCACGCGCGGCAGCGCTGTCGAAATCACCCGGTCAAGAAATTCATAGGCCTTCTCGTTGCGCAGCGTCACCATGGCGCCAATCGACATACCGGCGCGTACCTTAAACGCCGCGATCGATTTCTTCGCCTTGGTGGTCACCGGCCTTTGCCCGGTGATCGCCATCAGGTCGCCCACCAGCGGGTCGAGCAGCTTGGTATTCTGCGTTGCTTCGCCCAGGCCCATGTTGACCACGATCTTGTCGAGCCTCGGAACGGCCATCGGGTTGTCGATGCCCAGTTCCTTCTGCAGTGCAGGCTTGATCTCTTTGATGTATTTCTCTTTCAGCCTTGCCGCCATCTCTCTTCTCTCTTTCTTCCGCTCTCGGAGTGGACCGTAGTTTCGATCCGTTTACCGTTTCGGAAGGGACTCAATTCAGCTGCTAGCTTCTAGCCCTTGGCTCCATCTCGCCACCGCCCAAGCCTTTCGCTCCAGGACAACAAGCTAGGAGCTAGAAGCTAGCGGCTGGAAGCTGTTTCCCTACTTCTTCGTGGGTAACTCCGACCCACATCTCTTGCAGACACGCATTCTGCTCGTGCCTTCCTTCTTGAACCCCACACGTGCCGTGCCGCAAGTGCCGCACACCAGCGCGACGTTCGAAATGTTGATCGGCGACTCCTGATCCGCGATGCCGCCCTTGGTCCGCTTCCCGGTCTTACTCGAAACGGTTTTCTTGATCATGCGAACATGCTCGACAAGCACGGTGCCCTTGTCGGGAAACACGCGCAGCACGCGCTGGGTCTTGCCGCGGTCGGCGCCCGCAAGCACCTTGACCGTATCGTTGCGATGAATACTTAAACTCGGCATGGTTTCTCCGAAACAGTTCTAAGTTCGTAGTTCGTAGTTCGTAGTTCGAAATTCTCAGCTCTCCGTGCAGTCACTCTGAACTACGAACTACGAACTGCATCTACACAACGCATCTACACAACCTCAGGGGCTAAGGAAACAATCTTCAAAAACTTCTTCTCACGCAGTTCGCGAGCCACCGGCCCAAACACGCGCGTCCCTACCGGCTCGTGCGCATCGTCAATCACCACCGCTGCGTTCTCGTCGAAGCGAATATAGGTACCGTCGCGCCTGCGATATTCCTTGCGCGTGCGCACAATGACCGCCTTCACAACTTTGCCCTTCTTGACGGTTCCGTCCGGCGAGGCTTCCTTGACCGCGGCGGTAATCACGTCGCCGAGGCCGGCCTTCTTACCCAGCCCGCCGCCCAGCGGAAGGATCATTTGCAGCTTGCGCGCGCCGGAGTTATCGGCAACCGCGAGCATGGATCTCATTTGTACTGCCATGGACTTATCTCCTTACGCGAACGCGCCGACTCTACTTTGCAACTTCAACTGCGGCGACAGTCGCCGTGTCTTCCAATTGGCTCAGCGTTGAACGCCGCACAATCTCTTCCAACGACCAGCGCTTCAATTTGCTCAACGGCCGCGTCTCGCGAATCCGCACCACATCCCCCACGCGCGCCGAATTCTGCTCGTCGTGCGCATAAAACTTCTTTGAGCTGCGCACGATCCGCTTGTACTTGGGATGAGCCTTGCGCATCTCGACCTCGACCACGATGGTCTTCTGCATCTTGGTCGAAACGACGTTGCCCACTTTTTCATTGCGCCGCGAAGCTGCCGGCGCTTGTGCTACCTTTTCTGCTGTCGCCGTCATTTACCGGCTCCCTTCTTTGCGCTCGCCGTCTTTGCGGTAGCCGATTTTGCAGTGGCCGATTTCGGAGTAGCCGATTTTGCGCGCACCGTCTTTGCGGCGGTGGGCTTCGCGGTGGCCGGCTTTGCGGTGGCCGGCTTTGCAGCAGGCGTCGCAACCAATTCTTTCTTGGCGCCGCGCACTCCCAACTCACGCTCACGGGCCACAGTCTTCACCTGAGCAATCTCTTTGCGCAGCTGGCGAAGCTTCTTCACGCCGTCGTTCTGACCGAGCGACACCTGAAAGCGCAGCCGGAAAAGTTGCTCCGCAGAGGTCTTCTCGTGGTGCTGCAGCTCGTCGTCGCTCAAATTGCGAATCTTCTCGAGTTCCATCTGTCCTTAGCTCCTAGCTTCCAGCTACTAGCTTCTAGCCTCATCCTGCTCGCATATGACCGAGCTAGAAGCTAGTGGCTAGCAGTCAAAAGCTGCATTTCTACTTTGCCGCAGCGACAGCCTTCTCGGCACCCGGCCGCATCACAAACTTAGTTTTCAGCGGTAGCTTGTTCGACGCCAGACGCATGGCTTCTGCAGCGATGTCGGGAGTCACGCCTTCCATCTCAAACAGGATCTTGCCCGGCCGCACCACGGCGACCCAGTGATCCAGCGCGCCCTTGCCCGAGCCCATTCTCACTTCGGCCGGCTTCTTGGTGATCGGCTTGTCCGGGAACAGGCGCAGCCAGATCTTGCCGCCGCGCTTGATGAAACGCGTCATGGCGATACGGCTGGCTTCGATCTGACGATCGGTGATGTAGCCGCACTCCATAACCTTCAATCCGTACTCACCGAAAGACAGCGTCGAGCCGCGCCACGCCTTGCCCCGGCGCTTGCCCTTCTGCTGCTTACGAAACTTCACCTTCTTTGGCATCAACATAACGAAAACCTCGAGAACAGTTCGTAGTTCTGAGTTCGCAGTTCCTAGTTTTCAAAACCCACGCCGACAATCGCACTGTGAACTCTGAACTAAGAACTATGAACTGCCTTTAAAACACTGTCGTCCCAACCGCGGGTGCCTGGCGACGCTTCTGCTCGTAAATGTCGCCACGATAGATCCATGTCTTCACGCCGATCTGACCGTATGTGGTCTCCGCCTCGGCAAAGCCATAGTCGATATCCGCGCGCAGCGTGTGCAGCGGCAGACGCCCTTGCAGATACCATTCCGAACGCGCGATTTCGTTGCCATTCAAACGACCCGAGACGCGCACCTTGATTCCCTTGCAACCGAAACGCAGCGCTGAATCGACGCTCTTGCGCATGGCGCGACGGAAGCTGACACGCTTCTCAAGTTGCAGCGCGATGTTCTCCGCGACCAACTGCGCATCCAACTCCGGCTTGTTCACTTCGATAATGTCGATGAACACTTCGCGGTTGGTGCGCTTACCAAGTTCCGTCTTCAGCTTCTCGATCTCCGCGCCCTTGCGGCCGATCACGATACCCGGACGCGCGGTGCGAATGAGAAAGCGCAGCTTATTGCCCGGCCGCTCGATCTCGACCGAACTCACGCCGGCAGCCTTGAGCTTTTCGCGCAACTCCGCCTTGAGTTTCACGTCCTCGACAAGGAGCTTTGCGTAGTCACGCTCTGAGAACCAGCGCGAGCGCCATGGCTTGTTCACTCCCAGCCGGAATCCGTAAGGATGGACTTTCTGTCCCATAACTCTTCCCTCAATCCTTCTTAGGCCTTGGCCTTTTTCTTAGGTGCCGCTGCAGGCTTCGCTTTCTTCGCAACAGCCTTCGCCGCCGGTTTGGCTTTCTTCACGGGCTTCGTCGCCTCAGCCGGCTCCTCGACCTTGGTCACCAAATGCGAACTCGTCCCGCGCTCGGCAACAGACACTATGATGTGCGCCAGCCTGCGCTGATAGCGGTAGGCACGCCCCATCGGTGCAGGCCGGATGCGCTTCATGCGCGGGCCGTCGTTGGCCAGGGCCTGCTTGACATAGAGGCTGTCCACATCCAAATCGGTTCCCTGCTCCCCGGAGACATACTTCGCGTTGTCCACCGCGGAGACCAGAAGCTTGTGAATCACCGGAGCGATGCGCTTCTTGGTAAAAGCGGCTGTCTCCAGCGCTTCCTGCACGCCACGGCCCTTGATCAGATCGAGCACCAGCCGCGCCTTCTGCGGCGATACGCGCTGAAACTTGGCCTCCGCCCGGTATTCCCTTGTCTCGACTGCCATTGTTCTTATCCTCAGCTTCTAGCTGCTAGCTTCTAGCCGCTAGCTCGTTCTATCTCGGCAACCTTCTTCACCTAACTGCAGAACCTTGCTTCGCACTTACCGAGCTGGAAGCTAGAGGCTAAGAGCTAGAAGCTGCCCTTCCTACCTTGCCGGTGCGGGCTTCGCCGAACTCTCGGCTGCCTTCGATCCGCCGGTATGGCCTTTGAATGTGCGGGTCGGCGCAAACTCGCCCAGCTTGTGTCCCACCATGTTTTCGGTCACGTACACCGGAACGAATTTCTTCCCGTTGTGCACCGCAATGGTGTGGCCTACGAACTCCGGAAAGATCGTCGAGCGCCGCGACCAGGTCTTGACCACTTTCTTGTCATTGGCCTTGTTCAGCACCTCGATCTTCACGGTGAGGTGCGCATCCACAAACGGCCCTTTTTTCGTCGAACGTGCCATAACTGCTTAGCTCCTAGCCTCTAGCCTCTAGCCTCTAGCTCCGTCTTACTCAAGCTAACTGCCAAGCTATTGCCTCAATCTTCTCTTCATCCCGTTAGCTAGTAGCTAGAAGCTAGAAGCTAGCGGCTGTATTTCTTACTTCGCCCGGCGGCTGACGATGAATGAATCGGTCCGCTTGTTGTTACGTGTCTTGTAGCCGCGTGTCGGCTGGCCCCACGGTGTTACCGGATGACGGCCGCCCGAAGTCTTACCTTCGCCGCCACCGTGCGGGTGATCGACAGGGTTCATCGTGACGCCGCGGTTGGTCGGGCGAATGCCCAGCCAGCGATTGCGTCCGGCCTTGCCGATCGAGATGTTCTCGTGATCGGTGTTGCCCACCTGGCCGATAGTCGCCATGCACTCGACGAGCACCTTACGGGTTTCGCCGGAAGGCAACTTGAGCAACGCGTATTCACCTTCTTTGGCAACCAGCTGTGCCTGCGCGCCAGCCGAACGCGCCATCTGCGCGCCTTTACCGGGCCGCAGCTCAATTGCATGCACCGTGGTGCCGGCCGGAATGTTCTTCAGCGGCAGCGCGTTTCCGATCAGGATGTCGGCCTCGGGGCCGGAGCTGACCGTTGCCCCAACAACCAAGCCAACGGGCTGCAGGATGTAGCGCTTTTCGCCGTCGGCATAATGCACCAGCGCGATGCGAGCCGAACGATTCGGATCGTATTCGATGGTGGCGACCTTGCCCGGCACGCCATACTTCTCGCGCTTGAAATCGATGAGGCGCAGTTTCTGCTTGTGGCCTCCGCCTTGGTGGCGGATGGTCAAATCACCCGAATTGCGGCGTCCGCCGGTGCGCTTGCGCGTGGTCAGCAGCGGCTTATGCGGCTTATTCGTCGTCAGGTCGTCGTTCACCAGCGTTGTTTGAAAACGCAGTGTCGGCGTAATCGGTCTGTATGTCTTGATCGCCATCGTTTTTGTCCTACTTAGTTCATAGTTCTTAGTTCGAAGTTCTTAGTCTCCCCATTCGCAGTAGCCTTCAACTGCGAACTTTGAACTACGAACTGTGAACTCGTCTCTTACAGATTGCTTACATACTCCGGCATCTTCTCGCCGGCCTTCAGCCGAACGTATGCCTTCTTCCAGTCGGGACGGAAGCCCGCAAACTTGCCGCGGCGGCGTTCCTTGCCTATTACATTGGCCGTACGAACGCCGGCCACCTTTACTTTGAAAAGGGCTTCGACTGCCTGCTTCACTTCTGTCTTCGAGGCGTCGGGCGCTACGTCAAACACCAGCGTTCCCTCGGTCTCTTTCACGCCCAAACCTTTTTCGGTAATCAATGGGCGGCGAATCACGGAATAGAGTGTCGGCATTACGCTGCCTCCGTCTGCGCGAGTTTGCGCTTCGATACGGACTTCTCAAGAGTCTCGGAAAGCTGCTCGATTGCGGCCTTCGAAAAGATCGCACGCTCGTAACGCAGCAGATCGTAAGGATGCACTTCGTTGTTGAGCAGCAACTCGACGCCCTTAAGATTGCGCGCGCCCAACACCAGTGCCTGCGACAGAGTCTTGCCACTTTCGACGATCAGGGTTGTGCGTTTCGCGTCGAGCCTGTTGAGTGCCTCGCGATACTGCTTGGTCTTGGCTTCTTTGATCTCGAGCGAATCGACGACCGTCAACTTGCCGTCGGCGAGCTTCGACGCCAGCGCCGAGCGCAGCGCTCCCAACAGCTTCTTGTGCGGAAACGCATAGTCGTAGCTGCGGGGCTGCGGTCCATGCACTGTACCGCCATGCCGCCAAAGAGGTGAACGGACCGAACCAACACGCGCGCGGCCCGTGCCCTTCTGCTTCCACAATTTCTTACCGGAACCGGCGACCAGCTTGCGGTTCTTGGTGGCGGCCGTGCCCTGGCGCAGCGAGGCGCGGTAGTGCTTCACCGCCTCCCACAGCAGATCCTCGTTCACCTGGCCAAATACTGTATCGGCCAGATCGAGCGAGCCCACCTTTTCGCCGTTCAAATTGACTACATCCACTTTTGCCATCGTCTTCTTCTTTTTCCGCCGGGCTCTTCCCCGGCTCTCAATCTCGTGCGCCGCAAGGCGCAGTTGGCCCCACCGCAGGTGGCTATTTTCTCTTCGCGGTTGCCTTCTTCGAAGCTTTCAATGGATCGACCGTGGTCGAGCCTGCGAAGCCACGACGCTCGCGCGGCGGAGCCTTAGCTTTCGAAATCAGCACATACCCTTCGCGGGGTCCTGGTACTGCACCCTCAACCATCAGCAAATTCTCTTCAAGATCAATGCCGCGAATCCGCAGATTCCGTACCGTAACCTGATCCACACCGAAGTGGCCAGGCATGCGCTGCCCCGGAAACACGCGGGACGGGAAGCTGGATGCGCCGATTGAACCCTGCACCTGAAACATGTGTCCGTGAGACTTAGGCCCGCCGGCAAACTTGTGACGACGAACAACGCCCGCAAAACCGCGGCCCTTCGAAGTGCCGATCACATCGACGAATTTCGCATCGGCAAAAATATCGACCAGCACGCGATCACCCGCCTTGGTCGCAACCTCGCCATCGGCGCCCGCTTCGAGATCAACTTCCTTGATGATCTTCACCGGAGGCGCTTCGGTTTTGGCGAAGTGGCCGGCCTGCGGCTTGGTAATCCGCGAAGCTTTCACGAATTCAACCAGTCCGATCTGCGCGGCATCGTAGCCGTCTCGCGAAGCTGTCTTCAACTGCGTAATCACGCATGGGCCAGCCTGCAGCACCGTAATCGGGTGCACATCGCCCTTCTCGTCGAAGACCTGCGTCATGCCGATCTTTTTACCTAAAATTCCCGTGACTGCCATGTCTTCCTCACCTCATCATGCGATGTTGTTTCCATCGCACTGCCGGGGTCCTTCCGGACCTTTTATCCCTTCGCGTGATTACCGCGAAATTTGTGCGCCACAAGGCGCGTTTGGCCCCACCGCAGGTGGCTACTTTTCGAAGGCCTTGATCTCTACATCGACGCCGGCGGGCAGGTCGAGCTTCATCAGCGCGTCCACCGTCTGCTGCGTCGGTTCGAGAATGTCGATCAGGCGCTTGTGCGTGCGAATCTCGAAAGCCTCGCGCGATTTCTTGTCGACGTGCGGCGAACGCAGCACGCAATACTTGTTCTTGATTGTCGGCAATGGAATCGGACCTGCCACCGTTGCTCCGGTGCGCTTGGCCGTCTCCACAATTTCGCCGGTCGAGGTATCGAGCACACGATAGTCGTATGCCTTCAACCGAATTCGAATTCTCTGACCTACCATTGGCTTCCCTTCGGTCCGCCAGTTCTTGGTTCTAAGTTCGTAGCTCGAAGTTGTCGCTCTACCGCAGCCGAGAACAACTATGAACTACGAACTCTGAACTACGAACTGTTACTTGATAATCTCCGAGATCGTACCCGCGCCCACAGTGCGACCGCCTTCGCGAATCGCGAAGCGCAAGCCCTTCTCCATGGCCACCGGCGTAATCAGCTCAATCTTTAACTGCACGTTGTCGCCCGGCATCACCATCTCGGTACCTTCCGGCAACTCCGCAACTCCGGTCACATCCGTCGTCCGGAAATAAAACTGCGGACGATAGCCCTTGAAGAACGGCGTATGACGGCCGCCCTCTTCCTTACTCAACACGTAAATCTCGCCCTTGAAATTGGTGTGCGGCGTAATCGATGTCGGCTTGGCCAACACCATGCCGCGCTCCACATCTTCCTTGGCAATGCCGCGCAGCAGAATGCCCGCGTTATCGCCCGCCAGACCCTCATCGAGCTGCTTCTTGAACATCTCAACGCCAGTGCAGACCGACTTACGCGTCTCGCGGAAGCCCACAATCTCGACGTCCTCGCCCACCTTCACCTTGCCGCGCTCGATCCTTCCCGTAACCACCGTGCCGCGGCCCGAGATCGAGAAAATATCTTCGATCGGCATCAGGAACGGCAGGTCGATCGAACGCGCCGGCAGAGGAACGTTCTTGTCCACAGCATCCATCAGCTCGTCAATCTTCGCTTCCCACTTGGCTTCGCCATTCAGCGCGCCCAGGGCGGAGCCGCGAATCACCGGCACGTCATCGCCGGGGAACTGGTACTTCGACAACAGCTCGCGCACTTCCATCTCGACCAGGTCGGTCAGCTCTTCGTCTTCCACCGCGTCGCACTTGTTCAGAAAGACCACGATGCAGGGCACGCCCACCTGGCGCGCCAGCAGCACGTGTTCCTTGGTCTGCGGCATGGGGCCGTCGGTGGCCGCAACCACCAGGATGGCGCCGTCCATCTGCGCCGCGCCGGTGATCATGTTCTTGATGTAGTCGGCGTGACCGGGGCAATCCACGTGCGCGTAGTGACGGTTCGCCGTCTCGTACTCCACGTGCGCCGTCGCGATCGTAATGCCGCGCTCCCGCTCTTCCGGCGCGTTGTCAATCGAGTCGAACGAACGGAACGTGTTCTTCGGGTTGTGCTTCTGCAATACCTTCGTGATCGCCGCCGTCAACGTCGTCTTGCCGTGATCGATGTGTCCGATCGTTCCCACATTCACGTGCGGCTTCGAACGGTCAAACTTTTCCTTCGCCATTTTCCTATTCCCCTCGTAGCTTCCGTGCCATTACCAACAGGGCGCCGGCGTTCCGGCTCCAGCCCCAAAACTCAGTTCGCAGTTCGCAGTTCTTAGTTCTAAGTTTTCTCGCCCCCTGAAGCCCACACCCTGAATCGGCCGGGTTTTCAACTGCGAACTAAGAACTCTGAACTACGAACTGCCTTACTCACTTCCCCTGCGCGCGGCCGATAATTTCGTCGGCGATCATGCGCGGTGCTTCTTCATAGCGCGCGAACTGCATCGAGTACGACGCGCGGCCCTGCGTGGACGAACGAATCTCGTTCACGTAACCAAACATTTCCTTCAGCGGAACGATTGCCTTGATCACCTGCGAACCGGCCGCGTGTTCCATGCCTTCAATGCGGCCGCGGCGCGAGTTGATGTCGCCGATGATCACACCCATGAACTCCTCGGGAACCGTGACTTCTACGGCCATCACCGGCTCCAACAACACCGGCGACGCTTTTCTTGCCGCTTCCTTGAACGCGATCGAACCGGCAAACTTGAATGCCATTTCGTTCGAGTCGACTTCGTGGTAGCTGCCGTCGAACAGGATCACCTTGACATCGACAATCGGATAACCCGCCAGGATGCCGAGTTCGAGAGCTCCCTGGACGCCCTGATCGATGGGCTTGATGTATTCCTTGGGCACCACGCCGCCCTTGATTT